>NZ_JAKGSG010000024.1 GCF_021568775.1 Antribacter soli | reverse complement strand
CCGCCTGCCGGGCCCCGCCCAACCCCCCCCGGCGCCGCCCGGGGCCCCCGGGCCCGTCGTGAATCCGCTCAGACCATCGCCACTGCGACGGTCACCACCTGGGCGACGCCCGCGGCTGCCGCCACGAGCAGGCCCAGAAGCCCGCCTGCGGCCACAAGGAGCGGCGCCCACAGCGGTGTGCTGACGGTGTCGCCCTGACGGTGCGACGTCTCGACGGCGGTGTCGAACCAGCCGGTGTTGTTCCTCATGCCCACGTACACGTGCCGGCAGGTCACAACGTTGCAGGGCCCCGGTCGATGGTTGCACGATCGTGACCTGGCACACGCAGGCCGAGGCCGGACGACCCAGGCCGGTCCGGGCCTGGACGCGCGACGAGCACTCGATCGGCCTGGGGGAGCGGGACGCTCTGCGGCGCTGGGCAAACTCGGGTGCGAGGTGGCACGATCGCGAGGGTGACCAGCAGTCCAGCCGAGACGCAGCACCTGCGCGACCTCGCGCGGCTGCGCCGCGTCCGCGACCGGATCGACCGGGAGTACGCACAGCCGCTGGACGTCGAGGCGCTCGCCCGCGACGCGCACATGTCGGCCGGGCACCTCAGCCGCCAGTTCCGGCTCGCCTACGGTGAGTCGCCGTACAGCTACCTCATGACGCGGCGCATCGAGCGCGCGATGACGCTGCTGCGGCGGGGAGACCTCAGCGTCACCGAGGTCTGCTTCACGGTCGGCTGCTCGTCGCTGGGTACGTTCAGCACGCGCTTCACCGAGCTGGTCGGCATGTCACCCAGCGCCTACCGCCGTGAACAGACGAGCGCGACCGCGGGGATCCCGTCGTGCGAGGCGAAGAAGGTGACCCGACCGGTCAGGAATCGAGAAGCACGGACCTCGGCGTCGCCCGTAGCGTGAGTGCCATGGACATCACCATTCACCACACGTTCCTCCCGCAGGACGACCCCGACGCCGCCATCGCGTTCTACCGCGACGTCCTCGGCTTCGAGGTCCGCAACGATGTCGGGTACGGCGGGATGCGCTGGATCACGGTCGGTCCCGTCGGCGAGCCTGCATCCATCGTCCTGCACCCGCCGGCCGCAGACCCGGGCATCACCGACGACGAGCGCCGCACCATCACCGAGATGATGGCCAAGGGCACGTACGCAAGCATCGTGCTGTCGACCAAGGACCTCGACGCAACCTTCGAGCGGATCGCGGCCGCCGGCGCCGAGGTCGTCCAGGAGCCGGTGGACCAGGACTACGGGGTGCGGGACTGCGCCTTCCGGGACCCCGCGGGCAACATGGTCCGCATCAACCAGGCGAAGTGATCACCACCAGGGTGCCACGCGAGTGACGGCGAGCTTCTCGGTGGTCATCGCCGCACCGCCACGACACGTCTTCGACTACCTTTCCGACCCGCGACACCGACCCGAGTGGCAGTCGAGCCTGCGGGCGATCCACCTGGTCGACGGCGGGTCACCCCGGGCCGGCACCCGGTGGGTGGACCGGACGGCGGTGGGGGCCAACCCCCGGATGGAGATCGTCGCCATGATGCCGCCGGGCGAGGCCGGCGAGGCCGGTTCATGGAGCGAGGTCGGGACGTGGCACGGGCTGAGTGCGCGGCTCACTCTCGGCTTCGAGCCGGTCGACGGCGAACCGGAGGTCACGATGCTCCGGGTCGCCATCGACATCGACAGCACTCCCTGCTGGCTGCCGGTCCGGGCGGTGCTGCGGGCGCTCGCCCCTGCCGCGGTTCGCTCGGACCTGCTCCGAGCCGCCCGGATTCTCGAGTCACGACCCGGGCCGCATCGCCGCGGGGACGTGGTCTGAGCGAGCCGTCGCACCTCACACTCTCCACCGATAATGCACATTATGTCATTACGACTCGGAGAGAGCCCTGGAGCCGGCCCTGGAGCCGCCCTCCCCGGGCGTCAGTCCGCGGCCTTGGCCCGCGTCGTCTTCGTCTTGCGGTGCAGCGTGAGGTAGATGCCCCCGAGCGCCAGCACGACGACGATCCCGAACACCGACCAGTTCGTCGGCATCCCGACGAGGCTGACGGCCTCGGCGACGCAGTCGTCCGACGCGACCACGCAGGGCGTCCCGCTCGTCGGGATCGTCAGCACGGCCGCCGCCACGACGGCTACGGCGCCCCACACCAGCATCCATGCCCGCCTGCCCAACCTCGCAGCCATCTCGCACCCCTTCGTCGTCGCGTCGACCGCAATGGTCATGATGTCGCTCTCGTGACGATCGTCCCAGGTTCGGGCGTCCGACGACGGAACGCGCCCCGGCATGTCGGCGAACATGGCACGAGCTCTGGTACCGGGTCGGCGGCCACTGACGAAACGACCTCACCACCGCGACCGAACGCGCGTTCTATACAATGGTGTATAGCGCAACACAACGGTCAAACGCTCCCCCTGCGCCCAGCATCGCTCCAGGTCGCCTCACGAGCCTCTGACCTGCGCGAACGTCCCGCTCGTGTCAGTGGTGACTCGTACGCTCTGACCAGTACGTCCGCCCAGGCCGCACAAGGAGAAGAGGATTCCGATGGTCGCTCCCCCGCGTCTCGACCGCCTCACCGTCGCAGAGGCGGTCCGCCGCTACCTCGCGTCGGTGGAGGTAGAGACGCTGCGGGGCGTCCTGTCCCCCACCACCGGCCGCAGCTACGCGCGCGACGTCGCAGAGTTCGCCCGCCTCGCCGGCGGTGACCGGGTCCTGGACGACGTGACCGGCACCGACGTCGACCACCTGCTCGTCCGGTACCAGTCGGCGCCCGACGCCCGGTACACCGACCCTGGCCGCAAACCCGGCCCCGGGCGCACCACGGCGACCGTCAACCGCTTCCGCCAGTCGGTGAGCCGGTTCTTCTCGCACGCCGCCCGCGAGTGCTGGGTCCAGGCGGACCCCATGCAGTGGGCCGCTCCCCCGGCCAAGGTGCGCGGCGGGCTTCGCACCGCCCGCACCGCGCTGTCGGCCAGCGCGGCACGCTCGCTGCTCGAGGCGGCCGCGCCCGGGGCGACGGGTCCTGGAGCCGGTGGCCGGAGCGAGCCTGCGAGCGCAGGCCAGAGGCGACCCAAGGGATCCGCGGGCAGCGAAGCCGTGCGGCCCGACCAGGACCTCGCGCTGCGCGACCGGCTGGTGGTGGCGCTGCTGCTCGTACTGGGACCACGCGTGTCGGAGCTGGCGCGGGCCGACGTCGCGGACCTGATCCGAGAGCCCGGCGAGACCCGGTGGCGGATCCACGGGAAGGGCGGCACGCCCCGCACGGTGACGCTGAGCCCGCCCCTCGCCCGGGCGCTGGAGGACTACCTGGAGCGCCTGCGGCCCGAGCTGGCCGCGCGCCGGCCGGACGACGCGGACACCCAGCGGGCGCTGCTCCTGAGCTGGCGCGGGCGGCGCATCGACACGCAGGCCGTGCGCGGCCTGCTGCGCCGGGCCGTGGACCGCATGCCCGCGACGTACCGGCGGGAGGCAACCCCGCACGCGCTGCGGCACACGACGGCGACGTTGCTCGTCGCGGAAGGCTGGGACGTCAAGGTCGTGGCGGAGCTGCTCGGGCACGCGTCGATCGCGACGACGGGCGTCTACCTGGACCGGATCGAGGGTGAGCTCGCGGCTGCCATCCGCGCGCACCCGCTGAGCGGCGCGCTGACGGACCCCGCGATGCCGAGGCAACCCGCGGGCGACCCGGTACCGTGAGACCCGTGCAGTCGCGACTCCTGCCAGGGCTCAGCCTCAACGTCTCCCCCGAGACGGTCCGCTCCGTACGTACCATCGCGACACGGGCGGCGATCGCGATGGCAGCAGTCCCGCTCCTCGCGGCCGCGGCCCTGACGGTCACCGACAAGGTCCGACGGCGCATGCACCCGCTCACGTCGCGCTTCCCGACGGAGAAGCCGCTCACCGAGCAGGTCGGCGACACCGAGACCACGGTCTACACCTTCGGTGCCGACCTCTACGCCGCGATGCTGGAGGCCGTACGCGGCGCCCAGCACACCGTGATGCTCGAGACATACATCTGGAAGGACGACGCGGTCGGGCAGGAGTTCAAGCAGGCACTGATCGACGCCGCCGCCCGCGGCGTGAAGGTCTACATCATCTACGACGGGTTCGCGAACCTCGTGGTGCCGTACTCCTTCTTCCGTTTCCCGCGGCACCTGACGCAGGCCTCCCCCAAGACGCTGCACGTCCTGCGGTTCCCCGCCCTGCGGCCAGGGCTGCTCATGCTCGACATCCGCCGCTCCGGCCGCGACCATCGCAAGATCCTCGTCGTCGACGACGAGATCGGGTTCGTCGGCGGGTACAACCTCGGCAGCCTCTACGCCACCCAGTGGCGCGACACCCACCTGCGCCTGCAGGGCCCGGCCGTGTGGGAGCTGCGCAACGCGTTCGTCGACTTCTGGAACCGGCACCGCCGGCCCGAGCTGCCCGTGCTGCACGACATCGGCTCCACCGACTGGCTGCCCCACCTCAAGGCCGCCCGCAACGCGCCGTCCGAGCTCGTCTTCCCGATCCGCGGCATCTACCTCGACGCGATCGACCGGGCCGTCTCCCACGTCTACATCACGCAGGCCTACTTCATCCCCGACCACGACATCCTCGCCGCGCTGCTCACCGCCGCCCGCCGAGGCGTCGACGTGCGCGTCGTGATGCCCGAACGCTCGAACCACGTCGTCGCCGACTGGCTCGCCCGCGGCTTCTACGCCACGCTCCTGCGTGGCGGCGTCCGGATCTTCCTCTACGAGGGAGCCATGATCCACGCGAAGACCGCCGTCATCGACGGCCGGTGGACCACGGTCGGCACCGCGAACATCGACCGGCTCAGCCTCACCGGCAACTACGAGGTCAACCTCGAGATCGTCGACCCGGCGCTCGCGGGGCGCATGGAGGACGTGTTCCGCATGGACATGTCCAACGCGCGCGAACTGACCATCGCCGAGTGGGAACGGCGCTCGCGGATCGCCCAGATCGGCGAGGCCCTCATCGCGCCGCTGCGCCCGCTGCTCTGAGGTCCCTCGGCCCAGCGAGGCCCTGTCAGCTCGACCAGGACTCGCCCCTGACCAGCCGTGCGTAGGCGTACTCTCCGCTGAGGCGGCGAGCGTCGAGCCAGTTCGCGGTGAGCCGGTGCCCGATCTCGGACAACGGCGCGTCGTGCACCGGGATCACCACCCGAGCCGGCACGGCCCGCGTGAAGTCGATCGCCTCTGCCGTCTTCAGCCACGGTGCCGCTACCGGGGTGAGCAGCACGTCGAGGCCACCAGCGGTCGCGGGCGGGGTGTCGAACGAGTCGCCCGGATGGTAGACGCTCGTCCCGCCGAGCTCCACGAGGTACGTCACGTTGACCGCGCGCGGCACCTCGGGGTGGATCTGCGCGTGCTGTCCGCCGCCGGTGGTCACCCTCGCTCCACCGATCTCGAGAACCTGCCCGGGGGCGGCCTCGTGCACCTGCTCGGCCGGGGCGCCGGCTGCCAGAAGGACCTGCACTGCCGGTCCGCTGGCCCACACCTGCAGGCCCGGCGTCTCGCGGAGTGCCGGCGCCACGACACCCGTGTCCACGTGGTCCGCATGGTCATGGGTGATGAGGACGGCGGTCGCGCCGACGAGGGCCTCTTCGGTGTCGGAGAACGTGCCAGGGTCGACGACGATCCGCGTCTCCCCGTCGGTCAGGGAGACGCAGGCGTGGCCGTGGAAGGTGAGCTGCACGAACTCAGGCCAGGGCGTCGTCACACCGCGGTGCGCGCCTTGGTGCGGCGCCGTTCGGCGAGCTCGTCGCCCGCCAGCTCCGGGAGCACCTCGCCGCTGTCGGGATCCTCCACGGACTCCGTCGGCATCTCGGACAGCGTGCCCTCGATCTCGCGCCACACGCGGCCGACGGCGATGCCGAACACGCCCTGGCCGCCCTGGACGAGATCCACGACCTCGTCCGCGGAGGTGCACTCGTAGACGCTCGCGCCGTCGGACATGAGCGTGATCTGCGCGAGGTCCTCCACGCCGCGCTCCCGCAGGTGCGTCACCGCGGTGCGGATCTGCTGCAGAGAGACGCCGGTGTCGAGGAGGCGCTTGACGACCTTCAGCACGAGGATGTCGCGGAAGCTGTACAGCCGGTGCGTGCCCGATCCCGTGGCCGGCTTGATGCTCGGCTCGACGAGGCCGGTGCGCGCCCAGTAGTCGAGCTGACGGTAGGTGATGCCCGCGACGCGGCACGCGGTGATGCCGCGGTAGCCCGTGGACGTGTCCTGCTCCGTCAGGTCCTCGCCGAAGAGGAGACCCTGGGCGCCGTGCGGGACCGCACCGCGCTCGGCTCTGACCTCACCGCTGGTGTTCACTGTGCCTCCTGAGGTGTCGTCTCCACGCTAGGGCGCCCCCTGGGGGAGGTCAACGACGCTGCCCTGAACGGCGCTCGGCGTGTCGCGCGCGCCGGGCGCTACTCGTGCCCTGCCGGCCCGGAGAAGTCCTCCGGAGAGACGTGGTCCAGGAAGTCGCGGAACCGCTCGACCTCCTTCTGCTGGTCCACGTCGACGATCTCGACGCCCGCGAGGGCGACGATCTCTGCCGAGCACAGCACCGGGCTGTCGGTGCGTACGGCCAGCGCGATCGCGTCCGACGCGCGAGAGTCCAGCCGCACCCCGTTGCTCAGCACCAGCTCGGCGAAATAAATTCCGCTCTCCAGCGCGACGATCTCGACGCGCTCGAGCTCCACGCCGACGGCGCCGAGGAGGTCCCTCAGCAGGTCGTGCGTCATGGGGCGGGGTGTGGCGAGGCCTGCCTGCGCCATCGCGATGGCACTCGCCTCCCGGGCACCGATGACGATCGGCACCGCGAGGTCTGCGGCGCTGTCCAGCAGCAGCACCACGATCTCCTGATCACGCTGCTGCTGGCGCACGCCGAGGACCTCCACAGGGACCATCGGCACGTCGTCCGGCGTCACTGTTTCACCGTACGACGCACCCGGCCGACGCGCCCACGGGCGCGCGTCACCCACCGCACCGGGGCCAGAGCTCACGCAAGATCCGCGACGCCCTGGCGCACCCAGGTCGCGTGCAGGCGCGCGAACAGCTCGCCGATCTCGGCCGCCATGGTGGCGGCCTGCCCGCGCGCTGCAGCCGACTGCTGGCTGCGCCACGGCGCCACCACCTGGTCGGCGAGCGCGACCTGCCGGTCGGCCCCCGTGCGGAACGTGCGCAGGTGCCGCGGCTCGATCCCGTACTCCGCGAGGGCTGCCGCGAGCCGCACCACGTCGACGGAGCCGTGCGCGAGCCGCCCACCGCCCTCCTGGACCAGGAGACCGGCCTTGACGAGGTCCTCGACGAACCGCTCCTCGGTGCCCGTGACGTCCGCGACCGACGCGACTGTCCAGCGGCGTCGCGCCGGCGCGTCGTCGCCCGCGAGGCGGGGCGCCGGGTGCTCCGCGTCCTCCCCCGCGTCCATCGCGGCGAGCCGCTCCTTGATGACCTTGAGCGGGAGGTAGCTGTCGCGCTGCTCGGTGAGGACGAAACGCAGCCGCTCGACGTCGGCCGGGCTGTACTGCCGGTAGCCGGCGGCGGTGCGCACCGGCTCGATCAGCCCCTGCTCCTCGAGGAACCGCAGCTTGGAGTGGCTGACGGCCGGGAACTGGGCGCCGAGCTCCCGCAGGACGTCGCTGATCCGCATCGTGGCCTGCCGGGAGATCCCCCGGGGCCAGGGCTCGACGGCGGGATCGAGGCGATCGTCGAGGTCGTCGGCGCGGCCGCGGTCCCGCTCGCGCGCGGCGCCGGCCGTCACGGCGTCGGCGTCCCCGCGCCCCACTGGACGGGTGCCTGCGGGCTCGCGTGGAACGTCAGCCGGAACTTGCCGATCTGCACCTCGTCCCCCGTCAGGAGCACCGCGGCGTCGATACGCGCGCGGTTGACGTAGGTGCCGTTGAGCGAGCCGATGTCACGCACCGCGAACCCATCGCCCTCGCGCACGAACTCGGCGTGCTTGCGGGAGACCGTCACGTCGTCGAGGAAGATGTCGGCCTGCTCGCTGCGGCCCGCGACGGACCGGTTGGTGTCGAGCAGGAAGCGCGCGCCGAAACCGGGACCACGCTGCACGATGAGCAGGGCCGAGTGGCGCGGCAGCGCGGCGACGGCGGCGGCCTCCTCGGGGCTCAGCGCGGTGCGCGGGGCATGGTCCTCATGCGCCGGGAACGCGATGCGACCCAGGTTGGCCGTGGTATCGGCGCTGACCGGATGAGGGTGAGCGGTGGGATCCGTCATCAGGTCTCCTCGGCTGGATTTGGATGGTTGCTGAACCCACTCAACCTACCCCGGCCAGGCGGGATCGGTGAAGCGCACTGTCGAAAAACTACTCACGTCAAGCCCTGCGCGCACGCCGGATTTCCGCAGGTGCACGCCCTGCCGAGGTCCGAGCCAGGGCAGGATGGCCCGTGACCGGGACCCGGCACGACCACCCCGCTGAGGCCTCACCCCTGCCCCGCGTCCTCGGCCGGGCGGGCATACTCAGGCTCGGCAGGCTCCCGCACGGCGTCGACGACGACGTGGTCGAGCTGCGTGGTCGTGGCCTGCGCTCCCTTGGACCGCAGGCTCGGCAGAGCGCCACCCGGGATCTCCAGGGCGCGGTCCACGGTCTCCGGGTCGCCGATCACCGTCCACACGTACGGCGACGACAGGACCTCGCCGTCGAGCACGATCCGCCCGTCGGCGTCCTCGAACCAGCTGCTGGTCACGAGCCGGACCCCGTTGAGCTCCATCGCCTCCGCGCCGGCATTGCGCAGCTCCTCCAGGACGTTGAAGAGCTGCTGAGCCTGGAGCGTGCCGGCGTCGGCCACGACCTCGACCTTCACCCCCGGCCCCTCGGCCGGCAGCCGGCCCGACAGGATGCCCTCGAACTCCGCGCGCTGCTGCGCGAGCTCGAGCGCGGCCTGGTCCTGCCCGTCCTCGGACTGCAGGTCGTCCCGCGCCTCCTCGAGCGTCGCGACCTCGGCGTCGAGCTGCTCGGCGCGCTGCGTCACCTCGTCGAGGAGGCGGACGAGCTCGTCCTGCCGCAGCGACGAGAGCTGGTCCGTCCCGGACTGGCGCACCTGCACCGCCAGCGCGAA
This sequence comes from Antribacter soli, assembly GCF_021568775.1. Lineage (GTDB taxonomy): Bacteria > Actinomycetota > Actinomycetes > Actinomycetales > Cellulomonadaceae > Antribacter > Antribacter soli. The sequence goes on along the minus strand of NZ_JAKGSG010000024.1, from coordinate 18,403 downwards.
CCCGAGCGCGAGGCACAGCACGCCCGCGAGGAGCTCTGAGCGCGTACCGCGCGGCCGCAGCAGGCCCCACAACGCAGCCCACCGGCCCGGCGCTCGCTGCCCGACGTCGGTCACTGCCTCGGGCGCGGACGAACCCTCGGGCGTCGCGCCGGGGGTGCCCTGTACCTCGGGCGTCATCGCGGACGAACCCTCGGGCGTCGCGCCGGGGGTGCCCTGTACCTCGGGCGTCATCGCGGGCGACTCCTCGGGCATCGCCCGCTCCCCCGCCTCGAGCTCGCGCTCCTGCTCCGGCACCTGTCCGGGGTTCTCCTTCTCCATGCTCACGCCCTGGTCACGCCTTGAACATGTCTGAGGGGCGCTGACCAGCGGTTTCGCCGAGTCGCGACCGCTTGCGGGGGGATGCCGAGGGAACAGCCCCCGGCACGAGCGTCCCGAGGTGAGTGTCCGGTGAGATCCCCGACAGGACTCGTCGTAGGTCTCGTGGCACGGAGAAGCCATGCCCGTGGGTGCCGGTGTCTCCGTACATCGCCACCACTGTACTCGGAGGGCGTCGGGACCTGGGCTCCGACGCGGCGCTGGCACGTGGTTGTCGCTTGCGGCGGATCAGCGGTGTGGCTGCCCGGCCAGCGAGTGCTGGCACCGGGAGAGGTACGTGCGGAGGATCTCCGTCTGGCCCAGGTCGAAGCCCTCGAGCATCCGGGCCTCGATGTCGGCCACGTCGTCGGAGAGCTTGTCGAGGACCTGTTGGCCCTCCCGGCTCAGCGCGAGGAGGTACTGCTTGCGGTTGCTCGGGTCTCGCTCCCGGGTGACGAGCCCGCGGCCGAGCAGGTAGGTCACCATCTCGGCCATCGTCTGGGCCCGGACGAACGAGTTCCTGGCCAGCTCTGCCGAGGTCATCCCGGGATGCCGTTCCAGCACGGTGAGGGCGGTGTACTGCAGGGCGGTCAGGTCGGCGGCAGCGACCACGTCGTCGAGCGCTTGTCGCACGGCCAGCTCGACCCGCTTGATGATGTACAGCAGGGTCACGTCCCGGTCATGGGCCGGCCGGGCCTCCGAACTCGTCATGCGCGTCCCGCCCCACCCCGCCGCGAAACGGCACGGGTGATGCCGCTCTGCACACGAACTGCGACAAACGCGCCCTGTCCCAGGGAGGCCTGGCCGGCGTACCCCATCAGGAGTGACAGCCCTGTCACGACGATGGCCGCGAGAAGCATGCGCATCAGGAAGGTGAGATCGCCCATCACGAACGGCGCGACGCACCCGGCGACCGCCGCGACGACCACCAACACGTACCTGGGATTGACACGGTCCATCACTTGATCATCACCACCGCCCCTGTTATCAGGTTTCCTGACGACTAAGCAGTCTGCGGTGTGGTAGTCACGCTGTCAACGGGGTGGCGTCGAAGAGCTTGCCGAACGTGGCCCTGGCCGAAGGGCTGCCCGGTTCTGAGCGCGAATCCAGGAGTTTCTACGGGCCTCTTGACGGCCCATGTGACCGCGGCCATACTCCATCTTCAGGCTTCCTGATAACAGGAACCCTGATAACGCGACTTCTCGGCCCGTCTCAATGAAGAGGTGACCATGTTCAAGTCCCGACTTGCTGTTATCGCCATGGCCGGAGTGCTCAGCCTGACGGCGTGCAGCTCCTCCAGCGGCGCCTCCACAGAGGGCTCCGGCCCGATCAAGATCGGCGTAGTCATCCCGCTGACCGGCTTCCTGTCACCCCTGGGCGCGGGAGACAAGGCAGCCATCGAGCAGGAGGTCGAAGCGATCAACGAGGCAGGAGGTGTCCTCGGCCGCGACCTGGAGGTCACCATCAAGGACGACAAGTCCGATGTCCCGCAGTCGGTCACGGAGTACAACCAGCTGGCTGCGGACCGCAGCTACAGCGCCATCCTGTCGTCGTCGTTCGTGTCGGCATCGACAGCCGTGGGGCCGAGCGCGGAGTCCAACAAGCTCCCGACGGTGGCGTTGGGACCGGTCAGTGCGTTCGCGGACGGCAGCAACCCCTACGCATTCACGGGTGTCGCCATTCCTGAGGTCTACGCCCAGGCGATGGTCGACTACCTGGCCGACCAGGGCTACGAGACCCTGGCGATCGGCTATGTCGGTGACGACCTCTACGGCAAGACCGGCAACGAGGCGACCCTCGCCGCGGCGAAGGAGGCCGGCATCGACGTCGTCCTCGATGAGGCCTTCGACCAGACCGGAACGGACTTCAGCCCTCTCGTCTCCAAGGTGAAGGCTGCCGCTCCCGACGGGTTCCTGGTCTGGGGCGCCGGCCCGGCGCCGGTGATCATCACCAAGCAGATGGAAGGCAGTGGCATCCCACTGCTGATGACGGGAGCCCAGGCGTCGCAGCTGTACGTCGAGCCCGCCGGCTCGGCGGCCGAGGGCGTCACGATGACCAGCAGCATCGCAGTGCCGGGACGCGAGCTCCCCGCCGGTCCGCTCAAGGACGTCGTCGGCGCCTTCGCCGACCCGTGGGTCGAGGCCAACGGCTCCTACCCGCCCCAGTTCGCCTTCGACGGCGCGACCGGCGTCCACCTGCTCGTCGCCGCCATCGAGAAGGCGGGATCGGCGGACCGGGAGAAGGTGCGCGACGCCTTGGAGGACCTCGACGAGCTCACGCCCACCGGCCGGTTCACGTTCTCGTCCGACGACCACGCCGGCCTCGACACCGACGCGGTAGCGATCGTCACGGTCACCGATGGCGACTTCAAGACCACGGAGTACTCGCTGGCGCGGTTCCAGACCGATCTGCCGAGCTGATCGCAGGCAGGATGACGGGAGAGACCATGCTCACGATCGAGCGGGTGTCGCGCCGCTTCGGCGGCGTCTACGCCAACCAGGACGTCACGCTGACCGTGGCGGAGGGCGAGCTGCGCGGCATCATCGGCCCCAACGGAGCCGGCAAGTCGACACTGTTCAACCTCATCGCTGGTCACATCCGGGCGGAGAGCGGCACGATCAGCCTCGCCGGACGGCGGATCGATCGTCTGCCGGCGCACGCGAGGGCACGCCGGGGTGTCGGGATCGTGTTCCAGGGCGCTCGGGTCTTCCCCGGGATGAGCCTGCTGGCCAACGTGATGGTGGGCGCACACGCACACACCCGGGCGGGCGTCGTCGCGGCCGCACTGCGCCTGCCGTCACAACGGCGGGAGGAGCGGGCGATCCGGGCCCAGGCCGAGGACTGCCTGAGCCGGGTGGGGCTCCTCGACTGGGCCTCGCGCCCGGCCGAGGGGCTCCCGCTCGGCCAGCAGCGCCGGCTCCAGGTCGCCCGCGCGCTCGCGGGGTTGCCGAGGGTGCTCCTCCTCGACGAGCCCGCATCGGGGCTGCGCGCCGCGGAGCGGCAGGAGCTCGCCGAGCTGATCGGTGAGCTGCGCCGCGACGGCACCACGATCCTGCTGGTCGAGCACGACGTCGGCCTGGTCACCTCGCTCGCCGAGCGCATCACCGTGCTGGACCTCGGGCGGGTGATCGCCGACGGCACACCGTCCGAGGTCACCTCCGACCCGGCGGTGATCAAGGCCTATCTCGGAACAGGAGCCTCGCATGCTACGGATCGATGACCTCGTGGTCCGCTACGGGTCCGCGGTCGCCGTCGACGGCGTCTCGTTCGAGGTCGGTGCGGGCGAGATGGTTGCCCTCGTCGGCCCCAACGGCGCCGGGAAGTCGACGCTCATCAACGCGATCAGCGGACTGGTTCCGCCGCACTCCGGGACCGTGGCCTGCGAAGGCCGGATCGCCCAGGTGCCGGAGGGTCGACAGATGTTCGCCGACATGAGCGTCGAGGACAACCTGCTGCTCGGCGGCTGGTCGATCCGCAACCGGGACCTCGGCGAGGTGTACGACCTGCTGCCGGACCTCGCCGGCATGCGCAAGCGCAAGGCGGGGCGGCTCTCCGGCGGCCAGCAGCAGATGGTGGCCGTCGGGCGCGCCTTGATGGCCCGTCCGGACCTCCTGGCGATCGACGAGCTGTCACTGGGGCTGGCGCCTCTCGTGGTGGCCGAGCTGGCCGAGCACCTCCGCTTTCTCAATCGCGAGCGCGGCACTGCCGTCCTCCTGGTCGAGCAGGAGGTCACTCTCGCCTTCGACGTCTGCCCGCGCGCCCTGGTGCTGGAGGCCGGCCGGATCATCGCGGCCGGACCGTCGGTCGAGCTGGCGCAGAGCGAGACAGTGCGCAAGGCCTACTTCGGCGACCTCGCCGTCGCCGAGATGATGACGGGTCCGACCGCCCAGGCAACAACGGAGGTGTCCACATGACCGAGCTCGTCGCCTATCTCATCTCGGGGATCGCCCTGGGCTCGTCGTTTGCCCTGATCGGCAGTGGCATCGTCGTGGTGCACCGGGTCACGCGCGTGGTCAACTTCGCCCAGGGGTCGGTCGCCATTGTCGGTGGCATGGCGTCCGCCACCCTGTTGGACGGGCGACTGCCGCACGGCCTGGGCGAGATCGCGGCCGTCTTGTTGAGCGGGGTGCTAGGCCTCGTCATCGGTTTGCTGGCGATCGGTCGTCGCGGCACTCCGCCTCTGATCTCGCTGATCGTGACGCTCGGAGCGTCCATGCTGGTCTCCGCGGCGATCATCTGGCTGTGGGGTCAGGACCCCGTCACCCCGCCGGGCCTTCGCGGTTCGGTGACCATTCTCGGGGCCGAGGTGGAGCGTCAGCGCCTGCTCGTGGTGGTAGCGACGGGTGTGGCGTTCGCTGCTCTGGCCCTGTTCTTCTCGCGCTCCTACCTCGGCAAGGGGCTGACGGCCAGCGCGTCGAATCCCTTCGCGGCGAGGATGGTCGGCATCGATGTCCGCAAGATGGGGTTGCTCGCGTTCGGCCTGGCCGGGATCCTCGGTGGCCTCGCCGGTGTCCTCATAGCTCCGAGCAACCCGCTCTCGTTCTACTCGGACCTGCCGCTGGTCCTCGGCGGCTTCGCGGCCGCCGTCTTCGGCGGCCTGACCAGCCCCCTGCGCACCCTGCTCGGCGGCCTGTGTCTCGGCGTCGCCGGCCAGCTGACCGCCGGCTATCTCAACGGGTCATACCAGACCGAGATGGCGCTCCTCCTCATGCTGGTCATCATGATCATCCGGAGCCGCGCCCTCGTACAGGAGGAGGTCAAGTGATGGACCGTGTCAATCCCAGGTACGTGTTGGTGGTCGTCGCGGCGGTCGCCGGGTGCGTCGCGCCGTTCGTGATGGGCGATCTCACCTTCCTGATGCGCATGCTTCTCGCGGCCATCGTCGTGACAGGGCTGTCACTCCTGATGGGGTACGCCGGCCAGGCCTCCCTGGGCCAGGGCGCGTTTGTCGCAGTTGGTGCAGTCACGGTCGCGGTCGCGACCACGCGTTGGGGGGTGCCGCCCCTCCTCGCGCTCGTCGCGGCACCACTCGTCGCCGGCGCCTTCGCCGCCCTGGTCGGCGTGCCGCTGCTGCGACTGAGGGGCCACTACCTGGCGTTCGGGACGTTGGCCCTGTTGCTCATGGTGCAGACCGCGATGAGCACCTTCGACTTCCTCGGCGGCGCGTTCGGTATCAGCGGCATCCCACCGTTCGGGGTCGGCGGCACCGTGTTCGCGGACCAGCGCCCCTACGTGCTGCTCGCCCTCGGGCTGCTCGCGCTGGTCCTGTTCGTCACCCACCGGATCGTGGACAGCCGCTTCGGTCGTGGTATCCGCGCACTTGCGGGCAGCGAGACCGCGGCGGAATCGGCGGGCGTTCCGGTCGTGCGCGCCAAGCTCGTCATCTTCGCGCTGTCGGCGATGTACGCCGGCCTGGCCGGCGGGCTCTCGGCGTTCTTCACGCCCTACGTGAGTCCCGACTCGTTCCCCGCGCTCGAGTCGTTCACCTACGTGATCATGGCCGTGGTGGGAGGCCTGGGGACGCTGTGGGGAGGGGTCGTCGGTGCCGTGCTCGTCTCGACCCTCCTCCAGCTCCTCAACCTGGTGAGCAGCCAACCCCAGCTGCCGCCGACACTGGGGCCGATCCTGCAATATGCGACCTATGGCGGACTACTGATCCTCGCCCTCCTGTTCATGCGCCGAGGTCTCGTCCCCGCCGTGGAGGGCGCCGTCACCCGTGCCGTCTCGCGGCGGGGTGGGGCGGGACGCACATGACGAGTCCGGAGGCCCTGTCGGCCCCGTCCACCGCACCCCGAACAGCCTGTCGGGCCAATTGCCCGGCGATCCCTGGTCACCGGCCCAGCGGTCGGGACGGCGCCATGCGCGAACCGCGCGACGTCTGGGAGCGGCGGGCTCGCGCCGTCGGCCTCGTCCCGCACCCGACCGTGACGAAGAAGGTCACGCTCGTTGTCGCGGCCGACCCCGACTCCCTGTCCGGCAAGGCCCGTAAGGTCGCCGACCACGGCATCACCATCGTCAGCGAGGACGGCTTCGGACGGCTCCTCTCCCAGCCCGTCGGATGACCGGCCCAGCCCGCGACGACAGTACCCACTCGAGCGTGCAGCAGCTGATCAACCTCGCGCATCTCGTCGCGCCTGCCCGGCCGTTCGACTGGCAGCAGGCCGAGGAGCGACTTCAGGCACCAGTGCCGCCGGACTACCGGGCGCTCGTCGCTGCCGGAGGCGGCGGGCTGTGGTTGGACTACGTCCGGGTGTTCAGGCCCACGCCGGGACCTGGCTACCGGCACGTCGACCTCGCCGAGTCGGCCCTGGTGTGGCTCGACCTGGAAGATGCCCGAGTCGACGAGGCATGGCGCCCACCCGGCGACCTCTCCGAGGAGGCCCGGCTCCTGCCCTGGGCGTCGACCGGCGCAGGGGTCTCCTTCTACTGGGAGGTCATCGACGGCGTCCCGCCCGAGCGGTACCCGATCCGCATCTCCGACCGCGACGGCGATCTGTGGCAGCGGTACGACCTCCTCACCACCGACCTCCTCCTCGGGATCGTCCGCGGCGAGATCCGCGACCAGGTCCTCAACCCGTCATGGATCGACGACCAGAAGATCTTCCGACCGTATCGCGCGTAGGACGCCGCACGTCACGACGATGCGGTCATCTGTCGCCGACATCGCCCGGGAGGAGATCATGACGATCGACCTCCCCTGCGCCGTGGTGCACTCGCCGCGCCACGGTGCCGTGGCATCGGATCGCCTCAGACCACACTGGGCGCATGCGCGGAGAACGAGACACGGAGCGACACGACGAGCTCGCCAGGATCGTCGAGGCGATGCGAGCGGCGGACCTGTACCGTCCCGATCCTGGCCGGGCACCGGTCGTACTGTCGCTGCCGTTCCGGGGAACCTGGCTGGCCAGGAACACCCCTGCCCGGCGGGTACCCAGCCACGGGACCCACCTCCTCGGGCAGACCTACGCCATCGACTTCACGGCCGTGGACGAGCGACGGCGCACCTCCGCCGTCCGGGACTGGCGCACGCTGCTCGCCGCGGAGCCCGCTCAGCGGTTCTACGCGTTCGGCGCGCCCATCCTCGCGCCCGCCGCCGGACGGGTCGTGGCGGCTCACGACGGCGAGCCCGATCATCTCGCCCGGCGCTCGCCGGCCACCGCGCTGCCGTATCTCCTCACCCAGGGTGCACGGCTGCGCCAGGGGCTGGACGCCATCGTCGGCAACCATCTGATCCTCGAGCTCGACCAGGACGGACCCTACGTGGCCATGGCCCACCTGCGCGCCGGCTCCCTTCGGGTACGGCCCGGAGACCAGGTCACCCTGGGTCAGGAGGTCGCCCAGTGCGGCAACTCCGGGAACTCCACCCAACCCCACGTGCACATCCAGGTCATGGACTCCCCCGACCTGCTCACCGGCCGCGGCCTCCCGATGGCCTTTCGTGGCTACCGGGCGTGGCGCCACGGCACCGACCAGCACCGAGATGTCACGCAAGGCGTCCCGGACCACCGCGAGACGGTCGAAACCCTGCCGCGCTGACCCGACGAGCAGCCCCGGCTGGATGAAGCCGCACCCGAACCGAGACCGACGTCGCCACGATCGAGGCGCGACCCGGCGGCACTTGCGGCGACCTGGTGGCTGATGGACGAGTCAGACAGCTGGCCGCCGTGGACACTCAGTCTCAGGTCAGGACCACCGCGGCCGCGATCGTCCCGAACGCCGCGACGGTGTAGAGCCACACGAGCATCCTGTGCCCTGCTGCTCGCAGCAGGCCGGCCACGACGAGCGCGGCCAGCGCGAGCAAGGGCCCCTCGATCCTCCCCGCAAGGTCGGGCGGGTAGTGCAGCGCTTTCAGGATCTCCGGCGGCATGCCGAGCATCGGCTCGTTCCGCTGCAGCGACCCCACAGGTGCCAGCAGGACCATGCGCAGCACCGCCGCGAGCAGCAGCAGACGTGGCACCAGGCGCAGGAGGACACCGCCGGCACGCGCCGGCCGGGGTCGACGACGCGCTGCAGTGGCGACTGCCGACGACGGCGCATAGGCGTCCGTCGTGGGCCGGCTCGACCCGGAGGGTGGCTGCAGGGTCCCGCGCCGCAGGGGCGCGGCCGCGGGCGGTCCGGCAACCGGTGCCGCGGGCCGGGGCCGCGTCCCACCGCCCGCCGCCGCGGCGTTGCGCGGCTGGACCGACGGCGGCTGAGGCGCCGGCCCGAGGTGCTTCACGGGACTCTTGCGCGGGTGGTACGTCGGTGGCGTCGGTCGTGTCACCTGCGTGGCGGCGACGTCTGGGGCGCGCATGACCTGCGTCAGCCGGAGCGCCCGCTCGTCGCGGTCGGCGGACCGCGCCACCTCGGTCGGCGCGACCTGCTTCGGGTTCCGGTAGGTCCGCCAGCCGCGCAGGGTGTCCGTGTGCCCGTCCGGAGGAGTGGCGGCCCGCCAGCGCATCGCCTGCCAGATCCAGTCCTTGATCTCTGCCGGGGTGCGGCCGTCCGCGACGTGAGCGCCGATACTCGCCACATGGTCGGCGATGACCTGCTCCGCGGCGCCGTCGAACCCGTCGCCGTGCACCTCGCAGAGCACACTCATCAGCGCGGCGTCGTAGACCAGGGCGTGCCAAGGCTCCCGGGCCCGGGCCGCGGCGACGTCGGCCTCCGCGCCGGGCCGGGGCGCCATGACCTTCGTGGCTCGCTGGGCGTGGGCCGGCAGACCGACAGTGGTGGCCAGCCCTGCGACCGGGCCCAAGGACTGCTCGGCCGCCGTGGCGCCGTCGTCCGCGACCCGCTCCGTCAGTAGCAGGGTGTTGTCGGCGGCCTCGCCGGCGAGCCGGGCACGGAGCACCCGCGCGATGTTCTCCAGCGCCGGGCGATGGTTCGGCTGGTACCGGGTCATCGACAGGATCAGCCAGCGCAGATGCTTGTCGATGACGGGTGGTTCCGACGGCGTGACGGCCGACCGCGCTTCGCCCGGCATCTCCTCGACCAGGTCCTCGGCCTCCAGGTCGCGGCCGAGGAAGTTGAGGTCGGGCGGCAGGTTGCCGGTGCTCGCGAAGACCAGAAGGAGTCCCAGGGAATACACGTCCGACCGCGGGTGCACGCGCCGGGCGAACAGCTCCGGGGCCATGTACGACAGTGTCCCGACCGGCTGGGTCGACGTCGCAGCGTCGAACACCTTGGCGATGCCGAGGTCGATGAGGACCGCGCGGTCGCCGTCGACCATGACGTTCGCGGGCTTCAGGTCGCGGTGCAGGCAGCGCTGCTCCTGCAGCACGAGCAGCGCGGACGCGAGCTGGTCGGCCAGCCGCAGTGCACGGTGCGCGTCCAGCGGCCCTGCCGCGCGCACGTGGTCGCGCAGCGTGCTGCCGCCTACGAGCTCCATGGCGAACCACGGCTGGGTCTCGTCAAGGCCGCCCTGCACGAACTCTGGGAATCCGCGCCCGCCCACCTTCTCCAGAAGTTGCGCTTCCTGCTCGAACCGCTCGCGGGCGCCGTCCTGCAGCCCCGTCAGCACCTTGAGGGCAACCTCTGAGCCGTCCTCGCCGGTGGCGCGGTAAACGTGCGCGAACCCGCCGTGCCCGAGCACCTCGCCCAGCGTGAAGCGGCCGATCTTCTCGCCGGATGCGGGGAAGCGGCGAACGGGTCGCACAGGCAACGGCGCGAGCCCGGCCTGTAGCTCGGGCGCGGGCACCGGGCCGGGCGCAGCGATGGGCGGCTCGTCCGAGCCTTCCGGCTCGCTCGGCTCGCCCGGCAGTTCCACAGACGGCGGCGGCGGAGGAGGAGGCGGCGGCGGCGCGAAGCCCTGGTCGACGGCGGCCCCGGGCACTGCCGCGCGGGGCCGGGTGTCGTCGTCGGTCTTCACCGCGGGCGCTTTCTCCTCGGGGCCGGGCATGCGCGCACCGTATCAAGTGCACAGGTCAGGGACACGCGAGTGCGACCCGCGGGGTGGACCGGCCGTGGTCCTGGGCTGCCAGACTCACCCGTACGACCAGAGGGCTCGGGTCGGTGCCGCGGACGTGGCAGTCACCATGCATCGTTGGTGCCAGCGGCACCGACCCGTTCACCACCGAACCGTCACAGCTCCACGGCCGGCTCGGCGTCGCGCAGGTCGAGACGGTCCAGCAGGCGGTTGTACGGCGCGAACGTTTCCTCGACCTCGGCGGGGTCCAGGTAGCGAGACAGGTCGTACTGGTGGGAGGGGGTGCCCTTCGGCTTGGCGATCACCGCGGCCAGGTTCTCATGGTCGCGGGCGGTCCAGGTGGCTCCGATCGCCGAGTACAGCCGGGGAACCTCCGTGAACGGGTCGGCGCTGAGCTTGTGGTAGGGCACGTCCACGATCGACGACGGCGGCAGGTGCCGGCGCAGCTCCAGGCCGCGCTCGACCTGGGTGACCAGGTGTGCCAGGGCGAACCGTCCGATCGCCTGGCGGTCGGCGTCGTGCTGGTACATCCCCCAGAAGGTCTCCATGAGACTGCAGAACGAGCCGATGACCGTGGTGGGGTCACGGTGGGTCCACACGAACGTGGCGTCCGGGAAGACCTTCTTGACCATGTCCATGTCGCCCAGGTGCGCCGGGTACTTCAAGACCCACCGCTTACGCTCCCGCCCGTGCTGGAGTACCTGCAGCCCCAGCTTCAGGTACTCGTAGTCACCCGTCACGTCGCGCTCGGCCAGCCACGCGCTGTAGGTCGGCATCAGGCCGTGCAGGATCTCCCAGTAGCTCCCGTGCGGCATGAAGATCATCGACTCTTCGGGACGGTCGATGTGGATCGGGTGGATGTGCGGGATGTCGGGCGCGAAGCGCTCCATCATGCCCGCACTCTGCTCGAGCTGCTTGATCACCTTCCGGGCCGTCTGCGGGTCGTTCAGGCCGGTGTGCATCATTTCCCACGTCAGCGGGGCGCGGTGGTCGGGCGAGGCGGACAGGACCCGGTGGGCCAGGGTCGTCGCAGTGCGCGGCAGCCCGCACACGATCACCGGTGCGGTGATCGGTTCGTCGGTGATCTGCGGGTGCTCGGACAGCACGCGGTTGACCCGCAGCCGGTTGGCGTACTTCTCCTTGACGTCGCTGATGATCAGGAACCAGCCGAGCGGCGACAGCCGGGAGATCTCGGCCGCTCCCTGGACGATCATGCCGAGGTCGTCGGCGAACTGGCGGTCCTGGGCTCCTGCCTTCTTCTCGACCTGCGCGACAGCCTTCGCCCAGGATCGGGCAGGATCCTCATAGCCCTTGATGACTGGGGCGAGCACGGTGTTCAGCGCGCGGGTGGTGCGGGGTGTGCGACTCACAGGTTCTCCTCTGTTGTACTGCGATCACTACGCTCATTCGCGCATGACGGACCAGCAGGGGTGGCAGGTGGGGAAGGCCGACCTGGCCGTTCTGCGGCAGGGTCCCGGACGGTGACGTCAGCCTCCCGGGCCGGTGGGACGGAAGGTGACCGGCAGCGAATCCGGACGGCGGAAGCGGAAGTCGGGGGCCCAGCGGATCTCCTCGACGCTGATCGCGAGCACGGGTTCCACCCGGCGAAGCAGCGTCTCGACGGCGGTCCGGACGATCAGCCGGGCCTGCCCCGGTGCGGGGCACCTGTGCGAGCCCGCACCCCACGCGAGATGGGCTCGGTTGCCGAGCCCGTCCCACGCGCCCTCGCCACGGATCCTCGGATCCGAGGCGACCGCCCCGACCGCCAGGAGGACCGCATCCCCGCGCTCGACGTACGTGTCCTCACCGAACAGGGGCCCCTCCGTGACGGCGAACCGGGGCGCCAGCGCGGTCACCGGTGACGCGTCCCACAAGACCTCGTCGAGCGCCTCGTCGGTCCCGAGTCGCCCGCCGGCCAGCCGGTGGAAGAACCGTTCGTCAGTCACGGCGAGGAGCAGGGCCCGGCCCAGCCACGCCTGAAGGCCCAGGCTCGCGCCGGTCGCCAGAGACAGCATGCCGAGCACCGCCTCGTCGGTTCCCTCGTAGGCGCGATGCTGCGCGAGCAGGCCGACCGGCGTGAGGCCGCCGCCCGCATCGCGGCCCATCACCTGCCCGCCGAGCAGGAAGCTCAGCTCATCGAGACTCGAGGCATCCCCCTCCCCGGCCGCCAGAGCGTCGGCGAGCTCGAACACCTGGCGGCCGGTCTCAGGGCCCAGGCCGAGAACCGTGCCGAAAGCGAGGTGAGCCACCGGCGCCGCGTACTCCCGCATCAGGTCTGCCCTGTCCAGGCTGCCCAGCCGGTCGACCAGCTCCTCGCACACGACCCGAGCGACCCGGCCGACCTCGGCCGCATCAACCGCTTCGAGGACCTCGTCCAGCGGGACGCGCAGCCGAGCATGAACAGGCCCGGGCGCCGTCACCACCGTCTCCCCGGCCCGTGGCCGGAACGACGACCGCAAGGATGCGGGCAACGGCCCATGCGGCTCACCGTTCCAGGCATGGGTCTCGGTCGTGACCATGCCGGAGTCCCGGACGAGCATGACGATGGTCTGATACCCCGTCACCAGCCAGGCGCGCGCGCCGGACCCCAGATCGACCGGGGCAACGTCTCCCCATCGCTCACGCAGCCCGGACCAGGCGGCATCGACGTCGCGTGCTGAAAGCACATCAGCAAGCAGCGGGACGTGCACAGGGTCGTACAGGTGCATCGGCGACAGACCTAACTGCGACATCGTCGACGCCGGGCCGGGGTCACTCGCAGCCGGATTGGTCATATATCTCTTCCACGATCGGCCAGGGCAAGGCTTCTCAGACTGGAGGGACGATAGCGCCTAAATGTCGCGTATGCGCAGCCTTCCCACCATGCCCGGTGGGCAGTGGTGTCCGGCGGTAGACTGCAGGTTCTCCGGCGATCAAGCAGGGTCACGACCGTGCCCGGCGGTGGTTCACGGAGATGCCCAGCGGCGTGTCACGATCGGCGTGAGCACGGGGCCGCGGGCGGCGCAGCCGGGGACGCTGCGCGGTGACCGGCTGACGATCGGAGCGCCCTGGCCCGGGCTGCCTGGCTCACGGGCCGGTTGTCCGACGTTCGACCGGTCCAGGGGCCGCGGGTGCGGCACGGCGCGCTGCGCCGCAGTCGTGGTACGGATGCAGCGAAGGAGGAGATGTGGCACGACCAGGCCAACGCCGGTCCGGTCGCGCGCGGGCTGAGTCCGGCGCCCAGCGCCGCCGCGCCCCGCGGGCCGCCGAGCAGGGGATCATCCCCGTGCTCGCGGAGGTCGCCCGCGATGTCGACGGCGCCGTGCAGCGACCGCCGACGCGCCCGGCGGTGCGCACGAAGTTCCAGGTCGTCGGGCTGCTCATGCGGGAGGAGCGGGCCCGGGTAAGGGCCGACGGCGCCCTGAGCGAGTCCCAGCGGACCCAGCAGCTCAAGCGGCTCGACGGGGTGGCGACGCTGCTGGCGAGGATCGCTGCCCGGGACACCTCGCTGCTCGAGCTGCTCGCCGAGGATGCCCGGGTCTCCGACGCGGCGCGCGCCTTCATGGCGACCGTGATGCGCGCCGGCGGACTGGAGCCGCCCGAGGAGCCCCCGCCGGCCGCGCCGGCCGCGCCGGTGCCCGGTGCTGAGAAGCGGGTGGTGCCCCGCTCGGTGATCTCGCGCCAGCTGGCGAACCCGTTCCTCGCCCCGGACTTCGAGGCCGCGGCCGAGCGGCTGGCTCCGCGGGCCCGCCGACTGGCCGGCTGGGAGCTGCTCGAGCCGCTCTTCCGGTCCTTCGAGTACGCCGACCCCGGCGCACCCGCCTGCATGCCGCTGCCCGAGGCCCGCTCGGTGTCCGCTCCCCACGGCCGGAAGCTGATGCCGCACCAGGCGCAGGTCGTCGAGGCCACGGCCCGCGGGCATCGCACCTTCCTGCTCGCCGACGAGCCCGGGCTCGGCAAGACCGCCCAGGCACTGCTCGCCGCCCAAGTGGCCGACGCCTACCCGCTGCTGGTCGTGGTGCCCAACGTGGTGAAGACGAACTGGGCGCACGAGGTCGGGATGTGGACGCCGCAGCGTCGGGCGACGGTGGTCCATGGCGACGGCGAGCGGGTCGACGGGTTCGCGGACGTCGTGATCGTGAACTACGAGCTCCTGGACCGGCACGTCGGCTGGCTCGGCGACCTCGGCTTCCGCGGCATGGTCGTCGACGAGGCGCACTTCATCAAGAACAAGAGCTCCCAGCGTTCCCAGCACGTGCTTGCCATCTCCGAGCGAATCCGCGCCCGAACCGCCCGGCCGCTCCTGATGGCGCTCACCGGCACCCCGCTGATCAACGACATCGAGGACTTCCGGGCAATCTGGCAGTACCTCGGCTGGATCGACGACGCGTTGCCGCTCGGCGCGTTGTTGACCGCCCTCGAGGGCACCGGGCTCACCCCGGCCGACCCGGGGTTCTACGCCGCAGCCCGGGCCAGCGTGATCGACATGGGCATCGTGCGCCGCCGCAAGGCCGACGTGGTCGCCGACATCCCGGCCCGCCGGGTGGCGGACCTGCCGGTCGAGCTCGATGGCGCTGTAGGCCGCTCGATCCGTGCCGCCGAGGCTGCGCTCGCCCGCCGTCTGGTCAGTCGCTACCGGTCCGTCGTGGAGGCGCGCGCCGACGACGTCGTCGTGGACGGGGTCGACCTCGACCTCGCGCGCCGGGTGGCGGCGGCGGAGCTGAAGGACTCGAGCTCGCGGGCCGGTGGCGAGAACGTGTTCACGATGGTCCGCCGGATCGGCCAGGCCAAGGCCGGACTGGCCGCCGACTACGCCGCGCAGCTGGCCCGCAACGTCGGCAAGGTGGTGTTCTTCGCCAAGCACGTCGACGTGATGGATCAGGCCGAGCAGACCTTCGCCGATCGCGGCATCGGCTATGCCTCGATCCGCGGCGACCAGACGCCCAAGGCGCGCGAGAAGAACATCGCCGCGTTCGTCAACGACCCCGACGTGTCGATCGTGGTGTGCTCACTGACGGCCGCAGGAGTGGGGCTGAACCTTCAGGTGGCCTCCAACCTGGTACTGGCCGAGCTGTCTTGGACCTACGCCGAGCAGACCCAGGCCATCGACCGGATCCACCGGATCGGCCAGGCTGAGCCCGTCACCGCTTGGCGGATCATCGCCGCCCAGACCATCGACTCCAAGATCGCCGAACTGATCGACAGCAAGTCCGGGCTGGCCGCCAGGGCACTGGACGGGGCAGGTGACGAGGACGTCGCATCATCCACGGACGTTCAGCTCGAAGCCCTCGTCGCGCTGCTCACCGATGCGCTCGCCGCTGAAGGCATCGCCTGAGCCGCGCCTCGTTGAGGGCCGCCCGCTCCCCCACTCCCCTGCGACACATCCTCTGGTAGCGGCTCACCCGGCCCCATCGCATCGGGCCTGGCTGGCGGCTGATGATTCCAGGAGCGCCGGTCGCCGTACCGCCGTCGGGGCCGGGCGGCCGTCCATCACCGGGCCGCGCGCTCCTGGGCGACGATCTCGCGGACCGCGGGCACGATCTCCTGACCGATGACGTCGTACGCGCTCGTGTCGTCACCCGCAAGGATGAAGGCTGAGAAGCCGTGCTCCATGGCCATCATGGCAAGCTGGTCGACCCACATGTCCGGAGGGCCGACGAGCAGCCCCCGCGGACTCGAGGTCAGCTTTCCCTGGACGTTGACCAAGCGACGGATCTCCTTCGGGTCGCGCCCTGCCGCTCGAGCCGCGTCGTCGATCTCGCCGTTATCAGCGGGGACAGCGTCGAGGCTGTTGTTCCAGATGCTGGGCAGCCAGCCGTCTGCCTTCGCGCCGATCAGCCTGAGCATGCGCGGCTTGTATCCGCCGACCCAGATCGGGATGGGATGCGCTGGGGCCGGGCCTCGCTTGGCACCGACGACGCGATAGTGCTCCCCCTGGATGTTCACCATCGACCTGTCGGAGACGTCCCACAACGCCCGGATGATGTCGATCGCCTCCGACAGGGCCGCGAGTGACTGACCAGGCGTCAGGCGGGTGCCCCCGTAGGCCGAGATCGCGTCCCAGTACCCGCCGGCGCCGAGCGCGAGCTCCATCCTGCCCCCGCTGACAAGGTCGAGCCCCACGCGTTCGGCTTCCTGCGCCGTATGGACGAGCCGGGGAATCGCGTCATGCCGCGGGGTGAGGAAGCTTCCGAACAGCAGGTCGTGGCCGTAGTCCGCCATCTTCTACCCCGTCCTTGCTGTGGACGACCGTGGGGGCTCGTCCGCCGTCAGCCGACTGCGGATCTGGTCGATCGTTGCGAGGGTCGAGACGACCTCGTCGAGCGGGTGCAACGGTGACTCAGGCGGATCGTCTCGGATGTAGGAAGCGAATGCGAGTGCTTGGTAGCTCAGGGCGTCGTACTGGCCCGCGCCGGCGGTCAGGCCGGGCGCGGAAGGTGTGTCACGCGGGCGTCGTCCTGCTGGGCGGGTCGGGGCGCGGGGTGCTCGACCAGAGCGAGGACCCGCGCGGCCATGAATCGGGCCGTGCGGACCGGCGTCCCGCCGCGGGTGAGCTCGGTGACCTCGACGATGCCACGGCCGTGCGTCACTTCGACCCGTCGACCGGCGCGGGTAGCTTCGACTTCGTAGGTTCGGGTCGCTCCACCGGCGTCGATGACGACCTCGACACGATCACCCTTCACGGTGGCTCTCCCTTCGCCGAGCGCTGGACGGGCCATGCGACGAGTCGGCATCGGAAAGTTCCGACCGCCCGGCACTTGATAGAACCCGAAGTCGGCCACCGGTCTTCCCACCTGCCGCCGGCGCGCACCGGGGCTCGGGCACTACCGGACATGGTCCGCGATCGGCAGGGGAAGGGCGGCCGTGCCTTCGGAGACGATGCGCGCGATCTGTTCGGCTCCGTACTCCTGGAAGTGCGTGTTGTCGGCGACCCCGTCGGGGAAGGCCGGGTACTGGCCAGCGCTCAGGTGGAGGAAGACGCCCTTGGCCGCCTCGGGACCGATCGAGTTGAGGTAGGCCCGCGAGCGTGCCGACAGGTCGATCATCGCGACGCCGGTCTCAGCGACCAGTTCGTGCACCTTGTTGACGTAGTCGGGGAACGAGACCCGGAACTGGCCGTTCGAGTCGTAGTCGCGCCGTGAGACCGGGGTGATCAGGACGGGTGTGGCACGGCGTGCGGTAGCTCCGGCCATGTAGTTGTCGCGCAGGTACCGCTTGTAGTCGTCGGGCGAGGTGTACCGCTCCGGGTTGCCCACGCTGGCGTCGTTGTGTCCGAACTGGACGAACAGGTAGTCGCCCGGCTGGATCGCGTTGAGGATCGTGTCCAGGCGCCCCTGCTCGATGAACGAGCGCGACGAGCGCCCGCCGATGGCGTGGTTGGCCACGGTTGTGCTCGCGTCGACGTAGTTCGCGAGCTTCTGGCCCCAACCCATCTGCGGGTAGTACCCGGAGTTGTAGGTCTGGGCGGTCGAGTCCGAGGCGATGTAGATCGTCGGCGTCCCGTCCGCCGGCGGCGCACCCACGGGGAGGGGCCGCCACTGCTGGTTGGTGCCGCCGTTGGAGTCGTACTGCGAGATGCGGTCTCCGGGGGTGGTCGACCATTCCCACACATCGAGGGCCTTGCCGGAGTTGCGGTTGACGAAGCGCAGGTAGGTGCCGTCGTCGACGATCTGCCACTGCTGGTTGGCGCCGCCGGTGGGGCTCCACTGGACGATGTCGGCACCGTTCGCGGTGGCCTTGGCGTAGACGTCGAGCACCAGGTTCGAGTGGCGGGCCTGGATCGTGTAGTAGCCGCCGCCGGCGTCGACGAAGCGGAACTGCTGGTTGGTCGCGTCGGTGCGGTTCCACTGCACCAGCATCGCGCCCGTCGAGGTCGACCTCCCTTGGATGTCGAGGACCAGGCCGGAGTGGCGTGACTGGAGGACGTACCAGGTGCCGGTCCGGAACGCCGCGTGCGCCGGGGACGCGGTGAGGAGGCCGCCGGCCGCGGCAGCGACCCCGCCAGCGAGGCCGAAGAGGGTCCGGCGGGAGAGGTCGGCGCCGAGGAGGCCAGTGGATTCGGGAGTGCGCATCTGTGCTCCAGGTGTGTGGTGGTGGGGGGGGGGGGGGGGGGGCGCGGCCCCCCCCCCCCCCCCGCCGCGCGGAAGGACGAGGGAGAGGTAG
>NZ_JAKGSG010000023.1 GCF_021568775.1 Antribacter soli | reverse complement strand
TGGGCGGGGCCTGGTCGCCCTGGGTTTGGGGGTGGGCGCATCTGTGCTCCCGGTGTGGGGTGGTGGGCCTCGGCGCCATCGCCGCGCCCCACCAGGAGGAATCGCGCTCTGTACTAGATGTATCGGTCGATGATCGGAGTCAGCAGGTTGGCGATCTTCTGATGTCCGGCGTCGGTCGGGTGGACGTTGTCGCTGGTGTCAGTTGCCGGGTCGACCCAGCCGCTCGTGTCGACGAAGTGGACCCGGGTGTCCCCGGCGGCGACGCGCGCCTGGACCGCGTTCCGCGTCTCGGTCACGTACCGGTTCCTGAAGACACCCATCGCGAAGATCTCGGCGTTCGGGTAGGCCTGGCGCACGCGCTCCAGCATCACGACGTAGTTCCGCTGGAAGTCGGTGGTGGAGACACCGTGCCCGACGTCGTTGGTGCCCAGGTTGATCACGACGGCGGTGGCCTGGTACGTCGAGAAGCTCCAGTCGTCCTGGCTCACCCAGGCCGACGAGCGGCGGAACCAGTCCATCATCCCGTAGCAGCCGTCCGAGGTGCTGACCAGGCAGGCCCCACCCTGGGCGACCTGCGTGTGGCCGGCGCCGAGGGCCTCGCCGACCAGGTACGGGTAGGCCGTGAAGGGCCGGTTCCCGTTGGGCTGGCCCACGGTGATCGAGTCGCCGATGAACTCGATGAAGTTCGCCGGGCGTGCGATCGACGTCGTCGAGCCGCCCGAGGCCATGATGAACCCGGCGAACGCCGGGTCACCGGTGTAAGACCCGGCCCGCTCGCGGAACCCGATGCGGATGGTGTGGGTGCCGGCGCCGAGGCCCGAGGCGATGGTGATGTTCCCCGAGGCGCTCCGCCTCCATTGCTCGGGCGCGCCGTCGACCGAGTAGTACAGGTCGATGGTGCTCCGCAGCCGGACGCCGATCGTGGAGCCGGTGAAGGCAGCCTCGACGTAGCCGCCGGCCCAGCCCATGGTGCGCCAGGAGCCGTCGGCGGCCCAGCGGCCGTAATACTGGAGGTTCCGGTCCACGACCGAGCCGTCACCGGTCTGACCGCCGCCGTCTGCGCCGAGGGGGATCAGCCGCCAGCGCTGCACGGCCGAGCCGTTGCGGTCGTACTGCGAGACGCGGCTGCCCGGCTCGGTCGACCATTCCCAGTTGTCGAGGGCCTTGCCGGAGTTGCGGTTGACGATCTCGTAGGAGCCATCGGACTGCTCGTTGAGCTGCCACTGCTGGTTGGTGCCGCCGTTGCTCGGCCACTGGACGATGTCGGCGCCGTTCGCGGTGCTCTTCGCGTTGACATCGAGCACCTGACCGCTGTGCCGGGCTTCGATGCGGTAGTACCCGCCTCCGGCGTCGACGAATCGGAACTGCTGGTTGGCCGCATCGGTGCGGCTCCACAGCAGCGCTTGGGCCCCGTTCGCCGTCGAACGGCCCTCGATGTCGACCGCGAGCCCGGAGTGCTCGTTGGCGATCACGTACCAGGTGCCGGGGTTGACGGCCGCCGTGGCCGTGGAGGTGAATCCGGGCAGAACCGCCGCGACGAGGATCGCGCCGAGAGAGGCAGCAATCCATCGCCAGCGATTCCACCGCCGGGAGGAGGGAGAGCGCAAGGCAGGCTCCTTCGATCGGGATATTCGGAGTCCGTCGGCTCCCAGCGACCGGTCTCGATTCGCCGGATCAGAGTGCGCCGCACTCCTCCGGCCTGGGCCCCGCAGAAGGGCTGGTCGCCTCGTCGCTGAGACTCCGATCTGGCTCCTATGAAACGATATAATGTCCGGTTTACGGTAGCGCGCGCACCGTTCGAGTCAAGCCTCAGGGAGTGACCTAATCGTTTTGCATCGTTCGAGGTGGCGAGTTGAGGGCGTTTCGCCGGTTCGAGTCAACCTCGCGGAGAACGCGCGGGCCGCACTCCTCGCGGACCGGTACGACGACGACTGGGCCCGCCTCTGGTGGGTGCGGGCCGACG
The DNA here is from genome assembly GCF_021568775.1 of Antribacter soli. GTDB lineage: Bacteria > Actinomycetota > Actinomycetes > Actinomycetales > Cellulomonadaceae > Antribacter > Antribacter soli. The sequence continues at coordinate 61,898 of NZ_JAKGSG010000023.1, read as the reverse complement.
GCGTCGCCGTCGTCGAGCACGACGGCGAGCCCCGCGCGGCAGCGCTGAACGCGCTCGCCGCGCGGTACCCGCAGTATCGCGAGCACCAGCCGGACGGCCCGCCGATCGGGATGCGGGTGAGCCGGTGGTCCGGCTGGGCTCACGGGTGGGCGACACCGGTCCACATGGCGCTCCCCGGGTGCCGCCTTTCCCTCTTCGAGGTCGGGATCAGACCCACTGGACGAGCTGCCACACGATCCCGCTGGGGTCGGCGAACTGGCAGTAGCGCTCGCCCCAGGGCTCGGTCTCGGGCGGCGTGACGACTTCCGCTCCTGCGGCGGAGATGCGGGCGAACTCGGTGTCGAGGTCGTCCACGACGAACGCGATGAGCATCCCCTGGCCCGCCGGGCCCGCGATGCGCGCGGGCTTGAAGGTCCCCAGACCGACCCGCAGGAAGATGACGTTGACGCCGGCCGTCGGGTGCTCGAGGGACACGAAACCGTCGTCGGACATGGCCTCGGTGAACCCGAGGTGCTGCTTGGCGAACTCGGCCGACGCGGCGACGTCGGGCACGTTGAGGGACAGTGCCGTAGCGGTCACTTTCAAGCTGACTCCTCAATGATCAGAACCTTGTACGGCGTACAACGTAAGATCGTTGAAGAATGTTCCCGGCCCGCCATCCTGACTCCGGAGACCCATGCCTCGCGAGCTGATCGACCTGCTCTGGCGCGACCACCCGGCCGCCCCACAGGGCGGCGCGCGCGGGCCCCGGTCGCGCGTCACGACGGGCGCCGTGGTCGATGCCGCCGTCACGCTGGCCGACGCCGAAGGCCTCGCCGCCGTCACGGTCCGGCGCCTCGGCGAGTCCCTCGGCGTATCGGCGATGTCCGTCTACACACACGTGAACAGCCGCGACGACCTACTCGTCCTGATGGCCGACGCCACGTACGCGCGGATGCCGCTGCCCGCCCACGGGAACGCCCACTGGCGCACCCGCGTGCGCCGGGTCGCCGAAGCGAACCTCGCCCTCCACCTCCACCACCCATGGCTGCTGGAGGTCGACGACGATCGAACGGCGTTCGGTCCCGGCGCCATCGCGAAGTACGACCACGAGCTGCACGCGCTGGACCCGCTACTCCTGGACGACGTCGCCCGCGACGCCGCACTCACCTTCGTGCTCGACTTCGCCCGCGCCGCCGCCCGGGCGCAGCGGCCTCGCCCTCGGGCTGCCGAGATGCCGCAGACCTGGGCGCGGTGGGCCGAGCGACTCGCGGAATACCTCGGGGACACGCACACGCTCGCCCAGCGGGTCGGCAGCGCCGCCGGCGAGGCGATGAACGCACCCTCCAGTCCCGCCCACGCCTGGGAGTTCGGCATGGCGCGCATGCTCGACTCGCTGGCCGTGGCGGCCGACGGGCCGGGCTCGTAAGAAGCCGGCAAGCGCGGCAACCACTGCCGCCTGGTCGTCTCTGTGGGATCAGCGTCGGCGGACTGGTCTCTGGCCGATCCTGATCGGCGCCGAGTCCGACGACTCCCTCGCGGACTACTGGATGCTCCCCAGACCGCCCGAAGCCATCGACCGGCACGACGCCGACAACACGCTCGCCGGCCTGTGGGACGGGATCAATGAGCCGAGCGGGGACGAGGACGATGACGAGGAGGGGGACGACGGCTACCGCATGACAGCCCCTGGCCGGGACTCGCCGCCGCTGGTTCTTCGGTCGAGGACCCCGACGCAACGGCGCGGTGGCACGTCGAAGAGATCCTCGCCAGCCGCGGCACGCGCTGGCACCTCGGTCTCGCACCTGTCGACCGCAGCGCGGACGTGCTCGCCCGCACCGGCTGGTCCGGCCCCTGCAACTACCGCGGCACGTGGCGGGTCTGGCTGAACCTGCCCTTGCCGAAGGCCAGCACCTTGGCCGGATCCACGGCGAACACGAGCGCAGGCCCGCCGATGTCGTTGCGGAAGGCGCCGTCGCCGACCTCGTACTGCCACTGACCGTCCCACTTGGTGCGCCACGCCGCAGCGAGCCGCTCCAGCGCCTCCCGGGCGGTGACCCTCCTGGCCTCGCCCTCGACCACGACGTCCAGACCCTCGTCCCAGGTGTCGCTGCCCGTGGTCAGGACGACGTTCGGGTTGGCCGCGAGGTTGACCGCCTTCTGCTCCTCCGGCCCCGTGGTGAAGTGCAGTGCCCCGTCGAGCCAGACGGCGACGAGGGGGGTGACGTGCGGTCGGCCGTCGGCACGCACGGTGGTCAACCAGGTGATCTGGGCGTTCTCGAGCACCGCCTGGGTCGCCTGCCACGTGGTCGGCTCTGCGTCGGGGGCGCTGAACCGGGTGTCGAGTGTGGTCTCCGGGTCGTTCACAATCGTGCTCCTCGGCGTCGGGCGGAAAGCAAGCAGTCGATCGCCTCCTGGACGCGGCGCTGCGAACCACCCGCGGCGTCGTGGTCCATACCGTGTCCGACCGGCCGGCCGCTCGGAAGTCATCGCACGCTCTCGCGGCGGCGGGAGTCCCGGCATCGAGCCCGGAGCCGCGGCCTGGACGACGCGCACTGCCCCCCATGGAGCGTTCCCGCAGGTCAGAGCCCATTCCCGCAGGCAGGCCGCCGAGACGGCCCTCCCGCGAGGGTCATCACGCCTTGAAGATGTGGCGGCGGATCGACGCCACGTTGGAGAAGATGCGGATGCCGAGCACGACCACGACGGCGGTGGAGAGCTGGCTGCCGACACCGAGCTGGTCGCCGAGGAACACGATGAAACCGGCGACGATCACGTTCGACAGGAACGACACGAGGAACACCTTGTCGTCGAACAAGCCGTCGAGCATGGCGCGCAAGCCACCGAAGAGGGCGTCGAGCGCGGCGACCACCGCGATCGGCAGGTAGGGCTGCAGCACCACCGGCACGGTCGGCTGCAGCACCAGCCCTGCGACCACCCCGATGACGAGGCCGACGACTGCGATCATCCCTGATTCTCCTCCGGTGCCGGCGTGATGGCGCTCAGCAGTGGGCTTGGTGCCACGGCGCTCGGACTCGGGACGGTGCTCCGGACCGCCCGCGCGATGCGCAGCGTCTGCGAGCCCGCACCGTCGAGCGTGATGCTGCTCTGCGGAACGATGCTCTGCTGGATGCCGAACGTGGCGCCCAGCATCTGCAGGTAGGCAGGCGCCGCCGATCGGGCGAACTCCACCTGCAGGGTTTCCCGGTCGCCGATCGCTTCCACGCTGTAGGTCGGCCCGTTGAGGGGCTGCAGATCGACGAGGATCGCGTCGCCCGCGTTGCGGATCGCGGAGAGCGCGGTCAGGCGCTCCCCGTTGACGGCGATCGCCTCCGCGCCCGCGGCCCACAGGGCGTTCACGACGGTCTGCACGTCCGAGTCGCGTACCCGCGACTCAGGGTCGATGTCCTCCGGGTCGACGAGCCCGCCGCCGCCGTCGGTCAGCGAGACGACCATGCCGGGACCCGTCACGGGGACCGCGCCGTTCGCGAGGCGGTCCAGCCGGGCCGCCTCGCGGACCTCCTCGGGCACGCCCTCCGCCTGCTGGAGGGCGTCGATCTCCAGGCCGAGCACGACGGAGCGGCGCATCAGCTGGTCGACGGCGGTGCTGCGCTCCGTGATCTGCTCCACGAGCAGGTCGCGGGCCTCGGCGACGTCGGACTGCGGGGCTCGCAGCTGCCGGGCCGCGGTGACCGTGACGACCCCGAGGAGGACGCCGACGAGCAGGATCACGACGAGGCTCGCGGTGCCGCGGGTCTCCGCCCCGCCGGCCGCCGCGCGCCGGGCCGCGGCCTGCGCGTACCCGGGGTCGAGCGGTCGCTCCATCGCCTCGATCAGGAGCGTCATGGAGGCGTCGGGACGGCCCTGCCGCGGCGGCGTCACGCTGCTCATGCCCGTCACCCCGCGGCCGCCAGCCGCCGCGTCTGGGCGACGTACTGCAGGCCGGCCAGCCAGTACAGGCCCACGCCCCACCAGGTGAACGCCCAGCCCACCACGTGCGCCACGGCGCCGATCCAGCCCGGCATCTCCGCCAGGAGCAGCAGGGGGAACGCGTACAGCAGGGCGAAGGTCCCCGCCTTGCCCACGAGGCTCACCGAGAGGGTGCCGTAGCCGTGCCGCGCCAGCACGGGGACCAGGAAGGCCAGCATCAGGTCCCGCGCCAGGATCGCGGCCACGAGCCACACCGGCACCACCTCGCGCCATGCCAGGCCGAGCAGCGTCACGAAGATGAACAGACGGTCGGCCAGCGGGTCGAGCGTCTGGCCCAGCCGGCTCACCTGGTTCAGGCTCCGCGCCAGCACCCCGTCGAGCCAGTCCGTCGCGCCGGACACGGCGAGCACCACGAGCGCCCACACGTCGTGCCCCGCCACGATGAGCACGGCGAACACCGGCACCAGCGCCAGGCGCACCAGGCTGATCGCGTTGGGCACGGTCAGGACCCGGGAGCTGATCTCCTGCCCTGTGGACACGCACACCGCCTCACGACCGACGTCTTCCGTGCGCGCCATATTACGGCGCGCCCCTTGCAGATCCGCACGGCGCGCCAGGCGAAGTGCCTACCTGCACACGGAACCTGCACACCGCCATCCCCGGCGTGCCGCACATCACGCAAGAACCCGCTGGGCCACGGGGGCTCGCGGCCGTAGGATGGGCGCACCTTGGAGTTCGTCGTCTTCCCGCGTGTATGTGCGAGACAAGCCCGCAGCAAGTAGCAGCGGGGCAGGTGTGTTCGGGAGAGTCGACCAGGCCGGCGTCCGTGACGGGCGTCCCGCTCGGACTCCCTCACCTCCGACGAACGGTGTTCATACCGCATGTCCAGCATCAGCTCTGCCCCCGTCGTGCCCGCGACCTCCTTCGCCGACCTCGCCCTGCCGGCTCCGCTGCAGGCCGCGGTCTCCGACCTCGGCTTCGAGACGCCGTCCGCCATCCAGGCGGAGGCGATCCCCGCCCTGCTCGGCGGGCGTGACATCACCGGCGTCGCGCAGACCGGCACCGGCAAGACCGCCGCGTTCGGCCTGCCGCTGCTCGCCGCGATCGACCCGAGCCTGCGCCAGGTGCAGGCGCTCGTCCTGACCCCGACGCGCGAGCTCGCGATGCAGGTCGCCGAGGCGATCGAGACGTTCGCCTCGCACCTGCCGGGCGTCCGGGTGCTGCCCGTCTACGGCGGCTCCCCCTACATCCCGCAGCAGCGCGCCCTGCGTGAGGGCGTGCAGGTCGTGGTCGGCACCCCCGGCCGCATCAAGGACCACATCGAGCGAGGCGCCCTGGTCCTCGACGACATCCGCTTCCTCGTCCTGGACGAGGCCGACGAGATGCTCCGCATGGGCTTCGCGGAGGACGTCGAGGAGATCTTCGGCAAGGCCCCGGCCCGCCGCCAGGTCGCCCTCTTCTCCGCGACGATGCCGCCGGCCATCCGCCGCGTGGCAGACCACCACCTGGTGAACCCGGTCGAGATCGCCGTCGCGCGCCAGTCCTCCACCGTCACGTCGGTGCGCCAGACGTACGCCATCGTGCCGTTCCGTCACAAGGTCGGCTCCCTCGCGCGCGTCCTGGCGACGTCCGACGCCGACGCCGCGATCGTCTTCACCCGCACCCGCGGCGCTGCCGAGGAGGTCGGCTCCGCCCTGCTCGAGCGCGGCATCTCCGCCGCCACCATCTCCGGTGACGTCGCCCAGAAGGACCGCGAGAAGATCGTCGAGCGCCTCCGTGCCGGCGCCCTCGACGTCCTCGTCGCCACCGACGTCGCCGCCCGCGGCCTCGACGTGGAGCGCATCGGCCTCGTGGTGAACTTCGACGTCCCGGGTGAGCCCGAGGCCTACGTGCACCGCATCGGCCGTACGGGCCGTGCCGGCCGCACCGGCGAGGCGCTGACCTTCGTCACCCCGCACGAGCGCGGCAAGCTCAAGTCCATCGAGCGCACCATCCGCGTGCAGCTCGAAGAGGTGGAGATCCCCTCCCCCCGCGACGTGTCGGCCTACAAGGTCGCGCGCATGCTCGACGCCGTCGCGACCCGCCGCTCGGCCGGCCGTCTCGACCTGTACGCCGACATGGTCCGCGCCTACCTCGCGGAGCACGCCACCGACGGGGAGCCCACGGTCGAGGACGCCGTCGGCATCGGCGCGGCCCTCGCCGCACTGTTCGTCGGCGACGACGGCCCTCGCCTGCGCGAGGAGCAGGAGGAGTACGAGCGCGAGCGGGCCGAGGCCCGCGCCGCCACCGCCCGCCGCGAGACCCGCGTCGCGGGCCGGGGCGAGCGTCCCGAGTACGGCGACCGTCCCCACCGCGCCCCGCGCGACGGTGAGGCACGTGGCATCCGCCGCCCCGCGTCGGGCACCCGCTACCGGGTCAGCGTCGGCCACACGGACGGCGTCAACCCCGGCGGTATCGTCGGCGCCCTGACGAACGAGGGCGGCCTGAACGGGTCCGACGTCGGCAAGATCGACATCTTCGCCACGTTCTCCCTCGTCGACATCAGCGCCCCGCTCGACGCCGCGACGCTCGACCGCCTGTCCCGCGCCCGGGTCTCCGGCCGCGCCCTGCGCATCGCCGTCGACGGCGGCGCCCCCGACCGTGCCCCTCGTGGGGACCGCGGCGACCGCGGTGACCGCGGCGGGTACCGCGACAGCGAGCGTCCGCGCTCGGCCCGCGGCCCGGCGCACTGGGAGGCCCGCTCGGCCGACCGCACGGCCCGCCACCGCTGAGTCATGCCACGCTGAGCCTCGGCCCTCTGAGCCTCTAGCTCAGCTCATGGTCCGGCGCCTCGCCCAGCTCCTTCACGAGCCGGGCGAGGCGCCGGGCCTCTTCCATGCCGTGCTCCCCGTCGGCCCGCTGGATGCCCATCACCGCCAGGACGTCACCGTCCGCCAGGTCGAGGCGCACCCACGGGTCGCCGTACCCGAAGCGGACCGCGACGATCTCCGCCCAGGCGAGCTTCCGGCGTCGGACATAGTTGACGACCGTCAGGCCTGCGACGTCCGGGACGGCGCGGACCGCGCCGAACCGCCACGCGATCACTGCGCACAGCAGGCCGAACACGATGATCGACACCCGGTTCGCGGCGCTCGCGGACCCGGGCCCCTGCGCCGTCAGCGCGATGAACGCGGACCCGCCGGCGAGGAGCAGCGCGAGACCGTAGGCGATGGGCGTGGCCCAGCGGCCGCGGAACGTCCGGAAGCGGGTGAGGTCCTCCGCCGGGACCTCCGAGCGGTCCGCCTGGCCGGTCATCGCGCCCTCCTGGTCTGCTACGCCAGCTGGTCTGCCGCGTCAGCGCTGCTGCTTCGGAGCGTAGGTCCTCAGATCCGTGACGCGTGGATGGAGGTCACGATGATCGCCCGCGCGCCGACGTCGTACAGCGCGTCCATGACGCGGTTGGTCTGGCTGCGCGGCACCATGACGCGCACGGCCGCCCACTCCCTGTCGTGCAGCGGCGAGACCGTCGGGGACTCGAGCCCGGGCGTCACGGCGACGGCCGCGTCCACCAGCGCCACGGGCACGTCGTAGTCCATGAGCACGTACTCGCGCGCGGTCTTCACGCCCTGCAGGCGGCGGGTCAGGATCTCCAGGCCGGCCGGCGGCTCCGCGTCCCCGCGGCGGATCAGCACGGCCTCGGACCGCAGGATCGGGTCGCCGAACACCTCCAGGCCCGCCGCACGCAGCGTCGTTCCGGTCTCCACCACGTCCGCGATGACGTCGGCGACGCCGAGCTGCACGGACGACTCCACGGCCCCGTCGAGGTGCACGATGGCGGCGGGCTCGACGCCCTGCTTCGCAAGGTGCTCGGCCACGAGCGTGGTGTACGACGACGCGACGCGCAGCCCGGCGATCTGTCCCACCTCGGTGACGCTGCCGGTGGGCGCCGCGAACCGGAACGTGGAGCGCGCGAAGCCGAGGGAGAGGTGCTCCATGGCGGCGGCGCCGGAGTCGAGCATCAGGTCACGGCCGGTGATGCCCACGTCGACCGTGCCTGTGCCGACGTAGACGGCCACGTCACGCGGGCGCAGGAAGAAGAACTCGGCGTCGTTCTCGGGGTCGGCGAGCACGAGCTCGCGGGTGTCGCGACGCTGGCGGTAGCCCGCCTCACGGAGCATCGCGGAGGCGGGCTCCGACAGAGAGCCCTTGTTGGGGACGGCGATTCGCAGCACTCTGGGTGCCTCCTTCGGGATGGGTGTACGCGATCGGCGGAGCGCGCTCAGCGTGCCCGCCCCGCCCTCACGGGCGGGGACGGCACCGGCGCTCACAGATGCTTGTACACGTCCTCGAGGGCCAGGCCCTTCGCCAGCATCAGGACCTGCAGGTGGTAGAGGAGCTGGGAGATCTCCTCGGCTGTGTCCGTGTCGCTCTGGTACTCGGCGGCCATCCACACCTCGGCGGCCTCCTCGACGACCTTCTTCCCGATCGCATGGACCCCCGCGTCCAGCTGCGCCACCGTGCCCGAACCCTCGGGACGGGTCGCGGCCTTCTCGGACAGCTCGGCGAACAGGGAGTCGAAGGTCTTCACCCCACCAGGGTAGTCGGGCACGCTGCGGGCGCGGCCGGTGTCCGCTGTGCGAGCACTCACGGGCGGGCCACCGCTGTGGCGCGGGCTGTGGCGCCTGCTGTAACGCCTGCGCTGTCCGCCGCGCCGTCGGTCACAGCCCGGCCTCCCGCAGGGCGACCGCCGTCGCGACGGCGGCCTGCACCGCCTCCGCGCCCTTGTCCTCGTGCGAGCCCTCGAGCCCGGCCCGGTCGAGGGCCTGCTGCTCGTCGTCGCACGTCAGCACCCCGAACCCGACGGGGACACCGGTACGGACGCTCACGTCCGTCAGACCGGTCGTCGCAGCCGAGCAGACATAGTCGAAGTGCGGCGTCCCGCCGCGGATCACCACGCCCAGCGCCACGACGGCGTCGGCCCCCGCGGTGACCGCCCGGGCCGCGGCGACCGGCAGCTCGAACGAACCCGGCACCCGCACCTCCGTCCACTGCGCCCCGGAATCCGCCAGCGCCCGCCGCGCCCCGGCCAGCAGACCGTCCATGACCTGCTCGTGCCAGCTCGCCGCGACCACCGTCACGCGCAGCCCCGTCCCGTCCACCGTGATGTCCGGTGCGCCTGCCCCGCTCATGCTCGTGCCTCCTCGTAGATGCCGTCGTTCTTCGTGCCTTCGCCAGGCCACTTCTCAAGGCTCAGGGAGTGCCCCAGGACCGTCCGCTTCGTCTCCAGGTACCGGTGGTTGTGCACCCCGTACCCCACCTGCAGCGGCACGGCGCCGACGACGTCCGTCGCCGCCTCCCGCAGCCCGCTCACCTTCGCCGGGTTGTTCGTCAGGAGCGTCACCCGGTCGATCCCGAGGTCCGCCAGGATCGCCGCGGCGGCGCCGTACTCCCGGGCGTCCACCGGCAGCCCCAGCTCCACGTTCGCCTCGACCGTGTCCAGGCCCGCGTCCTGCAGGGTGTACGCCGCGATCTTCGCCGCCAGCCCGATCCCCCGGCCCTCGTGCCCCCGGAGGTACACCACCGCGCCGCCGTCCTGCGCCACGGCCGCGAGCGAGGCCTGGAGCTGCGGACCGCAGTCGCACCGCAGGGAGCCGAAGGCATCGCCCGTCAGGCACTCCGAGTGCACCCGCACCATGGTGCTCGTCCGGTCGGCCCACAGATCCGACGCCGGTCCCTGGGGCACCAGAGCCAGATGCTCGGCCCCGGTGCGCAGGTCGCGGTACGCGATCGCACGGAAGTCCCCGTACGCCGTCGGAAGCGCCGCCTCGGCGACCCTCTGCACCCGGGCGACCGGGCCTTCGTCCCCCATGCCCTCCAGCGCAGGCTCTCCGCCCTGCCCTGCCCCGCCGACGGCGTTGTCATGCTCCCGACGCCAGGCGACGAGCTCCGCCACCGTCAGCACGACCAGGCCCTCGCGTGCTGCCAGAGCGCGCGCCGCAGGGAGGCGGACCATCTCGCCGTCGTCGTGGACCAGCTCCGCGATCGCGCCCACCTCGCCCAGGCCCGCCAGGCGCACCAGGTCCACCGCCGCCTCCGTGTGCCCCGGACGCTCCAGGACGCCCCCCGGCACCGCCCGCAGCGGCAGCACGTGCCCCGGCCGGATCAGGTCCTCCGGGCCCGACGCCGGGTCGGCCAGCACCCGCAGCGTCCGCGCCCGGTCCGACGCCGAGATGCCCGTCGTCACTCCGACCGCCGCGTCCACCGACACCGTGTACGCCGTCCCCCGCGGGTCCTCGCTGCGCGCCACCATGAGGGGCAGCCCCAGCGCGTCCGCCCGCGCCGCGGGCAACGGTGCGCACAGGTAGCCAGACGTGTGCCGCACCGTCCAGGCCACCCACTCCGCCGTCGCGGCGCTCGCGGCGAGGATCACGTCGACCTCGTCCTCGCGGCCGGCGTCGTCGGCGACGAGGACCGGACGGCCCGCGGCGAGCTCCAGCAGGGCCTCGGGGACGGTCGCGAGGCGAGCCTCGAACCCGCCGTTCACGACCGCGGCTCCGCCGGCCAGCATCACCGCGCCTTCGCCGGGGCGCGTCACGACCGGGCCTCCGTCGTCTCGACCTTGCTCGTCGCCAGCAGCCGCTCCACGTACTTCGCGAGCACGTCGACCTCGACATTGACGGCTCCGCCCGGCGCGAGGCCGCCGAGGGTCGTCGCGGCGAGCGTCGTCGGGATGAGCGAGACGCCGAAACCCTCGTCCGCGACCCACGTCACGGTGAGCGAGACGCCGCTCAGCGCGATCGAGCCCTTCTCCGCGACATACCGCGTCAGCGCGGCGGGTGCGGCGAAATCGAGGTCGTCCCAGCGCGGTCCGGGCGTGCGGCGCACGAGCGTCGCGACGCCGTCGACATGCCCCTGCACAACGTGCCCGCCGAGGCGGCCGTGGACAGGCAGGGCCCGCTCGAGGTTGACCCAGTCACCGGCCGCAAGACCGCCGAGCGTGGTGCGACGCAGCGTCTCCGGCATGACCTCCGCGGTGAACGCGCCGTCCGCGACGGTCGTCACCGTGAGGCACACGCCGTCGACGGCGATCGAGTCTCCCGCCCGGGCGTCCGACGTCGCGAGCGGGCCCGCGACCGTCAGGACGGCGTCGGCACCGTCGGCATCGGCGTCGGGGAAGTCGATCGCCCGGACCGTGCCGAGCTCCTCCACGATTCCCGTGAACATCAGTGATCCTCCTTGGTCGGGTGCGCGTGCGGCATCCCGTCGGGTTCGTTCGTCCGTCGTGTCGCAGGTGCGTGGGCCGCACTGTCCGCCGCATTGTCCGCCGCACCGTCCGCCGTCGTGCCGTCGGCAGCCGCCCTGCGTGCTGCCCTGGCGACCACCAGCACGTCGTCGCCCAGCCGGCGGACCTCGTGCGTCTCGAACCGTGCTGCGTCGCCGATGGTCGTGATGCCGAGATCGCCGACGGCGGTCGCGCCCGCACCCAGCAGCACGGGCGCGACGTACGCGTGGAGCTCGTCGACCAGCCCGGCCGTGAGGAACGCCGTGGCCAGCACCGGACCGCCCTCGACGAGCAGGTGCCGCACGTCGCGGGCCGCGAGAGCGGCGAGCACCTCCGCGGGGTCGTGCGTGGCCAGGTGCAGCAGCTCGCCGCCGGGGCCGCGCAGGCGGGCGTCGTCGGGCAGCGCACGGTGGCCGACGACGACCCGGAGCGGCTGGTGTGCGTCTCCGCCGTCGTGCCCCTCTGCCACCTCGGGGACCCGGGCCGTCAAGCTGGGGTCGTCCGCGAGGGCCGTCCCCGTGCCGACGGCGATCGCGTCGACCTGCGCGCGCACGGTGTGCGCATGGGCCCGCGCCTGCGGACCGGTGATCCAGCGGCTCGTGCCGTCGGGGGCTGCGACGCGCCCGTCGAGGCTCGTCGCGAGCTTGAGCGTCACGTACGGGCGGCCCGTACGGACGGCGTGCAGCCACGGACGGAGCAGCTCCTCCCCCGCGTCGGCGAGGAGGCCGGTCTCGACGCGGACCCCGGCGTCGCGCAGGCGAGCCGCCCCGCCCGCGGCCGTGGGGTTCGGGTCGACGACAGCGACGTGCACCTCCGCGACGCCGGCCTCGAGGAGCGCGTCCGCGCACGGCGGGGTGCGGCCGTGGTGAGCGCACGGCTCCAGGGTGACGACCGCCGTCGTGCCGCGAAGGTCCACGTCGCGGGCGTTCGCAAGAGCCGCGGCCTCCGCGTGCAGGGTGCCGGCACCGCGGTGGAAGCCCTCGGCGACGACCGAGCCGTCCGGGGCCAGGATCACGCAGCCCACGCGGGGGTTCGGGCCGTGGGGCGGACCCTGCGCGGCGAGCACGAGGGCGCGACGCATCGCGGCCGCAAGAATGCGGCTGCGGGCGCTTTCCTCCAGGGGCCGTGCCTGGGTCATGCCGTCCTCCCCGAGCGTCGGTGCTCCGGGGGTCGACGACGTCATGCGAGCCGGGTCCACGAATGGCCCGGCCGCGCACACGACGCAACGGCGTCACGCACCCCGAAGGGTGCCGACGCCGCACGTGCTGCCTCCCATCCGGACTTTCACCGTCGGCTCTGGAGTTCCACCAGATCAACCGGCCCTCCGAGGAGGGACGCGGGTCGCGGGCTGTCACCGCCGGTTCGGAATTACACCGACCCCGGAGCACGTGTGTGCGTACTGCTGGCCGTCAGCATGCCACAGCGCGGGTGCGCTGCGGCAAGACCGTGGCGAGTCTCACAGGTCACCCTGGGCTGATCGGAGCTCGGCACGGCCGGACCGCCCCCGGATACCTGGCGGCGTCGGGCTGGTTTCCTTTGCTGGGTGGTGCCGTTCCGCGCCCGGTTTGGGTGCGTTCTCGACGCTTGGCACACTATTTTATTTCCAGGATCCCGGCACACCCGCCCGAGACCGTTGCCCACCAGCCCGGACGGTCGGTCGGTCGTTTCGGCGCACCGCCTCTCGACCGTCGCCGCTGCCCACCCCCTCCGCTCACGGCAGATTACGTACGCCAGTTCGATCGGATGTCAGTGGCGGATGCGAGAATAGGTGTCATGACCACCTCGCCGGACACCACGCCTCCGGCCCAGCCCACGGGGCTCGGGCCGGAATCGGTGCGCGCGGTGGTCCCGGCATACTTCGCCGAGGCGCTGTCGATCCCGGCCCGGCCGAGCATGGAGGACTACCAGGAGGCCGTGGCCGAGGCGGTCGAGCTGCAGGAGCAGATGAACGCTCTCGCGGGCCGGCAGATGCTCGCCGTCGCCCGGGCGAGCCGCCTGGCCACCGCCCTGGAGGACCAGATCCTGGCGACGGACACCCCGCGCGTACGTGAGCTGGACCCCGACCGCGCCGCGGAGCTGGCTCGCCGAGCCGTGACCACCGAGATCGCCAAGGCCTTGACGATCGGTCCCCGGTCGTCCGCGCAGCTCCTGGACACCGCCGTCGTCCTGACCGACGTCGCGCCGCGCACCCTGGCCACGCTGTGCGCCGGCACGGTGACGGCGCGCCACGCCCACCTCATGGCCGGTGTCGTTGGGGGCCTGGAGCCGGAGACCGCCGCCTCGGTGGAAGCCACCGTCCTGGCACCGACCCCCACCTCCCCCGTGCCGGGTCCGGAGACGTTCGCCCGCCGTCTGCGGCGTGCCCGTGACCTGGCCCACCCGGTGCCCCTCGAGGTGCGCCACGCGGACGCCGTCGAGCAGCGCGGCGTCTGGGTCGACCCGGCACCAGACGGCATGGCCACCCTCACGGCGCTCCTGCCCGCCGAGGTCGCGCACGCCGCCCACGACCGCCTCACCCAGACGGCCAGGGCCGCCGGGATCGGCGACGGTTCCCGGACCCTGGCGCAGCTGCGCGCCGACGTCCTGGCAGACCTGCTCCTCGACGACGGCACCACCGACCTCGGGCTCACCCGCGCGGCCGAGGCCGGAGCCTTGTCCACGACGGGCACGCAGGTCGGCGTGCCGAACACTGCCGGAACGGGCGGTGCGACGGGAGACGACTCGGACACCCGTCCGGCAAACCCTGCGGCGGGTGGCGCCACCGGCGCGGGCATGGCGGGCCCTCCGGCTCTGGATTGCCCGCCCGATCCCCGCGAGCCGGGGGTCTTGGCCCGCATCGCACGGCGGATCATCCCAAAGGTCCATGTCACGGTCCCCGTCCAGACCCTCCTGGGCGGGTCAGCGCCAGCAACCCTGGACGGGCACATCCCCCTCGACCCCGACACCGCCCGCGCGCTCGTCGCCCACGCCCCCAGCTTCAAGCGCGTCCTGACCCACCCCGAGACCGGCGCCGTCCTGTCTGTGGGCCGGGACAGCTATACCGTCCCCGCCGACCTGCGCGACTGGCTGCTCGTGCGCGACGTAACCTGCCGCTTCCCCGGCTGCGGCCGACCCGCTCTGCGCACGGACCTCGACCACACCACCGACTGGGGCGCGGGCGGCGGCACGTCCGCCGACAACCTCGCACACCTCTGCCGCGCGCACCACACCCTCAAGCACCAGACCGCGTGGACGCTGCAGACGGGCGACACCACCGGCAACACCACCGGCCAGGGCGTGCGCGCCACGGGCAGCGCCGCAAGCGCTCCCGGCGCTCCCGGCGACGGCGCCCTCACCTGGACCTCCCCCGCGGGCCGCCGGTACGCGTCGTCGTCCGAGAACGCGATCACGACCGGCCGTCTCACCCCCGCCACGATTGCCTCCCTGGTTCCGGGCACCGACCTCGACCTCGACGAGCCGGACGGACCACCGCCCTTCTGACCTCACGCCTCTGACCTCACGCCTCTGACCTCACGCCGCAGCCCGGGCCGGCGTCGGGCAGCCGGCGCTACCCGGCCACGCCCGGCCTCAGTGGATGTGCCCCGAGGCGAGGTCGCGCAGGGCTGCGATCTCCGCCGGGATGTCCTCGGCACCGTAGACCGCGGAGCCGGCGACGAAGACGTTCGCGCCCGCGTCAGCGGCGCGCTCGATGGTCTCCCGGGACACTCCCCCGTCCACCTGGATCCACACGTCGAGGCCGGCCTCGCTCACCGCTTGGCGGGCCCGACGGATCTTGGGCAGCGTGCCGTCGATGAAGGACTGGCCGCCGAACCCGGGCTCTACCGTCATGACGAGCAGCATGTCGATCTCGGCGAGCAGGTCGATGAACGGCTCGACCGGCGTCGCCGGGCGCAGGGCCAGGCCCGCCCGCGACCCGAGGCGCCGCAGCTCGCGGGCCAGGCGCACCGGCGCCGTCGCGGCCTCCGCGTGGAACGTGACGGACGCAGCGCCGGCCTCGGCGTAGGTGGGGGCCCAGCGGTCCGGCTCGTCGATCATGAGGTGGGCGTCGAGCGGGATCGGCGAGACCTTCGCGAGCCGCTCGAACACCGGCAGCCCGAGCGTCAGGTTCGGCACGAAGTGGTAGTCCATGACGTCGACGTGCGCGTAGTCCGCGTCGCCGATCGCGTGCAGGTCGCGCTCGAGGTTCGCGAAGTCGGCCGACAGGATGCTCGGGGCGATGAGGGCTGCCATGCGCCCAGCCTAGGGCGGTGAAGCCGCGTGCATCCGCCAATCCCGGTCCAGCGCCGGCGCTGGTGCGCCCGACGCACGACCCCGTCCGGGGTGCCCAGCGCGGCACGGCCTGCCATGATCCCCTCATGGTGCCAGAGATCAATTACTGGGCGGTCCTTGTCGCGACGGCGTCCACGATGCTCGTGGGCTCCGTCTGGTACACGCCGCGCGTGTTCGGCAAGGCGTGGATGCGGCTCGCCCGCGTCGACCCGGAGAAGGCGGCCGCCGCCGGGCCGTGGCCGATCGTCATCACGGTGATCGTCAGCTTCGTGTCGGCGTGGGTGCTGGCCGGCGCGACCTACATCGCGTGGACGTTCTACGAGGGCGCCTTCCTCTCTTCCGCCCTGGTCACCGCGCTGGCGCTGTGGGCCGGCTTCACGGCCGCGCGGTTCGTCACCCACGACGCTTTCGAAGGGCGTCCGCCAGCCCTCACCACGCTCAACGCGGCGCACGAGCTCGTGACAGTCCTGGTCATGGCCGTAGTCCTGGGCCTGTGGCCGCCGACGGGCGTCTGACCTGGCGCACCAGGCCTACAACCGCCGGCGCAGCAGCGTCAGGTGCATCGCGTCCGTGCCGTGGACGTGCGGCCAGAGCTGGACGTCGTGACGGTCGGCCAGGGGGATGACGGCCCCGGGGCGCAGCACGGACCGCACGACCGCGGGAGTGTCGAGCCGTTCGACGTCGGACCGCCGCCGCAGGACGTCCGCGACCACCATGTGCGTCTCGGCCAGGTGCGGCGAGCACGTCACGTACCCCACCACTCCCCCAGGACGCACCGCGTCCAGGGCCGACAGCAGCAGCTCCCGCTGCAGCCCCGTGAGGACGGCGAGGTCCGCCGGGGTCCGCCGCCAGCGCGACTCCGGGCGGCGCCGTAGCGCCCCCAGGCCGGTACAGGGCGCGTCGACGAGCACACGGTCGTACGCCCCCGGCTCCTGCTCGCCGACGTCGCGCCCGTCGCCGGTGCGCACCCGCTCCACGACACCCTCCGGCACCGCACGCAGCGCCTTCTCCACGAGACGAACCCGGTGCGGCTGCACCTCGTTCGCCACGAGGGTCGCACCGCGCTGCGCGGCCAGCGCGGCCAGCAGGGCGGCCTTCCCGCCGGGCCCGGCACAGAGGTCGAGCCAGCGTTCGCTGCCCGACGGCGATGCCCCGGCCAGGTCATCGCCGGCCGGCACGCGGTCCGACGGCGAAGCCCCGGCCGGCAGGACCTCCGCCGCTGCGAGGGCGAGCGTGACGAGCTGGGAGCCCTCGTCCTGCACGCCGGCCAGACCGGAGCGCACCGCCGGGACGCCCGAGGGGTCGCTCCCGCTGAGCACGAGCGCGGTGGGCGCCCAGCGGCCCGGGACGAGGTCGGCGTCGCCCCACGCGGTGTCGTCATCGACGTCGGCCAACCCGGGCCGCGCGACGAGCGTCACGCGGGGTGCGGCGTTGTCGGCGTCGAGCAGGTCGGCGATCTCGTCGGCGGGCCGGCCGTTCCCCGCGAGGGACTCGCGCAGGGCGCGCGTGATCCACAGCGGGTGCGAACCCGTGGCGGCGAGGCCCGTGAGCGGGTCGGGAGCCTCGGCGGCGATGCGCTCGAGCCACTCGTCGAGCGTCGTGCGCCCCACGGCACGAAGCACGGCGTTCACCAGCTGCGCCGCACCCGCCCCGACCCGGGACCGTGCGAGACCCACGGTCTCCGACACGGCGGCGTGCTGCGGCACCCGCATCCCGAGGAGCTGGTGCGTGCCGAGCCGGAGCACGTCGAGCACGGCGGGGTCGAGCCGGTCGAGCGGACGGTCGACACAGCGCGACAGGACGGCGTCGTACCGGCCGCGC
Organism: Antribacter soli; assembly: GCF_021568775.1. Taxonomy (GTDB): domain Bacteria; phylum Actinomycetota; class Actinomycetes; order Actinomycetales; family Cellulomonadaceae; genus Antribacter; species Antribacter soli. Next base: position 44,638 of record NZ_JAKGSG010000023.1, on the reverse strand, counting down.
AGGCGCAGCGTGCCGTAGGCGAGCTCCGTGGCGAAGGCGGCGTCGCGGCCTCGCAGGCCGCGCTCGCGCAGGAGCGGCGGCAGGACGAGGTTGGCGTACGCGTCCGACCCGTCGACCTCGCGCAGGACGTCGTAGGCGGCCTGGCGGGCCGGGTCGGTGCTCTTGCGGCGCTCCGACGGCGCGAGCGCGGTCTGCCCGCTGTCGCCCCGGGAGCGCGCGGCGCCGCGCTGGCGGCCCTGGGAGTCGCGGCGGGGGTCGGACGTGCCGCGGCCGCGGTCGTCGCGGCGGCCCTGTCCGCGGCCCCCGGCCAGGTGGTCGCCGGTCATGCCGACACCGCCGCACCGAGCAGGACCTGGCCGGCGTCGAACAGGCCGCGGGCGCCGCGGGCCCAGTCGGCGGCGGGCATCGGCCGCTTCCCGACGGGCGTGACGTCGCCGAGCTGGACGGCATGCGTGGCGGTCCCCACGAGAACCTCCTTCTTGAGGGCCCGGACCTCGCCGGGCGCCAGGTCGGTGACGTCCGCCCGTGGTGCGACGGGGGCGAGACCGAGCCGAGCGCCGTCGGGCAGCGTGGTCCACGCCCCCGGTGCGGGCGTGCAGCCGCGGACGAGGCGGTCGACGGCGAGGGCGGGGACGTCCCAGCGGACCTGCGCGTCGTCGGGGGTGAGCTTGGGGGCGACGGAGGCGCCGTCGGCGGGCTGCGGCTGGGGCCGCAGGCTGCCCTCCTCGAGGGCGTCGAGCGTGGCGACGAGGAGCTCGGAGCCGGAGACGGCGAGGCGGTCGAGGAGGTCGCCCGCGGTGTCGCGGGGGCGGATGGTCTCCGTAGCGGTTCCGAGCACGGGTCCGGTGTCCATGCCCTCGTCGAGGAGGAACGTGGTGGCTCCCGTGACCTCGTCGCCGGCGATGACGGCGCGCTGGACGGGCGCGGCGCCGCGCCAGGCAGGCAGGACGGAGAAGTGGAGGTTGATCCAGCCGAGGCGGGGCACGGCGAGCACGGCGGGACGCAGAAGGTGCCCGTAGGCGACGACGGGCGCCGCGTCGACGTCGAGGTCGCGCAGGCGTGCGAGGAACTCGTCGCCGCGCGGCATGTCGGTGATGACCGGGATCCCGGCCTCCTCGGCGCGGGCCCGCACCGGGCTCGGGGTGAGGCGTCGGCCGCGGCCGGCCGGGGCGTCGGCGCGGGTCAGGACGGCGACGACCTCGTGGCGGGACGCGAGCAGCGCTTCCAGGGACGGGACGGCGGGGTCGGGGGTTCCGGCAAAGAGGAGGCGCACCCGGCAAGTCTAGGTGTCGGGCCGGGCCCCGGCGGGCGGGGCGACCGGGGTACCGAGCGCGCGCAGCGAGCGGGACCAGGTGTCGCGCCCAGCGCTTGCGGGCGGGCGACCGGAACGCCGGGCGCACACAGCCAGCGGCTCTACGTGTCGGACGGGTCGCCGGGCGGGCCGGCCACGGGGACGCCGAGCGCACGGAGGTCTCGGCGCAGGGCCGGCGTGCCGGTGAACAGGAGGCCGTGGAAGCCGACCGCGCGGGCGGCGGTGACGTTCGCCGGGCTGTCGTCGACGAACACGGCCCGGGAGGGATCGACGCCGAACCGTTCGACGACGATCTCGAAGATGCGCGGGTCGGGCTTCGTGAGGCCGACGCGGCCGGAGACGACCACGTCGTCCATGAGACCGATCGCCGGTGCGGCCGGTTCTGCAAGATGGAACGACTCCGCGGACCAGTTCGTCAGGCCGTAGAGCCGCAGACCGAGGCCCTTGAGCTCGTGCACGAGCTCCTCGGTGCCCTCGACGGGCCCGGTGAGCGACGCGTGGTAGTTCTCGACGTACCAGCGCAGGTCGTCGACGCGGTGGGGGTGCGTCGTGCCCAGGGCCGCGAGCGCCTCCGCCCAGGGTCGCCCGCCGTCCTGCCGGCGGTTGAGGTCGTGGAAGCCGATCTCGTCGAAGAGGGCGTCGACCTCGGCGGGGTCCAGGTACCCGTCGTAGGCGGCGTACGGGTCCCATCCGACCAGGACGTTCCCGAAGTCGAGCACGACGGTGTCGATGGGTGGCGTGTCGGTCACAGCATCTCCTTCGGGTCGAGCTGTACGCGGGCGGTCCCGCCCTCGCGCCGGGCGGATCGTACGGCGAGGGAGGCGTGCAGCCGGCGGGCGAGCTCGCCGCCCCGCGCGAGGGGTACGCGCAGCACGGCGCGGACGGGAGCGTCGAGCGTGGCGGCACGGCCGGCGGGCGAGCCCTGTGGCCGCCTCTGCCCTGCGCCGGCAGGCTCGCTCCGGCCGACGGCTCCGGGCCTGTCGGGTGCGTCCGGCACCTCCACGGGGCCCAGGAGGACGCCCTGGAGGTCGGCGAGGTCGACGCGGGACACGAGGGCGTCGACGGCGAACCGGTCGCCCGTGACGGCGGCGACGCGGACGGCGGGCGGCAGGTCGAGCTGGGCCCGCTCGGCGAGCTCGCGGTCGGCGAGGCCCGCGGGGTCGAACCGGACCAGGGCCTGGGTGGGCGCGGGGGCGGCGTCGCCGACGAGGAGCACCTGCCCGTCGGACCGGACGAGGGACGCGGCGGCGAGCCAGCGGTGCAGTGCTTCGGTGGCGACGGCCAGGCCGGTCCCGGCGGTCAGGACCGCCGCGTCGAGCAGCAGGGCGGCGGCGTACCCGCCGGGGGCGACGGGCTCGGCGCCGGGGGTGGCGACGATGAGCGGGTGCCGCCCGCCCTGCGTCCCCACGGTGTCGAGCACTCCGCCGGGGGCGCTCGCCGCCGAGAGACGCACGGGCACGCCCGGGAACGCGCGGCCGAGCTCCTCGGCGGTGCGCTCCGACCCGACCCGCACCGACCGCAGGCCGGTGAAGCCGCACTCGTCGCACGACCAGTGCCCGGCGAGGCGCCCGCACCACGTGCACTGGGGCGCGCCGTCGGCGGACGACAGCCCCAGCGGCCCGTGGCACGCGGAGCAGCGGGCGGCGGTGCGGCACCGGGCGCACGCCACGACCGGCAGGTAGCCCGCGCGCGGGACCTGCACGAGCACCGGTCCCAGCCCCAGCGCGTCGCGCGCCGCCCGCCATGCCGCCGAGGGCAGGCGAGCGGCGGCGGCCGCGCCTTCGCGGGCCAGCTCCACGGACGTCAGAGCCCGCACCCGCGGCGCCCGCGCGCGCACGACGTCGCGCGGTGCGGCCAGCTCCCGGGCCCACCCGGAGGCGAGCAGTGCCTGCGCCTGGACGGTTCGCCCGGGAGACCCGAGCAGGTACGCGGCCCCCTCCAGCTCGGCCCGCAGTGCCAGCACGTCTCGCGCGTGCGGGTAGGGCGCGTGCGGCTCGGCCAGCGTGTCCTCCCCGTCGCCCCACAGGACGACGAGCCCGAGGTCGCGCACGGGAGCGAACATCGCGGCCCGCGTCCCCACAGCGACGGGGACGGAACCACGCAGCACGGACAGGAAGGCCCGGTACCGGGGAGCGGGCCCGTCGTCGGCCAGGAGCTGGACATGGTCAGGAAGCCCGGCACGATCGAGGGCCGACCTCACGCGGGCGACGTCCCGCGCGTCGGGCACGACGACAAGCGCCCCCCGCCCGCCGGCGACACAGGCACGCACGGCCTCGCCTACGGCCAGCGCCCAGTGCGGCAGGACGTCGTCGACCCCGGGCAACGCCGACCACACGGCACGAGGAGCCTCGCGAGCAAGCACGCGCCGAAGAAAGGCCTGCCCGCCGCGATAGGAAGCCCAGACCGAGGAGGCATCCCCCACCGCGGAAGCCGGAGCATCGGACGAGGGAGTGCTGCCGGGCACGTCGGGCGGTGGCTCGGACGGCGAGACGACGGAGGTGCTGGTGCCGGGAATGGAAGGCGACACGACAGACAAGACGGTGGTGCCGGGGATGTCGTGCGCCGGCGTGGACGGGCCTGGCGGGAGCGCCGAGGAACGAGGTGCGGATGGTTGCCGGCGCACGACATCCCCGGCAGCAGCGTCGGACCCGGCCAGGGCGGGCAGCCCGGACCCGGGCAAGGCGGAAGACCCGGCAGCGCCGTCGGACCCAGCCAAGGTCGGGTCGTCGGCTGGCACAGCCTCCTTCTCGACCTTCGCGTGCCGAGGCGGCACCGCCAGCCGCAGCACGTCGGCGAGCGTCCCCGCGTACCGGTCCGCGACCGCACGGGCCAGCGCCAGCACGGCGGGCGTCAGCACGGGCTCGGCGGACACCACACGGCGCAGCGGCACCAGCCGACCGTCGTGGTCCGACGTCTCCTGACGCGCCACGACGTACCCGTCGACGTCCTGCCGTCCGAAGCGCACCTTGACCCGCACGCCAGGCTGCGCGTCGTCCGTCATCGTGGCGGGGACGAGGTAGTCGTAGGGCTGGTCGAGGTGCGCCGGCTGCAGGTCGAGCACGACGCGCGCCACCGGCAGCGTCGTCGCGATCGGGACGCCGTTCGTCTCGACCTGGGCCTTGGCCCGCGGCCCGCGGCGGCGGGCGGGCGCGACGTCGTCGAGCCCCAGCAGGGTGTCCTGCTGGGGCTCGGCTGACGTCGGCCGGGTCGCGCTCACGGTCCTATCCCATCACCCGCCACCGACACGCGGCGCGGGTGCCCGTCACAGCCCGGAGGCGGTCGGTTCGAGAACACCATCAGGTATCACCATCCCGGGTCGAGCGGTGCCACATGGTGTTCTCGAACCGGACGCCGCACCTGGGAACAGCGGCGGTCCTCGACGTCAGAACAGCGACCGCAGTGCCTCGACGCGGTCGGTGCGCTCCCACGTGAAGTCGGGCAGCTCGCGGCCGAAGTGGCCGTAGGCGGCGGTGGCGCGGTAGATGGGGCGCAGCAGGTCGAGGTCGCGGATGATCGCGGCGGGGCGAAGGTCGAAGACCTCACGGATCGCGGCGGTGATCCGCTCGACGGGGACCTGCTCGGTGCCGAACGTCTCGACGTACAGGCCGACGGGCTGCGCCTTGCCGATCGCGTACGCGACCTGGACCTCGCAGCGGCGGGCGAGGCCGGCGGCGACGACGTTCTTCGCGACCCACCGCATGGCGTAGGCGGCGGAACGGTCGACCTTCGACGGGTCCTTGCCGGAGAACGCGCCACCGCCGTGGCGGGCCATGCCGCCGTACGTGTCGACGATGATCTTGCGGCCGGTGAGGCCCGCGTCGCCCTGCGGGCCGCCGACGACGAACTTGCCCGTCGGGTTGACGAACAACCGGAAGTCGGCGACGTCGAGGCCCATCGTGTCTGCGAGGTTTCCGACGACGGGCGCGATCACGTGGTCCGCGACCTCGCGCTGCAGCTTCTCCTGCACCACGTCCTCGTCGTGCTGGGTGGACAGCACGACGGTGTCGAGGCGCAGGGCACGGTCGCCGTCGTACCCGATCGTGACCTGCGTCTTGCCGTCGGGGCGCAGCCCGACGAGCTCGCCCGTCTTGCGCACCTCCGCGAGCCGCTCGGCGAGGCGGTGCGCCAGCCAGATGGGCAGCGGCATGAGCGTGGGGGTCTCGTCGGACGCGTAGCCGAACATCAGGCCCTGGTCGCCCGCGCCCTGCGCGTCGAGCGGGTCGAGGTCGGCGGAGTCCTCGCGCTGCTCGAGCGCCTTGTCGACGCCCTGCGCGATGTCGGGCGACTGCTGGCCGATCGACACCGAGACACCGCACGAGTCGCCGTCGAACCCGATCGCGGACGAGGTGTACCCGATGTTCCGCACGACCTGGCGGACGATCTGCGGGATCTCCACGTAGGCGTTGGTCGTGACCTCGCCCGCGACGTGGACCAGACCGGTCGTCACCATCGTCTCGACAGCGACGCGCGACGTCGGGTCCTGTTCCAGCAACGCATCCAGGATCGAGTCCGAGATCTGGTCGCAGACCTTGTCGGGGTGTCCCTCGGTCACAGACTCGGAGGTGAAGAGGCGCAGCGCATCAGCCATGCCGGACATGCTACGGGCCCGGTGCCGGGTCGGCGCGCAGGTCGGGCGAAAGATGGCTCACATGGCGAGAAGGATCTCAGTATGTGGACATAATTCCGGACGGGGGTTCAGGCCCGCGGCCGACAAGCTCAGGCCCGCGGCACGAGCAGCTTCACCACAGCGTCCCAGACCGCGTCGGCGACCTCGGGCTTGGTCCCGGCCACCTGACCGAGAACCTCGCCCGTGCCGTCGAGCAAGGTCACCTCGTTGGTCACCGTGCCGAACCCCCGGCCCCCGCCGACGGCGTTGAGCACCAACAGGTCCGCACCCTTGCGGCGCGCCTTGGCGCGGCCCAGGTCGAGCACGTCGCCCGTCTCGTCCCCGGTCTCGGCGGCGAACCCGACGACGACCTGCCCGGGTCGCAGGCGCTCGTGCGCAAGCTCAGCCAGGATGTCGGGATTGAGCACCAGCTCGATCGGCGCGGGCGGCCGGCCGGGCACCTTCTTGATCTTGGCGTCGGGCGTCCGCGCGGGCCGGAAGTCGGCGACGGCTGCGGCCATCACGACGACGTCGGCCTCTGCGGCCGCTCCGCGGACCGCGTCGCGCAGGTCGGCGGTGCTCTCGACGCGCACGACGTCGACCGTTCCAGCACCTTGGCCCTGCCCGGCTGAAGACGCCCCCGCCAGGACCTCGAGGGCGATGTTGGCTGCCACCAACGTCACGTGGGCCCCCCGCTCGGCCGCGGCACGGGCCAGGGCGACGCCCTGCAGGCCGCTGGACCGGTTCCCGATGAACCGGACGGGGTCGATGGGCTCACGCGTCCCGCCCGCGGACACCACGACACGACGCGCTACGAGGTCGCGCGAGCCTGACGGCCCGCCGGGCGCGGGCCCGGCAACGACCACCGACAGCGCGTACTCGGCGATCTCCTCCGGCTCAGGCAGCCGGCCGCGGCCCGTGTCCGCGCCGGTCAGGCGGCCGGACGCCGGCTCCAGGACGTGCACGCCCCGCTCGCGAAGGGTCGCAACGTTGGCGCGCGTGGCGGGGTGCTCCCACATCTCGGTGTGCATGGCGGGCGCCATGACGACCGGGCAGCGGGCGGTGAGGAGAGTGGACGTCAGCAGGTCGTCGGCCCGGCCCGTCGCGGCCCGTGACAGCAGGTCGGCCGTCGCAGGCGCCACGATCACCAGGTCGGCACCCTGGCCCAGGGCGACGTGGGGCACGTGCTCCACGTCCTCGAACACCTCGGTGGTGACCGGCTCGCCGGACAGTGCCTCGAAGGTCGGCGCCCCTACGAACCGGAGGGCAGAGGCGGTCGGGATCACGCGCACGGCGTGCCCCTGCTCGCGCAGCAGCCGCAGCAGGAGCACGGCCTTGTATGCGGCGATACCCCCGCTGACACCCAGCAGGATCCTCATCGCAGGACGACTCGCGTCCGGGTCAGGCGGGGAACTCCGGCGTGGCTTCGCCCTCGCCGGGCTCGACCGGCTCGACGGCCTCGATCGTCAGGAGGCCACGGTTGATCTCGCGCATGGCGATCGAGAGCGGCTTCTCCTGGTTGCGGGTCTCGACGAGCGGGCCCACGTTCTCCAGCAGGCCCTCGTTGAGCTGGGAGTAGTACGCGTTGATCTGACGGGCGCGCATGGCCGCGTACAGGACGAGCCCGTACTTGGAGTCAGTGCGCTCGAGCAGCTCGTCGATCGGCGGGTCGGTGATGCCGATCGGAGCGGCGACGGTTCCGGCCATGGTGATGCTCCCGAGGCTAGAGGGGAAGAGGAAAGTCCGAGGGCACAGTCTACCCGCCGGGAACGTCCGCAGCGGGCAGGCTCAGCCCGCCACGTGCGCCGAGCTATGTCGACCCGTCCGGCGACGGTGCACGATCGGCGAGCTCAGCCCGCCACGTGCGCCGAGCCCGCACCGACCGACGAGACGCCCATCACGCTGACGAGCTCGTCGGTCGCCCGGTGGACGTCGTCGTTGACGATGGTCACGTCGAACTCGCTCTCGGCGGCGAGCTCCACGCGCGCCGTCTCCAGGCGCCGAGTCCGCTCCTCCTCGTCCTCCGTGCCACGCCCGACGAGCCGGCGTACCAGCTCGTCGTAGCTCGGCGGCGCGAGGAACACGAACCGCGCGTCGGGCATGGACCCGCGGACCTGCCGGGCGCCCTGAAGGTCGATCTCCAGCAGGACCGGCACGCCCGCGGCGAGCCGCTCCTCGACGGGCCGGCGGGGGGTGCCGTAGCGGTTGCGGCCGTGCACGACGGCCCACTCGAGCATCTCCCCCGCCGCGACCATGCGGTCGAACTCCTCGGGACCTACGAACAGGTAGTGGACGCCGTCCTCCTCGCCCGGGCGAGGCGACCGGGTGGTCGCCGACACGGAGAGCCACACCTGCGGATAGCGGTCCCGCACGTCGGCCGAGACGGTGCCCTTGCCGACGGCGGTCGGGCCCGCAAGGACGGTCAGTCGTGCGGGAGCAGTAGAACTGGAAATGTCAGCCGAACCTCTCGATGAGCGCCTTCGTCTGGTGCGGCCCAAGACCACGGACGCGGCGAGTCTCGGCGATCCCGATCTCCTCCATGATCGCCTTGGCCTTCACCTTACCCACGCCGGGGAGGGACTCCAGCAGCGAGACCACCTTGAGCTTTCCGACGACGTCGTCTGTCTGGCCGCGCTCGATGACCTCTTTCAGGGAGCCCTGGGAGTACTTCAGCCGGTTCTTGATCTCTGCCCGGGCGCGCCGAGCCTCGGCGGCCTTCTCGAGAGCTGCTGCACGCTGCTCGGGAGTGAGGGGGGGAAGTGCCACGCAAGTCACCTACTCGTGTCTCGACCGGCCTCTGTCAGCACTGTCGCCGGTCTGGATGTGGACTGCTGCATCGAAAGTAGCCACGACCCAACCCGTCGGCAATCGCAGGCGCGCCTTTGCCTGGCACTTCATCACCTGTAAATGCACCATTTAGGGCGTTTACACATAATGAATCCCGTTAACTCTTCAGCTGCGGAGCGCCGCCGTCGCCTCGGTGGCCGCCGCCCGCGCCGCCCTCACCAGCGACTCCGCGTCCGGTCCGGCCGCGAGCACGCCCCGCGACGACGACGCCAGCACGGTACGCCGGGCGTCGCCGAATGCGGTCGACAACTCACGTGCCCCCGCCCCCTGGGCGCCCACACCCGGTGCCAGCAGCGGTCCGTTGACGGCCACGAGATCCGTCCCGGTCGCGCGCGCGGCGTCGCCCACCGTGGCACCCACGACGAGGCCCACGGAGCCCATCGGCTCCGCCCCCGCGTTCAGCACCGCCGCGTGGGCGGCCATGACCGAGGCGACGGACGCGCCCAGGTGGCCTCCGGCGTCGGGCAGGCTGCGGGCGTGCTGGACCTCCGCACCTTCCTTGTTGGACGTGAGGCACAGCACGAACAGGCCGCGGCCCGTGGCCGCGGCCAGCTCCACCGCAGGCGCGAGCGAGCCGAAGCCCAGGTACGGCGAGACGGTCAGGGCGTCACCGGCGAGCGGCGAGCCGTCACGCAGGTAGGCGTCCGCGTAGGCGCCCATCGTGGAGCCGATGTCGCCGCGCTTGGCGTCGACGATCGTCAGCGTGCCCGCCGCGGCCGACGCCGCGAGGACGTCCTCCAGGGCGGCGAGCCCGCGCGAGCCGTGCCGCTCGAAGAAGGCTGCCTGCGGCTTGACCGCCGCGACCTTCCCGCCGAGCGCCTCGACCACGCGCAGGCCGAAGTCGCGCACGCCGGCCGCCGTGTCGGGCAGGCCCCACGCCTCCAGGAGGGAGGCGTGGGGGTCGATCCCGACGCAGAGGGGACCGTGCTCGTCCATGGCGGCGGCCAGGCGGGCGCCGAAGGAGGGACGAAGGGCAGCCGTCACGCCGTCGTCCCCGCGAGCTCCGGCGCTGAGGCCCGACGGCGGCGCGCCCGACCCCAGGCTGTCCGGCCCTGTCACGCCGTCGTCCCCGCGAGCTCCGGCGCCGGCAACGGCTCCGCACGGCGGGCCACGGTGGCGGCCGTGTGCTCCTGCAGGCTGGCGACGGCGAAGGGCCCGGCGAGGACCGCCTCGATGCCCTGCACGGCCGCGGCGAGCTGGTCGACCGTCGTGACGATCGGCTTGTCGGCGGCGGTCGTGGCAGCGCGGATCTCGTAGCCGTCGGCGCGGGCGCCCTGGCCGGAGGGCGAGTTGACGACGAGGTCGACCTTGCCCTCGGTGATGAGGTCCACGATCGTGGGCTCGCCGGCCTCGCCGCGGCCGGCGGAGTACTTGCGGACCACGGTCGCGGCGATGCCGTTGCGGCGCAGCACCGTCGCGGTGCCCGCCGTGGCAAGGACCTGGAAGCCGAGCTCTGCGAGGCGCTTGACCGGGAACACGATCGAGCGCTTGTCACGGTCCGCGACGGACACGAACACGGTCCCGGAGGTCGGCAGCCCGCCGAACGCGGCGGCCTGCGACTTGGCGAAGGCGTGCGGGAAGTCCTTGTCGAAGCCCATGACCTCACCCGTGGAGCGCATCTCCGGGCCGAGGACCGAGTCGACGACGAGGCCCTCCCGGGTGCGGAACCGCTTGAAGGGCAGCACGGCCTCCTTGACCGCCAGCGGGGCGCCGAGGTCGATGGTGCCGCCGTCACCCTCGGCAGGCAGCACGCCGGCCTTGCGCAGGTCCGCGATGGTCTCCCCCACCATGACGCGGGCGGCTGCCTTCGCGAGGGACACGCCGGTCGCCTTGGAGACGAACGGCACCGTACGGGACGCGCGAGGGTTGGCCTCGAGGACGTACAGGATGTCCGACACGAGCGCGTACTGGACGTTGAGGAGCCCGCGCACGCCCACGCCCTTCGCGATGGCCTCGGTGGAGCGGCGGATGCGCTCGATCTCGGCCTCCGACAGGGACACGGGCGGCAGCACGCAGGCGGAGTCGCCGGAGTGGATGCCGGCCTCCTCGATGTGCTCCATCACGCCGCCGAGGAACAGGTCCTCGCCGTCGTACAGGGCGTCGACGTCGATCTCCATCGCGTCGTCGAGGAAGCGGTCGATGAGCAGCGGCGCGGGGAGGGTCCCGTGGGCGCTGGCCGCCGCGGCGGCCTCGAGGGCGCGCTCGACGTAGCCCGTGAGCTGGTCCTCGCTGTAGACGATCTCCATGCCGCGGCCGCCGAGCACGTACGACGGGCGCACGAGCACGGGGTACCCGATGCGGGCCGCGATCTCGCGGGCCTGCGACAACGAGCGGGCGACGCCGAACGCGGGGGCGGGCAGGCCGGCGTCGACCAGGACCTGGCCGAACAGGCCCCGGTCCTCGGCCGCGTCGATGGCGGCGGGGCTGGTACCCAGGATCGGCAGGCCGGCGTCGGCGAGGCGCTGGGCGAGGCTCAGCGGCGTCTGGCCGCCGAGCTGCACGATGATGCCCTTGACCGGCCCGGCCGCAGCCTCGGCGTGGTAGACCTCTAGGACGTCCTCGAAGGTCAGGGGCTCGAAGTAGAGCCGGTCGGACGTGTCGTAGTCCGTCGAGACGGTCTCCGGGTTGCAGTTGACCATGACGGTCTCGTACGTGTCCCGCAGCGCCAGGGTCGCGTGCACGCACGAGTAGTCGAACTCGATGCCCTGGCCGATGCGGTTCGGGCCGGAGCCGAGGATGATGACGGCCTCGCGCTCGCGCGGCTGGACCTCGGTCTCCTGGTCGTAGCTCGAGTAGTGGTACGGCGTGGTGGCCCGGAACTCGGCCGCGCACGTGTCGACCGTCTTGTAGACCGGGCGCACGCCGAGGGCGTAGCGGATCTCCCGCACCGTGGCCTCGCCGCCGGGGCCCATGCCGCGCAGGCGCGCTACCTGGACGTCCGACAGGCCGTGGCGCTTGGCCTCGCGGAGCACGTCCTCGGTGAGCGTCGGGGCGGAGGTCGTCGCCGCGGCGATCTCGTTGACGAGCTGGATCTGGTCGAGGAACCAGGGGTCGATCTTGGTGGCCTCGAAGACCTCCTCGAGGGTGGTCTCGCCGGTGCTCACGGCACGCAGGGCCTGCTGGACCCCCACCAGACGGTGCTCGGTCGGGCGCTCGATGTCCTTCAGGAGCAGGGCCAGGGCCTCGCCGCTCGGGGCGTCGCCGTCCCAGTGGAACGTGACGCCGCCCTTGTCGATCGACCGCAGGGCCTTGCCGAGCGCCTCGGTGAAGTTGCGGCCCATCGCCATGGCCTCGCCCACCGACTTCATGGTGGTGGTGAGGGTGTCGTCGGCGGCCGGGAACTTCTCGAAGGCGAAGCGCGGGACCTTCACCACGACGTAGTCGAGCGTGGGCTCGAAGCTCGCCGGCGTGACCTTCGTGATGTCGTTCGGGATCTCGTCGAGCGTGTAGCCGACGGCGAGCTTCGCCGCGATCTTCGCGATCGGGAAGCCCGTCGCCTTCGACGCGAGCGCCGAGGACCGGGAGACGCGCGGGTTCATCTCGATGACGATGATGCGGCCCGTCTCCGGGTGCACCGCGTACTGGATGTTGCAGCCGCCGGTGTCGACCCCGACCTCGCGGATGACGGCGATGCCGATGTCGCGCAGGCGCTGGTACTCGCGGTCGGTGAGGGTCATCGCCGGGGCGACGGTGACGCTGTCGCCCGTGTGCACGCCCACCGGGTCCACGTTCTCGATGGAGCACACGACCACGACGTTGTCGTTCTTGTCGCGCATCAGCTCGAGCTCGTACTCCTTCCACCCCAGGATGGACTCCTCGAGGAGCACCTCCGTGGTGGGCGAGTAGTGCAGGCCCTGGCCGGCGATGCGGCGCAGGTCCGCCTCGTCGTACGCGATGCCCGAGCCCAGGCCGCCCATGGTGAACGACGGGCGGACCACCATCGGGTAGCCCAGGACGTCCACGGCCGCGAGCGCCTCGTCGATCGTGTGCACGATGAGGGAGCGGGCGGACTCGCCGCCGCAGACCTCGACGACCTGCTTGAACTGCTCGCGGTCCTCGCCCTTCTGGATCGCGGCGATGTCGGCGCCGATGAGCTCGACGCCGTACTTCTCGAGCACGCCGGCCTCGTGCAGGGCGATGGCGGCGTTGAGGGCGGTCTGCCCGCCGAGGGTCGGCAGGAGCGCGTCCGGCCGCTCCTTGGCGATGATGGTGGTCAGGACCTCGGTGGTGATCGGCTCGACGTAGGTGGCGTCGGCGAACTCGGGGTCGGTCATGATCGTCGCCGGGTTGGAGTTCACGAGGACGACGCGCAGGCCCTCCTCCTTGAGCACGCGGCAGGCCTGGGTGCCGGAGTAGTCGAACTCGCAGGCCTGGCCGATGACGATGGGGCCGGACCCGATGACGAGGACCGAGGAGATGTCGGTACGGCGGGGCATGTCAGCGGCTCTCCTTGAGCTGGTCCTTGACGACTGGCGGCCAGGCGGCCGGGTCCGTCATGAGGTCGACGAACCGGTCGAAGAGGTAGGCGGCGTCGTGGGGGCCGGCCGCGGCCTCGGGGTGGTACTGCACGGAGAAGGCCGGCAGGTCCAGGCAGGTCAGGCCTTCGACGACACGGTCGTTGAGGCCGACGTGGGAGACGACGACGCGGCCGTAGCGGCCGCCGTCGTGCGGTGCGGCGGACTCGGCGTCGACGGGGGCGTCGACCGCGAAGCCGTGGTTGTGCGCGGTGACCTCCACCTTGCCGGTGGTGCGGTCCAGGACGGGCTGGTTGATGCCGCGATGGCCGTAGCCCAGCTTGTAGGTGCCGTACCCGAGGGCGCGGCCGAGGAGCTGGTTGCCGAAGCAGATGCCGAAGAACGGCAGGCGGCGGTCGAGGACCTGGCGGAGCACGTCGACCTCGTGCGTTGCGGCGCCGGGGTCACCGGGGCCGTTGGAGAAGAAGACCCCGCGGGGCGCACCGGCGGGCAGCAGGGCCTCGATCTCCTCGATCGTCGTGGACTGCGGCACGACGTGGACGCGCACGCCGCGCTCGGCGAGGCGCACGGGCGTCATGGTCTTGATGCCGAGGTCGACGGCGACGACGGTCGCGACGGGCTGGTGACCCTCGTGCTCGCCGCGCGGTTCGACGACGTACGCCTCGGTGGTCGTGACCTCGCCCGCGAGGTTCGCGCCCTTCATCTGGGGGGACGCCTGCACCTGCGCGACGAGCTCCTCGACGTGGCGGGGGTAGCCGTCGCGGGTGAGGGCGTCGCCGGAGAAGATGCCGGCGCGCATCACGCCGGTCTCGCGCAGGTGGCGGGTCAGCGCGCGGGTGTCGAGGTCGGAGATTCCGACGATGCTCTGGGCGGCGAGCTCCTCGCCGAGGGAGCGCTCGGCGCGCCAGGAGGACACGCGGCGCGCGGGGTCGCGCACGACGTACCCGCTGACCCAGATCTTCCCGGACTCCGGGTCCTCGTCGTTGACGCCCGTGTTCCCGATGTGGGGGGCCGTCATGACGACGATCTGGCGGTGGTACGACGGGTCGGTGAGGGTCTCCTGGTAGCCCGTCATGCCGGTCGAGAAGACGATCTCGCCGAAGGTGGTGCCGGTGGCCCCGTACGCGCGGCCGGAGTAGGTGCTGCCGTCCTCGAGGACGAGGGTCGCTGGGGTGCTGCTGGCGAGGGTGGTGCTCATCGGGCGTCCTGGGGGGTCGGCGTGGCGGTCGGCGGGGAAGACGGCGTCGTGGACGCCGGCGGGTACAGGGTCTGGGCGGCGACGAGGTGGCGCACGGCGTCCACGAGCGTGCCGCGGTCGGTGGCGCGGCGGGTGCGCAGGCCGGTGTCGAGCAGGGCGGCCTCGACGCCGTCGGCGGCCGGGACCTCCCACGTGATGACGACGAGGCCGTCAGCCCCGACGTACTTGCCGGCCATGCCGGGCGCGAGGCCCGCGCCGCGCAGGGTGGCGACGGGCGCGAACACGTCGTCGGCGCCCTCGCGTTCGACGAGCACCCCGGCGTCGTGGACGGTCACGCGGGCGGCGGCGCGGTCGCCGAGCCCGTGGGCGCCCACGCGGGCGAGCCAGTCGCCCGCGAGCGTGCTGGACACGTACACGGCCTCGACGGGGCCGGCGCGCAGGGCGCCCAGCGCCTCGGGCGCGGGAGCGGCCGGCGGGACGGGGACGACCGCGCGCGTGCGCTGCGCGAGACGTCGTCGGCCCGTGAGGACCAGGAGGAGCAGGGCGAGCCCCAGGACGACCCAGATCCCGACGGCGAGCGGCAGGGGCAGGTTCATCGTGCGGCTCCTTCGGGAGACTGGACCGAGATGTCGAGAGCCGGGGCGCCGGGGGCCGGAGCGTCGAGCAGACACTGGTGACCGTTCATCGTGCGGCTCCTTCGAGGGCGTCGACGGGCACGCCGTCCAGCACGGTCGCGCGCCCCCGCAGGAAGGTGGCGACGACGCGGCCGGGCAGCTCCATGCCCCGGAACGGCGTGTTGGCGCTTGCGGTGACCTGGGCGGACCCGTCGATCATGCGGTGCGCGGCCGGGTCCACGAGGACGAGGTTGGCCGGCTCGCCGGCCGCCAGGGGGCGGCCCTGGCGGTCGTCGATCCGGCCGATCCGTGCCGGGGCCGTCGACAGCACGCGGGCGACGTCGGCCCAGGTGAGCCGGCCCGTGTCGACCATGGTCGCCTGCACGACGGACAGGGCGGTCTCCAGGCCCGTCATGCCGAACGCGGCGGCGGACCACTCGCAGTCCTTGTCCTCGACCGGGTGCGGGGCGTGGTCGGTCGCCACGATGTCGATCGTGCCGTCGGCGAGGCCCTGGCGGACCGCCTCGACGTCCTCGGCGGTGCGCAGCGGCGGGTTGACCTTGAACACCGGGTCGTAGTCGCGGGCGAGCTCGTCGGTGAGGATCAGGTGGTGCGGCGTGACCTCGGCGGTCACGTTCACCCCACGGGACTTCGCCCAGCGGATGATCTCCACCGACCGCGCCGTCGACAGGTGGCACACGTGCAGGCGTGAGCCGACGTGCTCGGCGAGCAGCACGTCGCGCGCGATGATCGCCTCCTCCGCGACGGCCGGCCAGCCGGTCAGGCCGATCTCCCCCGAGACGACGCCCTCGTTCATCTGGGCGCCCTCGGTCAGGCGCGGCTCCTGGGCGTGCTGCGCCACGACGCCGTCGAACGCCTTGACGTACTCCAGCGCGCGCCGCATCAGGATCGGGTCGTGGACGCACCTGCCGTCGTCGGAGAAGACGCGGACCCGGGCGGCGGAGTCGGCCATCGCGCCGAGCTCGGCGAGGCGCTCCCCCGCCAGGCCCACCGTGACCGCGCCGACGGGGTGCACGTCGGCCCAGCCGGCCTCCTCGCCGAGGCGCCGCACCTGCTCGACGACGCCCGCCGTGTCCGCGACCGGCGTGGTGTTCGCCATCGCGTGCACCGCGGTGAAGCCGCCCGCGGCTGCGGCGCGCGTGCCGGACCACACGGTCTCGGCGTCCTCGCGGCCCGGCTCGCGCAGGTGGGTGTGCAGGTCGACCAGGCCGGGCAGGAGGACCAGACCGGAGCCGTCGGAGGCGCGCGCGTCGAGCACGACGACGTCCCCGTCCGGGACCGTCGCCTCACCAGGGGCTGTGACTCCGTGGGAAGCGTCCGGGACCGTCGCCTCACCCGCGGCGGTGATCTCGCTGATCACGCCGTCGGCCAGGACGACGTCCACCGGGTCGCCGCCCAGGGGCCGGACCCCGCGGAGGATGTACGTGGTGCTCACTGGGTGTTCCTCTCGGAGTCGTCGCCGCCGGCCAGCAGCAGGTACAGGGCGGCCATGCGGACCGCGACGCCGTTCGCGACCTGCTCCACGATCACGGACCGCGCGTGGTCGGCCGCGTCCGCGGAGATCTCGAGCCCGCGGTTCATCGGCCCGGGGTGCATGACGAGCGCGTGGTCCGGAGCGAGCGCCAGGCGGCGGGCGTTGAGCCCGAACGTCCGGGAGTACTCCTGAGGGCTGGGGAAGAATGCCCCCGCCCCGCCGGACATCCGCTCGCGCTGCACCCGCAGCATCATGACGGCGTCCGGCTGCCACTGCTCGAGCGTCTCGTCCAGGTGGTACGACACGCGGCTCGGCCACGACTCCACCCCGACCGGCAGCAGGGTCGGCGGGGCCACGAGCGTGACCTCGGCGCCGAGCGTGTGCAGCAGGTGCACGTTCGACCGCGCGACCCGCGAGTGCAGCACGTCGCCCACGATCGCGACGCGCAGGCCGGCGAGGTCCGCGCCGACCGGGTCGGCGCCGGACCGCTCGCCCACGAGGTGGCGGCGGATCGTGAACGCGTCCAGCAGCGCCTGCGTGGGGTGCTGGTGCATGCCGTCGCCCGCGTTGAGCACGGCGGCGTCGAGCCACCCGGCGTTCGCGAGCATGTGCGGCGCCCCCGAGGCGTGGTGGCGCACGACGACGGCGTCCGCGCCCATCGCGTGCAGGGTCAGCGCGGTGTCCTTGAGCGACTCGCCCTTCGACACGCTCGAGCCCTTGGCCGAGAAGTTGATCACGTCCGCGCTGAGCCGCTTGGCGGCTGTCTCGAACGAGATCCGGGTGCGCGTCGAGTCCTCGAAGAACAGGTTCACGACCGTGCGCCCGCGCAGCGTCGGCAGCTTCTTGATCTCGCGCGACTGCGTCGCGGCCATCTGCGCCGCGGTGTCGAGCAGGAGGATCGCGTCGTCCTTCGACAGGTCGGCGGTCGAGAGCAGGTGCTTCACGGTGTCACTCCCTGGTCCCGGCCGGCCTGCGCCGGCTCGTCGCCCCCGCGACCGCTGATCAGCACCGCGTCCTCGACGCCGTCGACCTCGCGCAGCCGCACCCTGACGCGCTCCGCGCGGGAGGTGGGCAGGTTCTTGCCGACGTAGTCGGCGCGGATCGGCAGCTCGCGATGGCCCCGGTCGACCAGGGCGGCGAGCTGGACCACGCGGGGGCGGCCCAGGTCGCTCAGCGCGTCCAGGGCGGCGCGGATCGTGCGGCCCGAGAAGAGCACGTCGTCGACGAGCACGACCGTCCGGTCATCGAGGCTCACGGGCACGCGCGTCACGCCGACGGCGCGCGTCGGCTGACGGTGCAGGTCGTCCCGGTACATCGTGACGTCGAGCTCGCCGACACGGTCGCGGGAGAATGTGGGCTCGACGTCGGCGAGGCGCTCGGCCAGGCGTCGGGCGAGGGTCACGCCCCGGGTCGGGATGCCGAGCAGGACCACGTCGGCGGCGCCGCGGTTACGCTCGGTGATCTCGTGCGCGATCCGGGTCAGCGCGCGGGCGATGTCCGCCTCACCGAGGACGATCACGCCCGTCGGGACGTCCGGTGCGGGTGCGGTGGTGGATCCTGGGCCGGATCCGGGCACGGCGGTGCCAGGGGTCATCTGGCGACCTCCTTCCCCGCCTCACTGGACGGGCTTTAAAGGGAGTCTGACAGTCCCCACCCTAACCCGCCGGGCCCTCGCCCCGGCCCGGGTGGGCACGCCGCGGACAGCGGCGTTGGTCACATGCGCGGCAGATGGACAGGGCGCCGACCGCGAACGTCGGCGCCCTGTCCTGGCTCGCCTGAGCCGGAGGTGCAGCGCAGGGTGGGGGCCGAGGTACGAGGCACCCGCCTGAAGCGGAACCGCAGGCTCAGGTGAACGACAACAGCTGCTACTCCGAGCCGCGCTCCAGGTCCTCCGCGATCGCCGCCAGGCGCGACAGGCGGGCGTCCCAGGCCTGGCCGATGCTCTCCAGACGGCGGCCGAGCGCCGTCAGCTCCGCGCCGAGCGCCCGGTACCGGCGCTCGCGGCCGGCGTTGTACGACTCGACCAGGCCCGCCGCCTCGAGCACCGCGAGGTGCTTGGCGACCGCCTGCCGCGTCACGGGCAGCCGGTCCGCGAGCGCGGTCGCCGACAGGTCCCCCTCGGAGAGGGCCTGCAGCACCGCCCACCGGGTCTCGTCGGCGAGAGCGGCGAAGGCCACGACGGCGCTCGGGGCGCCAGGGCTCGTCACCACTGCCGCGACTCGACGTACGCGACCAGCTCGTCGAGCTCGCTGTTCCAGCCCTGGCGGTGGTCCTCCAGCGCGGACCGCGCGGTCGCGTCGTCCGCACGGTCGAAGCCGGTCTCGACGACGGTGAGGCGCGTGCCCTCGCCGTCGGGCGCGAGCGTGAAGACGGCCTCGGTGCCGTCTGCGACCTCGGGCGCGGCCCACGTGAAGGCGAGCACGCGGGGGGCGTCGAGGCGCGTGACCTGGAACGCGGACCAGCCGTGGCTGCCGAAGTGGAACCGGCCGCGACCGCCCAGCGTGAACGGGCCGCCGTCGTCGGTCTCGCACGTGTCGCCGAACCAGCCGGCGACGTGCTCGGGCTCGGTGAGGGCGCGCCAGACGGCGTCGGGCCCGGCCGCGATGCGGACCGTCCGGGTGACGGTGCGGGCGTCGAGGTCGACGGACGAGAGGGTCTGCGTGGTCATGGGTCCTCCTGGGTGCCGGCGGGAGCCGCCGTCTATGGCAACCTCCGCGCAACCGTTCGGTTGCAGCACCAGCATGCGCCCGGTCGGCGTGATGCGCAACCCCTGGGTTGCACCGAGCTCTGGCTGGGGAGATGCAAGTGGCGTGCATCCGGGAGGATGCACGCCACTTGCGAGACGGAACCGCTCGACGCCGAGACCTGACCGGGTCAGGTCCTCACGCGAGGAGCGACGGCTTCAGCTCGACGATCCGGCCGAGGAGGCCGTTGACGAACGACGGCGAGTCGTCCGTCGACAGGTCACCGGCGAGGCTCACGGCCTCGTCCACCGCGACCGCGTCCGGGACGTCGTCGTTGTACAGCACCTCCCAGGCGCCGACGCGCAGCACCGCCCGGTCCACCGCGGGCATGCGCTCCAGCGTCCAGCCGTGCGAGTAGGTCTCGAGCAGCTCGTCGATGCGGTCCCGCTCGGCGATCACGCCCTCGACGACCTCCACGGTGTACTGCGGCACCGCGGCCTCGGTGCGCGGGTTCGCGACCCGGTCGCTCAGGAGCCGCAGCGGGTCGACGGCCCGCTGCTCCGCCTCGAAGAGGATGTCGACGGCGCGCTTGCGCGCCTTTGTGCGAGCGCCCACGTCAGTCGTTCGCGCGGCCGAGGTACGACCCGTCGCGGGTGTCGACCTTGACCTTCGTGCCCTGCTCGAGGAAGAGCGGAACCTGGATCTGCGCGCCGGTCTCGAGGGTCGCCGGCTTGGTGCCACCCGTGGAGCGGTCGCCCTGCAGGCCCGGCTCGGTGTAGGTGATCTCGAGGATCACGGAGGCCGGAAGCTCGACGTACAGCGGCGTGCCGTCGTTCGAGGCGACCATGACGTTCATGCCCTCGAGCAGGTAGTCCTTGGTGTCGCCCACGGTCTCCGGGGCGACCGTGATCTGGTCGTACGTGGCGTTGTCCATGAACACGTAGTCGGAACCGTCCATGTACAGGTACTGGAAGTCGCGGCGGTCGACGTTGGCCGTCTCGACCTTGATACCCGCGTTGAACGTCTTTTCGACGACCTTGCCGGAGAGCACGTTCTTCATCTTGGTGCGGACGAACGCGCCACCCTTGCCCGGCTTGACGTGCTGGAACTCGATGATCGCCCAGAGCTGACCGTCGATGCGGAGCACGGTGCCGTTCTTGATGTCGTTGGAGGTAGCCACGTTCGTCTTCCTGTGTGTCGTTCGGGCATGCCGACGGGACGTCGGGGGCCAGGGGATGTCAAGGAGCAGCGACTCAGTCTACCGGAGGGATCAGAGGATCGCCGTGATGGCGATCAGCCCGGCCAGACCCGAACCCACCGCCCAGATGAGCGACGCGAGCGTCCCCACCACGAACCGCTCGGACGCCACCGGGAACTCGCGCAGCTCGGGATAACGACCCAGGCCCTTGATCGCCACGATGATCGCGATGCCGTACGGATAGCCCGCCAGGAGCGACGCGGTGATCGCGAGGCGCTCCAGCACCCCGAGCCACGCCCCGCCGCGAAGCACGGCCATCGCCTGGGCGTTCATGGTGCCCGACGGCGGCTCCTCTCCCGCCTCGGCGGCCTGGACGGCGGCGGGGTCGGGCACCGGGGCGCCCGGGTCGGCCGCGGCCTGCGGCGTCGCGGGCGGCACCGCCGGCGGCGTGTACGGCAGCCACGGCAGGTCGCCGTCGGACGCCTTGCGCAGGATCCACGGCACCACCCACGAGCCGGCCACCACGCTCACCACGAGCGTGGCCACCCACACGCCCGCGATCGAGAACCACTGACCCAACGTCAGGTCCCCCGCGATCTCCCAGGTCACCTGTTCCCCCCTCGTCACTGTCTCGTTGACCCACTGTGTCGCCGACGGCTCGCCGGCCCTGCCGATGGTGCCGGCCGCCACGTCGCCGGTCACCCGTCCTGTACTCGCTGGTCGTCCAGCTCGGCGAGCAGGCGGGCGGCGACGGGCCGTGCCGCCTCCTCCTCCTGCCAGAGGGCCGCACGGACCCGCTGGCTCACCGCCTGCTCGGTGATGCCGAGGACTGCGGCGGCCTGCCTCTGCCGGCCGGCCCGGACGCCGTCGGGCAGCGAGGCGAGCGTATCGACGACCTCCCACCCCGCGGTGGAACGGCGCGCCCGGACCGCGCCGAGCAGGCGCAGCAGCGCCTCGACCTCGGCCGCCCGGTCCGCGTCGGGACCATCGACCGCGACGTTGGTGCCGGCGGACCGGGTCTTGGCCCGCTCGACGGCCTCGCGCGCCCGGACGAACGCGGGGCCGCGCGCCTCGCGGGAGACCGCGGGCAGCGGCTCCTCCACCGGGCCGACGCCGACCCCGACGCTCCAGCCGCCGTCACGCAGGAGGTCCAGGACGAGGTCGGTGGCGAGGCCGGCGTCGTCGAGGACGCCCTGCACCTCGTCCCCGACCGTGCGCTCGAACGCCACCACGAGACCTCGACGCCCGCCGGCGGCGTCGGCCAGGTGCTCCAGCACCTCGGGCACCCGGTCCGGGGACCGGGTGCTGCCGCGCTGGTCGACGGTGAGCACTATCACGATGGTTCAAGGATAGACCCTTGAGTCTCCATCCTCAAGGTCCCAACCTTGAGAACCATGGCCCAAGGATGAGGCCTTAAGGGTTCAGCCGAGCGGCCACCGCGCTCAGCGCGAGGCGGTACGAGTCGAAGCCGAAGCCGGCGATCGTGCCCGTCGCGATGCCCGCGACGACCGACAGGTGCCGGAACGACTCCCGGCTCGCCGGGTTCGACAGGTGCACCTCGACCAGCAGCAGGCCCGCCGTCGTGACCTGGGCCGCGGCGTCGCGCAGCGCGTAGCTGTAGTGCGTGAAGGCGGCCGGGTTGAGCACCACGTGCGCGCCTGCGTCGACCGCCTCGTGCAGCCAGCCGACCAGCTCGGACTCGTCGTCGGTCTGCCGAACCGCGACGTCCAGGCCCAGCTCGGCGCCCCACTTGCCCGCCGCAACCGCGAGGTCGGCCATGGTGGCGTGGCCGTAGACCTCCGGCTCACGGACGCCGAGCCGGCCGAGGTTGGGACCGTTGAGCACGAGGACGCGAGGCGTGACGCTGGTCATGGGGCCGAGCCTACTGGGGCCCCTCGACCAGGAGCGTGCGCGGTCCGGACCCCGTCGCGCGCAGGGCGTCGTGCGGGTTGGACAGGCCGCACTTGCGCAGCGAGAGGCAGCCGCAGCCGATGCAGTCGGTGAGGTGGTCGCGCAGCCGCTCGAGCTGGTCGATCCGCGCGTCGAGGTCCGCCTGCCACGCGCGGGAGATGCGCCGCCAGTCCTTCGCCGTCGGCGTCCGGTCCCCCGGCAGGGTCGCGAGCGCCGCGCCGATCTCGGCCAGGGGGATGCCGACCCGCTGGGAGACGCGGATGAACGCGACCCGGCGCAGCGTCTCGCGCCGGAACCGGCGCTGGTTGCCCGCGGTGCGGCGGCTGGTGACGAGGCCCTGCCGCTCGTAGAAGTGCAGGGCGGAGACCGGCACGCCGCTGCGGGCTGCAAGCTCCCCCACGGTCAGCTCGTCGTGGTCCCAGGGCACGTCGTCGGGCATCGAGCACCTCTCCGGAGAACCGCCTTGACCTCAACATTGGTCGAGGTCTGAGGATAGCCGTCATGGACGCCATCCGACTCCACTCCTTCGGCCCGCCCGAGAACCTCGTGCTCGACCAGGTCCCCGACCCGGAGCCCGGCCCCGGGCAGGTGCTGGTCGCCGCCACCGCGCACGGCGTGCACCTGCTCGACACCACCCTCCGCCGCGGCGAGCGGGGCGGTCCCCTCCCCCTCCCCGAGCTCCCGACGATCCCGGGTCGCGAGGTCGCCGGCACCGTGGCGGCGGTCGGCGACGGCGTGGACCCCTCCTGGACGGGACGGCGCGTCGCCGCCCACCTGGGTGCTACGCCCGACGGCGGCGGGTACGCCCGCCTCGCCGTCGCCCCGGTCGCCGCGCTCCATCGGATACCCGCCGGGCTCGACGAGGCCGGGGCCATCGCCATGATCGGCACGGGCCGCATGGCGGCGTACACGCTCGACATCGCGGGCATCTCGTCCGACGACGTCGTGGTCGTCACCGCGGCGGCCGGCGGGCTCGGCACCCTCTTCGTCCAGGCGGCGCTGCACGCCGGGGCTCGCGTCGTCGCGCTGGCGAGCGGGCCCAAGACCGCCGTGATCAGCGCCCTCGCCCCCGACGGCTCGGGCGGGCGCCTCGCCGTCGTCGACTACGCCGCGCCCGGCTGGACCGGTCGGGCGAGGGCGGCGCTCGCCGCGCTTGGTGTCGAGGGCAGGAGCGGGGCCGACGGCGCCACCGTGGTGCTCGACGGCGTGGGCGGCGACGCGGGGACCGCCGCTGCCGACCTCCTGCTCGACGGCGGGCGACTCGTCGTGAACGGGTGGTCGTCGGGCTCCGCCAACCGGTACGCCACCGACGAGGCGCCGCGTCCGCTCGAGGTGCGCACCGCCGTCGGACCGGGCGCGCCTGCCCCGGGCGACATGCGACGCTTCCAGGAGCGGGCGCTGGCCCTCGCCGCCGCGGGCACATGGCGCGTGCTGACCCACCGCGTGCCGTTCGCGCAGGCGGCGCGGGCGCACCGCGAGCTGGAGGAACGCCGCACCACGGGGAAGGTGGTCCTGGTATGACGGCACCGTCCGGCGCGAGCGCCGACGTCGACGCGTCCCGCGAGCCCGGCCGCGTCGTCCGCCTCGGGGAGGGCGCGCAGCGGATCGTGCTGATCGGCATGGTGGCGCTCTGCGCGCTGGGCGCGTTCGAGGCGCTCGCGGTGTCGACCGCGATGCCGACCGTCGCCGTGGACCTCGGCGGGCTGCGCCACTACACGCTCGCCTTCTCCGTGACGTTCGGCGCGAGCATCGTGGGGCTGCTGGCCGCCGGGCGCTGGTGCGACCGGAGCGGTCCCACGCCGGCGATGTGGACGGGCGTCGCGCTGTTCGTCGGCGGGCTCGTCGTGGCGGGCCTCGCTCCGGGGATGGGGGTTCTCATCGCCGGGCGGGCGCTGATGGGCGTCGGCAGCGGGCTCTACTCGGTCGCGACGTACGTCCTCGTCGCGCGGGTCTTCCCGGCCGAGCGGCACCCGCGCGTCTTCTCGGCGTTCGCCGCGGCGTGGGTGCTGCCCGCGATCGTCGGGCCGGCGCTGGCCGGGCTCGTGGTCGAGAACCTGGGCTGGCGGTGGGTCTTCCTCGCGGTGCCCGCCCTCGCCGTCCCGGCGGTGCTGCTGCTGCGACCGGGGCTCGCCGCCGCCCGCGGTGACGGGGGCGCCCCGTCCGGCGTCGGGCAAACAACCGGGAGCGACCCTCGCGAGGACGACGCCGGTGGCCGGGCCCGGGCGCTGCGCCTCGCCCTGGCCGTGGTCCGGGCCAGGCGGGGGCTGCCCGCCGTCATCACGGTGCGGGCGCTGATCTCCGCGGCGTTCGTGGGTGCCGAGGTGCTCCTTCCTCTGGTGCTCGTCCACGAGCGGGGGCTCACCTCCGGCCTGGCCGGCGTGGTGCTCACCGTCGGCGCGCTCGGCTGGTCCACCGCGTCCTGGGCCCGCGGGCGCGACCTGCTGCACCTCAGCCACGCCGGATACGTCCGGGTCGGCGGCGGGCTGCTCGCCGCCGGCATGCTCGGCGCCGGGGTGCTCGCGCTCCCGGGTATGCCGGTCGCGTTCGGCATGGCTTCGTGGGTACTGTCCGGACTCGGCATGGGGCTCGTGTTCCCCACTCTGTCCATCCTGACCCTGGAGCTCGCGGAGACGCACGAGCAGGGGGCCGCGTCCTCGGCGCTCCAGGTCGCCGACGCGCTCGCCGGGGCAGCCGCGTCCGCTGCGACCGGGGCGCTGCTCTGGTCCCTGCACGATCTCGTGGGGCTGCCCGCCTACGCGGCGTGCTTCGGGCTGACGGCGGCGCTCGCGGCGGGGGTGGTGGCGCTGGCGGGGCGGACGCGGAGCGTGGCTGCTGCGTGAGCCGGCGGGGGGCGTAAGCCCGAGCTGCCGGCTGAGTCGAGCTGCTACCCGAGCTGGGGGTGCTGCCCGCGCCGCGGCGCCGACGCGTCGGCGTTGTCCGCGACGACCGTTGTCCGCGACGACCGTTGTCCGCGACGACCGTTGTCCGCCTCGAGAACGCGATCAGGTATCGCCTCGGGTCGACCGGCGAGACCGGCTCGCGGGCTCGCCGGCGGGGCCCCGGGCCGACCCCGGCGCCGGTCCCGGCGGCGGACCCCGCCCGGGTCTTGTGCGCCGACGGCGTTCTGTGCTTCGCTCTGAGAAACCGGTTTCTCACAGCCGAGAACCGACAGACCCGGAGGTCACGATGACGAGACCCGCTCTACTCCCTGCCCGTGCGGGCCGGGCAACCGCCTGCCTCGCGGCGGCCGCGCTGCTCGCGGCACCCGCGCTCCTGCTCACGACGGCACCCGCCGGTGCCGAGACGGCAGGCGGGACCCCGCCCGCCGCGAGCGCCGAGCGCCTCGCGCGGCAGACCCTGGCCGCCGGCGACGGCTGGGGCTCCGCGGGCGCCGGCACCACGGGCGGCGCGGCGGCCACCGAGATCATCACCGTCCGGACCTGGGCCGAGCTCGACGCCGCGGTGGCGGGCGACGCCCCGAAGATCGTCGTGGTCGACGCCCAGATCGACGCCAATACCGGCCCGGACGGCGCCCCGCTCCCGTGCGAGGCGTTCGCGCAGGGCGGCTACACGCTCGAGCAGTACCTGGCGACGTACGACCCGGCCGTGTGGGGCCGGGCCACGAAGCCGAGCGGGCCTGTCGAGGACGCGCGTCGTGCTTCGCAGCAGGCGCACGCGGCGCACGTCACGGCGCGCATCGGCTCCAACACGACGCTGATCGGCGCCCCGGGCGCCCAGCTCACCGGGGCCGCGCTGCAGATCATCGGCGTGCAGAACGTCATCGTCCGCGGCCTCACGCTCGTGGACGCGCACGACTGCTTCCCCGCGTGGGATCCGACGGACGGCGCCGAGGGGTCCTGGAACTCCGAGTACGACCTGGTGACGGTCCGCGAGAGCACCAACCTGTGGATCGACCACAACGACCTCGGCGACGGCACCAACCTGGACTCCGCCCAGCCGGAGTACTTCGGCCGCCCCTACCAGGTGCACGACGGCCTGCTGGACATCACGAACGCGTCCGACCTGGTGACCGTCTCGTACAACCGCCTCCACGACCACGACAAGACGATGCTGGTCGGGTCGAGCGACTCGCGGATCGCGGACCGCGGGAAGCTGCGGATCACCCTGCACCACAACCTGTTCCAGAACCTGGGCCAGCGTGTGGCGCGGGTCCGGTTCGGGCAGGTCGACGTGTACAACAACCACTACGTGCAGGACGCGAGCACCGACATCCCCTACGCGTACTCGTGGGGCGTCGGCAAGGAGTCGCACCTGCTGGCGCAGGCCAACGCGATCACGGTGCCGGACGGCTTCCCGCTCGACACCGTGGTGGGGCGCCTGAGCGGCACCGCCATGACCGAGGACGGCAACACGGTCAACGGAGCGCCCGTGGACCTGCTCGCCGCATACAACGCCACGCACGACCCCGACATCGCCGAGGTGCCCGCGTGGGACGGCGTGGTGCGCCGCACGGTGCACCCGGTGCAGGCGGTGCCGCGCGTCGTCGGGCAGCTGGCCGGGCCGCAGGGCCTCGGGGCACGCGAGCGCATCGTCGTCGCCACCGACGGGTCCGGTGACGCGACGACGGCGCAGGGGGCCGTCGACCTCGCGCCGACCGGTGCGGTCGACCGGGTAGAGATCGTGTTCCGGCCCGGGACGTACGCCGGGCGGGTCGTGGTCGACCCGAAGCGCACTCTGCTGTCGTTCCTCGGTGCCACGGGTGACCCCGCGGACGTCGTCATCACCGACGACCGCGCGGCCGGCACGCCGAAGCCCGGCGGCGGGACGTGGGGCACCACGGGCAGCGCGAGCGTCACGGTGGCGGGGGCCGGCTTCACCGCCCGTGCGGTCACGTTCGAGAACGCGTTCGACGAGGCTGCGCACCCCGAGATCTCAGGCCACCAGGCCGTTGCGGTGAAGACCGCCGCGGACCGCGTGGTGTTCGACAAGGTCCGCTTCCTCGGCAACCAGGACACGCTCTACCTCGACTCGCCCAACGTTGCCGTGCCTGGCCGCGTCTACGTGCGCAACAGCTGGATCCAGGGCGACGTGGACTTCATCTTCGGCCGGGGCACGGCCGTGATCGAGAACTCGACGATCAAGGCGCTGCGCCGGGAGAGCGACCCGAGCGGGTACGTGTTCGCACCGAGCACGTCGTCGTCGTTCTCCCGCGGGTTCCTGGTGACGGGGTCGCGCCTGATCTCGAACGCGGGACCGGGCAGCTACTACCTGGGCCGCCCGTGGCACCCGAGCAGCGCTCCCGACAACGACCCGCGCGTCGTCATCCGGGGCTCCTGGATCGGCGACCATCTCAAGGCCGACCCGTGGACCACCATGTCGGGCTACGACTGGATCGCGGGCAGCAACGCGGAGTACCGGAACTGGGGGCCGGGGGCGTTCGTGAACGCCGACCGCCCGCAGCTCACCCGCGAAGAGGCCGCGGACCACGAGGTCGCCGACTACCTCGCCGGCGACGACGGCTGGGCGCCGCAGCACTGACCGGGCAGGACGACGAGATCGACGCGACGCAACTCTGGCGGGCCATGGCTCAGCGCGAGCGCATCGCGTCGATCTCGTCGCGACGCAGCAGGACGAGGCGGTCGAGAACGTCGTCGGGCAGCGGGTTGTCCGGCGTGTACCGCACCGTCCCCTTCGCCAGCGAGTACCCCGCCAGGTCCGGCGCGACCACCTCGATCGCCACCGGGCTGAACGGGTACAGCCCGATGTGCTTCGCCGAGACGCGGGCCGAGACCAGCGGGCTGCCGCGGTAGCGGAGCGCGGCCATGCCGTAGCTCACGCCCTCCTCGGCGTCGGGCACGAGCTCGAGCGCCCGCGCACGGACGTGCTCGACGGCGTCACGCTCGGGCCCGTCGAGGCTCGCGATGTAGTCGGAGAACTCACCCATGGGTCCATGGTGGTCCTCGGCGCCCCACGGCGCCCGGAGAGCCGCGCTCCAGCGACCCGATCCGCCGGATAAGGTCCTGACCATGGCCTTTCCCTCCATCACTGGGTCCCCGGTCCGAGTCCGGTACACGAAGTGGGACGGGACGCCGCACTGGGAGAACGACGCCGTCTTCCTCGGCACGGACGAGCACGGCGCCTGGGTCGGCATGCCGGCAGGGACTCGCGCCGCCCGGCCCGGGGCGGCGTTCACCGGCGTGTGGGACAGCGTCACCCTGTTCCCGGAGGCAGGCTGGACCGCGACCTTCAACGCGTGGCACCCGAAGGCCACCCGGATCTACGTGGACCTCACGGACGTCCCGCGGTGGTCCGCCACCGCCGTCGGCCACGAGGTCACGATGGCGGACCTGGACCTCGACGTGATCGAGCGGGCGTCCCGGCCGGCGTTCATCGACGACGAGGACGAGTTCGCCGAGCACCAGGTCCGCTACGGCTACCCGGCCGACCTGGTGGCCACCGTGCGGCGGGACGCCGACTCGCTGCTCGAGCAGGTGCGCGAGCGCGAGGCCCCGTTCGACGGCCCGACCGCCCGCCGCTGGCTCGACCGGCTCCTGGCGCTCGACCTCCCGGTTCCGGGGCTCGCCGCGCGCCCCGACCAGAACGGGATGGTCGTGCGTGAGCTCACCCTCGCCGACGAGGCGCAGGCCCGGGCGGCGCAGGCCGAGTTCGACGGCTGGAGCTTCCTCTTCACGCACGACGGCGAGGCCTGGCCCGACCACGTCGCGCGCCTGGCCCGCGAGCGCCGCGGCCTGGACGTGCTGAGCTCGCGCGTGCCGCACACGTTCCTGGTCGGCGAGGCCGACGGCGAGCTGGTGGGCAGGTTGTCCGTGCGGCATGCGCTGAACGGCGGCCTGCGGACCGTCGGGGGGCACATCGGCTACGGCGTGCGTCCCGCGTTCCGGGGCCGCGGCCACGCGACGGCGCTCCTGCGCGCGGGGCTGGCGGTCGCCGCCGCGCAGGGGATCCGGCGCGCACTGCTGACGTGCGACGACGACAACGTGCCGTCGGCCCGCGCGATCGAGCGCTGCGGCGGCGTGCTCGAGGCGGTCGTCATCGCCGAGGGCCGGCGCGGACGCCGGTACTGGGTCCCGACCGCCACTGCCACCACCCCCTGAGCACCAAGGTCACAGTTCATCTGTTGTTCGCCCGGCATCCGGCACGGGAGGGCACCGCGGGTCTACGATCCCGACGTGCCTGCACAGACGCCGACCGGCCCCGACGACGCGACCGAGCCGACCACGGAGCCCACGTCACCCCTGCCTGCCACGCCGACTCCCGAGCCGGCGCTCAACGCCGCGCTCGGAGTGGTCGCCGCCGCCTCCACGCAGGCGGTCCGCCGGGGCACACCCGGCCAGGTCGTCGCGTGGTCCCTGTGGGACTGGGGCTCGGCGGCGTTCAACGCCGTCGTGACGACGTTCGTGTTCACCACGTGGCTGACGAGCGGCGCGTTCGTCGAGGAGGGCGAGAACGCGACGGACATCGTCGCGCGCAACTCGTCGTGGATCGGCGTGGGCCTGGCGGTGGCCGGCATCCTCGTCGCGCTGCTCGCCCCCGCGCTCGGGGCGCTCGCCGACTCCCAGGGTCGCCGCAAGCCGTGGCTGGCGGTCAACACGATCGCCGTGGTGGGTGCCATGGTGGCGATGTTCTGGATCGAGCCGACGCCGGGCTCCAAGGCCGACGCCGTGATCCTCGGCGTCGTGCTGCTCGCCGTGGGCAACGTGTTCTTCGAGCTGGCGAGCGTGGCGTACAACGCGCTGCTGCTCCAGATCTCGACGCCCCGGACCATCGGCCGTGTGTCCGGCCTGGGCTGGGGTGCGGGCTACGTGGGCGGGATCGTGCTGCTGGTCATCCTGTTCGTCGGGTTCATCAGCCCAGAGGTGGGCTGGTTCGGCGTCACGGGCGAGATGGGCATGGACATCCGCGTGTCCGTGCTCCTGTCGGCTGTCTGGTACTTCCTCTTCGCCCTGCCTGTCCTGCTGTTCGTGCCCGACGCACCCCGCCGGCCCGCGGGCGACCGGGTCAACCTCATCGGCGCCTACGGCAAGCTGGGCCGCGACATCGCGGTGCTGTGGCGCGGGCGACGGTCCACGCTCTGGTACCTGCTCGCGAGCGCGGTGTACCGCGACGGGCTGGCTGGCGTCTTCACGTTCGGCGGCATCCTCGCGGTCGGCACGTTCGGGTTCGAGGCCGACCAGGTCATCGTCTTCGCGATCGTCGCCAACGTCGTGGCCGGCCTCGCGACGATCGCCGCAGGCTGGCTGGACGACCTGATCGGTCCGCGCCTGGTGGTGATCGGCTCGCTCGTAGGTCTCGTGGTCGCCGGCCTGGCACTGTTCCTCCAGCACGACGGCGGCGCTCAGACGTTCTGGGTGTGGGGCCTCGCGCTCACGCTGTTCGTGGGTCCCGCCCAGTCGGCGAGCCGCGCGCTCCTGGCCCGCATCACCGACCCCGGCCACGAGACGGAGGCCTTCGGCCTCTACGCCACGACCGGGCGGGCGGCCAGCTTCCTCGCCCAGGCGGCGTTCGCGGTGTTCATCTCGGTCATGGGCGCCCAGTACTGGGGCATCCTCGGGATCATGCTGGTCATCGTGCTCGGGCTGGTGCTCATGCTGCTCGTGCGGTTCCCGCGCGGCAGCGGCGTGGACGGCCGCCGTGACCTGGCGGTCGCGGCGGTCTGACGTCGCCCGACGGCGGCCGGGGCGGGTCCGCCGTCAGGCCGGCTTCACCGCGTGGAGGCGCTCCACGGCGCCGGCCCTGAACCGCTGGCTCTCGACGACCTCGAACCCCGCCGCCGTGACCAACGGCAGCTGGCGCCGCGTGAAGTACTCCCCGGCGAGCCGGCCCGTCACCTGCTCGACCAGCCACTGCACGGCGAGGACGGGCGGCCAGGTGCTCGCGACGTGGTCGAGGAGCAGGAGCCTGCCACCCGGGACGAGGACGCGCCGCATCTCCGCGACGGCCGCAGCCGGGTCCGGGATGCTGCACAGCGCCAGTGAACACACGACCGTGTCGAACGAGGCGTCGGGGAACGGCAGGTGCTCGGCGTCCCCCTCGCGCAGGTCGGCGGTGCGGCCGAGGTCGGCGGCGGTCCGCCGCGCCCTGGCGAGCATCTCCGGGCTCAGCTCGATCCCTGTGATCGTGACGTCGCCCGGGTAGTGCGGCAGGCTCCGGCCGGTCCCGATCGCGACCTCCAGGACCCGCCCGCGGGCGCGGGCGCCGAGCCACTCGCGCCCGTCGCCGAGCTGTGTCCTCTCGAACCAGGTCATCTGCTTGTCGTAGGTGGGGGCGGCCTTGTCCCAGACCCGCCGCTGCCTGGCGGTGGGGTCCTCGTGCTTGCGTGCACTCGCAGAGTTCACCGCCCCAGTCTTTCGGAGCCCGGGGCCCCTGGCGAGGGGTCCGTGCTCACCCCTCCTCGACGAGCTCGCCCTCCCACGCCTCGCGGCCCTCGTGGATCGCGAAGGCCGCGATGACGAACCCCGCAAGGGGATCGAGCCAGGCCGCGCCGGTGAGCTGGAACAGTCCGACGCCGAGGAGCGTCGATACCGACAGGAGCACGCAGATGCGGGTCTCGGCGGCGTCGGCCAGGATCAGCGGGTCGTTCCCGAGCGCTCGCCCGACCCGCTGCTTGGCCGCGGCGAGCAGCGGCATCACGACGAGCGAGGTAGCCAGCACGGCGATGCTCAGGGGTGAGGAGTCGGCCACGTCGCCCGTGACCAGCGACCACACGCCTTCCACGGTGACGTACGCCGCGAGCGCGAAGAAGGTGAGCGCGACGAACCGCAGCGCCCGCCGTTCCCTGACCGCGTCCGGCTCGCCGTTCCGGAGGCGCGCGGCCAGGCGCGCCCCGACGAGCACGGCCGAGACGGACTCGATCGCCGAGTCGACGCCGAAGCCGACCACCGACACCAGCCCCGCCGCCAGGCCGGCGCCGATCGCGACCGCGCCCTCGACGACGTTGTAGGCCACGGTGAACCGGGCGAGGCGCAACCCGCGGCGGGTCAGCGCGTCGACCTCCATCGGGAGGGGGCTCGCGGTGCTCATGCCGCCTGCCCCTGGACGGGGCCGGCGCACGTGCAGTCCGGACCGCAGCATCCCGGGTCGACGGCCAGGACGAGCCCGAGCAGGTCACCGAGCGCGGAGGCCAGCCGCGGGTCGGCCAGCCGGTACCACACCCGCCGTCCGTCCGGCACGGACTCGACCAGGCCGCAGCCCCGCAGGCACGCGAGCTGGTTCGACATCACCTGCCGGGAGACGCCGACGGCGTCGGCCAGGTCCGAGGGGTGTGCCGGCGCCTCGCGCAGCGCCAGCAGGATCCGCGTGCGGGTCTGGTCCGACAGGGCGTGACCCAGCCGGGCGAGCGCCTCGGCGTGGGTGAGGGTGACGGTCTGGGGCACGTACGGGACGATACATGTTCTGATGAACTCAGCAATCCGTGGATCGACCGCCCCGGGCTAATTCCGGTGCTCCGGCCACTCGCCGCTGGGTACGGTGGCGGCCATGGACACGATCGCGCGCACCGACCCGCCGTACACCGCCGACGAGGTCACGACGCTGCGGTCCTTCGTCGACTTCTACCGCGCGACGCTGCGCCGCCAGTGCGCCGGCCTCACCGCTGAGGAGCTGCGGACGACGCTGCCGCCGTCCACCATGACGCTCGGCGGGCTGCTCAAGCACCTGGCGTGGGTCGAGCAGTTCTGGTTCGGGGAGATCCTCCACGGCCAGGACCCTGCGGAGCCCTGGGCGAGCGCCCCGTGGGACACCGACGGCGACTGGGAGTGGACCAGCGCCCAGCACGACGCACCCGAGGACCTCGACGCCCTGTTCGTCGCGTCCGTCACCGCGGCCGACCGGAACCTCGACGCGGCGCTGGCCGACGGCGGGCTGGACACGACAGCGGTGCGCGAGCGGCACGGCGAGCCGGTGTCGGTGCGGTGGATCCTCGTGCACATGGTCGAGGAGTACTCGCGGCACGCCGGGCACGCCGACCTGCTCCGCGAGTCGCTCGACGGAGCGACGGACCTGTGAGACGTGCCGACGCCTGACGACACCCTCCTGGAAGCCGCGACGCCCTTCGAGATCAGCAGATCCGCTTGCGCGGCACGGACCACCCGCGGCCGCCTGCGAGGATTGCGGGGTGACCCATCTGTCCCCTGTCCCGGCCTCGGTGAGCGACGACGTCGTCGGTTGGCTCGACGTCCTCGGACCCGTCGCGTTCTACCTGGTCGTCTGGGGTCTGGTCTTCGCCGGGACGGCCCTGTTCGTCGGCGTGGTCGTCCCGTTCCTCACCGGAGACTCGCTGCTGTTCGGCGCCGGGCTCGTCGCGGGGACGACCGACCAGATCAACATCTGGGTGCTGGCGATCGGGGTGGGTCTGGCCGCCGTGGCGGGCGACCAGGTCGGCTTCGTGCTGGGCCGCCGGTACGGCAGGCCGTACCTGACGCGCCGGGGCGGCCGGTGGGTGCAGTCCGCCGTCGTGCGCACGGAGCGGTTCTACGAGCTGTTCGGGTGGTGGTCGGTCGTCATCGGGCGGTACGTGCCGTGGGCCAGGGTGTTCGTCCCGCCGGTCGCCGGGATCGCCGGGATGGCGTACCTGCGGTTCCTCACGGCGAACGTGTTCGGCGCCCTGAGCTGGGGCGTCCTCATCACGGTGATCGGCTACCTCGCCGCCTCGAACCCGGCCGTCCGGCCGGTCGCGTACGGGGTGGCCGCGGTGGTGATCGCCGCGTCGGTGGTCGCCGGGGTGCACGCCTGGCGCCAGGACAGGGCCTCGGCGCAGCAAGACCCCGCCTGACGTGGCTAAGGTCGGGCCATGGTTCCATGGCTCGAGATCATCGGCTGGGTCGGCTCCGCCCTGGTCGTTTTCTCCCTCACGCAGGCGCGCGTCCTGCGCTTCCGCTGGCTCAACCTGGCCGGGTCGATCATCGCGACCGCCTACAACGCGATCGTGGGCATCTGGCCGTTCGTCGCGATGAACGCGGCGATCGCGGTCATCAACGTCTACTGGTTGTGGCGGCTCCAGCGCGAGCGTCACGACGCCGCCGTCTACGAGGTGGTCGAGGTCGCACCCGACGACGCGTACCTGCTCCACGTGCTGCGCACGCACGCCGCGGACATCGAGCGCTTCGCCCCCGGGTTCGTTGCCCAGCCGCCGCCCCGCGAGCGCCGGTCGGCGTTCCTCGTGCAGCGCGGCGACGAGACCGTCGGTGTCGTCGAGATCGGTGACGCCGGCGGCGGTCTCGGCGTCGTCCTGCTCGACTGGGTGACGAAGCGGTTCCGGGACTTCACGCCGGGCGAGTTCGTGCACCGCCGCAGCGGGGTCTTCGCCGCGAAGGGCTTCGACCGGATCGTGGTGCCGCGGGCGGCTCGGGGCGAGTCCGCGTACCTGGAGCGCGTCGGCTTCCGGCGGGACGGGGCGAGCTGGGTGCGGGAGGTCACCGCCGACCCGGCGGGCCCGGCTCCGGTGCCGTCGTGACTCTTGGCGCGCTCTGGGCGCATCGAGTGTGTTGAGGGGGCGGCGGGCTGGGTATCCACTTCTTGCCCCGAGGTGACCTCGGGACCGTCCAGTCCCCGCCCCCTCCGGTCGCGGACCCTTTCGGGCGACCTGACCGGCCCCCACATCCGACATCGTACACATGTCCGAACTGCGACCTCAAGGGGTCAGGACGGGTTACGGCGCCCGGCTGCGCCCTGGTACCGGCCCGGCGTCGTGCGCAGGAGGCGGCGGAAGTGCCGGGTCAGGTGCGACTGGTCGTGGAACCCGGTCGCCGCGGCGACCTGGCCGGCAGGCTCTCCGGCGAGGAGCCGACGCCGGGCGAGGTCGAGCCGACGCCCCACGAGGTAGCGGTGCGGCGGGAGACCGAACTCCCGCGTGAACGCACGCACGAGGTGCGCCGTCGTCACGCCGAGCACGCCGGCCACGTCGGCGAGGCGGACCTCCGCGGTGGGGTCGGCGTCGAGCAGGTCGCGCGCCCGTCGCGCCACGGTGGGCCCGCGCCCGCCGTCGTCCATCTCCGGGCGGCCGGTCAGGTGCCAGGCGATCCGTTCTGCGACCAGGGCCAGGCCGGACTCGGCGGCGAGCTGCTCCCCCGCGACGAGCGCGCGGTCCAGCCGCTGGACGCCCGACCGGAGGCCCGGGTCGCGCAGCAACGGGCCGTCGACGGCCCGGCCCACGAGCCACTCCCCCAGCACGCCGGCCTCCAGGTAGACGACGCGCTTGCGGAAGCCGCCGTGCGTCACCGACCGGCCGTCGTGGGCGACGTGCGGGGGCAGCACCGTCACGCCCGACGTGAGCGCCGCGTGCTCGTGCCGGTCCAGGGCGTAGCCGACCATGCCCTCGTCGAGCACGAGGACGGTCCACGTGTCGTGCGTGTGCAGCGGGTAGGAGTGCTCGTGCCAGCGGGCGTGCAGCACCTCGGCCACGCCCGGGACGGCCGGGCGCCAGGCGCGCACCTCGTCCGCGGGCGTGGCGACGTCTCCCGCCTGCGCGCTGGATCCCGTCGGCATGTCAAGAACGTACAAGACCGGGGGCACGGCAACCCGCGAGGCTCGGGGCATGGAGATCGAACAGCCCAAGATCGTCGTCCTGCTGCGTGACGACCTGCTCGCCTGGCAGGAGAACAACGTCACGGCGTTCGTGGTCAGCGGCATCACCGCCGCCTACCCGGAGCTCGTGGGCGAGCCCTACGAGGACGGCGACGGCGCCGTGTACCTGCCGATGCTCGGCACGCCCGTCATGGTGATGGTCGCGTCGGGCGAGCAGCTCGCGACGGTACGACGTCGGGCCGCCGACCGTGGCCTGCGTATCGGCCTCTACACGGCCGACCTGTTCGCGACGGGGAACGACGTCGACAACCGGGCCGCCGTGGCCTCCGTCGCCACCGAGAAGCTCGACCTGGTCGGCCTGGGGATCGCCGGCGAGCGCCGGATCGTCGACAAGGTGACCAAGGGGGCGCGGCTGCACCCGTGAGCTGGGACGGGGTGTCGCCCCGGCCGGAGTGGAGCCTCCGGCCGGGGCGACCTCACGCGCCGATCAGCAAGCGGCCGACGTCGTACGATCTCGGGCATGGCGTCGCTGCGGTTCTACGAGGTAGTTCTGGACTGTCCCGAGCCGCGCGTCCTGGCCGAGTTCTACCGGCGTCTGCTCGGCTGGGAGTACGAGGCAGGCCACGAGGTCGACGACCCGGAAGGTGACGACTGGCTGCGCCTGCTCGCCCCGCACGGGGGGCCGAAGCTCGCGTTCCAGCGCTCCACCGCGCCGGTCACCCCGTGGCGCGAAGATTCGCGCGCCCACGTCGACGTCGCCGTCGAGGACCTCGCCGCGGCCCACGACCACGCTCTCGCGCAGGGTGCGACGCCGGTGACCGGAACCCCCGAGGACGAGGGCCACCCGGACGACCGGTTCCGTGTGTACGCCGACCCCGCCGGCCACGTCTTCTGCCTCGTCCAGCCGACCGACCCGGTGCTGTAGGGGCAGCGGCGCGCCGACCGCCTCACCCCGCTTCTGCCGCGACCGGCTCGCCGACCGCCGCACGGAGGCCGTCGATCAGGAAGTCGAGCGTGCGCCGCACCTCCGGGAGCTCAGGGCGTGGCACCAGGTTGAGGTGCCCGTGGAGCATGCCCGCCGCCGTGTACACCTCGACGGGCACTCCCACGGCTCGCAGCTGGTCGGCGAACAGGTCGCCCGAGGGACGCAGCGTGTCGATCTCGCTCAGCCCCAGCCAGGTGGGCGGCAGACCGGCCAGCCGCCCGTGACCCGGCGACACCTCGACCGGGATGTCGTCGATCCGGCCGAGGTACGCCTGCAGCACGCGCAGCGACCTCGCCTGCGTGAAGCGGAGCACCTCCGGGACCTGCCGCAGCACCTCCGCGAGCGCGTCGTCGGGGGCGGGCAGCGGGACGTGAGCCACGGGGTAGGCCAGCAGCAGCGCAGCCGGCCCGGCGCCGCCGGCCCCGCGGAGCCGCATGGTCGCGCCGAGCGCGATGTTCCCGCCCGCGCTCGCCCCGCCCAGGGCGACGCGGGCCGTGTCCAGTCCGGCGACCCGCCCCGCGGCGACGTGGTCCCACACGGCGCAGGTGTCGTCGACGGGCACGGGGTACTTCACCGTGGCGCTCGCCAGGCGGTAGTCGACGGAGACGACGACGGCCGACGCCGCGGCTGCGATCTCCGCGGCGACGACGTGCGCCTCGGGCATGTCAAGGTCGCCCGCCACCCACGCGCCGCCGTGCAGCCACACCAGTCCGGGCAGCGGACCCGTCGCACCGCTCGGGCGGTAGACCCGCACCGGCACGTCGCCGTGCGGTCCCGGCACCGTCTCGTCCCGGACGTCGACGGCGGGCGGCTCCCACGGCGCGGCGAGCGACGCCTTGTACTCGTCGAGGAGCGCGAGCGCGACGGGGTCGTCGGCGGCGTCCGGGTCGATCGCGTGCAGGGGCGCGAAGCGGCGGGCGAGGTCGGGGTGGATCGGCACAGCGGCCTCCTTGGTGCGCGGGCGACGTCGCCCAGCAGTCTTCCGGCGTCGCGGACGTGTGTCGAGGTCGGCCGGCGGGCCCGGGTCCGGGTGTGCACCGGTCCCGGTCGTGGATTCAGTGGCCCCTCAGGCGGTGAGTCCGCTTCGATCACGCGGTTACGCACCGTTGGAGCAACCGCATGATGCGCAACCACGTGCTCGAAGGCGACCTTCTGGGACCGCGCACCGACACCGGCGAGGTCAGTACCCCCAGGCGTGGTACGCCGTGACCTCCATCCACGCGTCGAATCGCTCACGCTCGCGGTTCCGGTAAGGACCACCGGTGTAGTGGCGCGACAACCGGTCGATCCCGGCAAGGCCCTCGTCGGGTGTGACCGTCACGGTGCCCTGCAGGCTGATGTGGCGGTACCAGGAGTCGCCGTCGAGCACTGTGAGCGAGACGCGCGGGTCCTCGCGCAGGTGACGCAGCCGTGCGCGGGATCCGTCGAGGTTGAGCAGGATCCTTCCCGAGTCCCACAGGTACCAGGTGGCCACGGACACGGGCGTTCCATCCGGCGTGACGGTCGCCATGACCGCCGGACTCGGCTGCTCGAGGACGCGGACGAGATGGTCAGGCAGGGGCGGATTCATGGCCCCCATCCTCACGGGGCGAGGCCCAGGACGCCAGGGTAGGTCTTGCTGGTCCCGGCATGGAGCGTGGGCCGGTAGACGAGCTCTTGGGTGTGGCCGTCGAGCGTCCGGTGCTCGATCAGCTCGAGGTCGAAGTCGGCCGCACCGTGGAAGATCGGGTCCTCCCCGGTCTGACCGGTGATCACCGGGAAGATCGTCACCTGGACGCGGTCGACCAGACCGGCGGCCATCAGCGCCCGGTTCGTCGACAGGCTGCCGTGCGAGCGCAACGGCACCTCGGACTCCTCCTTGAGCCGCCCGACGACATCGACGGCGTCGCCGCTCACGAGGGTCGCGTCCGGCCAGTCGAGGGGTCCTTCGAGCGTGGCCGACACCACCGTTGCCGGCAGGTTCCTCATCCGGGTGACCCATGGGTCGCGCACCTCGGACTCCTCGGTGCTCGAGGCCAGCATCCGCGCGAACGCCCGATACGTGTTGGCCCCGAAGACCATCCGCTGCGCCGCGCCGTACTGAGCGAGGCGGTGGTCGAGGAGCTCGGGGCCTTGCTTACCCCAGTAGCCGCCCCAGTTGCCGCTGTGGGAACCAAAGCCGTCGAGGCTGGAAAAGACATCGAATGTGTAGGTAGCGGTCACGATGCGCTCCTCGAGTGATCGATCGCGTGCTGGACAGACCGGGAACCACTGCGAAACTCATCGCCCTTGGACTCCTGGAGCCAGGCGGACGAAGAGGGCTCGCGCGGCCTCCACGTCGAAGGACATCCCGCCGGGCGTGACCGACGGGTGACGTTG
The DNA here is from genome assembly GCF_021568775.1 of Antribacter soli. Lineage (GTDB taxonomy): Bacteria > Actinomycetota > Actinomycetes > Actinomycetales > Cellulomonadaceae > Antribacter > Antribacter soli. The sequence goes on along the minus strand of NZ_JAKGSG010000023.1, from coordinate 5,452 downwards.
TTACGCTGCGACGGCCGACCGAGGGGAGCTTCGCATGACATCATCGGCCGTCACCGCCGACAGCCACCGCTTCGACTACTCGCCCTGGGACTTCTGGCGTGCCGCAGACGCCGCGGCGCACGACCGGCAGCGCGCGCGACAGGCCTCGCTGCGCGCCTCGCTCGCGGCGTCGACCCTCGGCGAGGACTGTTTCGTCTCCGAGCTCGCCGCCGTGCAGAACGACGTCCTGGAGCTCGGCGACCGCACCTACCTCGCCGCGCACGTGTACACGTCAGGCGAGCTGCGTGCAGGCCGGGACTGCACGGTCAACGCGTTCACCGTCGTGCGGGGCCGGGTGACGCTCGGGGACTCGGTGCGCATCGGGGCACACACCTCGATCCTCGGTTTCAACCACAGCATCGCGCCCGACGTCGAGGTGTTCCGCCAGCCGCAGACGAGCCGCGGCATCACGATCGGCGACGACGTGTGGGTCGGCTCGCACGTCGTGGTGCTCGACGGCGTGACGGTGGGCAACAAGGCGGTCCTCGCGGCCGGCGCCGTGGTCACGAAGGACGTGCCGGCCGGCGCCGTCGTCGGCGGGAACCCGGCGAGGGTGATCAAGTGGCGGGTCCCGTGGCTTGCGCCGGGCGCCGACCCGGCGTCTGTCGCGAGCTCGGCGGACAAGCGCGACCTGGGCGACCGGCTTGTCGCGTTCGTGGACCGGGCGCGCGAGCAGGCCGGCGAGGTCCTCGAGCGCAGCTTCGACCCTGACCTGGGCCTGTTCACGGATCGCCCGGGCCGGCCCGTCACGGTGCGCGCGCAGTGCGATGCTGTCGAGATCGCCCACTACCTCACCGGGACCGCGCCCACTCAGCTGCCCGCCGCCGAGCAGGTCGAGCGGCTGCGCGGCTGGCAGGACCCGGAGACGGGCCTCGTGGCTCCCCTCCGTGCCGACGGCAGCCAACGCCCCGTGTACGACGACATCGACGGGCCTCCGAGCACCTTCGACCGGATCCTGTGGGGGGAGTCCTCCTACCACGTGCTCTGCGTCGGGTACGCGCTCGACCTGCTGGGCAGCAGGTTCCCGGCCCCGGTCCGGGTGGTCGAGGAGGCGGACGCGGCGACCGTGGTCGGGCTGCTCGAGTCGTTGCCGTGGGCGACCGAGGCATGGCCGGCCGGCAGCGACGTCGACATGCTGGGCACCGCGGTCCTGTGGAACCTTCGGCAGGGGCGCCGAGGGCAGCCCGGGGCTACCGAGGCGCTCCTCGGCTGGCTCGCCACACAGCACGACCCGGCGACCGGCGTATGGGGCAGGCCCAGCCCTGCTGACGGCTGGCTTCAGCCGGTCAACGGCTTCTACCGGCTCACACGCGGCACGTACGCGCAGTTCGGCCTGCCCGTGCCGTACCCGGAGCGCACGATCGACACGGTGCTCGCGCACGCGGCCGACCTCCGGTACTTCGCCCCCGACCGGCAGAACGCCTGCAACGTCCTCGACGTCGCGCACCCGCTGTGGCTGTGCCGGAAGCAGACCGGCCACCGCGGCGAGGAGGTCACCCGGCTCGCCCACCGGCTCCTGTCCGACGCGCTCGGCCGCTGGGTCGACGGCCAGGGGCTCGGCTTCCGCGCTCCGCACCCGTCCGCGTCCGCGCTGCCCGACGCCGAGCCCGGCCTCCAGGGCACCGAGATGTGGCTCGCCATCGTCTGGCTGCTGGCCGACCTCGCCGGCCTGGCCGACCTGGTCGGATACCGCCCGGCCGGGATCCACTCCCCCGACGTGGCGGCCCGGCTGTCGCCGTGAGGGGTGCGGCGTTCTCGCCCGGGATGCGCTCGTAGGCGGAGGCGCCGACGAGGGCGGCCCGGAGCGCCCTACACTCGCGGCATGGCAGCGAAGCGCTCGGTCAGTGCCCGGCTACGAGACCGGTGGGTCATTGGCACGGTCGCCGCGCTCATCGTGCTCGCGATGATCGGTCCGTTCGCACTGCCCTTCTTGGCGTCGCTCGCTGCTGGCTTGTGAAGCGCGCCCTGCCGCAGATCAGCGTCGATCACCCTCACCACGTGCAAAGCGTCTGGTGTGCCCCGCACCCAGGCCGGTTGCTCGCGTGGGCATGGTTCTTGTCGCTCGGCACGCTGGCGGCGCTCGGCTATGCGCCGGACCCGCGGCCGGTCCGCCGCTTCGTGCTTGTGCTCGACCCAGCGGCGAGTGAGCCTCAGGCCAACGACGTCGCGTCGCGGATCGAGCCCCTCGTTCAGGACGCCCAGCGCAGATATCGGTGGTCCCTGCTCACTCATGCGCTATTTCTGGCCGCCTTCCTTGGAACCTGGACTCTCACGATCCTGCTCAGCATCGAGTTCGCTGCGGCTGACCCGTCCACGCCGTTCTTCGTTGCGGGAGGTTTCGCCACTTGCGGCGTCCTTCTCCCGCTTGCCTACGCGTGCGACAGACGCCCCTGGGATGCGGGGCAGCGCATCGCTGCCTTCGAAGCCCCGCGGCTCTTGCGCAGTCACCGGATTGGCGGGGAGAGGCGTGTCTTGCGCCTGCTGGCGAAGGCGGAGGGTTCCCCACAACCCGTAGGCCGCCTTCGCCGCGACCTGCTCAGGCCGGGTTGATCCAGCCCCGAAGACCCCGGCGACGCGCCAACCCGGCCCATCCGGCACCGGACCGTCTACGATCCGCAGGTGAGCTCCACGCCCTCGCCCGTGCCCGGCGCCGGACCGGGCACCTCCCCCGGTGACCTCGTCTGGTACACCGATCACCTGCTCGGGGACCCGTTCGAGGAGGCCGACCTCGGCCCCGCCACCCTGGTGCGCTACCGCCCGGGCGAGGCGGCGCAGGGAGGCGAGCGACCGCCGTCGGGCAACGCGTCCGTGACCAAGGGAGCCGTGCTCCACGTCCACGGGTACAACGACTACTTCTTCCACGACCACCTCGCGCGCGCCTTCGCCGACGCCGGGTACGCCTTCTACGCGGTGGACCTCCGCAACGCCGGCCGGTCCCTCCGCGAGGGCCAGACGCCCCACTTCGTGACCAACCTGCGGCAGCAAGCCGAGGACGTCGACGCCGCGGCCCGCGCGGTCCGCCGGCTGGAGCCCGGCCTGCCGCTGGTCGTGCACGCGCACTCGACGGGCGGGCTCACCTCGTCCCTCTGGGCCCACGACCATCGCGCCGACGGCGACGGTCCCGACGCCCTGGTCCTCGACGGGCCGTTCCTCGAGCTGGCCGCCCCTGCCTGGCAGCGGACCATCGGGACATGGCTGGTGGAGGTGCTGGGCCGGGTCTGGCCCCTCGGCATCATGTCGCACTCGCCGTCCTACTACGCGACCGGGCAGCTCAAGGCCAACGGCGGGCGCTGGGAGTTCGACACCACGCTCAAGCGCCCCGGTGGTGTCCCCGCGCGGCTCGGCTGGATGCGGGCCGCGCGCCGGGCGCACGCAGAGGTCCGGCGCGGGCTCGCGATCGCCCGTCCGGTGCTCGTGGCGTACTCGGCTCGGTCAGGCCCCGACAACCCGGCGAACCCGGACCTGGACACGCAGGACACGATCCTGGACGTCGTCCAGATCGCGGCCCGCGCGCCCGGCCTCGGGCGTGACGTCACCCTCCTGTCCGTCGACGGCGGCGTGCACGACCTCGCCCTGTCCGCTGACGGACCGCGCACCGCGTACCTGGACGGCGTGCTCGGCTGGCTGGACGAGAAGCTGTGACCTACTTCGACGACCGCTTCGCGGCGCTCGCCCACCGCGGGTTCTCGCACGGCAACGAGAACCTGGAGAACTCGCTCGCGGCTTTCGCGGCCGCCGTCGAGCTGGGCTACCAGTACGTCGAGACGGACGCGCACGGCACGTCCGACGGCGTCGCGGTCGCCCTCCACGACGAGTCCCTCGACCGCACGACCGACGCGTCCGGGCTGGTGTCCGAGCTGCCGTGGTCCGTCGTCCGCCAGGCCCGGATCGGCGGCACCGAGCCCGTCCCGCTGCTCGAGGACGTGCTCGGCAACTGGCCCGGCATCAACGTCAACATCGACGTCAAGGCGCGCTCGGGCATCGCCCCCGTCGCCGACGCCGTCGAGCGCACCGCGTCCTGGGACCGGGTGTGCATCACGTCGTTCTCGCCCGCGCGCCGGGTCGCCACGCTGGCGCGCCTGTCCCGGCCGGTCGCCACGTCGGCGGGTTCCTCCGAGGTCGCGCTCTTCCTCGCGGCCGCCCGCGCCCGGCTCGCGCCCGCGGCACGCTGGGCGCTGCGCCGCGTCGACGCGCTGCAGGTCCCCGTCGCGCAGGTGCTCCCGGCAGGGCTCGGCCGCCTCGTGGTGGTCGACGACGTCACGGTCGCCCAGGCGCACCGCGCCGGGAAGAAGGTGCACGTGTGGACGATCAACGACCCCGGCGAGATGCGCCGGCTGATCGACGTCGGCGTCGACGGGATCGTGACCGACCGGGCGGACCTCCTGCGCGAGGTGCTGCTCGAGCGCGGGCTCTGGACCTGACCGCGGGCTCCCCTACGGCCGACGACGCGTCAGTCGCCACCACCACCGCCACCGCTGCTCGAGTCCCCGCTCCAGCCGTCGCCGCCCGAGGAGCTGCCACCGTCCGAGCCAGACGAACCCGATGACCCGGACGACCCCGACCAGCTGGGGTCGCTGCCCCACGAGCTGCCGCCGGACCAACCGTCGCCGAGGTCGCTCGTCGACGAGTCGCCGCCGGACCAGCCGTCGTCGTCCCGTCGGTCGTCGTGGAGCGCCAGGCCCGCCGGCACCCACGTGGTGACGCCCGCCGCGGCGCTCGGGTCGCCGTCGGTGGCCCGCGGCGCACGCGGAGCGAGCGCCGGCAGGTCCACGGTCTTCCCCGCCTTGGAGGTGAATGCCCACACGGCGACGCCGCCCGGAGCGGTCAGCCGCGCCGGACCCTGGATCTGCGCCCCGCCGAAGAGGTCGAGCGTCACGCGGCCGGCGCGGATCCGGACCGCCGCCGCGTCCTCGGCGAACAGCAGGTGCACGTAACGCGCGATCCCGTGCTGCCGCACCACGACCGTCCGCATCAGACGACCCGACACCGTGCGCTGATGCGCCACGGCCTGCCCCTCGAAGCTGAGGGCCGGCTCGCCGCGCTCGGCGCGGGCCCACAGGCTCCACGACCGCGCGAGGGCGACGACCCGGACGAGGACGATCGCACCCGCGACGACGGTCCAGACGACGGCGAACGTGGTGCCGCGCGCGAAGCCGTCGGTCTGGCCGTACACGACGAGCGACCCGATCCCGACGACCACCAACGCGAGGAACAGGCTGCCGAAACCCCGCCGGCCGACCTTGCGTGCCTCCCGAAAGCCCGCCGCGGCCGGGTCCCCCAGGAACCTCTCACCTCTCGCCATGCCGCGAGCGTAATGCCCGGTTCGTCCGGGAGGTGGGTGCGGGCTCCGCCGGGTGTGTCGCTGGTGTGTGTCGCAGTTCGGGCCCGAGATCTGCAGCTTGAACTGCAGATC
>NZ_JAKGSG010000022.1 GCF_021568775.1 Antribacter soli | reverse complement strand
CTGACCGGAAGCGATACCTGATGGCGTTCTCGAACCGGACCTGGCCGACCAGGCGGACCGCCTACAGGTCGTCGGGCAGGAGGCGGAAGCCTTCGTGCTCCGTGAGCGGCTTGATCGCCCGGAAGTCACGGCGGTCCAGGGTCAGCACGGTGTCCGTCTCGTACACCTCGGCCAGGGCGACGTTGAGAGCGTTCGTGAGATCGAGCTCGAGCGCCTGATAGCGACTCTGCACCTGGCGAGCCCTGCGCAGCAGGGTCGCGGGCAGCTCCGGGACGATCACCCGCAGGATCTCCTCGTTCTTGAGCACCCAGTCGTTGACCTGGAAAGCCGCCCTGCGACCGACGTTCCTGGTCGTGACGTGCTCGATCTCCAGCATCACCAGCGGTGAGACGACCGTGGCCGCCGAGCCCTTGAGAGCCGCACGCGCGGCCTCGTGCTCAGGATCGGCCACGTTCAGCGCGGCAACCAGGCCAGAGGTGTCGCCGATGACGATCACGTGTCGGAGATGCCGTCACGTACCGCCGCGCCCACGTCGTCGGCGGACACGGGACCGCCGAAGTCGAACTCGGGGATGGCCCAGTCGTCATCCCATCGGCGACCCCGGAGCGCCACGAGGTGGAACGCCTCGCGGATCAGCTCAGCCTCGGGCCGGCCCTCCCGCTCGGCGATCGCCTTGACCGCTCGGAGGTCTTCCTCGTCGACCATGACGGTCGTCCGCTTCAGCACCATGGAGTTATGGTACGGCAGTCATATACATAACTCCATGGCACGACGCGGGGGTCGCCTCCGCACCGGAAGGCCACCCCCGCGTCAGGCGAGAAGGCTCAGCCGAAGATGCGCGGCAGCGTGCCCTCGTGGGCCTCGCGGGCCTCGTCGAGGCCGATCTCGAACTGGCCCTCGACGATCACCGAGGAACCGCCGGTCACGCCGAGCCGCAGCACCGGCACGCCCGCGTCCTCGGCGAGGTGGACCAGGTCGGTCTCGTGGTCCGGCGTCACGGCGACGAGCACGCGCGCCGTCGACTCGGAGAACAACGCCACGAACGGGTCGACGGCGTCGCGCCCGGTCACGCCCTCCAGCGCGACGGACGCACCCACGCCGAAGCGCAGCGACGCCTCCAGGAGCGCCTGCGCGAGCCCGCCCTCGGAGAGGTCGTGCGCGGCTGCGGCGAGGCCGGCCCGCCGGGCGTCGACGAGCACGGACGCGAGCGCCTTCTCGGCGCCGAGGTCCACGCGCGGCGGGACGCCGCCGAGGTGAGCGTGGACGACGTCGGCCCAGGCGGAGCCGTCGAGCTCGTCACGGGTCACGCCGAGGAGCAGGAGGCGCAGGCCGGCGGCCTGCCAGCCGGACGGCACGGCGGTGCGGACGTCGTCGAGCACGCCGAGCACGCCCACCACGGGGGTGGGGTGGATCGAGGAGTCGATCTGGCCCGGCTCGCCCGTGCCGTTGTAGAGCGAGACGTTGCCGCCGGTGACGGGCACGCCGAGCTCCTGGCAGGCGTCGGCCAGACCCTCGATCGCCTCGACGAGCTGCCACATCGAGTCCGGGTGCTCCGGGGAGCCGAAGTTCAGGCAGTCGGTCACGGCGAGCGGCTCGGCACCCGCGGTCGCGACGTTGCGGTACGCCTCGGCGAGGGCCAGCGCGGCTCCGGTGCGCGGGTCGAGCTTGCCGTAGCGGCCGTTCGCGTCGGTCGCGAGCGCGACGCCGAGGCCGGTGGTCTCGTCGACGCGGATCACGCCGCCGTCGTCGGGCTGCGCGAGGGCCGTGTTGCCCTGGACGAAGCGGTCGTACTGGTTGGTGACCCAGGCCTTGGAGGCGAGGTTGGGCGAGGCGAGGAGCCTCAGCGCGGTCTCGCGCAGCTCGGGGCCCGACGCCGGACGCGCGAGCCCGGAGGCGAGCGTCCCGGACGCGTTGAGCCGGTCCTGCCAGGCCGGACGCGCGTAGGGGCGCTCGTACACCGGGCCCTCGTGCGCGACGGTCTTGGGGTCGACGTCGACGATGCGCTGGCCGTGGTGGTCGATCGTGAGGCGGCCGGAGCCGTTGACCTCGCCGATCACGGCGGTCTCGACGTCCCAGCGACCCGTGATCGCGAGGAACTCGTCGAGCTTGTCCGGATGGACGACGGCCATCATGCGCTCCTGCGACTCCGACATCAGGATCTCGCCGGCGTTCAGGGTGGGGTCGCGCAGCAGGACGTCGTCGAGGTCCACGTGCATGCCGCCGTCGCCGTTGGACGCGAGCTCGGACGTGGCGCACGAGATGCCGGCTGCGCCGAGGTCCTGGATGCCCTCCACGACCTTGGCGGCGTACAGCTCGAGACAGCACTCGATGAGGACCTTCTCCATGAAGGGGTCGCCCACCTGCACGGACGGGCGCTTGGCAGGCACGCCGTCCTCGAACGTCTCGGACGCGAGGATCGAGGCGCCGCCGATGCCGTCGCCGCCGGTGCGAGCGCCGAAGAGCACCACCTTGTTGCCGACGCCGGACGCGTTGGCGAGGTGGATGTCCTCGTGCCGCAGCACGCCCACGCAGAGCGCGTTGACGAGCGGGTTGCCCTGGTAGGAGGCGTCGAACACGAGCTCGCCGCCGATGTTGGGCAGGCCGAGCGAGTTGCCGTAGCCGCCGACGCCGCTGACCACGCCGTGCACCACGCGCGCGGTGTCGGGGTGGTTCACGTCACCGAAGCGGAGCTGGTCCATGACGGCCACGGGGCGCGCGCCCATCGAGATGATGTCGCGGACGATGCCGCCGACGCCCGTGGCCGCGCCCTGGTACGGCTCGACGAACGACGGGTGGTTGTGCGACTCGACCTTGAAGGTGACGGCCCAGCCGTCGCCGATGTCGACCACGCCGGCGTTCTCACCGATGCCGACGAGGAGGTGCTCCTTCATCTCGTCGGTGACGCGCTCGCCGAACTTGCGCAGGTGCACCTTGGAGGACTTGTAGGAGCAGTGCTCCGACCACATCACCGAGTACATCGCCAGCTCGGCGGCGGTCGGACGCCGTCCAAGGATGTCCTTGATGCGCTGGTACTCCTCCGGCTTGAGGCCGAGCTCCGCGAACGGCTGGACCTCCTCGGGGGTAGCCGCCGCGTTCTCGACGGTGTCGAGCGCGGGACGCGCAGGGGACAGCTCAGTGGCCTGGGACGTCATCGATTTCCCTCGGGTGGGTGCGGGTTTTCGGCGCACGACGGCGCGGCCCAAGTCTACCGTTCGCCCGCGAGGCACCGTCGTGAGCCAGGACACCCTTCAGCGCGGCTGAACAGTCAGCCAGTGATACTCCATGGACGCTTGACGGTGCCCGGAGCGACCATGGGCACCATGCCCCTGCGTCACTCCCTGCTCGCCGTGCTCGTCACCGTCATCTGGGGAGTGAACTTCCTCGCGATCGACTACGGGGTCGCCGACGTCCCGCCCACCCTGTTCGTCGCGATCCGCTTCGTCGTGGTGCTGCTGCCCGCGATCTTCCTGGTCCCCCGGCCGGCGGCCCCGCTGCGCGACGTCCTGCTCGTCGGCGTCTTCCTCAGCCTCGGCCAGTTCGCGCTCCTGTACCTGGCAATCGCGTTCGGCATGCCGCCGGGCCTGGCCTCGCTCGTGCTGCAGGCGCAGGTCGCCCTCACGGTCCTCTTCGCCGCGATCGGTCTCCGCGAGCGCCCGAGGCCGGCGCAGCTCACGGGCGTCGTGATCGGCGTCGCCGGGCTCGTGGTCGTGGGCCTCGGCCGCAGCGCCGCGACGCCGGCGCTGGCCTTCCTGCTCACGCTGGCCGCCGCCGCCTCGTGGGCCACGGGCAACGTCGTCGTCCGCCGGGTCGGCGTGGCCGGCGGCCTGTCCATGACCGTCTGGTCCGCCCTCGTGGTCCCGGTGCCGATGCTGGCGCTGTCGCTCGTCCTGGACGGCCCGGCGGAGGTCGGCCACGCGCTGACGCACCTCACGGGGACCGCCGTCGTGTCCACCCTCTACACCGCGTGGCTCGCGAGCCTCGTGGGCTACGGCATCTGGAACACGCTCCTCGCCCGCTACCGGGCGAGCGCGGTCGCGCCGTTCACGATGCTCGTGCCCGTCGTGGGGATCGCTGCCGCCTGGCTCGCCCAGGGCGAGGTGCCGAACGCCCTCGAGGCGGCGGGCGGCGCGGCACTCCTGGCCGGTGTGGCGGTCACGTCCGGCCTGGTCCGGCTTCCTGTCCGACGGCGGCCGAGTGAGCCTGCCGAGATAGTCGGTTCGTCCGGACGGACCAACTACCTCGGCCGACTCACGCGCGCCAAGTAGTCGGTCCGTCCGGACGGACCGACTACCTCGGCGGGTTTACGCGCCCACCGGCTCCTCCGCGGCCGGCTCCGCCGCCGCCTCCGCGGCCGGGGCCGCAGCCGCGAGGCCGCCGCCCAGCGCGTACTCCTCCTCGGGCGACAGGACGAGCCGCGTGCGCCCGAACAGGGCGAACACCGCGAGGCCCACCGCGAAGACCACGAGGAACACGACGACGGCGAGCTGGAACGTCGCGTTGAGCACGATCCCGAGGAACGCTGCGAACGAGATGACGCCCGCCACGACCGCTCCCCACACGCCTGTCGGGCTCACGTAGGGTCGCACCGCGTCGGGGAAGCGCCGCCGCAGCACCACGAACGCCGCCATCTGCATCATGTACGAGATGACGGCCCCGAACACCGCGACGAACAGGATCACGCCCGACGCCGACCCGGCCGCGTCCGGGCTCACCGCCGGGATGACGACCAGCACGAGCAGCAGGATCAGGTAGCCGACGACGGCGCCCGCCACGAGCGCGACCCACGGCGTCTTGTGCTTCGCCCCGGTGAGCGACAGGAACGTCGGGTAGTAGCCGGCGCGCGACAGCGAGTACATGTTCCGCCCGTACGCGAACATGATCCCCTGTAGCGACGCCAGCAGGCCGACCAGCGCGAACAGGGCCAGCACCGCGGCGACGCTCTCCGGCAGGAACGCCCGGAAGCCCGCGAGGAGCGGCTCGTCGCCGTCGCCGGGCGAGACCGTGATGGCGGCCGTGCCCGTCACGGCGGGGTTGAGGACCAGCACGAGCAGTCCGAAGAACGCGAGCGTCACGACACCCCACACGGAGGCGCGCGGGATGTCGCGGGTCGGGTCGTGCGCCTCCTCGGCGGCGAGCGGCAGCTCCTCGATGCCGAGGAAGAACCAGATCGCGAAGGGCAGGGCGAACAGGATCCCGACCGCCCCGAACGGCAGGAACGCCGACCCGCCCTCGGCGGGCTCGACGTCGAGCAGGCGGGACAGGTCCACGGAGCCGGTCGCGAACGCCGCCACCGCGAAGAACACGACGACCGCCATCGAGATCACGGCCACCACCAGCGCGAACCGGAAGCCGATGTGCGCGCCCAGCGCATTGATCCCGACGAACGCCGCGTACAGGATCGCCCACCACACCCAGGCGGGCAGGGACACGCCCGTCAGGGCCGCCAGCGCGGAGTCCGCGTAGACGCCGGAGAACCACACGATGACCGCCGTCGTGACGACGTACTCGATCGTCTCCGCGAAGCCCGTGACGAACCCTCCCCACGGGCCCATCGCCGCACGCGAGAACGAGTACGCCCCGCCCGTGTGCGGCATCGCGGCCGACATCTCCCCGATGGAGAAGATCATCGTGAAGTACATGACGACGATCGCGACCATCGCGATCAGCATCGCGCCCCAGCCCGTCGTCCCGAGACCGACGTTCCAGCCCGAGAAGTCGCCCGAGATCACCGCGGCGATCCCCATGCCCCAGAGTCCCCAGAACCCTGCGCTGCGTCGCAGCTCCCGCTTCGCGAAGTAACCCTCGTCTGCCGGGGTGTAGCTCACCCCGGCGGCGCCCGATGTCACGGCCATGCTGTCCTCCGTCCCGTCGCTCCGGTGGGTCACACGCCCTCGACCCCTTGTCCAGACATGCTGGCGCCGGGGTGTTCCCGCTGATCACGCGGTGCGGTTTCGTGGTCGTAACAGCCTGCGGGGCTGCGTTACGGAGTCATGACCTGTCGGGCAGAATGCCCGTATGGACCTCCGCGTCGCCGCCTACGCCGTGATCACCGACGAGGAGGAGCGGATGCTGCTCCCCCACTGGAGCGGGGGCAGCCCGCCCAGCTGGACCCTGCCGGGCGGCGGCATCGACCCGGGCGAGGACCCGGCCGACGCCGCGGTGCGGGAGGTCTTCGAGGAGAGCGGCTACCAGGTGGAGCTCGACGGGCTGCTCGGCGTCGACAGCATCGTCATCCCGGGCGCCCGCCGGCTCGTCGCCGGGCGGCCGCCGATGCACGGGATCCGGATCGTCTACCGGGCGCACGTCGTGGGCGGGGAGCTGACCGTCGAGGTCGGCGGCTCGACCGACGGGGTCGCCTGGCACACGCACGCCGAGATCGACGCGCTGGAGCGGGTCGAGCTGGTCGACACCGCGCGCCGCTGGGCGGGGCTGATCCCCTGATCTCAGGGGAATCCCAGACCAAAAACACACACTGACCTGGGGGTTTCGCGCCAATACCACGAGGTGGTTTGATTCGCACATGCAAATGCTCCGAACTTTCTCGCGTGAGGCGTTCGAGTTCGGGCTTGCTTCCTGGCGATGGTTGGGCATAAGCGGCAAGACCCCCCGCTTCACCACGCTCTTCGGCGACGTCTTCCTGGAGTCGCTCGAGGGATGGTGGTTCCTGGACACCGTCGAGGGCACGCTCGAGCTGCGCTGGACCACCGCCGTCGACATGTATGCCGAGCTCGAGACGCCCGAGGGGCGTGCCACCTACCTCCTCGACGACCTCGCGCGGGAGGCGACGCGGCGCGGCCTGCTCCTCGCCCCCGACGAGGTCTATACCTTCCAGCCCCACCCCGCCGCCGGTGGCGAGATGTCGATCGAGTACGTCACCATGGTCCGCTTCGCCCTCGCCGTGGGCTGGTCGGGCCAGGTCCACGAGCAGCTCCGCTGGCCCGGCGCAACACCCGCGGCAGACGTCGGCTGGTCGGTGTCCGCGGAGCACGTCGCCAACGCGTGGGACACAGCTTGGCAGGGCAGTGGGAACGTTCCCGCTGCACCGCCGAGCCGCGTCGTGGGCCGGCACGCGCTGCCCGCCGACCCGCACGCCGGCGCTGGTGCCGGTGCCGGTGCCGGTGCCGGCCCAGCCACCGGGACGTGGCAGGTCGACCCGGGCGCACGTGCCGGGCAGGCCGCGGAGCCCTTGGCGACCGGCACCTACCCGGCCGTGCCGACGGCGACGCAGGCCACCGTTCCGTACCAGAGCGCCGACTCGGCCAACGGGTACCCCGCCACCGGCACGTTCCAGGCGCCCGCCTACGGCACCGGCATCCAACGGGCGGTTCCGGCCACGGTCCCCGCGCCGACCGGCGGCGACCCGTACGACGCCCCGGCGGAGACCCCGGCTGTCAGCGCGGCCCCCGCCTGGGAGGACCTGTGGCGGCGGCGCTGACTCACCACCCGTAACCGCGCACGGGGGAGACGGGCCTGATCGCCGCCCGCCCCGAGCCCGGCGCGGTACGGGGCAGGACCGCGCGACGCCGGGGAGCAGCGGGCTCCACCGACGCGCCCGGACGGACCTCGGCTGCTGCTGCCCGAGCCGGCCGGAGCCTGCGATCCCGCTCCTCGCGGGCGTGCAGGCTCAGCTCGGCGGGAGTGACGGCGTGGGCGTGCTTGAGCAGCCGGGTCTCCAGCGCCGTCCGTGCACCCCGGTGCAACCCGTCGGTGTAGCCGAGGATCGTCTGGGCGTGCCCGTAGGTGATCCGGCCGCCGCGCATCGCGGCGAGCGTGCGCGGGTGCTCGTACACCAGCGCGCGCGACTCCTCCGCGAGCGCCACGACGGCGCCCTCCGACACCCGCAGCGCCCGGGCGAGGCGTGCCACGAGCTCGAGCGGGAGCACCACCGGCTCGTCGTCCGGGAGCCGGTCCTCGGGCGCGGTCGTCCCGTCCGCGGGCACCCCGTCCGTCGGCAGGGCGGGAACCACCGGCGGGACCTCCGCCGGGAACAGCTCGGGGTGCTCGTCGGCCCACGCGCGCACGGACTCGATGAGCACCGCCCGCGACGCGGCGAGGGAGGAGAGGAGGGAGTCGACCGCCGTCACGGCATCGACCGCCTCGGAGAGGGACGCGAAACCGGCCGCGACCCCCGATGCCGCACCCGCGTGAGCGAGGGCGGGAGCGGAGTGCCCCGAGCGGACGACCGCGCGACGTCCCGCGCGGCCGGCCACGGCACGACCGGGGATCTGTGCCGTCGGGACCTGAGTCACCATTGCCTTGTTCGAACGCATGTTCGAACTGTAGCGCCACCCACTGACACACGCCACCGGCAGGTGCGACCGGCGACGCGGCGCCCGCCCCGTGGTCGGCCAGCAACGCCGCGGCGGCAGGGAGAATGACCCCGTGGCTCTCGCTCGCGCCCTGACGGGCCGCCTCCTCCTCGTCCTGCTGCTGGCCGGCGGATGCACCGGCGGAGCGCCGAACACGGCCATGCCCTCGGACGACCCGGTGCCCGTGGTCACCTCCCCGCCGGCCGAGCCCGCACCGGCCCCCGAGCCGTCGCTCGCTCAGGAGTCGTTCACCCTCGGCGGCGTCACGCTGGTCGCGAGCGCCGCCGCGGTCGCGGTGGCGGTGCTCGACGACGGCACCGTCGCGGTGGACCTGACGCTCTCATCGGACAGCCCTACGGCGACCGTCGCGGTCGAGGGTCCCGGCGCGCTCGAGGCGGCGAGCGACGACACCCTCCTCGTCCTCGACGACGCCGGTGCGCCCACCGCCGCGGCAGCACCGCCCGTGGCCGGTCCGGCCGACGGCGAGCCGGCGACGGTGCGGATGCGCATACCCGCCCCCGCCCACGCGGAGCTGGAGCTGATCGCCCCGGGCGACCGGCCGTCGTCGGGCAGCCTGCGGCTCGTGCTGGCGGACCGTGCGCTCGAGAGCGCCGCCTGGGGCGAGCGCGAGGGCGGGCGGTCCCTCGCCGTCGTACCGACGCCCTGGGCGCGCGGTGCGGGGGCCGCCGGGCTCGACCTGCTGTGGTCCGAGCTGGTCGCGACCGCGCCCGACGCGGACAACCAGTCGATGCACGACCAGCTCCGGTGCCACGCCCTCGGCGCGCCTGACAAGACGAGGTGGAACCTGGAACCGTGGCGGCCGGACGTCGGGCTGGTGTCGGTCCTGGCCGCCGCCTGCAACCCCTGAGGGGGACGATTCACCCGGTCGACGACCGGGGCTCCGGGTGCGCATCTGTCCCTTCTGCGCTTTGCTGGAAGAGAGACGGTCGGCAGGGGCCGCTCTCGATGGACCCCCAGACATCTCGGGCGCCGCTCGCGCAGGACGTCCGCACGCTGCTCCGCCAGTCGGCCCGGCAGCCGCCCCACCAGGGGCTTCGCACACGTTACGGCACGGCGACCATCCTCGGCAGGGAGGCACCGATGACCCGTGTTCTCGTTCTCGCGACGATCGTCGCTCTCGGCGGCGGCGTCCTCATCGGCCTTACGTTGGCCCTCGGTCTGGCGGTCCTGGCGATCCTCGCGATCGCCCTCGCGCTCGGCGGCACCGCCGCCATCGCACTCACGGCTCCGGAGCCGGAGCCCATCCCTGCACCCGTGATCCTCACCGGGCCCCTCGCACGCCGTACGGCCGACGACGCGGCCGACGACGTCCTCGAGCCCGACGAGGCCGTCGAGGCGGGCATCGAGGAACCGGCGGCGGAGCCCGTGCCGCTACGCGTGGCGGCCCGCGCCACCGCTGCGGCGGCCTGAGCGGGCGTCCGGCACGGAGCAGGGGAACGCCCGCGTCGACGTCGACGCGGGCGTTCCTGTGCGTTGCGGACGATCAGCGCGCGGCCTTGCGCCGCGCCTTCTCGCTCACCGGCTCGTTGCCGCTCGCGCGCAGCTCGCGGTAGTACGCCAGGGCCTCGTCCTGCCGCTGCTTCTCGGCGCCGGTCGCGATCGGGGCGCGCAGGTGCTCCTCCTTGTAGCCCCACGCATCGACGACGTCGACCACGTGCGGCCGCAGCTTCTTGAGCAGCCGGTCGATGGTGCTGGTGACGACCTGGGCGCGGGTCGCGGAGAGCCGGCCGTGCAGCAGGTACCAGGCGAGGTTGCGCTCGACGGCGGTGAGCCCGTAGATGTCGCGCAGCCAGGTGAGCACCTCGCGGGTGCCGGCGTCCTCGACCGTCGCCAGCGCGTCGGTGAACGCCTCCCAGCGCAGCAGGTCGGCATACGCCTTCGCCGCCTCGAGGAGCCGCACCTGGTTGTCGTCGAAGATCTCCTGGGCGTGCACGGGGTCGGCCTTGACGGCGGGTCGCAGGGCCATCGCGACCTCCTCGACCATGGTCGCGACGCGGTCGGCGAGAAGCTCGCGCTGCGTCTCGGCGTCGCGCAGGTGAACGTTGGCGCGGCGGACGTCGCCGAGGTCGACGAGGGCCTGCGACACACGCCTCAACGGCGTGCGGTGCAGCGCCTTGTCCACGGTCTGGTCGACGACGAACTGCGCCAGGCCCGCGGCGGACCTGGTCTGCCTCGCCACCTGCTTGCCGTAGTCGCCCACGAGCCGCTTGGCGACCAGCTGCAGCAGGATGTGGTTGTCGCCCTCGAACGTCGAGTAGATGTCGAGGTCGGCGCGCAGCGACGTGAACCGGTTCTCGGTGAGGAATCCGGCGCCGCCGCAGGCCTCGCGGCACTCCTGCAGCGTGTCGAGCGCGAACCAGGTGCTGGCCGACTTGAGCGCGGCAGCGGTGGTCTCGAGGTCCTCGCGCTTCTCCGGGGTGTCCTCCTCGCCGGAGAACACGGCGTGGAACAGGTCGAGCAGCCGGTCGTGGGCGAAGTGGATCGCGAAGGTCTCGGCGATGCGGGGGAAGAGGCGGCGGCGGTGCGTCGCGTAGTCGAGCAGCGTGAGCTCCTCGACACCCTCGGCCGGCGAGAACTGGCGGCGCTCGGCCGCGTACTTCACCGCGATGGCGAGGCCGATCTTCGACGCGGCGGACGCGGCGCCGTCGAGCGACACGCGACCCTGGACGAGCGCGCCGAGCATGGTGAAGAACCGGCGGCCGGGGCTGTCGATCGAGGAGGTGTACGTGCCGTCGGCCGCGACCTGGCCGTACCGGGCCAGCAGGTCGGCGCGCGGGACGCGTACGTGGTCGAAGTGCAGCCGGCCGTTGTCGATGCCGTTGAGGCCGCCCTTCTGCCCGTCGTCCTCCCCGCCGATGCCCGGCAGGAACGCGCCCGCGGTGCCGTCGGCGTTCGTCTCCCGGATCGGCACGTAGAAGCAGTGCACGCCGTGGTTGACGCCGTTCGTGACGAGCTGCGCGAACACCGTGGCCGCCGTGGCGTGCACGGCCGCGTTGCCCAGGTAGTCCTTCCACGCCCCGCGGAACGGGGTGTGGATGACGAACTCCTCGGTCTCGGGCTCGTACGTGGCGGTGGTGCCGATCGACGCGACGTCCGAGCCGTGGCCCGTCTCCGTCATCGCGAACGCGCCGGGGACGGTGAGGTCCATCGCTCCGGGCAGCAGGCGGTCCTGCTGTTCCGGCGTGCCGAGGTGCAGGATCGCGGCCGCGAACAAGCCCCACTGCACGCCCGCCTTGATCTGCAGCGACGGGTCCGCGGCGACGAGCTCCTCGAAGCCGACGAGGTTCCCGCCCGCGTCGTCTCCACCGCCGAGCCGCTCCGGGAAGGCCTTGAGCACGTGGCCGACCGGCACCAGCTGCTTCATCTGCGCGAGGACGATCTCGCGGTGCTCCTCCTTGACGACTCCCTCCCGCTTCCACAGCTCGGGGTGCTCCGCCACCAGGCGGCGGGCCTCGGCGCGCTCGTCCTTCCAGCGGCCCAGCAGCAGCTGCTCGAGCGCCGGCACGTCCACGCGCGCCGCCGTGGTCGACGCCGGACCGGTCACCCGGGGCGCGGACGTCGCCGTCGCGCTCAGGGTCGCCGGGGCGGCGTCCGCCGACGTCTGCGTCGCCGATGCCACGGGTTCGGAGGTTGTCGTCATCGGTTCTCCTCGGTTCTCGGGGTGGTGGAACGGGTCCGGTCGTGGTCGGGCCGGTCATGGTGGAGCACGCCGACGGGCCCGGTCCAGAGCCACAGCGTGACGCGCTCGGTGAGCTGCTCGCGGGTGAGCGTCCCAGTGCCCTCCGGCCGGTGGCCAAGCCACCACTCGCCGGAGCCGCGGACGAAGCCGACGGCACCGGCGGCCCAGGCCGCGGCGTCGGCCGGTGAGACGTCGGTGGCTCGCGCGAAGGGCTCGGCGACGAGCTCGATCACGGAGTCGAGGTAGGCGCCGAGAGGGGTGCCGGACGAGCCGACGGCGGCGTCGAGCGCCTGCTCGGCGGCCCGGCGGGCCGCACGACCGGTCGCCTCGGCGGGTGCCGCGGGCTCGTTGCCGCCGATCGCGGTCCGGGTCACGAACCAGTAGACGTTCGGCGAGCTCTCGATCATCTCCAGGTACACGCGCACCATCTGGCGCAGCGCGGACTCGGGCGACGACGCGGCGTCGGCCGCCTCCTTGAGCGCGTCGTGCATCTGCGCCACGACGGTCTCGGCGACGGCGAGCCGCAGGCCTGCCTTGTCGTCGAAGTAGCGGTAGACGATCGACTTGGAGGTACCGGCCGCTGCGGCGATCTCGTCCATGGAGACCGCCGGCCCGAGGCGGTGCACGGCCTTGCGGGCGGCGTGCACGAGCTCCGCCCGGCGCGCCGTCCTATGGTCGTCCCAACGGGTGGAGCGACCGTCGACGCTGACGCTCATCGATCCCCCTTGCCTCTGCCTTGAGAAGGTCTTGTGATCGGTCTCACGAGACCGAGAGTATCAGGTACTGTGAGTCCTGGGCACAAGTGCGTGCCCGCGCACGAGCCAGCCCGACCTGTCCGACGACGGAGTGAGAAGGAACCGCGATCGTGGCTACGAACCAGCCCCCTACAGCTGCCCCCCGAGACGCCTACATCGTCGGCGGGAACCGCATCCCGTTCTCCCGGGCGGGCAAGAAGTACGTCAACGCGAGCAACCAGGAGATGTTCACCGCGGCCCTCGAGGGCCTCGTCGCCCGCTTCGGGCTCCAGGGCGAACGCCTGGGCGAGGTAGCCGGCGGCGCGGTGCTCAAGCACAGCCGCGACTTCAACCTGATCCGCGAGTCCGTCCTCGGCTCGTCGCTGTCGGCGCAGACGCCGGCGTACGACGTGCAGCAGGCGTGCGCGACCGGCCTCGAGGCCGCCATCGCGGTGACGAACAAGATCCGCCTCGGCCAGATCGAGTCGGCGATCGCCGGCGGCACCGACACGGTGTCCGACGCGCCGATCGCCGTGAGCGAGCGCCTCCGCAAGGCCCTGCTCGAGGCCAACCACGCCAAGACCCTCGGCGCGCGGATCAGGCCGTTCACCCGGCTGAAGCCGGCCGACCTGGCGCCCGCGTCCCCGAGCACGAGCGAGCCGCGCACCGGCCTGTCGATGGGTGAGCACCAGGCGATCACGACGGCGAAGTGGGGCATCGCCCGCGAGGCGCAGGACGAGGTCGCGCTGAACAGCCACCACAACCTTGCGCGCGCGTGGGACGCCGGCTTTTTCGACGACCTGGTCACGCCGTTCCGCGGCCTCACGCGCGACGACAACCTGCGCGGCGACACGTCGCTGGAGAAGCTCTCCAAGCTCAAGCCGGTCTTCGGCCTGAAGCTTCCCGAGCCGGCCGTGCCGACGATGACGGCGGGCAACTCGACCCCGCTGACCGACGGCGCCTCCGCCGTGCTGTTCGCGTCCCGCGAGTGGGCCGACGCCCACGACCTGCCCGTCCTGGCGCGGTTCGTGGACGCCGAGACCGCCGCCGTGGACTTCGTGCACGGGCACGAGGGCCTGCTCATGGCACCGGTGCACGCCGTGCCGCGCCTGCTCGCCCGCAACGGTCTCGCCCTCGAGGACATCGACTTCTTCGAGATCCACGAGGCCTTCGCCTCGACGGTCCTCACCACGTTCGCGGCCTGGGAGGACGAGGAGTACTGCCGCACGGAGCTCGGCCTCGACGGCGCCTTCGGCAAGGTCGACCGCTCGCGCCTCAACGTGAACGGCTCCTCGCTCGCCGCGGGCCACCCGTTCGCCGCGACCGGCGGCCGCATCATCGCCACCGCCGCCAAGCTCGTCGCCGCCAGGGCGGCCGAGACCGGGCGGCCGGCGCGGGCCCTCATCTCGGTCTGCGCCGCGGGCGGCCTGGGCGCCACCGCGATCGTCGAGTCCGCCTGACCACCTCACCTCACCCGTTGAGTGCGGTGCATCCGTTGGGCTGGGCCCGGCAGACCCGACAGATCTCCCGCACTCAACAGGATCACCTGACCTGAAAGGTGCCCTCGTGGCTGACAAGTACACCCAGGCCGTCAACACCGGCTTCACCAGGACCCTCGCAAAGCGGCTCGGCCTGCCCCGGCCCAGCCTCCTGCGCCGGCACACGCCGGGCGCCCCCCTCACGGTGGGCCCGGTCCTCGTCGTGTCCGACGACGCCTCGGTCGCCGACGCGGACGTCATCGCCAAGGCGCTGCTCGGCTGGGACCTCGACGTGCGCCGCTCGGCCGAGAGCACCGCCGGCGACGAGCACTTCCGCTGGGGAGCCGTCGTCCTGGTCCTCACCGGCGCGCAGACGCCGGAATCGGTGTCCGGCGCCGTCCTGGCGGCCGGGTCCACGTTGCGCCGTCTCGCCCCGAACGGCCGCGTCGTGACCGTGTCCCGCGCTCCCGAGTCCGGGGACGCCCCCGCTGTGGCCGCGACCCGCGCGGGCGTCGAGGGCTTCCTCCGCTCGGTCGCCAAGGAGCTGCGGGCGGGCGCCACCGGCAACGCCGTCCAGCTCACCGGCGGCGCCGAGGTGGACTCGGCGTCCGCGCTCGCCGCCGTCAGGTTCTTCCTCTCAGCGAAGTCCGCTTACGTGGACGGGCAGGTGCTCCCCGTGGGCCCGTCCGGCGCGGCCGTCGACACCGCGTACTGGGAGCGCCCGCTGGAGGGCAAGGTCGCCGTCGTCACGGGGGCCGCCCGCGGCATCGGCGCGGCCATCGCGAAGACGCTCGCGCGGGACGGCGCCACCGTCGTCGTCGTGGACGTGCCGCCCGCCGGGGAGGCGCTGACCGCCGTGGCGAACGAGGTCAAGGGCACCGCCCTGCAGCTCGACGTCACCGCGCCCGACGCCGGGGCGAAGATCCTGGAGCACGCGACCGGCCGCCACGGCCGCCTCGACATCGTGGTGCACAACGCGGGCATCCTGCGCGACAAGCTGCTCGCCAACATGGACGCCGCGAAGTGGGACTCCGTCATCGCGGTGAACCTGGCCTCCCAGCTCCGCATCGACGAGTACCTGCTCGGTGCCGGCGTCGAGGGCCTGCACATCGTGTCGCTCGCCTCGACCAGCGGCATCGCGGGCAACAAGGGCCAGAGCAACTACGCGTTCTCCAAGTCCGGCGTCATCGGCCGCACGGCGGCCACCGCGCCGCTCGTCGCTGCCCTGAACGGCACGATCAACGCCGTCGCGCCCGGCTTCATCGAGACCGACATGACCAGGTCGATCCCGTTCGCGACGCGCGAGGTGGCCCGCCGTCTCTCGTCGCTCCTGCAAGGCGGCCAGCCGGTCGACGTGGCCGAGGCCATCGCCTTCCTCGCGTCGCCCGCGGCAGCCGGTGTCAACGGCCAGGTGCTGCGCGTGTGCGGCCAGAACCTGGTGGGTAAGTGACCGGCGGCCCGGCGTCGGACGGCCGGCGGGTCGAGGACCTGCCGGGGCTGCCCGGCCTGGGCGGGCTGTACGTGAAGGGCGCGGCCGCCTCCGCCACGAAGCGGCCTCGGCCCGGCGGCGTCACGCTGCCCGCCGTGACGTACCGGGTGCCCGGTGTCGCGACGGGCGACCCGGCGACCGCCGCCCGCCTGCGTGCCTACCAGGACCTGGTCGGCGAGCCGGCGTCCGACGTCCTGCCCGCCGGGTTCCTGCACGTGCTCGTCTTCCCGGTGGCCACGGCGCTCATGGTGCGCGGCGACTTCCCGCTGCCGCTGCTCGGCATGGTGCACCTGCGCAACGCGATCCGCATGCTGCGGCCGGTGCGGCTCGGGGACGTCCTGGAGGTCCGCGCGTGGGCCGAGAACCCGCGCCCGCACCGGCGCGGCGTCCAGGTGGACGTGGTCGCCGAGGCGGACGTCTCAGGGGAGCTCGCGTGGCGCGGCGTCTCGACGTACCTCGCCAAGGGCTTCCAGGTGGCGGGCGCGCCCGGCTCTGCGACGGCCGAGTCCGCTGAGCCCTCCGAGCCCGTCGAGGCCCGGGACTTCTGGACCCCGCCGCTGCCGACCGGCCGCTGGCGCCTCGACGCCGGGACCGGCCGCGCGTACGGCGCCGTCTCCGGGGACCGGAACCCGATCCACATGTCGGCGCTGTCCGCCAAGGCGTTCGGCTTCCCGAAGGCGATCGCGCACGGCATGTACACGGCGGCGCGAGCGCTGGCCGACGTCGGCCCGGCGCATCGCGGCGAGGCGTACGAGTGGACGGTCGAGTTCTTCAGACCGGTGCTGCTGCCCGGCACCGTCGACGTGGCGATCCGCCGCACCGGCGGCGTGGTGCACCCTGGTGAGCGACCGGCGTCGGGCAGCAGCTACGTCTATGACGGCTGGCGCCCGGGCAAGGACACCCGCCACTTCACGGGCACGGTGACCCCGCTTCCCCTCCCGCCGAAGGAGTAGGGGATGAGGGAGAACGGAGCGGAGCCGCCGGCTCCGCTCCGTTCTCCTGTGCCGATCCGACGGAAACCTTTTCCGCGGATTGCGACACCGGCCGCGACACCTGGCCTGGCGTAAACCCGCCGTGACGTATCCTCGCCACGCGAGGGTCGATATCGGAGGTTTGCGAGGTTCCATGCTCAGCAACGTGGTCGGCCTGACCACTACCCAGTCGCTCGCGTACCGCGAGCTCGTCGGGGCTCCTTCCCTTGACGCGGGGGAGCTCTCGAAGCGCCTCGGCTGCGCCCCCGCAGATGCCTACGGCGTGCTCCTCGCCCTGGAGGAGCACGGCCTCGTGGCCCGGCAGAGCGCCGACGGCAACCGCTTCCAGGCCGCGCCGCCGGAGATCGCGCTCGGCGCGCTGCTCTCGCGCCGCACGGACGAGATCCGGCTCGCCCAGATCGAGCTGACGCGGCTCGAGGAGGAGTACCGGCGGGCGTCGTCGCTCCGCCCGGCCACGGACGTCGTCGATGTGGTGCGCGGAGCGGACGCCGTGCGGCAGCGGATCACGCAGCTCCAGCTCGGCGCCCGCGAGCAGGTCGACGCCTTCGTGCGCCCGCCGGTCTTCGTCATGGAGGCGGAGGAGAACGCCGCCGAGGACCAGGCGGTCGCACGCGGCGTCCGGTACCGGGTGGTCGCCGACCGCGCCCTGCTCGACTCCGGGAAGCTCACCGTCGCGGCCGCCACGGCGGCGGTCCGCGCCGGCGAGGAGCTCCGGATCGCGGAGTCCGTCCCCCTCAAGCTCGTGATCATCGACCGCCGGCTGGCGTACCTGCCCCTCACGTCGGTGGTCGACCCGGAGAACGACCCCGAGATGGTGGGCGCCCTGCTCATCCACCAGGGGTCACTGCTCGACGCGCTGCTCGCCCTATTCGACGCGGCCTGGCGGGACGCCACGCCGTTCGTGGTGCCCGGCAGCGGGCCGGCGGGCCTGGACCTGGAGGACCAGGACCTGCGCATCCTCGGGCTGCTCCTGGCGGGGATGACCGACCAGGCGGTCGCCAACCAGCTCGATCTCTCGCTGCGCACGGTGCAGCGTCGCGTCAAGGTGCTCATGGACCTCGCGGAGGTGTCCACGCGGATCCAGCTCGGCTGGGTCGCCGGGCGCAAGGGCTGGCTCTAGCGAGAAAAAACCCGGGGCCCCGGCGCCGGGAAGTTGGGTAGCGTGCGTCGCATGGTCACACTGGGGTGCGTCGTCCTCCCGTCCAACCCGCCGTCCCGCTTCGTGCCGCTCGCCCGCGCCGCCGACGCGGCCGGCCTCGAGGAGGTCTGGCTCTGGGAGGACTGCTTCCGGGAGACGGGAGTCGCCGGCGCCGCCGGGATCCTCGGCGCCACGTCGAACCTCCGCGTGGGCGTCGGCGTGCTGCCGGTGCCGCTGCGCAACGTGGCCCTGACGGCGATGGAGATCGCCACGCTGGAGGGCATGTTCCCGGGACGGTTCCTGCCGGGTATCGGGCACGGGGTCCTCGACTGGATGGGTCAGGTCGGTGCGCGCGCCGCCTCGCCGCTCACGCTGTTGCGCGAGTACGCGACGGCCCTGCGCGCCCTGCTCGCGGGCGAGCGCCTGACGGTCTCGGGCCGGTACATCTCCCTGGACGACGTGGTTCTCGACTGGCCCCCCGCCACTGCGCCGCGAGTGCTCGCGGCCGCACAGGGTCCCAAGACGCTGCGCCTGGTCGGAGAGGTCGCCGACGGCGTCGTGATCACCGCCGACACCGGCCTGGCCGGCGCGCGCGACGCGCTCGTCCTCATCGAGGAGGGCCGTGCCGCCGTCGGCCGCACCGACCCGTTCCACGTCGTCGCCAACGTCTCGGCTGCCACGGGCGACGACGCCGTGGAGCGGCTGCGCCGCCGGGTCGCCGAGTGGGGCATCGACGTCTCCGACGACGAGAAGCTGGCCGGGTACGCGATCTGGGGCGACGCCGAGGAGTTCGCCGCGGGCGTCCGCCGCTTCGCGGAGGCCGGGGTGGACACCGTGGTCGTCCAGCCGACCGACGACGACCCTGACCAGGAGGGCCTGCTCCGCTTCCTGGGCGAGAAGGTGCGCCCGCTCGTCAGCTGAGTTCCGCGTTCCCGCTCCGACCAGCGGACACACGATCGGCAGTACGTCGGATGATCGGCAGCCCGGGCTACCGATCATCCGACGTACTGCCGATCAAAGGCCGGTGAGTGGGGCCCGGGCGACGCGGCTCGGTCGATGTCTTCGCTCGCCTGAGCCTGCGGTTCCGCTCCGGGCGCGTGCCTCGTTCCTCGGCCCTCACCCTGCGCTGCACCTACGGCTCAGTCGAGGTTGTCTCTCGCCTGAGCCTGCGGTTCCGCTCCGGGCGCGTGCCTCGTTCCTCGGCCCTCACCCTGCGCTGCACCTACGGCTCAGTCGATGTCGGGGACGCAGCCGGCCGCGTCGGCCAGGAAGCCCGCGGCCGCCGTGGCGAGCAGGCCCGCGAGGCCGCTGCCGGCCGGCACCGGGCGCGGGTCGTCCGTCACGACCCAGAGCCCGTCGACGACGTCGTACGCCGCCCCGGGGCCGTCCGCCACGAGGGCCTGCACGGCCTCGACGAGACGCACGACCTCCTCGCCCGACGTCCCGACGCCCACGGACGCCCGCACCGCGCCGGCGTCGAAGCCCAGCCGGCCGAGCAGCGGGTGAGCGCAGAACCGGCCGTCGCGCACGCCGATGCCGTGCTCCGCGGACAGGTAGGCCGCGACGAGGCCCGGGTCGTAGCCCGCGACCGTGAACGTCACGACACCCACCGGGTCCGCCGCGTCCTCCCAGACGCGCGCGACCTGCACGCGGTCGATCGACTCCAGGCCCTCGACCAGCCGGCGCCGCAGGCTGCCCTCGTGCGCACGGACCTCCTCCGGGTCGAGCGCCGCGAGCGCCTCGCACGCCGCCGCGAGCGCGACAGCGCCGATCACGTTGGGGGAGCCGGCCTCGTGCCGCGCGGGACCGGTCTGCCAGACCGTCTCCGTCGTGCGCACGCGGCGCACCGCGCCCCCGCCCGCCAGGTACGGGGTGCCGGTGTCGAGCCAGTCGGCCCGGCCGACGAGGGCACCCGCGCCGAACGGCGCGTACGTCTTGTGGCCGGAGAACGCGACGTAGTCGACGCCGCTCTCCGCGAGGGAGAAGCGGCGGTGCGGCACGAGCTGGGCGCCGTCGAGAGCGATCCGTGCCCCCGCGGCGTGGGCGACCGCCACGATCTCGTCGAGGGGCAGGGACTCCCCCGTCACGTTCGACGCGCCGGTCACCGCGAGCAGCGCGTACGGTGCACCGGCCGCAACCGCGTCGGCGAGCTCCTCCTGGAGCTCGGCGATCGTCGCCGCCACGGTCGCGGCGCCGGTGAGGACGGTCGCGTTGGTGTCGCGCTGCCAGGGCAGGAGGTTGGCGTGGTGCTCCACGTCGAGGACGAGAACCCGGCCCGGCTCGCCGTCCGCGCCGGTGGGCACACACCCCGCCAGGAGGTTGAGCGAGTCGGTGGTGTTGCGCGTCACGATCGTGAGGTCGTCCTCGCGGGCCCCGACGAAGTCGCCGATCGTGCGGCGCGCCGCCTCGTACAGCGCGGTCGAGACCTGCGACAGGTAGCCGGCGCCGCGGTGGACGCTCGCGTACAGCGGCAGCACCTCCACGACCCGGTCCGCGACGGCCTTGAGCGCCGGGGCGCTCGCTGCCACGTCGAGGTTGGCGTAGGGAACCTGCCGCCCGTCCACGAGCGGGACGAGCGTGTCGTGCCCGACCACCGGCAGCAGCGGTCCGGCGGGGTTCCGGGTGTCCTGGGCGGACTCGACAGTCGCAGTCATGGCATCTCTCCAGGGGGTCCTGGGGGACGGTGCCCCCGCGCTTGCCGCCCGCCTCGTGGCGCGCGGCCAGGTCGTCACCCGGGGCACCCCACCGCGGAGGAGGGTTGCCGGCCAGCGAGCCGGGGCTTCGCGCTGGCGCTCATGACCTTGCGCAATCTTGACGGGGCGCCGCCGATCGCGTCAAGGAATGGGACGCTGGTCTCACATGATGGTCAGAGGAGGTGGACGGTCTCCGCCCACTTCGGCACGCGTAAGACGGCGTCCCACCCACCGGACGCGTTGTCGTACGATCGCAGGGACCATCCCGAGCGGCCGAGTGACGTGGCACGTCGACGCCGCAGCAACCCGCGGGCTCGTCGGAACGGACATCGTCCGGGCCGGCCGCCCGGGCGAGGGTGCTACCGCCACGATCGATGGAGGAGTGCCATGAGTCTCGAAGCGCGCCCCGCCGACGGCTACGCCGGCGACATCACCCCCCAGCAGGCCTGGGATCTGCTCACCACCGACCCGGCCGCCGTCCTGGTGGACGTCCGGACCACGGGCGAGTGGCGGGTCATCGGCGTCCCCGACACCGCGACGCTGGGCAAGCAGCCCGTCTTCGCCGAGTGGGTCCACGCCGACGGCCGCCCCAACCAGGCGTTCCTCACGCAGATCCAGGCCGCGGGTGTCACCGCCGGGCCCGTCGTCTTCCTGTGCCGCTCGGGCCAGCGCAGCATCGGCGCGGCCCGCCTCGCCACCAGCGCCGGGATCGGCCCCTCGTACAACGTCCTGGAGGGCTTCGAAGGCGCTCCCGGGCACGACGGCGTCCGCGACCGCGAGGGCTGGAAGGTCGCCGGCCTGCCGTGGCTCCCCACGCTGGAGGCGGGCGGGGCGCCCGAGGCGAGCCGTGCGACGTCGGGCACCGGGGAGGCGAAGTGAGCGTCACCGGCGCATCCCGGCCCGGCGAGGTCCCCGGCGGCTCCGGCCGCAAGCCGCTGCCGCGAACCGTCCGTCCCGCCACCCTGGCCGTGCGCGGCGGCCACGCCCGCACCGAGTTCCAGGAGACAGGCGAGGCGCTGTTCCTGACCCAGGGCTACACGTACGACTCCGCGTCCGACGCCGAGGCGGCCTTCAGCGGCGACCTCGACCGGTTCGTCTACTCCCGCTACGGCAACCCCACGGTGCACACGTTCGAGGAGCGCCTGCGCCTGCTCGAGGGCGCCGAGGCGTGCTACGCCACGGCGACCGGGATGTCGGCGGTGTTCACCGCCCTCGCCGCGCTGGTGCAGAGCGGCTCGCGGATCGTGGCCGCCCGGGCGCTCTTCGGCTCGAGCGTCGTCATCTTCGACGAGATCTTCGCGAAGTGGGGCGTTCGCACCGACTACGTGGACGGGCACGTCCTGTCGCAGTGGGAGGACGCACTCTCCACCCCTGCGGACGTCGTGTTCTTCGAGACGCCGTCCAACCCGATGCAGGACCTCGTCGACGTGCGGGCCGTCGTGGCGCTCTCGCGCGCGGCCGGCGCGACCGTGGTGCTCGACAACGTCTTCGCGACGCCCCTGCTCCAGCGGCCGCTCGAGCTCGGCGCGGACGTGGTGGTCTACTCCGCGACCAAGCACATCGACGGCCAGGGACGCGTGCTCGGCGGGGCGATCCTCGGGTCCGACGAGTACGTGAACGGGCCGGTCCAGACCTTCATCCGCAACACCGGCCCGTCGCTGTCCCCGTTCAACGCGTGGACGCTGCTCAAGGGGCTCGAGACGCTCCCGGTCCGCGTCGCGGCGCAGACCGCGAGCGCGCTCCACGTGGCCGAGGCGCTCCAGGCGCTGCCGGGCGTGGTGTCGCTGCGGTACCCGTTCCTGGCGTCGCACCCCCAGCACGAGCTGGCGCTGGCGCAGATGACCGGCGGCGGCACCGTCGTCACGTTCAACCTGGCCGTGCCCGCCGGCACCGACGACGACGCGGCGAAGAAGCGCGCGTTCACCTTCCTCGACGCGCTCCAGGTCATCGACATCTCGAACAACCTCGGAGACGCCAAGTCCCTCATCACCCACCCTGCGACCACGACGCACCGCAAGCTCGGCGCTGCCGGACGGGCGGCCGTGGGCATCGCGGAGACCACGGTGCGGCTCTCGGTCGGCCTGGAGGACCCGGCCGACCTGGTCGAGGACCTGGAGCAGGCGCTGGCCGCGAGCTGAGGCCCGGCCGCGGCCGGCTCCCGGACCTGCCCCCGGTCAGAGGGGCCAGGGCACCGGGAGGGTTCCCGTGAACGGGACCGTCCCGAAGAGGGCGTCGGCCACGCCCCCGCCCTCCGTGCCCGGCAGCCAGGCGGCGACGACGGCGTCGGCGGCGGAGGCGTCGAACGCCTGCGGCCGGCCCGAGACCACGACGACGACGCACGACGGGACGGCCGAGCACACCTTCTGCACCACCGCGGCGTCGCCCGGCTGCAGGTCGAGGGACTTGGGCTCGCGCGGCCGGCCGGCGTCGGCCCGGTCCCAGGCCCACTGCGGCCCGCCGACGTCGCCGAACGCGCCCGCGTACGGCGTCTCGCCCACCACGACCACCCCGGTGTCGTACCCGTCGAGCGGAGCCGACGCGTCCGCGCTGAAGGTCACCTGCGCGCCGTGCTCGAGCAGGCCGCCGAGAATCGTCGTGCCCGCGGTGGGCGAGCCTGAGGAACCCTGCCACGTGACCGTCCAGCCGCCCGCCTGGTTGCCCAGGTCGTCGGCGGAGCGGCCCGCCACGTACAGGGGCTGACCGGCCTCCAGCGGCAGGACGTCGTCGTCCTTCAGCACGACCTGGGACTCGGCCACGCCCTGCCGGGCCAGGGCCCGGTGCTCCGGCGACCCGACCGCCGCGAGGGCCGAGCGGTCCGTGAAGGGCCGCTCGAAGAGTCCGAGCGCGAGCTTGGCGGCCAGGACCTGGCCCACGGCCGCGTCGAGCACCGCCTGGGGCAGGGCACCCGTCTGCACGGCGCCGACCAGCGCGTCCCGTACGCGCGCGGCCTGTCCGGGCGCGTAGAACGTGTCGGTGCCGGCGGCCACCGCGGCCGCGAGGTCGTCCGGCGTTGCCGATCCCTCGAGGGCCTGTCGGGTCAGGCCGTCCGCCGGCCCGGACCCCCGGGCTCCTTCGAGAGCGGCCACCGCGCCCGGGTCGGTGCCGAGGCTCTCGTAGAACCGCCCCGATCGGACGTCCGCCACCGCGGGCCCCGGCGAGAGCGGCCACGTCACGCCCGTCGCGGCCAGCTCCTCGCGAACCATCGCGTCGAGGGCACCGACCAGCTCGGCATCACGCGTGGCTCCCAGACCGATGTTGTGCGGCGGCAGCGTCGCCCCGGGCAGGTTGCCGTGCCCGTGCACGGCGTCGGCGGCGACCAGGAGGGGCACCTGCAGGCGCGTCGCGCGGGCGTGGGACTGCAACCCGTCGACGGTCTCCGCCCAGCCCGCAGCCGTGTTCGGGACCGGCGCCGAGCCGGGCGCGGCGTACACGGAGCCGAGGCCCAGCCTCGCCACGCCCGCGGGGTCGCCCGCGACGTCCCCCCGCTCCACCTGCGTGAGCTGGCCGGCCTTCTCGTCGAGCGTCATCCGTGCGAGGAGGTCCGCCACGCGGGTCTCGGCCGGCAGCACCGGGTCGAGATACGGCAGGTCGTGGGCGTCCACCACCACGGTGGGACCCGCGCCGATCCCCACGTCCTGTCCCGCCGGCTTCAGGGTCAGCGTCAGCGGGATCGTCTCGGCCGTCTCCCCCGCGGCGGTGTCGGCGATCCGGACAGCGACGGTCAGCTCCGTACCGGAGGGCGTGCCCGCCGGGAACACGACCTCGCCCGACGCCGGCGTGTAGTCGTCGCCGGGCGTCGCGGTGCCCCGGCCCGTGGACCAGGCGACGGTGACCTGCCGGGCGAGCTGACCGCCGTCGGCCACCACGACGCGGAGCCCGACCTGCGCCTCGCCACCGTCCGCGACGAAGGTGAGCGGCGCGGCCGCGCGGACCAGCACCTCGTGTCCCGACCCGTGGCCGGGCAGGGCGCCGGCGCCCGACCCCGCGACGAGGGCGGTCGCCAGCGCGAGCGCGCACGAGCGCGTGCCGTGCCTGCTCTCGACCTCCTGCGGCATCCTGCGGTCCCCTCGTCGCGTGGCTCACGTGTCGCATCGATCACACACCGAGACCGCCGGGCCCACAACCGGGCAGATCAGCGACGCCCGAGGTGGGGGCGGTGCGCGCTGCGGGCTACGGTGGGCGTGATGCCCGCCGTACCCGTCCCGATCACGTCCACCGCCGCCGTGCTCCGGGCGGACAATCCCGGCCCGATGACGCTCGACGGCACCCGCTCGTACGCCCTGCGCGCCCCGGGTGCGCGCGGGTGCGTGATCGTGGATCCCGGCCCGGACGACGTCGGCCACCTCGCCGCGCTCGCCGACGCCGGGCCCGTCGAGCTGATCCTGGTCACGCACCGCCATGCCGATCACACCGCCGGGTCGCCCGGCCTGCGCTCGCTCACGGGCGCGCCCGTCCGGGCGGCCGACCCCGCGCACTGCCACGGCGGCGAGCCGCTGCGGGCCGGGGAGGTGATCGACGCGGTAGGCCTGCAGATCGAGGTCGTGGCGACGCCCGGGCACACCGCCGACTCGGTGTGCTTCGCCGTGACCGCGCCCGGCGCAGCGCCCGTCGTGCTGACGGGCGACACCGTGCTCGGCCGCGGCACCACGGTCATCGCGGAGCCGGACGGGTCGCTCCGGCAGTACCTCGCGAGCCTCGACCTGCTGGAGCGCCTCCCGGGCGAGATGGTGCCGGGAGGCGCGCCACCGGCGTCGGGCACCCTGGCGCTGCCCGGGCACGGCGAGCCCCTGCCCGACCTCGCCGCCGCCGTGCGGGCCTACCGCGTGCACCGGCTGGAGCGGCTCGACCAGGTGCGCTCGGCGCTGGGCAGTCTCAGGCTGTCCGACGCCGGACCGCGGGTCTCCCCGGACCTCGTCGAGGCGGTGGCGAGGCTGGTCTACGCCGCCGTGGACGAGTCCGTGCTGCCCGCGGCCCGCCAGACGGTGGCGGCGCAGCTCGCCTACCTCGCAGGGGACGGCTAGCGACTGCGCCACGCTGGTGTCAGAGTGACGGCAAGGAGGTTCGGTGATGGCCCTTCGGCTGAGCGCGATCGCGGTGCTCGCGGGTGCCGTGTTCATCGTCGCGGCAGTGCTGCCGGTCTCCTTCCGGGTCTTCCCCGAGTCGTCCTCGGACAGGCGGCTGCAGCACATCCTGGCGTCGGAGACGCAGTGGACCCTCGCGAACGTCCTGTTCGGCGTCGGGGCTGCGGTTGTCGTCGGCGGGATCATCCTCTTCGCGCTCGGCGTCGACGATCGTGCGGCACGAGTCGTCGCCCTCGCCAGCGGAGTGCTCGCGCTCGCGGGCCTGGTGCCGTGGATCATGCACCTGTCCGCGCGGGTGACGGACCCGGCGGCCTTCGCCCGGGGTGACCTTCCGTCGTGGTGGCTCTGGACCTACTTCATCCTCACGCCGTCGGCGATCGCGCTCTTCGGCGTCGCGCTCCTTGCGAGCGGGCTGCTGGCGGCCTGGGTCGGCTGGACCGTGATCGGCACCATGGCGGTCATCATCGTGGCCACCCTCGTCGCCGGCGACATGGTGCCGGCGGTCTACTACCTGGTGGCCCTGCTGCCCGGAACGATGCTCCTCATGGCAACGGCGAGGGCGTGAGGCGCTTGCCCAGGTAGAGGCCGAACGGGTCGTCGTCCTGGTCGTGCGGCGGGAACGGCAGCACCGGCCGGTAGCCGAGCGCCCGGTACAGCCCGATCGCCTCGGGCTGACGGACGCCGGTCTCGAGCACGAGGGACTGGGCGCCGTTCTCCCTCGCGACGTCCTCGAGCGCGGCGAGCAGCCGGCGGGCGACGCCTGAGCGGCGCGCGGTGTCGCGCACGAACACGGTCCGCACCTCCAGCGCCCCGTCCGACGCCGGGCGCAGCGACGCGCAGCCCACGGCTTCTCCGTCGCGGTACGCCACGAGCGTCGCCAGGATGCCCTCGCCCATCCGCGCGTCCACCGCGGGGTACCCGCCGCGCGCCTCGACGCTCGCTTCGAGGTCGGGGTACCGCTCGCAGTTGAAGGCGAACATGCCGCGCCGCAGAGCGGCGGCATCGGCGTCGTCCCACGCGACAACGCGGAGGTCCAGCCGCTCGCTCCCGCCCTCGCGCGGTCCGACGCCGGCGCGCGCCGCCTCGGCGGCGGGGAACAGGTCCTTGCCGAAGCAGCGCGAGCCCGCCTCGTTCGCGTACACCCCGAAGCGGTCGATCGGCAGGTACCCCATCGAGAGGTACAGCCCCATCGCCTCGGGCTGCCGCGTGCCGCACTCCAGCACGAGGTGCCGGAGCCCGGCGCTCGCGGCCTCGGCCTCCACCGCGGTCAGGACCCGGCGCGACAGCCCGCGCCCGCGGTGCCCCACATCGACGAACATCCGCTTGATCTCGCCGGTCGCGGGCGGGTGGACCCCGCCGCGCCCGTCGGGCAGGCCCGACATGTCCCGCACCGACCCGCACGCCACCGGTTCGCCGTCGACCCGCAGCAGCACGGTCGCGACGACGCTCGCCGGGTCGACGTGGTCCACGCTCTCGCTCTCCGCGGCATCGCCGGCCTCGCCGTCCGGCTCGTCGTCGCCGTAGATGACGGCGAGCTCCGCCTGCTGCAGGTCGCGCAGGCGCACGGCGTCGGGATCGTCCCAGGGGACCAGGGCCGCGACCGCGTCGGGCACGACGAGGGAAAGCCCCTGCGTCAGGCGCCGACGAGGGACGACAGGACGGACGTGAAGAACGCCAGGCCGTCCGTGCCGGCCCGCGGGCCCTCGGCCGACGCCGGGCCGAAGCCCGCCTCGACCGCGTGCTCCGGGTGCGGCATGAGTCCGACGACGTTGCCGCGCTCGTTCGTGATGCCCGCGATGTTGCGGCGCGAGCCGTTCGGGTTCCAGCCGTCGTAGCGGAAGACGACGCGGCCCTCGCCCTCGAGCTCGTCGAGCGTGTGCTCGTCGGCCACGAACTGGCCGTCCTGGTTCTTCAGCGGGATCGTGATGCGCTGCCCGGCCTGGAACTGGTTGGTCCACGCGGTCTTCGCGTTCTCCACGATCATCGACTGCTCGCGGCAGACGAAGTGCAGGTGGTCGTTCTTGATCATCGAGCCGGGCAGGAGGTGCGCCTCGGTGAGGATCTGGAACCCGTTGCAGATGCCGAGCACCGGCATCCCGCCGCGGGCCGCGTCCACCACGGCGGTCATCGCGGGGGCGAACCGGCTGATCGCGCCGGCACGCAGGTAGTCGCCGTACGAGAAGCCACCGGGCAGGACGACGGCGTCGACCCCCTGGAGGTCCGCGTCCGCGTGCCACAGCGCGACGGCCTCGGCACCGGCGAGGCGCACGGCGCGGGCCGCGTCGCGGTCGTCCAGCGTGCCCGGGAAGGTGATGACGCCGATGCGGGCGCCGCTCAGGGGGGTCATGCCGGCACCTCGGTGGCGTCCACCACGCTCACGACGTCCTCGATCACCGGGTTGGAGAGCAGCGTGGTCGCGGCCTCCTGAGCGGCGGCGAGGATCTCCGGCGTGACGTCGCCGTCCACCTCGAGCTCGAACCGCTTGCCCTGCCGGACGCTCGTGAACTGCGTGAAGCCGAGGCGCGGCAGCGCACCGACCACGGCCTTGCCCTGGGGGTCCAGGATCTCGGGCTTGGGCATGACCTCGACGACGACGCGTCCCACGGGGGCTCCTTGAAAGACGAGGGGATTCGGGGAGAAGTCTACCGGTGGCGCGGAGCGTCACACCGGCCCCCGGCAGTGACATGCACCGCCGCCGGGTTTCACCCCTTGCTGTGGGTATCCGTACGCAGAGGGCGCGCGGCGCGGGGCAGAAGGTGAGTTGTGGGCCGACACCCGCGCAATGACGCGCGGACCGGCCCCCAGGACTCCTCGGGAGGGACCAGCCATGCCCCCAGCAACCACCAGCCGCCGGCGATCCCGGCGGCACCTCGCGCTCCTCGCCTGTCTAGGCCTCATGCTGCCCCTGATGGTCACGCAGGCCCTTTCCGCCTCGGCCAGCCACCCTGTGGCAACCCTGGCCGGGAGCAACTTCGAGATCGACATCGACGCCAACCTGAAGGTGGATGACGCCGGCGCCGACGACTGGGCGAGCGTCAACTTCGCCGTCGCGGACGACGAGCCGACCGGCCGGAACGACGACTCGTTCTCGGGCGGAGCCAAGGAAGACGACACGTGCCCGACCACGACGACCGGGTCGATCCCGAACAACAAGAGCGACCTGCTCGACTTCGGCGTGTACGAGGAGGAGGGTGACCCCGGATTCCTCCACCTGTTCTGGTCCCGAGTGCAGGACCCGTCGGGCACCACGCTCATGGACTTCGAGCTCAACCAGTCCGGCACGGACTGCGGCAACGGGGTCAACAAGGTCCGCACCGTAGGCGACCTGCTGCTCGAGTACCGCCTCGACCAGGGCGGCGCGACGGCGCAGATCCTGGCCCGCGAGTGGACCGGCACGGCCTGGGGCGGCGCGACCGACCTGACCCAGATCGGCCAGGCGACCGGGACGATCAACAGCTCGGCCATCCCGGACGCCGAGTCCGCGGGGCTCGGCCCGCTCGACCCGCGCACGTTCGGCGAGGCGAGCGTCGACCTCGACTTCCTGTTCGGCGAGACCGGCGAGTGCGTGTCGTTCGGCAGCGCCTTCCTCAAGAGCCGGTCGTCGACGTCGTTCACGTCGCAGCTCAAGGACTTCATCAAGCCGATCACCGTCGACATCTCGAACTGCGGCTCGATCACGATCAACAAGGTGACCGATCCCCCCGGCGCGGCCGGCAGCTTCGGGTACACGACCACGGGCGGCCTCGACCCGGCCACCTTCTCCCTGCTCTCGGGCGGGAGCCAGGCGTACACGGGTGTCCTCGCGGGCACGTACACGGTGACCGAGAACGCTGACGCGCCTGGGGAGCTCGTGTCGATCGTGTGCACCGGCGGGACCACATCGGTGTCCGGCAGGACCGCCACGATCAACCTCGCGGCCGACGACAACGTCGTCTGCACGTTCACGAACCGGCTGTCCGGCTCGATCCTGGTGCACAAGGTGGACGACAACGGCCAGCCGCTCGCGGGTGCCGGGTTCACCGCCAGCCCGGGCGCGATCGTCCTCACCGAGGTATCGACCGGCGTGTTCTGCGCGAACGTGCCCTTCGGCACGTACACCGTCACCGAGACGACCGTGCCGCCGGGCTACACCGGCGGTGCTCCGCAGAACGTCACCGTGAACACAGCCTCTACGTGCGCCGACCGGACGGGCGGCGTCCCGGACCTGACGTTCACCAACGCGCAGCTGCACAAGGTGATCGTGCTCGTCTGCCACGAAGCCACCGGCGAGCTGGTGGCCAGCCAGGTCACAGCGGGCGCGACGACGCTGACCACGATCGTCGATGCCCCGGCGGGCACCACCGAGGCGGCGCTCTGCGGCATCGCCGGGTTCGGCGGGCTACCGCACGGCGCGTTCGGGCTGTCGTCCACCTACCCACACTGAGTTTTACTTTGTTTTTGTTTCCGTCCGGACGGCACGCCGTCCGGACGGACCCCTCACTCCACCCATGACACCGCCAATCTCATCCGGTGACCCTGGCCGGCGCGGCGTACCGTCGGAAGGAGGGGGGCACCCTTCGCTGAGACGGGCGGTGTCATGTCGAGCTATCCGTCGACGAGCACGCCGAGGGTGACACCGACGTCGTTCCTCGGGCGCATGCCGGAGCGCGACCGCGGTCGCCTCCTGGCCCTCGGCTGCACGGCGTCGGGCGTGGTCGGGACCGTGCTCCTGCGCCAAGGTGAGCGCCCCGCGCAGCTCGCGGTCCTCCTCACGGCCACTGCCGAGGCCTCGTACGTCAGCCCGGACGGGCACCTGGTCCGTCTGAGCTCCTACGGGGCCGGCGACGTCGTGGGGCTGCCGGAGGCGTGCACGGGCCGCCGGGCGCTCAGCACGGTACGCGTGGCCAGCGCGGGCCAGGTGCTGGACCTGTCCCCGTCGGTGCTCCGCTCCTTGATCGTCACGATGCCCTCGGTCACCGAGGCCGTGGTCCGGAGCCTGGCCACCCGCGTCCACGAGGTCGAGAACCAGTGGGTCGACACGGCGGTCACGGACACCCGGACGCTCCTGTGCCGCTGGATCCTGCGGTTCGCCGACGCGACGGGGGTTCCGTCGCCACGCGGCTCTGTGGTCACCATCCGGTGCAGCCAGAGCGAGCTCGCGTCCTGGGCGGGCCTGTCCCGCGAGACGGTGGTCAAGCACCTGCACGTGCTGCGGGCCGAGGGCCTGGTCATGACGGGCCGGATGCACCTGACCGTCCCCGACGTCGAGCGCCTCCGCGCGGAGGCGGATGGCGCACGGTAGGACAAACCGGTCACGATCGCATCACGAGCGTCGTGCCGCCAGAGCCGGGCGGCCCGGCTCCGCTACGGTCGCCAGCACCGGACCAGCGACGAACGAGGCGATGTGAGCACGCACCCCGAGGGCCCTGCCCCAGACCCCTACAGCACCCAGCCGCACGGCTCCCCGGCCCCGCCGGCCGCGCCGGGCTATGTGGCCCCGCCGACCCCGCCGGGCTATGTGGCCCCACCGACCCCGCCGGGCTATGTGGCCTCGCCGACCCCGCCGGGCTATGCGACCAACCCGGGCTACCCGCCCCCTCCCGGCGTGCCGGGCAGCCCGTACCCCACGCAGCAGCCGAGCACGGACGGTCTGGCGATCGCGGCCCTCGTCACGGGCATCCTGAGCCTGGGCATCATCCCGATCATCCTCGGCGCCCTTGCCCTCTCACGGATCAAGAAGTCGGGCCAGTCGGGCCGCGGCATGGCGATCGCGGGCATCGTGCTCGGCGCGCTCGGCATCTTCGCGTGGGTCGCGCTGATCATCTTCTTCGTCGCGGTCGCGAGCACGGACGAGTTCCAGGAGAGCTTCGAACAGAGCTACTCGGAGAGCTTCGACGAAGCCACGGCGGACGCCTCCGCGGAGGCCACCGAGGACACCGAGGACCTCGCCACGGACCTCGCCACGGACCCGGCCACCGACTACTCCGTGACGATCGGGGAGTGCTTCGCGATGCCCCCCGCGGACGACATCGACCTGACGGCCCTCGAGGTCCAGGACTGCGCGGGGCCGCACGACGCCGAGTTCTACGCCGTCCAGGAGCTGCCCAGCGGCGAGTACCCCGGTGAGGAGTCGATCTTCACCTCGGGCGACGACTACTGCCTGACTGAGTTCAACACCTACGTCGGCATCGACTACGACGACTCCGAGTTCGATTTCGGCTACTTCTACCCGACTGCGAAGAGCTGGGCCTTCGGCGACCGGGAGATCAACTGCTACGCCGCGACCGTGGACGGTTCGCAGCTCACGGGCAGCGTGCAGGGCATCGCCCGGTAGCACGCCCGCCCGCGGGCCAGGTCGGAGGGTGTCCGCGCCGCCGGCACCCTCCGACTCGACGCGGGACGAGCCGGCGGGGGCTCAGCTCACAGTGACGTGCCGGTCAACCGCTCGTACGCCTCGAGGTACCGGTCCCGCGTCCGCTCCACCACGTCGGCCGGGAGCGACGGCGGCGCCGCGTCCCCGGCCCGGTCCCACCCCGACTCCGGGGACGTGAGCCAGTCCCGGACGAACTGCTTGTCAAAACTGGGCTGCGAGCGCCCGGGCTGCCACTGGTCGGCCGGCCAGAACCGCGACGAGTCCGGCGTGAGCACCTCGTCGCCGAGCACGACCTCGCCGGTCGCCGGGTCGACGCCGAACTCCAGCTTCGTGTCCGCGAGGATGATCCCCCGCCCTCGGGCGATCTCCTCGGCCCGCGAGTACACGGCGAGCGTCAGGTCGCGCAGGCGGGCCGCGACGTCCTCGCCCAGCCGCTCGGCGACCGCGGAGAACGGCACGTTCTCGTCGTGCTCCCCGACCTCCGCCTTGGTGGCCGGCGTGAAGATCGGCTCCGGCAGCCGCGAGCCGTCCACGAGCCCGGGGGGCAGCGGGATGCCCGTGACCTCGCCGGACGCGCGGTACTCGGCGAGCCCGGAACCGGTCAGGTACCCCCGGGCCACGCACTCGACGGGATACATGTCGAGGCGTCGGACGATCATCGCCCGGCCCGCCACGACGTCGGGCACGAGGCCGTCGCCCGGCTCCGCCGAGACCTCGACGGAGACCACGTGGTTCGGCACCACGTCGGCCAGCTGCTCGAACCACCACAGGGAGAGCTGCGTCAGCGCGGTGCCCTTGTCGGGGATCTCGGGCGAGAGCACGTGGTCGTAGGCGCTGACCCTGTCGGACGCGACGACGAGCACGACGTCGCCCAGCGGGTGCGCCCCGCCGAGCGCCGGAAGGGAAGGCTCGTACAGGTCGCGCACCTTGCCCGAGTAGACGTGCCTCCAGCCGGGCAGGTCGAGCGTGGCGACGTCGAGGCCGGCGGCCGGCCCGGAGGAGTGGCCGGCAGCCGGCCCCGAGGAGAGTGTCACGCGCCCAGTCTCGCACCGACCCCCAGGAGCCCGTGGTCGGTGCCCGCGCCTCCCGCCGGCCCGGCCGGCCCGACAGCGATCACGAGGCCGTCAGCATTCCCCTGCGGTCCCGGGCGTAGGACATGTCCATCAGCACCCCCACCATGCGCGCCCGCACCCCCGCGTCGTCGGTGACGGTGGTCGCGCGGCAGCGAACCCAGATGTCGCGCCCGTCGCCGTTGACCATGCGGTGCTCGAGGTCGAGCGTCGTGGCGGCCCCCGCGAGCTGCGACGCGATCGCGACCTGCACACCCCGCACGTCGGCCGGGTGGACGCGCCCGGTCCACTCCTCGATTCCGGTGCCGACGTCGTCGTCGGACAGCCCGAGCAGGGCCTTCCACGTGCGCGAGTAGTAGACCTCGCCGGTGGCGATGTTCCAGTCCCACGTGCCCTCGAGCGCGACGTCCTCGACGAGGGCGTGGCGCTCGGCGCCTGCCCGCAGGTCGAGCGCGAGCGCACGCTGCCGCTCGGCCGCCTCGGCGAGGGCCTCGCGCTGCAGGCGCAGCGACGCGAGCCGCGCCTCCCGGTCGAGGGCGACGGCGAGCATGGCCGCCCAGTGGTCGAACTTGTCGCGCGCGCTGGTGGCGTGGGTGTCGACGCTGCCGC
The DNA here is from genome assembly GCF_021568775.1 of Antribacter soli. GTDB lineage: Bacteria > Actinomycetota > Actinomycetes > Actinomycetales > Cellulomonadaceae > Antribacter > Antribacter soli. Next base: position 212,858 of record NZ_JAKGSG010000022.1, on the reverse strand, counting down.
CGATCATGAGCAGCCCGTGGTCGCTGTTGCCGAACGTCACGGGGATGACGAACGTGACCCCCGGCCCTTCGGCGGCCAGCGCCGGCGGCGGGAAGGACGCGACGGGCACGCGCGCGCCGACGAGCGCCCTGGCCTGCGGCGACGCGGCGCTCGTCCCGACGATCTCGAGCTCGCGCCCCTCGGGCTCGCGGCTGCCGACGCCGGACGGGTCGCCTCCCGCGACGTACTCGGGACCGGCGTCGGCCCACAGGGCGAGGGCGGCCGCGCCGCGGTGCCCGCGCGGGAGCCAGCGCAGCGACCGGATGGCCTGGGCGTCGGCGTGCAGCAGCTCGAGGTCGAGCTCGTACTGGTCGGCGATGGTGCGCTCGAGCTGCCCCGACCTGACCAGCATCGTCTGGGTGCACCCGGCGCTGACGGCGACGAGGACGTCGGTGCCGGCCCCGAGGACGGCGCGGGCCCGCTCGGCCCGCCCCGGGGGCCGTGTTGCGCTGGTGACGACGGGGATCGGCCCGGTCGTGGGCGGGGGCTCGCTGCGGCGCCGCCGGACCTGGTCCGCCGCCTCGTCCTCGACGCCCCGCAGCGCGGGAACGAGCTGTTCGAGCGCCTCGGGGTGCGGGCGCAGGGCGCGGGTGGTGTCGGCGAGCCCTGCGAGGATCTCGGGGCTGGGCCGCAGGGCGACGGCCGCGGCGGTGCGCAGGACGCGCCGGATGCCACGCAGCCACTGCTCGAGGGCCGGCGTGCCTGCGGGGGACCGGGCGTCGCCCCCGTCGAACACGGCGGCCGCGACGTCGGCGAGGCGCTGCCAGGCGTCCGTCGCGGCCGGCCCGGAGGCGGGCTCGGACGCGGACGCGGGCTTCCGGGGCCCCTTGCCGCCCCGCAGGACGCCGACTGGGCGGGCGCCGGCGCGGGCGTCGACGCAGCCGCACGAGTCCCGGGTGACGAGCGTGGTCTGCGACAGGTGCTGCCCGTGCACCTGCTCCCCGCGGACGAGCGCCAGCAGGAGGGTGGCGGAGAGCTCGCCCACGCGGTCGTGGTGCGGGTCGACCGAGGCGAGGCGCGGGCGCAGACGCGCGCCACCGTCGGAGTGGTCGAAGCCGACGAGAGCCTGGTCGACGGGCAGGACCAGCCCCTCGGCCTGCAGCACGCGCATGAACCCGACGGCGTTGCGGTCGGTGGCGGCGACCGTCGCCGTGGTCGGCAGCCCGGCCGCGAGCGCGGCCCGTCCCGCGGCGGCGCCGCTGGCCTCCTGGTTGTCGGCGGCGACGTAGAACCACTCCGGCCGCGGCTGGATGCCGTGTGCGAGGAGGGTCTCGCGGTAGGCCTCGTACCGCTCGAGGATGTCGGTCTGACGCAGGCTGCCGAGGAAGCCGATCTCACGGTGCCCGTGGCCGATGAGGTGCTCGACGGCGGCCCGGGTGCCGCCCGCGTTGTCCGGGGTGACGACCGGGGCCTCGATCCCGGGGACGCGCTCGCTGACGAGGACGGTCGGCACGCAGCGGGCCTGGAGGCGCGCAAGAGTGGTGCGGTCCACGGCCGACGTGATGACGATGAGGCCGTCGACCATGTCGAGGCCCACGGACACGCCCTCGGGCGGGCGCTGGGGGAACTGCTCGCGCTCGAGATCGGCCGGATAGGTCTGCACCGCGACCACGCGGTGGCCGTCGGCGCGCACGGCGCGGGCGATGCCCGCAAGGACCCGCCCGAAGTAGTACCCGCCGATCACCGGGGAGAGAACTCCTACGACATACCCACGCTTTCCTGGAACCATACTAAGACACCCGTCTCCGTCGACGTCGTGCAAAGAATCTTCCGAGGGTGCATGCTACGGGATCATGGTCCCACCGTTGCGACCGAATGATCCAGAACATCCCGATGGTACGCGCGCAGCCAAGCGCCCGACGATCGTCGACGTCGCCCGAGCGGCCGGCGTCTCGACCGCCGTGGTGTCCTACGCGCTCAACGGGCGGCCCGGCGTGTCCCCGGCCACGCGGGCGCGCGTGCTGCGGATGGCCGACGAGCTGGGCTGGCGGCCCGCGACCGCGGCGCGTTCGCTGCGCAGCGGCCCGGGCGCCGTCGGCATCGTCATCGTGCACGACGGCGGCACGGGCTCGCGCGTCGCCTCCACGCTCGACCTGGTGGCCGGGGCCCAGGAGGCGCTCGGCGCCGACGGGCCGACGCTCGCCGTCCATGTCGCCGGGTCCGTGGACGAGGCAGCCCGGCTCATGGACTCCTGGTGGACCGAGCGGCGCTACGCCGGATACGTCGTGCCCCACACCCGAGCAGACGACGCCCGGCTCACCACCCTGCGACGCGTCCCTGCTCCCACGGTCGTCGTGGGCGACGTGATCGGGCCGTCGCCCACGACCTGGCGGCACGTGGTGCTCGACGACGCGGCAGCGTTTGCGCGGGTCGGAACGTTTCTGGCGGACCTGGGGCACGCTCGCGTCGCGATGCTGACCGGCGGCGACGCGCTCCTCGCACCACGTCGGCGCGCGCGGGCCCTCGGTGCCGCGCTCGCCGAGCGCGACGTGCGGTTCCAGGCGGTCTCGGGCGACACCGCCGAGCGGGCCGCGGCCGCCGTGCGGCCCCTGCTCGTCGGTCCGGACCGGCCCACGGCCGTCGTGACCGACGACGACGTCGCGGCCGGCGTCGTGCTCGACGTCGCACGCCGACTCGGGCTCGCCGTCCCGTGGGACCTCTCGGTGCTCGCCGGGACCGACTCGGCGGCGTGCCAGCTGGCGACACCATCGCTCACGGCCGTCCCGTACCCCGTGCGCGAGCTCGGCCGGGCGGTGGGGCACGCCCTGCTCGGCGCCCTGGCCGGCGACCTGGCGCCGGGAGCCGTGCCGCCGGCGTCGGGCACCGTGTCCGTGGGCAACCTCGTGGTGCGCGGGTCGACCGCACCACCCTCGGCCTGACAAACGCGGCGCGCCGTTACTGACTCGCACTTAAACGATTAGCCAGGTGTTGTGCAGGTCAATGGACATGCAACGGTGCGTCATGCCGCCGCAGAAAGGCCTGAGGCGGTGCGCCCGCCCGCGCCGGCAGAGGTCGGCGAGGGGCGGCGCCCAGCACGTCCCCTGGAGGTCACCGTGTCACCTGTCACCCGCCCGCCCGGCTCCGGTAGGTTGCGCCGCGCCGCAACCACCGCCGCCCTCGGGGCGCTCGTCGCGGCCCCGGCGCTCGTCACCGTTGCGACAGCGACGCCGGCCGCCGCCCTCGTCGACAACCCGTTCGTCGGGGCCACCCAGTACGTCAACCCGGACTGGGTCGACTCGGTGGAGGGCGCCGCCGCGCAGGTCCAGGGCAGCAACCCCGGCCTCGCGGCAGACATGCTCGCCCTCACGTCAGAGCCCACATCTGTGTGGATGGACCGCATCGCCGCCATCGCCGGCACGGACCGGCAGCACGGCCTCCAGTGGCACCTGGACCAGGCCCTCGCGCAGAAGCAGGGTTCCACCCCGATCGTCTTCAATATCGTCATCTACGACCTGCCCGGCCGTGACTGCCACGCCCTGGCCTCGAACGGCGAGCTCCCGGCGTCGGCCGAGGGCCTGCAGCGCTACAAGACCGAGTACATCGACCCGATCGCGGCGCTCCTCGACCAGCCCGCCTACGAGGGCATCCGGTTCGTCGCCACGATCGAGCCCGACTCGCTGCCCAACCTCGTGACGAACATGTCCGACGCCGACTGCGCCCAGTCCGCGCCGTACTACCGCGAGGGCGTGCGGTACGCGCTCGACCAGCTCTACGAGGTCGGCACCGTCTACAGCTACATCGACGCGGGTCACTCGGGCTGGCTGGGCTGGGACAACAACTCGGCCGGCGCGGCAACGGAGTTCGCGAACGTCATCGAGGGCTCGACCTACGGGTGGAACGCCGTCGGCGGCTTCGTGACGAACACCGCGAACACGACCCCGCTCGTCGAGCCGTTCCTCCCCAACCCGGAGCTGCAGGTCAGCGGCCAGCAGGTGCGCCAGTCGACCTACTACGAGTGGAACCGCGACTTCGACGAGGTCGACTGGTCCGCCCACCTCTACCAGCTCATGGTGGCCCAGGGCGCGCCGACGTCCATCGGCATGCTCGTCGACACGGGTCGCAACGGCTGGGGCGGCGCGGCGCGTCCGACGGCGGTCAGCACGTCGACCGACCTGAACACCTACGTGCACCAGTCGCGCATCGACCGCCGCGTGCACCGTGGCGCGTGGTGCAACCCCTCGGGCGCCGGCATCGGCGAGCGGCCCACGGTGGCTCCCGCCGGCTACGCCAGCTCGCACCTCGACGCGTTCGTGTGGGTGAAGCCCCCGGGCGAGTCGGACGGGGCGTCCACCGAGATCCCGAACGACGAGGGCAAGCGCCTCGACCGCATGTGCGACCCCACCTACGCGTCCGACGCACTGGGCGGCAACCTCACCGGCGCGCTGCCGGGCGCCCCGCTCTCCGGCCACTGGTTCCAGGCCCAGTTCGAGATGCTCGTCGCCAACGCCTACCCGGCGATCGGCGACGGCGGCACCCCGACCGACACCCAGGCGCCGTCGGTCCCGGCCGGGCTGACCGTCGGGACGATCACCTCGTCCTCCGTCGCGCTCTCCTGGAGCGCCTCGACCGACAACGTCGGAGTCACCGGGTACGACGTGCTGCGCAACGGCACCGTCGTCGGCACCACAACCGGCACCTCGTTCACCGCCACCGGCCTCACCGCGAGCACCGCGTACCAGTTCTCGGTCCGCGCCCGCGACGCCGCCGGCAACGTGTCCGCCGCCTCGGCAGCGGTCACCGCCACCACCACGGCGGGTACCGGCACCGGCGCATGCACGGCCACGTTCCGGATCGTCAACTCGTGGTCGGGCGGCTTCCAGGCCGAGGTCGTCGTCACGGCGGCCGCGGCGAAGACCGGCTGGACGACGCAGTTCACCCTGCCTGCCGGCGTGACGATCGGCAGCCTCTGGAACGGCACCCACACCGTCTCCGGCAGCACCGTGACCGTCACCAACCTCGGCTGGAACGGCAACATCGGCCCGGGCAGCTCGGCGACCTACGGCTTCACCGCCAACGGCACCGCGCCCCCGACGCCGCCGAGCGTCACCTGCAGCTGACCCTCACCGCACAACCCGCCAAGAACCCGCCGAGGTGGTCCGTCCGTCCGCCGGACCGACTACCTCGGCCCCAAAAGCCGGTCGAGGTAGTCCCTCCGTCCGGACGGAGCGACTACCTCGACTGTTTGCCCCGCGGCGCGGGTCAGGCGGTGACCGTCACCTGGCCCGCGGCCGCCTTCTCCGCGATGTCCGTGCGGTGGTGCGAGCCGGCCAGCCTGATGCGCCCGACCCCCGCGTAGGCGAGGCGGCGCGCCTCGGCGAGGTCCGCGCCCAGGGCGACCACGGACAGGACGCGACCGCCCGCGCTGACGAGGGCTCCGTCGTCGGACAGCGTGGTCCCCGCGTGCAGGACGTGCACGCCCGGCAGGGCGGCAGCGTCCTCGATGCCGGTGATCTCGTCGCCCGACCGCACCGTCCCCGGGTAGCCGTGCGAGGCGACCACGACGGTCACCGCTGCCTCGTCGCGCCAGTGCAGCGGCTCGAGGCGGTCGAGCTCGCCGGTCGCTGCGGCGAGGAGGACGGTCGACAGCGGCGTCGCCAGGCGGGCCAGCACCGACTGCGTCTCCGGGTCGCCGAAGCGGGCGTTGAACTCGACCACGCGGGTCCCGCGCGAGGTCAGCGCGAGGCCCACGTACAGGACGCCCGCGAAGGGGGTGCCGCGGCGGGCCATCTCCTCGATCGTCGGCCGGGCGACGCGGGTCACGACCTCGTCGACCAGGCCGGCGGGCGCCCACGGCAGGGGGCTGTACGCGCCCATGCCGCCCGTGTTGGGGCCCTCGTCGGCGTCGAACGCACGCTTGAAGTCCTGCGCGGGGACCAGCGGGACGACGGTCGCGCCGTCGGACACGCAGAACAGCGAGACCTCCGGGCCGTCGAGGTACTCCTCGACCACGACGACAGGCTCCGTGCCGACCCGCGGCGTCGCGAAGCACGCCTGAGCGTGCTCGAGCGCGGCCTGGCGGTCGCTCGTCACGACGACGCCCTTGCCGGCCGCCAGACCGTCGTCCTTCACGACGTAGGGGGCGCCGAATGCGTCGAGCGCCGCGGCGACCTCGTCCACGTCGGTGCAGACGTGCGCCATGGCGGTCGGCACGCCGGCCGCCGCCATGACCTCCTTCGCGAACGCCTTCGAGCCCTCCAGCGCGGCGGCCTCGGCGCTCGGGCCGAAGACCGGGATGCCGACGGCGCGCACGGCGTCCGCCACGCCCGCGACGAGCGGCGCCTCCGGGCCGACGACGACGAGGTCCGCGGCCAGCTGCTGCGCGAGCGCGGCGACCGCGGCACCGTCGTTCGCGTCGACGGGGTGCAGCGTGGCCTCGGCTGCGATCCCGGGGTTACCGGGGGCGGCGTGGAGCTCGTGCTCCTCGCCGCCGTTGGCGGTCTCCGCCGCGAGGGCGTGGACGATGGCGTGCTCGCGAGCACCGGGACCGACGACGAGGATCTTCATGGGGTTCACCGGCCGTGGATCAGGTCGTGGACCGGGATGATCGCGTCGCGCGACGGGCCGACGCCGATCGCGGAGATCCGCGTGCCCGACATCTCCTCGAGCGCCTGCACGTAACGCTGCGCGTTCACGGGCAGGTCCTCGAAGGTGCGCGCCCGGGAGATGTCCTCCCACCAGCCGTCGAACTCCTCGTAGATCGGCACCGCGTGGTGGAACGCCGTCTGGTCGGTCGGCATCTCGTCATAGCGGACGCCGTCCACGTCGTAGGCCACGCAGACGGGCACCTTCTCCAGGCCGGTCAGGATGTCGAGCTTGGTCAGGACGATGTCGGTCAGGCCGTTGATGCGCGTGGCGTACCGGGCGATGACGGCGTCGTACCAGCCGCAGCGGCGGGGGCGGCCCGTGGTGACGCCGTACTCACCGCCGGTCTTGCGCAGGAACTCGCCGCTCGCGTCGAACAGCTCGGTGGGGAACGGGCCCTCGCCGACGCGCGTCGTGTACGCCTTGATGACGCCGATCACGGAGTCGACGCGCGTGGGTCCGATGCCCGAGCCCGTGACGGCCCCGCCCGCCGTCGCCGACGACGAGGTGACGAACGGGTACGTGCCGTGGTCGACGTCGAGCATCGTGGCCTGGCCGGCCTCGAAGAGGACCGTCCTGCCCGCGTCGAGCGCCTTGTTCAGCTCGACCGACGTGTCGGTGACCATCGGCCGCAGGCGGTCGGCGTAGAGCAGCAGCTCGTCGACGGTCTCGTCGACCGTGATCGCCCGGCGGTTGTAGACCTTCACGAGGAGGTGGTTCTTCTGGTCGAGCGCGCCCTCGACCTTGGCGCGCAGGATCTTCTCGTCGAAGAGGTCCCAGACGCGGATGCCGACGCGGTTGATCTTGTCGGCGTACGCGGGCCCGATGCCGCGTCCCGTGGTGCCGATGCGGCGCTTGCCGAGGAAGCGTTCGGTGACCTTGTCGACCGTGCGGTGGTACGGCGCGATGATGTGCGCGCTGCCGCTGACGAGCAGGCGCGACGTGTCGACGCCGCGCGACGAGATCGCGTCCAGCTCCTGGAACAGCACCTCCAGGTCGACGACGACGCCGTTGCCGATGACCGGGACCACGCCCGGCGAGAGGATGCCCGACGGGAGCAGGTGCAGCGCGTACTTCTCGTCCCCGATGACGACCGTGTGGCCGGCGTTGTTGCCGCCGTTGAACTTCACCACGTAGTCGACGCGGGACCCGAGCAGGTCGGTCGCCTTCCCCTTGCCCTCATCGCCCCACTGGGCACCGACGAGCACCACGCCTGGCATGGATTCCCACCTTTACGGTTCGCTTGGTCGCGCCCAGGTCCCCCGGACCCCTGGCGCTGCGTGGCCCGACCGGGCCGCGGACGAGTTTACCCGGGCGTTACCGGCTCAGCCGTCTGCGCCGCCGCGCGCCAGGGCGGCGACCTCGCCGGCGGTCGTGCCGGAGTCGAGGAGGAGCTGGAGGCAGCGGTCGTGCTCGTCCTGCTCGCCGATCCGCTCGGCCGCGAGCGCGAGGGCCAGCACGGCACGGAGGAACCCCTGGTTCGGCTGGTGCGCGGCGGGGACCGGGCCGCGGCCGCGCCAGCCGGCCCGGCGCAGGGCGTCGAGCCCGCGGTGGTAGCCGGTCCGGGCGTAGGCGTACGCCTCGACGTCGGTGGTGACCCGGCCGGCGGGCACGTCGGCGCCCTCGGGACTGTTGCCCGCAGTGTTGCCCGCACTGTTGCCCGCGGCGAGGGCCCGCTCGGCGAGGACCGCCCAGGCCAGCGACGACGCGGGGGCGTCCGCGGCGATCGCAGCCGGGTCGTCGCCGTCGGCAAGACGCGTCCTCACCTGGGCAAACTCGTCGGGCAACAGTGTCGCGGGCGGGCCTGCGAGGAGGTTGTCGTGAGTGCTCATGGCGGCATCCTGCCAGGCGGTTGCGACGGTGGTCGGGGCGGAGAGTGACATGAAAACGGTTCGATCGGGCGAAAATTGCCGCTCGCCCGGTGCAAACAGGCAACAGTGGATACGCTCGGAAGCATGATCGAGATCGCGACGTCTCCCACGACGACGACGCTCGTGATTGCCGGCGACCTCGACCTGGCCGAGCGGGATCAGTTCCCCGAGATCGCGGCGCGCGTCGTGGGCCTGCGCAGGCAGCTTCTCGTCATCGACATGTGCCGGGTGACCTTCATGGACTCGACCGGGGCGGCGTTCCTGATCTCCCTCGCCGACTCGGGGCGCAAGCGTGGCGGTGCCACCGTCCTGCGCGGCGCCGACGAGCGCGACCTGTTCGTCCTCGAGGTGTGCGGCGCGCTGGAGCTCTTCCGGATCGACCGCGACCACCGCTGCGAGCCGTCCACGCCTGCGTCGGGCTTCCACATGGTCGCCCCACGCTCCTCGTCAGGGCCGCCGTCCTCCGGCACGCCGGACGAGGAGGGCGACAGACGTGGCGTCAGCACGGCCTGAGACGGTCGCGGACCTCACCCGACCGCGCGGGTAGCTCAGTCCTCCGAGCGCAGCGGCTGGCGCCGCAGCTTCGCCCACACGAGCTTGCCCGACCCGGACGGCCGCCAGCCCCACTCCGCGAGCCGCTCCACGATCTGCATGCCGAACCCGCCGAGCCGGTTCGGGTGCCCGTCCGTGGACACCGGCGGCGCCGGGTTCGAGTCCTCGACCTCGATGCGCAGGCCGTCACCCGTGTCGAACAGCCGCAGGGCGATGTGCCCCCAGCCGTGCAGCACGCCGTTGGCGACGAGCTCGGACACGACCAGCTCCGCCGCGGCGGACTCGGCGATCCCCCACGCCTGGCAGGTGCGGAGCACCGCGTGCCGCGCCCGCCCGATCGACGACGGCTCGCTCGGCAGCATCCACCGGCGCCAGCGCGGCGACAGGGCAGGTTCGCTCGCGTCCCGCTCGGGGTCGGGGATGCGTACGACGACGATCGCCACGTCGTCCTCGGGGGCGTCCGCGAGGCGCGACAGCAGCTCCTCGCCGACGCCGGCGGCGTCGCGCGCCGTGATCGCCGCCGCCGTGTCGAGCAGCGTCTCCAGGCCCAGGCGCAGGGAGCGGTCACGCCGCTCGATGAGCCCGTCCGTGTAGAACAGCAGCGTGTCGCCGGCCTGAAGCTCCATCGTTCCCGTGGACCGCTCGCGCGAACCGAAGCCGACGAGCGCACCCCCGCCCTCGTCCAGCTTGAGGATCTCGCCGGAGCGCAGCAGCAGCGGGGGCAGGTGGCCCGCGCGCGAGTAGTCGATGGTCCAGTGCTCGTCCTCGGGCTCGCGGCGCAGCGACGCGTAGACCATGGAGGCGGAGCGGGGGATGCCCATGCCGGCCACGAGCTGGTCGACGCGCTGCAGCACCTGGCCCGGCGTCGACAGCTCGAACGCGTACGAGCGCACCACGGAGCGCAGCTGCCCCATCGTCGCGGCGGCTTCGACGTCGTGCCCCACGACGTCGCCGATCACGAGGCCGACGAGCTCGGGCGCGATCTGCAGCACGTCGTACCAGTCTCCGCCGACCTGCGCGTGCTCCGCGTTGGGCGCGTAGTACGTCCACACGTCGAGCCCGGCCACGTCCGCCTGCTCCGGGAGCATCGCGCGCTGCAGGGTCTCGGCCAGGCGGTGCTCGCGCGCGTACATGCGCGCGTTGTCCACAGCCGTCCCGGCGCGGCGCGCGACGACCTCCACGACGGCTCGCACGGCCTCGGGCTCGTCGGTGCCCTCGGCGAACATCAGCTCGTCGTCGGCCGGGTCGTGCGGCAGCACGACCAGCAGGCCGAGCACCTGCCGCCGTCCGGCCACGGGGTGCACGACGACGGACCGCGGCACCTCTCCCGTCTCCTCGCCGATACGCCGGGTCAGGTCCCGGGACAGCCAGCCGGACGCCGAGTACGGGGCGTGCGGGATGTCGAGGTGCAGCGTGACGGGACCGTCGAGGAGCGCGTCGAGGAGGTCCTGCACCGAGTCGACGACCTCGAGGATCGGCACCGGGACACCCGAGGACGTCGGGTCGCCGAGCGCGTCGATGGGCAGCCGGCGCGGCTTCTCGGCGCGTGGCATCAGGTCGTCGCCCGGGATGTAGCGGGCGTGCCGGCGTCCCCGCCCGCTCGGGGGGGCGTTGACGTCGATCCCCTCGGCGTGCGTCAGGCCGTCGTCGTTCACGTAGAAGCCGGCCCACGTGACCATCGTGCCGAGCAGCTCGGCGATGTCCCGCAGCGCGTACGGGTACTCGAGGTCGGTGAGGATCTCCGTCGTCTGCGCGATGAGGTCCAGGTCCTCGCGCTGCTGCCGCTCCACCTCGAGCGACGCGAGCTGCGCGGCGTGCCGCTCCATGTGCTCGGACACGTCGACGCTGAAGCCCACCCAGTGGGTCACGCGGTCGTCGTGCCCGGCGCGGGCGGGCGTGAGGGTGAGCTGGGCCCAGCCGATCCTGCCGCCCGGCTGGCGCGAGCGGACCGTCGCGGAGACCTCCTCGCCCGCCGCGCAGGCCACCCGGAGACGCTCGAAGTCGGTCGGCTCCACGAGCAGCTCGACGAGCCGCCGCGGGCTCAGCCCCGCCAGGTCGATGAACCGCACCCCGGCGTAGTGCTCGAACGCGGCGTTGGCCCAGAGCAGCGGCATGCCGTCCTCGTACGGACCCGTGAGGAACGTGGGCACGCCGATCGTCGCGGCGGCACGGATCACGACGTCGCCGATGGTCGGCGGCATAGGTCGCGGAACGCTCGAACCGGGAATCGGGGGCACGTGGGAATCTTCCGGCGAGGCGGGCGAACCACGATCATACGTGGGAGGCTGGCGCGAACCGGAACCGGGCCGCGCCCGTCCCTGGTCGGCAGTACGCGCCGAGGACGTGAGACCCGTGAAGTCGGTCATACTTGCCTCCTGCCCGTCGTTTCCGCGTGCCTTGGTATCCCAGCAGGTCATTCAACCGTAGATTGGTTCACACCGAGATACGAACCTGCTCCCAATATCATCGGACCACTCGACCGCCAGGCGCCCTCGGAAGGAGAACCGTGCAGGACGGACCGAACGACGCAGCACGCGCACCGCAGGGCGCACACCTGCAGAATGACGTCGTGGCACAGCAGCCCTACCCGGAGATCGGTGACCCCGCGAGCGTGCACGTCATCGTGGGGCGCTCCGCCGCCCGCATCGTGCTCTCGGGGGAGATCGACGCCGACATCGGCGGTGACCTGCACGAGGCCACCGCCGCCGCCGAGGAGTCGCGCCTTCCCGTCGAGATCGACGCGCACCACGTGACCTTCATGGACTCGTCCGGCGTCGCGTTCCTCGCGCGGCTCGCCAGCCGCAGCCCGCACCGCGTCCGGGTGCTCCGCGCTCCGCCCACCGTCCGCTTCCTCCTCGAGGTCACCCGCATCGGCGACCTCCTCGACATCGTGGACGACGACCCGGGCTTCGAGCTCGACGACGATCCCGTGGGCGCCACCGACCCCGCTCCGGCGGGCGCCGCGCGCGTCCCGGGGGACGACGACCCGCACTCCGCCTGAGACCGCAGGACCCGGGCCGCTGAGGCTCGAGCCTGAGTACGACGACGGCCTGGTCGCCTTCCGTGCGGAAGGTGACCAGGCCGTCGTCGTACCGGTGGACCGGTAGGTCACATCTTGTGACCGGCGGAGCGGAGCTGCTGGCACGCCTCGACGATGCGCGCAGCCATGCCTGCCTCGGCTGCCTTGCCCCAGGCGCGCGGGTCGTACGCCTTCTTGTTGCCGACCTCGCCGTCGATCTTCAGGACGCCGTCGTAGTTCGTGAACATGTGGCCGACGACCGGTCGCGTGTACGCGTACTGCGTGTCGGTGTCGATGTTCATCTTGATGACGCCGTTGTCGACCGCCTCGGCGATCTCCGCGGCCGTGGAGCCGGATCCGCCGTGGAAGACCAGGTCGAACGGGTTCTCCTTGCCGATCTCGTCGCCCACGACCTTCTGGATGTCGGCGAGGATCGACGGACGCAGCTTGACGGCGCCCGGCTTGTACACGCCGTGCACGTTGCCGAACGTGAGGGCCGTCAGGTAGCGGCCCCGCTCGCCGGCGCCGAGGGCCTTGACCGTGGCCAGGCCGTCCTCGGCCGTCGTGTAGAGCTTCTCGTTGATCTCGGCGACGTGGCCGTCCTCCTCGCCGCCGACGACGCCGACCTCGATCTCGAGGATCGTCCGCGCCGCCTGCGAGAGCTCGAGCAGCTCGGCGGCGATGACGAGGTTCTCGTCGAGCGGGATGTCCGAGCCGTCGAACATGTGGGACTGGAACGTCGGGTTCTTGCCGGCCTTGACCTGCTCGGCCTCGAGCGCGAGGAGCGGACGTACCCACGAGTCGAGGTTCGACTTGGTGCAGTGGTCGGTGTGGATCGCGATGTTCACCGAGTAGTTCTTCGCGACCTCGGTCGCGTACGCGGCAAGCGCGAGGGATCCTGCGATGCGGTCCTTGATCGTCGCACCCGAGCCGTACTCGGCGCCGCCGACGGAGACCTGGATGATGCCGTCGGCCTCGGCCTCGGCGAAGCCCTGGAGGGCGGCGGTGATGGTCGACGACGAGGTGATGTTCACCGCGGGGTACGCGAACTTGCCGGCCTTCGCCCGGTCGATCATCTCGGCGTAGACCTCGGGGGTTGCGATGGGCATCTGCGGATCTCCAAATGACGGGTAACTGTGGGGCGGCCGTTCTCGGAGGTTCCGGGTCCGCCCGGGATGCACCATCGATCTTGCCACGTCCTTGTGCGGCCCGTGACGTTCGGCCGATGTGCGGACGGGTGGTTCCGTCGGACGACAGATCAGGCGTGCTGCACGGCCCAGGCGTGCATCGCTATCGCCGCCGCCGCACCCGCGTTGATGGATCGGGTGGAGCCGTGCTGCGTGATGTGGAGGATCACGTCGCAGGCCGCCTGGGCCTGCGGCGTCAGGCCGGTCGACTCCTGGCCGAACAGCAGGACGCAGCGCTGCGGCAGCGGGTAGCCCTCGATCGGGACCGAGCCCGGGACGTTGTCGATCCCGACGACGGGCAGCCGGGTGCCGTCCGGGCCTGCGGTCGCCGCCCAGGTGGCCAGGTCCTCGGCCGATGCGTGGTGGTGTACGTGCAGGTAGCGGTCCGTCACCATCGCCCCGCGGCGGTTCCACCGGCGCCGGCCCACGACGTGCACGCCGGCCGCGTTGAACGCGTTGGCCGTGCGCACCACCGAGCCGATGTTGAGGTCGTGGGCCCAGTTCTCGATCGCCACGTGGATGAAGCGGTCCGCGCGCCTGCGCCGATCCATGTCGGCGACCACCGCCTCGACCGTCCAGTACCGGTAGCGGTCCACCACGTTGCGCCGGTCCCCCAGTGCCAGCAGCTCCGGGTCGTAGCGGGGATCGTCGGGCCAGGGCCCCGCCCACGGTCCGACGCCGACCTGCACGTCCTGCTCACGATCCGTACCGTCCACAGGACAATCCTCACCCTGTCGGGCCACTAGGCTGGCCACGTGCTTCTCGACCTCGCTGCCCTGCCCGCCGCCGCGGTCCCGATGCTCGGGCCCGACTGGATGGATCCGCAGTTCCTGATCGACACCTTCCTCGAGCGCTTCGGTGACGCCGCCGTCATCGGGATCGCCTGCGTGATCTTCATCGAGACCGGTCTGCTGTTCCCGATCCTGCCCGGCGACTCGCTGCTGTTCATGGCGGGCGCGTTCGTGGCCCAGGAGAAGCTGAGCATCAGCCTCCCGGTCATGTGCATCCTGCTGTTCTCGGCAGCGGTGCTCGGCAACTCGACCGGGTACACGATCGGGCGCACCGTCGGCCCCCGGCTGTTCGACCGCCCCGACTCGCGCATCTTCAAGCGCAAGTACATCGAGCAGACCAACGAGTACTTCGAGAAGTACGGCGGCCGCACCATCACCATCGCGCAGTTCGTGCCGATCGTGCGCACCTACGCGCCGGTGGCCGCCGGTGTGGGCAAGATGGACTTCCGGCACTTCATCACGTACAACGCGCTCGGCGCCCTGCTGTGGGCCGTCGGCGTGACCTGCCTTGGTTACGGGCTGGGGAACATCCCCTTCGTGAAGGAGAACGTCGAGGCGCTCATCCTCGTGATCGTCGGGTTCTCGTTGGTCCCCATGATCGTCGAGATCCTCCGCGCCCGCCGCGAGGAGAAGAGGGAGAAGAAGTCGGAACCGACCGACACCTCGACCTTCGCCGTCGTCTCCCCGGCGAGCACCGGGACCGTCGAGGAGGCCGACGCCGAGATCGTCCAGGTTCTCACCGGTGCGATCCCCATCGTCACGCAGCAGGCGGTCCAGAACCGCCCGCGCCACTCGCGCTGAGAGAGAGACCACCATGACCGAACGCGTGATCGAGTCCTGGCTCACCGACATGGACGGCGTCCTGGTCCACGAGGGCACCGCCCTCCCGGGCGCACCCGAGTTCGTCAAGGCGCTGCGGGCGAAGGACCGCCCGTTCCTCATCCTCACGAACAACTCGATCTTCACGGCGCGCGACCTGCGCGCCCGTCTTGCGACGAGCGGGATCGACGTCCCGGAGGGGTCGATCTGGACGTCGGCCCTCGCGACCGCGCAGTTCCTCAAGGACCAGATCCCCGGCGGCAGCGCGTACGCGATCGGCGAGGCGGGCCTGACGACGGCGCTGTACGAGGCGGGATACACGCTCACGGAGTCCGACCCGGACTACGTCGTGCTCGGCGAGACCCGCACCTACTCGTTCGAGGCGATCACCAAGGCGATCCGCCTGATCCTCGGCGGCGCCCGCTTCATCTGCACCAACCCGGACACGACCGGCCCGTCGCAGGAGGGGCCGCTGCCCGCGACCGGATCCGTCGCGGCCATGATCACCGCTGCGACCGGACGCAAGCCCTACTTCGTCGGGAAGCCGAACCCGATGATGTTCCGCTCGGCCCTGAACCGGATCGACGCGCACTCCGAGGTGACGGCCATGGTGGGCGACCGCATGGACACCGACGTGGTGGCCGGCATCGAGGCCGGTCTGCAGACGTTCCTCGTGCTGACCGGCTCCACGAAGGCGGCCGACGTCGACAAGTACCCGTTCCGTCCCAGCCACGTCGTGGACTCGATCGCGAACCTCGTCGACCTGGTCTGACCTTCAGTCGGCGACGTCCACGATCACCGGGACGTGGTCGCTCGCGCCCTTGCCCTTGCGCTCGTCGCGGTCGATGATCACGCCCGTCGTACGCGCCTGCAGCGTGGGCGTGACGTACGCGAAGTCGATCCGCAGCCCCTTGTTCTTCGGGAACGCGAGCTGCTGGTAGTCCCAGTAGGTGTAGATGTGCTCGCCGGGCAGGAACTCGCGCGACACCTCCGTGTACCCCGCCGCGCCGAACGCCGAGAAGGCGTCCCGCTCGGCCGGCGACACGTGCGTGTGACCGGCGAAGGCGACCGGGTCGTACACGTCGGTGTCGAGCGGGATCACGTTCCAGTCCCCCACGAGAGCGACCTGCGCGTCCGGCACCGCCCACCCCTGCGCGGCGTCGCGCAGCGCCTCCAGCCACGCCAGCTTGTACGTGTAGTGCGGGTCCGCCAGCGTTCGCCCGTGCGGCACGTACAGGCTCCACACCCGGACGCCGCCGCAGGTCGCCCCGATCGCCCGCGCCTCCACCTGCGGCGGCAGCGCCAGCAGCGTGTCCAGCGACGGCTCGCCCTCGGCGTCGGGCACCGTGGCGGCCTGCTTGGCGAACCCGGGCTGACCCGGGAACGCCTTGGCGACGTCCTCCAGACCCACGCGCGAGAGGATCGCGACGCCGTTCCACTGGCTCGTGCCGACGTGCGCCGCCGTGTAGCCGGCCGCCTCGAAGACGGCGTACGGGAACTGGTCGTCGCGACACTTGGTCTCCTGGAGGGCCAGGACGTCGGTCCCGGAGCGGTCCAGGAAGGCGAGGACTCGGTCCAGGCGGGTGCGGAGGCTGTTGACGTTCCAGGTGGCGAGGCGCACGCGTGACAGGCTACGCGTGGCTCAGCCCGCTCGGGCGGTACCGGTTCTCCGGGCGGCCCGCCGTGCCGTAGCGCGGGTTCATCTCGGCCCGGCCGAGCGTGACCAGGTGCTCCAGGTAGCGGCGTGCGCTGACGCGCGACATCCCGGCGACGTCGCCGACCTCGGCCGCGGAGGCGTCGACGCCCTCGCGGCACGCCGCCACCAGGGCGTCGATGACGAGGGCGAGGCTGCGCTCGGAGAGGCCCTTCGGCAGGCGTGCCGGGCCACCGCGCGTGCCCGCGAGAAGGCGGTCCACCTCGTCCTGGTCGAGCTCCGTGGCCGCGCGGCGCACATCCTCGCGCAGGCGCCAGATCTCGTCGAGGCGCTCGTGCAGCATCGCGGCCGTGAACGGCTTGACCAGGTAGTGCTGCACGCCGCCGGCCATCGCCCGGCGAACGGTGTCGAGCTCGCGGGCCGCCGTCGTCGCGATCACGTCCACGGGCGGCCCGGGCATGCGGCGCAGGCGCTGCAGCACGTCGAGGCCGCTGGCGTCGGGCAGGTAGACGTCGAGCAGCACGACCTGCGGGTCGAGCGCCATCGCCAGCCGGACGGCCTCTGCGCCGGTCTGCGCGCTGCCGACCACCGTGAACCGGGGGTGCCGCTCCACGAAGCCGCGATGCAGGGCGGCCACCGCCGGGTCGTCCTCCACGACGAGGGTGCGCAGCCTGGCGTCCGGGCGATCGGTCATCGCGTCTCCGTCCGCTCGAGCGGGGTCGGCCCCGGGTGCGCCGCCCCGCCGGCCCGCACCGTCGCCCCGTCAGGACGCGCGAGCCGCCCGGCCCGGGCCGGGGCGACCGGCGTGCGCGGCAGCCGGACCTCGAGGCTCGCGCCGCCGAACGACGAGGTGCCGATGCGGACGGACCCGCCGCGGCGAGCGGCCACCCGCTGCACGAGCGCCAGCCCGATGCCACGGCCGCTCGCGCGCCGGTCCCCGTCGTGCTTCGTGGAGAACCCGGGCTCAAAGACTGCCGAACGGATCTCGGCGGGGACGCCGGGCCCGTCGTCGTCCACCACGATGTCGACGACCCGCGCCGTCGCGGTGACCAGCACCCGGACGCGGCCGCCGGGGCCGCAGGCGTCGACAGCGTTGTCGACCAGGTTGCCGAGGACCGTCAGGACGTCGCCGTGCCAGGCCTCCTCCGCCGGCCCGGCGGGCCCGGGCAGCACGGACGCGGCGTCGACCTCGAGGGCGACGCCCCGCTCGCGGCTCGTCGTCGCCTTCACGAGCAGGAGGGCCGCGACCTCTGGCGAGTGCACACCGGGCGCGACGCCGGAAGCGGTGAGCAGGCCGCCGTGTCCCACGCGCGCCACGAACGACACCGCCTCGTCCACCTGGCCCAGCTCCAGCAGGCCTGACACGACGTGCAGCGTGTTCGCGAACTCGTGGGACTGGGCGCGCAGGGCGTCGGTGAGCCCGCGGGCGCCGTCGAGGTCGCGCAGCAGGGCGTGCAGCTCGGTGCGGTCACGGAGCACCAGCACCGTGCCGACGTCGCGCCCGTCGACCGTGGCGGGGCCGGCGTGGGCCAGCAGCACCCGCTCGCCGGCGAGGACGAGCTCACCACCGGGCGCCGAGTCGTCCTCGGCTTCGGCCGGGTCCAGCGTGACGGCTTCCGCGAGCGCCACGAGCTGCGGGTCGAGGACGTCACGCGCCTCGGCCCCCACCACGGCGGCCCGGTCGCGGCCGAGCAGGCGCAGCGCCTCGTCGTTGGCGACCACGACGCGTCCACCCCGGTCGAGCCCGACGACGCCCTCCGTGATGCCGTGGAGCATCGCGTCGCGGGTCTCCAGGAGAGCCGCGATCTCCTCGGGCTCCAGGCGGAAGATCCGCCGCCGCACGAGCCGCGTCACCCAGGCCGCGGCGACGACGCCCACGACGGCGGCCCCGCCCACCGCGACGAACAGCCACACGAGGCCGTCCCGCCAGTCAGCGCGCAGCTCCGCCTCGAGGATCCCGACGCTCGCCGTCCCGATCACCGGCGCGGGTGCCGCGTCGTCGTCGGCCTCGCCGTAGATCGGCACCTTGACCCGCCACGACGTGCCGAGGGTCCCCGTCTGCGTGCCCGTCCAGATCTGGCCGGAGAGCGGGACCGACGGGTCGGTCGACACCATCTCGCCGACCCGGTCCGGGTTGGGGTGCGAGTAGCGGATGCCCTCTTCGTCGGTCACCACCACGTAGGTGACGTCCGACGCCTCGCGGATCAGCTCCGCGATCGGCTGGATGGCCGCGGCCGGGTCCGCGTCGTCGAACGCTTCGCGGATCGCCGGGAGGCGGGCGACCGACTGGGCCACGCCCGTCATCCGCTCGAGGTACGCCTGCCGGAGCTGGTGCTCCTGGACCGCCGACGCCACGGCGGCCGTCGCGCACACGAGAACGAGCACGATGACGACCTGCAGCGACAGGAGCTGCATCCGGAGCGACATTGCCCGTCCCACGGGACCAGTGTGGGCCACCCACGCTCCCGTGCCTAACACGAGCCGCGACCTTTACGACCATAACGTCCAGTACGACCACAAGGTCCCGCGAGCCCCCGGGCGTTCTTACGCTCCCGCCATCGGATCGTGCACCGCCCCGCACCGCTGCGGGCCACGCTCAAGGAGGAGTCATGCGATCACACCGCACCGCACCCGCCCGCGCACTCGCGCTGGCCGGGATGCTCGCACTCACGCTCGGAGCTTGCTCGAGCCTCGAGTCCGGCGCGCCGTCGGGCGAGGGCACCGACGAGGCGGCTGCCACCATCGACGAGCTGAGCATCGTCGTCCCCGCCGACCCGGGCGGCGGCTGGGACCAGACCGGCCGCGCGATGCAGGCCGACCTCCAGTCCGAGGGCCTGGTCAGCTCCGCGCCGGTCACCAACGTGGGCGGAGCGGGCGGCACCGTCGGCCTCGCCAGCCTCGCCAACTCGACCGACCCGAACACGCTCATGGTCATGGGCCTGGTCATGGTGGGCGCCGTCGAGACCAACCAGTCGCAGGCCCGCATCGAGGACACGACGCCGATCGCCCGCCTCACCGAGGAGCAGGAGGTGATCGTGGTCCCGGCCGCCTCGCCGTACCAGACGATCGACGACCTCGTCGAGGACGTCCTCGCCAACGGCAAGGAGGTCGCGATCACGGGCGGCTCCGCCGGCGGCACGGACCACATCCTCGCCGGGATGCTCCTCAAGGCCGCGGGCGTCACGTCGGCGGAGGTCGGCGACAAGCTCAACTACATCGCGTACTCCGGCGGCGGCGAGTCGCTCGCGGCCCTGCTCGGCAACAACGTCGACGCCGGCATCTCGGGCGTCGGCGAGTACGCGGAGCAGGTGAACGCCGGGACGCTGCGCGCCCTCGCGGTCTCCGGCGCCGAGCGCGTCGACGCGCTGCCCGACACGCCCACCCTGACCGAGTCCGGCTACGACGTCGAGCTCACCAACTGGCGTGGTGTCGTGGCCCCCGGATCCGTGTCCGAGGAGGACGCCGCGGCCCTCACCACGCTGGTGACCGAGCTCGTCGAGTCCGACGCCTGGCAGGCCACCCTCGAGGAGAAGGGCTGGGACGACGCGTTCCTCGCGGGCGACGAGTTCGACACGTTCCTCACGCAGAACATCACCGAGATCCAGGGCGTCCTGCAGGACATCGGGCTGGTCAGCTGACATGTCTCCCGAAGAAGCTCCCGCGGGCGGCGGCGAGACCGCTGCCGCCCGCGGTGACCGACCAGCCCGGCGGCCCGGCGAGCTCGTCCTCGCCGTGGCGACCCTGGCCCTCGGCGTGTTCGTGCTGGTGCAGGCCGGGACGATCAACGTCCCAGGCTCCACCAACACCCTCGGGCCGCGTGCCTTTCCCTACCTGGTGGGCGCGATGGCGGCCATCGTCGGCGCGATCCTGGTCATCGCCGTCCTGCGCGGCAAGTACGGCCAGGAGGAGGGCGGCGAGGACGTCGACGCCGGCGCCAAGACCGACTGGCTCACCGTCGTGCTGCTCTGCGTGGTGTTCGTCGTCCACGTGTTCACCATCAACCTGATCGGCTGGCCGTTCGCCGCGATGATCCTGTTCGGCGGCGCGTCCTTCATCCTCGGCGCGCGGCCCTGGTGGCGCGCCCTCCTCACCGGACTAGCGCTCGGCCTCGTGATCCAGTTCGTGTTCGGCGGGCTCCTCGGGCTGTCGCTCCCGCCCGGTCCGCTGCTTGAAGGGGTGGCGATCTTCCGTGGATAACCTGTCCGCACTCCTCGAGGGCTTCGCCACCGTCGTGCAGCCCGTCTACCTCCTGTACGCGCTGTTCGGCGTGTTCATCGGTACCGCGGTCGGCGTGCTGCCGGGCATCGGGCCCGCCATGACCATCGCGCTGCTGCTCCCCCTCACGTACTCGCTGGAGCCCACAGCGGCGATCATCGTGTTCGCCGGGATCTACTACGGCGGCATGTACGGCGGCTCCACGACGTCGATCCTGCTCAACACGCCCGGCGAGTCGTCGTCCATCGTCACCGCCATCGAGGGCAACAAGATGGCGCGGGCCGGGCGGGGCGCCGCGGCGCTCGCGACCGCCGCGATCGGATCCTTCGTCGCGGGTTCGATCGCCACGGTGGCCCTCACGTTCGTGGCACCCGTCGTCGCACGGTGGGCGGTGCAGCTCGGCGAGCCCGACTACTTCGCCCTCATGGTGGTCGCGTTCATCACGGTGGGCGCTCTCCTCGGGACGTCCGTGTCCCGCGGGCTCGCGTCCTTGTCGCTCGGCCTGTTCCTCGGGCTCGTCGGCACCGACACCCTCACCGGCCAGCAGCGCTTCACCTTCGGCGTGCCGAACCTCGCCGACGGGATCAACGTCGTCATCGTCGCCGTGGGGCTGTTCGCGGTGGGTGAGGCGCTCTACGTCGGGTCGCGGCTACGGCACGGCCCGGTGCGCGTCATCCCCGTCGAGAAGGGGTGGCGCACCTGGATGAAGCGGTCGGACTGGAAGCGGTCGTGGAAGCCGTGGCTGCGCGGCACGCTCATCGGGTTCCCGGTCGGCACCATCCCGGCCGGCGGCGCCGACGTCGCGACGTTCCTGTCCTACGCCACCGAGCGGCGCCTCGCCGGGAGCCGGCGTGACGAGTTCGGGCGCGGCGCCATCGAGGGGGTCGCCGGGCCGGAGGCCGCGAACAACGCGGCCGCGTCCGGCGTGCTCGTCCCGCTGCTCACCCTCGGCCTGCCGACCACGGCCACGGCGGCGATCATCATCGTCGCGTTCCAGTCCTACGGCATCCAGCCCGGACCGCTGCTGCTGCAGTCCGAGTCGGCGCTCGTCTGGGCGCTCGTGGCCAGCCTCTACATCGGCAACCTCATGCTCGTCGTGCTCAACCTGCCGCTCGTCGGCATGTGGGTTCGCGTGCTGCAGATCCCGCGGCACTACCTGTACGCGGGGATCATCCTGTTCGGCGCGCTCGGGTCCTACGCCCTGAACTTCTCGCCGATCGACGTCCTGCTGCTGCTCGTGATCGGGCTCATCGGGTTCTTCATGCGGCGCTACGGATATCCCGTCGCCCCCATGGTGGTCGGGATGATCCTCGGCCCGATGGCCGAGGACCGGCTCCGGCGCTCCCTGGCGATCAGCCAGGGCGACCTGAGCTACCTC
Source organism: Antribacter soli (assembly GCF_021568775.1). Lineage (GTDB taxonomy): Bacteria > Actinomycetota > Actinomycetes > Actinomycetales > Cellulomonadaceae > Antribacter > Antribacter soli. Next base: position 190,751 of record NZ_JAKGSG010000022.1, on the reverse strand, counting down.
GTGACGAGCCCGTTCGCGGCCATCGCGTACGGCTCGATCATCGTCCTCGTCGGCCTGGGCATCTGGCTGCAGCACCGGGAGCGGCGGGTCAGCGCCGAGCTCGAGAAGATCGCCGAGGGCGTGCGCGACGCCGTGGCGACCCAGGAGGTCAGCCGCTGACGGATCACTGACCCGCGTGGGACCGGACGGCTGGGCGCCCGGTCCCACGCGCCCAGGGCGCCTCACGCGCCCGGGGCGCGCCCGGCCCGTGCCTCCACGGGTCGGGCGTCGCGGCATTCCGCGGGTCGGGCGTCGCGGTACATTTCCCCCGCCATGAACCGGAACCCTCCCGCCGCCCAGGCCTCACCCGGCCCGATCCGCGTCGTCTTCGTCCCCGGGCTCGGGGACCGCCTGGGCTGGCTCGTCCACCTCCAGCGGGAGGCACTGCGTGCCTGGCGACCGCTCGGCGTGCGGACCACGATGTTCCGCATCCGATGGTCGGCCGACACCACGTTCGAAGAACGCCTCGACGCCCTCGACCGGTTCGTCGACCTCTACGAGGCACGCGGCGAGCGCGTCGCCCTGGTCGGCGCGTCCGCAGGTGCGGGGGCCGTGCTCGCGGAGTTCGCCCGCAGGCCCGGTCTGGCCGCCGTCGTCATCATCGCGGGCAAGTTCCACGAGCCGGAGGACATCCTCGACCCGGTGCTCGACCACTTCGGCGTGTTCCAGCAGTCCCTGCGCGCCGTCCCCGGCCTGCTGGACGAGCTCGGCCCCGAGCAGCGGGCACGGATCCTCGCGCTGCGGTCGGCGCGCGACGGGATCGTGGACGACGAGGACACCCAGCTCGAGGGCGCCGTCAACGAGCGGATGCGGGTCGTGGGCCACGTCGCCGCGATCGGATACGCCCTCGTCTTCCGCTCGCGCCGCATAGTCCGCTTCGTGAAGGAGACGGCGGCGACGGCCTGACCCGCGCACAGGCACCCTCTAGGCTGCCCCCATGGGGACTGCACTCATCACCGGCGGCACCGCAGGGCTCGGGCTCGAGTTCGCGTGGCAGCTCGCGACAGCGCGCCATGACCTGGTGCTGGTCGCCCGGGACGTCGAGCGGCTGGAGACGGTCGCCCGGCAGATCCGGGTCGCGGCAGGCGTGGACGTCGAGGTCCTCCCGGCAGACCTGTCGGTGCCCGACGACGTCGCGCGCGTCGCGCGTCGGCTGGCCGTCGTCGGCGGCCGGCCGGAGGACGACGGGCTGCGTCCGGTCGGGCTGCTCGTCAACAACGCGGGCTTCGCCACGAGCGCGAGCTTCGTCGAGGGCCGGCTCAGCACGGAGATGCGCTCGGTGGACGTCATGGTCCGGGCGGTCGTGGAGCTGTCGCACGCAGCACTCGGGCAGATGACGCAGCGCGACCGCGGCGCGATCCTCAACGTCGCGTCCGTCGCGGCACTCACTGCGGGCGGGACCTACGCCGCGGCGAAGGCGTACGTGCGGTCCTTCACCGAGGGCCTCGCCGTGGAGCTGCGCGGCACCGGTGTCACCGCGACCGTGCTGTGCGCGGGGTTGGTGCACACCGAGTTCCACGAGCGCGCCGGGATCCCCGAGGGCGTGTTCCCGGCGTGGGCCTGGCTGGACGCCCCGGAGGTCGTGGCGGTCGCACTCGCCGACGTGCGCCGCGGCGTCGTCATCTCGACGCCGTCGGTCCGGTACAAGGCGGCATCGGCCGCGCTGCGGCTCATGCCACGCTGGGCGGTCCGGGCGGTCGGCAAGTACCGCCGATCCGGGCCGCCGGCCTGAGCTGAGGTGCTCAGAGCCAGGTGACCTTCTTGAACACCCAGTAGAAGAGCCCACCGAGCCCGACCATCAGCCCGAGCGCCAGCGGGTACCCCCACAGCCAGTGGGTCTCGGGCATGTAGTCGAAGTTCATGCCGTAGATCGTGCCGACGACCGTGGGCGCGAAGAAGATCGCCGCCCACGCGGAGATCTTCTTCACCTGCTCGTCCTGCTTGAGGCTCAGCTCGGACATGCGGCGCATCTCCTCGTTCTGCTCCTGCGTGACGAGCGTGGAGTGCACGTTCAGCGCGTTCGTGAGCAGGGAACGGAAGGTGTCCGACGCCTCCGCGTGCCGCAGCGCATGGTCCAGCACGTTGCGCAGGTTGCGCTGCAGCTCGACGTAGCGGTGCCCCTGCGCGATGTCGGCGTCCTCGGTGTCGCCGTTGTCGTGCAGCATGCGCAGGATCTCGACGGTGGGGTGAACGGCCCGCTGGAGGTCCAGCACCTCGCGCGTCACCTGGTAGATCCGCAGCGACACCTCGGGGTCGCGCGAGAACAGCTTGTCCTCGATCTCGTCGATGTCGGCACGCAGCCGATCCAGGACGGGCTTGTACGTGTTGACGACCTGGTCGAGCAGCGTGACGAGGATCGCCGCCGGGCCGTGCTTCAGCAGCTCGGGGGTGAGCTCGAGCTGGGTGCGCATCGCCGTCAGGTCGGGCGTCTGCGAGCGGCGGACCGTCACGACGAAGTCCGGCCCGACCCAGGCGTGCACCTCCCCGAACTCGGCCAGCTCGCCCGGCATCGCGCGCACCGGGCGCAGCACCACGTACAGCACGTCGTCGTACCGCTCGACCTTGGACCGCTGGTGCGCGTGGATCGCGTCCTCGACCGCCAGCCGGTGCAGGGAGAACTCCGCGGCGACCTCCTGGATCTCGGCCGGCTCTGGCCAGTAGAGGTCCACCCAGGCGATGCCGCCGCGCTCGTGCGCCGTCTCGCGGGTCTCCTCGAGGCTCACGGGGTTGGCCGTTCGCCGGCCCTCCACGTACACGGCGTTGTCCATGATGGTCATAAGGAGAACTCTGGCAGAGCCACGCGGCAACCCGGGACGGACGCCCGTCGGGCACCCCGGCACCCGGCGGTGCCGCCCGCGTACCCTGGGGCCGTGACCGCTGACTTCTCCCCGACCCCCCGCGAGCAGCTGCTCGAGCTCATCAAGGAGCTCGCGGTGGTGCACGGCAAGGTGACCCTGTCCTCCGGCATGGAGGCCGACTACTACATCGACCTGCGCCGCATCACCCTGCACCACCGGGCGGCGCCGCTCGTGGGCCACGTGCTGCTCGACCACCTGGAGGAGGTCGGGCTCGGCACCGCGGAGATCGACGCCGTCGGCGGCCTGACGCTCGGCGCCGACCCGATCGCCGCCGCGCTGCTGCACGCGGCCGCTTCACGCGGTCAGGACCTCGACGCGTTCGTGGTGCGCAAGGCCGCGAAGGCGCACGGGATGCAGCGCCAGATCGAGGGCCCGGACATCGCGGGCAGGCGGGTCGTGGTGGTCGAGGACACGTCGACGACGGGCGGCTCGCCCATCGCCGCGGTAGAGGCGGCACGCGCGGCGGGCGCCGAGGTGGTCGGCGTGGCGACGATCGTGGACCGAGCCACGGGCGCGCGGGAGAAGATCGAGGCGCTCGGCGTGCCGTACCACTACTTGTACGGCCTGGAGGACCTGGACCTGGGATGATGCTCCGGTCCGGCGTGCCCGGCGCGGCACGCCGCGCTGCATGGCGCATCTCGGCTGAGGTAGAGACTTTGGCGAGGCTTGCCGGTATCTTTGCCTGATATGGAACCCCTTGTCTTCTTCGTGATGCTCGGCCTGGCCGCCGTGCTGGGCGTGCTCCTGCTCGGCCCGACCCGGCGGCGCCGGCGCGCGAACGGGCTTCGCGAGCTCGCGGAGCGTGAGGGCTGGGCGTACGAGCCGGAGGACAACGAGCTCGCCGAACGCTGGAAGGGCGAACCGTTCGAGCGGGGCCTGACCCGCGGCGCGACCGAGGTGCTGCGTGGGACGATCGACGGCTACTCGATCGTCTCGTTCACCTTCACGTGGCGGGTCGCGTCACGCCGCGGCAGCACGGAGGAGCCGCGCAGCGGACGCCTCGCGCAGGCGCACGTCGTCGCGCTCGACGCCGTCCCCGGCCTGCCGGTGCTCGAGCTCACCCCCGAGGGTTTCCGCGACAGGATCGCCAAGATCTTCGGCGGCCAGGACGTCCAGATCGGCAACCCGGCGTTCGACGGCCAGTGGCGCGTCCGGTCGTCGGACGAGGCGTTCGCGCGCCGCGCCCTCGATGCGCGCCTCGCGAACCTTGTCATGCTGCCTGACTTCAACGGCGCCCGCGTGCGGGTAGAGGGCCCCTCGGTGCTGCTGTGGACGCCTGGTCCCAGCGACGCGGCGCTGCTGGTCGAGCGCGCCCGGCGGGTCGTGGACGTGGCGAAGATCGTTCTGCCGCTCGAGCGCGGCGCCCGCTACGAGCAGGGCGGCAGCGTGCCCGGCTTCGGGATCCCGACCATCTGACCCGCGGAGCCCGGGCGGGCCTGCGAGGCGCCCGAGTAGGCCCGCGTGGCGCCCGAGCGCGGCACTTCCGGGCGACCCGGTGCAGACCCGGGCCCCTCTCTCTTCCCCGGCTGGGTCGGGTTCGCCCGGGCCGGTCCGCCTGGGGCCGGTCCGCCTGGGGCCGGTCCGCCTGGGGCCGGTCCGCCTGGGCCGGGTCGCAGCGGCTCGGTGCCGGAGCGGGAGTGGTTCATGGTGCGGTCTCCTCTCGGGCTCGCCGTGCGCCGACGGGTGGTCGGCGCCTGTTCGGCGGTCCCTCGCGAAATCGGTAGGTTGGCCCCATGACGACGACGCCCGACCAGCCGCAAGCCGTCGAGCCCGCAGAGCCCCAGGCAGCGCCCGACGCGCCCGGGCAGGCCGAGGCTGCCACCGAGGCAGGCAGCCCGACGACGGACACGGACGGGTCCGTCACGAGCGAGACGGCCGGCGCGGCGGAGGCCGAACCGGGCGCGGCCGAGGCCGACGAAGCGGCTGACCTGGGCAGCGACCCCGCGGCGGAGCCGACGGCGGACGCGGCCGACGGCGACGCGACTGTCACCGAAGGGGACGAGTCCGCCGACGCGGAGCCGGACCCCGACGCCGCCGAAGGCCCGTCGGTACCGGAGTCCGGCGTCGCAGAGGCGCAGGACGAGGCCGACGACGCCGAAGCTCCCGACAGCGAGCCCGCGAGCGAGTCGGCCGCGGCCGATGCCGCTGCCGAGCCCATGAAGGTCCAGGCCGACGAGGAAGAGAGCCCGGCTGACGCCGAGGCGTCCGAGCCCGGCACCGAGCTCACGGAACAGCGGGTCACCGCCGAGGCTGACGCGGAGCCCGACGCCGAGCCAGCGGCCGACGTCGAGCCCGAGCCGGCCGCTGCCGAGGCAGCCGCACCTGCGGTTGAGCCCACGGCGCCGGCGGAGCCAGGCGAGCCTGCTGACGGTGCGGAAGACGAGTCGGCCGGCTCGCTCGAGGACCTGGCGTTGTTCGCGCTGGCGGCCGCCCAGCAGGCGGCGCCGCCCGGTCCCAAGACGGTCGTCCCCGCGACGGTCGTCCCCGAGACAGTCGCGCCCGAGCCGGCCGCGGAGCCGTCGGACGTCGAAGCGGAGAGCCCCGCGGACGACAGCGCGGCCGCCCCCAAGGCCGATGAGCAGGAGCTGTTCGCGCCCCCCACGCGGCCTGCCGTGGCCCCGGTGCCCCCGCAGGTCCACACGCCGGACCCCGACGCGACGCAGGTCCTGCCCGCGACCGGCCACCCGGATGTGACGCAGGTCCTGCCCCCGGTCACAGCGCCGCCCCCGCAGCCCGCGTGGCGTGGCGCGTTCACGCCGGTGTCGCAGCCGCAGCACGTGGCGGGCACCCGCCCGGGTGGGCCGGTGCACCCAGGTGGGCCGTCCGGCGTCGGGCAGCATGACTATGCGGCGCAGCCCGCGTACGCCGGTTGGGCGCCCCCCGCTGCACCTGACCACACCGGCCGACGCCGGTTGATCACACTGGTCGGTGCCGCCGTCGTGGTGCTCGTCGTCGTGGTGGCGGCCGTGCTCGGCATCACCCGCGTGACGGGCGAGCAGGCCTGGGAGCCGCTGGCGGGCGACGTGACCGAGGCGCGCAACGCCAACGCCGTCCAGCTCGTGCTGGGGACGTGCGTGGCGGAGCTGCCCGAGGACGGCGACGTCGGCTCGGTGCGCGTCGTGCCGTGCACGGAGGAGCACGCGGCGCAGGTCGTGGGCCGGACCGACTTCGCCGAGAAGGCGATCTGGCCCGGCGACGACGCCGCTCAGCAGCGCGTCTCGCAGGTGTGCGGCGAGGAGCAGCTCGGTGCCGCAGCGCGCGAGAGCGGCGCCGCGGCGACCCTCACGTTCGTGGTGTGGGCGCCGAGCGAGGACTCCTGGGAGGACGGCGACCGCGTCGGCCTGTGCCTCGCATCGAGCGAGACCCCGCTGACGGGCTCGCTCCTCGACTGACCACGCCCCTGGCGGGCCCCGCCGCTCAGCCCGTCAGGACCGCCGGCGTCAGCGTGAGGCCCGCCGCATCGTCGGCCCGGTCGACCAGCACCGTGTCGCCGTCGGTCACGTCGCCCGCGAGGAGCTGCCGGGCGAGCCGGTCGCCGATCTCCCGCTGCACCAGCCGGCGCAGCGGCCGCGCGCCGTACGCCGGGTCGAAACCCTCCAGCGCGAGCCACTCGCGAGCCGCGGGCGTGACCTCGAGCCGGAGTCGCCGGTCGGCGAGCCGCGCCGCGAAGGCCGCGACCTGGAGGTCCACGATCTGGCCGAGCTCTTCCAGGGACAGCGCGTCGAAGATGACGACGTCGTCGAGCCGGTTGAGGAACTCCGGCTTGAACGCGGCGTGCACGGCCGTCAGGACGGCCTCGCGGCGCTGGGCGTCGTCCAGCATCGGGTCCACGAGGAACTGCGAGCCGAGGTTCGACGTGAGCACCAGGATCGCCGACCGGAAGTCGACGGTGCGGCCCTGGCCGTCGGTGAGGCGGCCGTCGTCGAGCACCTGGAGCAGGATGTCGAAGACCTCCGGGTGCGCCTTCTCCACCTCGTCCAGCAGCACGACGGAGTAGGGCCGACGCCGGACCGCCTCCGTGAGCTGGCCGCCCTCCTCGTACCCGACGTACCCTGGAGGCGCCCCCACCAGGCGGGCGACGCTGTGCTTCTCCCCGTACTCCGACATGTCGATGCGCACCATGGCGCGCTCGTCGTCGAACAGGAAGTCCGCGAGCGCCTTCGCCAGCTCGGTCTTGCCGACGCCGGTCGGGCCGAGGAAGAGGAACGACCCGGTGGGCCGGTTGGGGTCGGCGACGCCGGCGCGGGCGCGCCGGACGGCGTCGGACACCGCGCGGACGGCCGTGGTCTGGCCGATGAGGCGACCGCCGAGGACCTCCTCCATGTGGAGGAGCTTCTCGGACTCGCCCTGCAGGAGGCGTCCGGCGGGGATGCCGGTCCACGCGGACACGACCTCCGCGACCTCGTCGGCGCCCACCTTGTCGGCGATCATGGGCGCCTGCTGCCCGGCGACGTCCCGGTGGTCGCTCCCGGAGGCCTCCTCGCGCTCGGCCTCCACGAGCGCCCGCTCCACCTCGGGGATCTCCCCGTAGAGGATGCGGCTCGCCCCGGCGAGGTCGCCCTCGCGCTGGAGGCGCTCCGCGTCGGTGCGCAGGCCGTCGAGGCGGGCACGCAGGTCGCCGACCTTGTTGAGGCCCGCCTTCTCGGCCTCCCAGCGGCCGGTGAGGGAGGCGAGGGCCTCGCGCTTGTCGGCGAGCTCGGCGCGCAGGCGCTCCAGCCGCTCGCGGGAGGCAGGCTCCCCCGACTCGCTGAGCACGACCTCCTCCATCTCGAGCCGGGTGACCGCCCGCCGCAGCTCGTCGATCTCGACAGGCGAGGAGTCGAGCTCCATGCGCAGGCGGGACGCCGCCTCGTCGACCAGGTCGATGGCCTTGTCGGGAAGCCGGCGCCCGGTGATGTACCGGTCGGAGAGGGTGGCTGCGGCGACCAGCGCCGAGTCGGCGATCGTCACCTTGTGGTGCGCCTCGTACCGCTCCTTGAGGCCGCGCAGGATCGCGACCGTGTCCTCGACGGACGGCTCGCCCACGAACACCTGCTGGAACCGCCGCTCCAGGGCGGGGTCCTTCTCGATGCGCTCGCGGTACTCGTCGAGCGTGGTGGCGCCGACGAGGCGCAGCTCGCCGCGGGCGAGCATCGGCTTGAGCATGTTGCCGGCATCCATGGCACCCTCGGAGGCCCCTGCGCCGACGACTGTGTGCAGCTCGTCGATGAAGGTGACGATCTCGCCGTCGGAGTCCGCGATCTCCTGCAGCACGGCCTTGAGGCGCTCCTCGAACTCGCCGCGGTACTTGGCGCCCGCGACCATGCTCGCGAGATCCAGCGCGACGAGGCGCTTGCCGTCCAGCGAGGACGGCACGTCACCTGCGACGATGCGCTGCGCGAGGCCCTCTACGACGGCCGTCTTGCCGACGCCGGGCTCGCCGATGAGGACCGGGTTGTTCTTGGTGCGGCGGGACAGGACCTGGATGACCCGGCGGATCTCGGCGTCGCGCCCGATCACCGGGTCGAGCTTGCCGTCCCGCGCGCGCTGCGTGAGGTCGGTGCCGTACTGCTCCAGCGCCTTGTACGTGCCCTCAGGGTTGGGGCTGGTGACCCGGCCGGACCCACGGACCCCGGGGAGCGCGGCGCGCAGGGCGTCGGCGCCTGCACCCGCGTCGCCGAGGATCTGGGCGGCCTGGGACTGCCCGGCGGCGATGCCGATGAGCAGGTGCTCGGTCGAGACGTACTCGTCGCCGAGGCTCTGGGCCTCCTTGCCCGCGAGGTCCAGGACCGTCGCCGTGGCGCGGCTCGCTGTCGGCGGGGCCGTGGCGCCGGAGACCTGGGGCAGCGCGACGAGAGCGGCGCGGACCTTCTGTCCGATCGCCTGGGTGCTCGCGCCGACGGCCTCGAGCAGCCCGACGGCGACCCCGCCCGGCTGGGCGAGCAGGCTCGCCAGGAGGTGGGCGGGCTCGAGCTGCGGGTTGCCGGCCGCCGACGCCGACTGGATGGCGTCGCCGATCGCTTCCTGCGACCTGGTCGTGAACTTGGTGTCCATGGCATCTCCGGATGAAAGCTCAACTGTGCACAGGTGCGAACCTGGCCAAAGTTGAGTCTATTCCACTCAACTTGACGCCGCCACGCGCGACCGCAGTGCTCTGGGCGGGCATTCCGCCGCGCACGGGCGTGCGGCATGCTTGCCGGGTGACCCGAACCCGCCGCGCAGCCCTGGCCGGAGCGCTCGCCGCGCTCGCCCTCACGCTGTCGGGGTGCATCAAGGCCGAGCTCGCGGTGGATCTCCACCCGGACGACACGGCGAGCACGTCGCTCGTCGTCGCCGTCGAGGACGAGTTCGTCGCGTCCACCGGCCGCGACCCGCAGGACGTCCTCGACGACGCCCTGCGCGGCAAGGACGACCCCTCGAGGGACGCCCTGCGCACCGAGGAGTACTCGGAGGGCGGGTACACGGGCAACCGCTACATCTACCCCGACGTCCCGCTGTCCTCGCTCGCCGAGGCCGAGAACGTGCCCGTCACCGTCGTCCGCGAGGGCGACGAGTACGTGCTCGACGCCACGGTGGACCTGACCGAGGACAACCTCGGCATCCGCGGCGTGCGCGCCGCCGACGTCCTGACGGTCACCCTGCGCGTCACCTTCCCCGGCCAGGTCACCGAGACGGACGGGATCGTGTCGGCCGGCCCGGGTTCGGGCTCCACCGTGACGTGGACCCCGCCCGTCGGCGAGGTGACCACCGTCCACGCGCGCGGTTCCGCGATCGACCCGGCCACCGTGCCGCCGCCCTCCCCGACCCCCGGAGAGGCGAGCGAAGCGCCTGCGGGCGGCGGGACGACGTCGGACGTCCCGGAGTGGCTCGTCCCGGTCCTCGGGCTGGGCGGGCTCGCGATCCTGCTGCTGATCGGGCTGCTGGTGTGGCAGGCGCTGCGCGTGCGGCCCGACGCCGACCGTGGCGCGCCGCCGTATCCCGCCGCGGGGTACCCGGCGCAGCCCTATCCGCCGCAGCCGCCCGACCCCGGCCGCCCGCCGAGCTACCCGCCGGGGTACTGACGACGACACCGAGCCCAACCGGGGGTCGCAGGGGGCGCTCAGCGGTATCGTCGGCTTCCTCGCTCGTCGTGGCCGGCCCCGGCCGCCACCGGCTCGAAGGGATCGCAGACATGAGCGACTGGCACGTGGACGTGCTGGGCCCGGAGTTCGAAGCGCGCCCGCTACCGCAGCCCGACGACGCCGTGGCCACCCTGGTCCGCCACGTCGCCTCCACGACGGCGCCCGCGGACCGGCCGGCCGTGCTGTACGTGCACGGGTACGCCGACTACTTCTTCCACCCGCACGTCGCCGAGGCCTTCGCCGAGCGCGGCTACCCCTTCTACGCGGTCGACCTTCGCACGTACGGCCGCTCGCTGCGCGAGGGCGACGACCCGAACTTCGTGCCCGACATCGCCGTCCACGCGCGTGACCTCGACGCCGCCGTGGATGCCATCCGCGCGGAGGGGCACGAGCGGGTGGTCGTGCTCGCTCACTCGATGGGCGGGCTGGTCTCCGCCCTGTGGGCGCACACCCGGCCGGGCCGGATCGAGGCGCTGGTGCTGAACTCGCCGTTCCTCGATCTCAACGAGCCGTGGTTCCACCGGGTCGTCACCACGCGGCTGATGTACGCCATCGCTCCGGTCGCGCCGCGAGTGCCGCTGGGCCGCATGGGCGGGGCCTACGGGCTCGCGCTGCACCAGCAGTGGAACTACGACCTCTCCTGGAAGCCGACGAGCGGGTTCCCCGTGCGGGCCGCGTGGTTCCACTCGCTCCGCAGGGCTCAGGCCCGCGCCGCTCGGGGGTTGGACATCCGCTGCCCGGTGCTCGTCTGCGCCTCCGACCGGTCCACCTCCGGCAAGTACACGCACGACGAGCTGCTCACCACGGACTCCGTGCTCTCCGTGCGGCACATCCTCGACGGGGCGCCGCGGCTCGGGCCGTCCGTCGACATCGAGGTGATCCACGGCGGGGCGCACGACCTCGCGCTCTCGCCGTCCCCCGCCCGGGAGAAGTACCTGTCGACCACGCTGGACTGGCTCGACGCGCACGTCTGACAGCGGCCGACGGGAGGCTCACCGCAGGTCGCGCAGGTAGGCCGCGGCGCCGCCGTACCCCTCGGTGCGCCGCTCGTCCAGCGTGGCGATGATCAGCAGCACGCCGCCGGCCGCGGCCAGGGTGAGCATCCACGGCACCGCCGAGATCTGCGTGCCGAGCTGGGTCAGGAACACGACGAGCACCTCGGCGGGCAGCACGGCCACCCCGACGTGGAACGGGGCCGCGAGCCGGCGACGGCTCCCGAGCAGCACGGCCGCGAGCGCCACCACGACCACGAGCACCGCCCGCCAAGTCAGCGGGTCCGTGTAGGTCGCCAGAACGGACGGCCCCAGCAGGGCGAGGAGACCCGGGCCCAGCAGCACCCATGACCCGTCCCTCCCGAGGGGCCACGGCAGCCCGACGCCGGTCGCCCGCCTCCCGTCGTCCGGTCCGGTCGCGTCGTGGTCGTCCTGCGTCGCTCCCGGCCGGAGCGCGAGGTAGCCGGCGAGCAGCAGCCCGACGCCCAGCGGGACCGAGAACACCTCGACGCGCAGGTCGCGCGGCGACCAGGCAGCGATCGCCACGGCCAGCGCGGACGCCCAGACGAACCACGGCGGGGCACCGAGAGCGCCGCCCTCGCGCACGACGAGCCGCCGGACGGTCAGGACGAGGAGCACCAGGAGCGCCGCCTCCAGCACCCAGAGGGTGATGATCGCGCCCCACACCGGCCGCACGTTCGCCACCGCGCCGAGCACACCGAGGCCGAGCGCGGGGGCCAGGCCCCAGCGTCGGAGCACGTCGTCCCACCGGGCGGTGGCGGCGCCGCCGGGCGCCGCCGCGACGTCGAGGATCCGCCGGGCCGCGACCGTCGCCGCGAGCACGATGCCCGCGCCGACCGCCGACCACAGCAGCCCGACCGTGAAGAGGGCTCCGCTGCTCAGCCGGGACCAGTCCGGGGACGCCTCCACCAGGTGCAGGGACTCCAGCGTCGCGGCCGTTCCGGCGAGCGCCGCAGCGCCCGCGAGTGCCGCGCGGCCCCAGCGGGTCCAGCTGCCGGACACGAGCGGCCACCGGCGCAGCGCGAGCTCCCCGAGGAGCGCGGCCACCGCTGCCCCCACGAGCACGTACGTGCGCGTGTCGCCCGGCTCCCCGCGGGACAGCAGGACCAGGAGCGACGGCGTCAGAGCGAGGGCCACGCCCACGAGGACGAGCCGCCACGCGCGGCCACCGGCGTCCCTTTGCTCCGCCCGGCGTGCCAGCAGCGCACCCACGACCACGGCACCGAGCGCGGGCGGCAGCGTGTACGCCTCGACGAGGCGCACTCCGGCATCGGCGAGCGCGGTCCACGTGGCGCCTGTCACGAGCCCGGCAGTCAGCCACCAGGCCCGGGTCCGGTCGGGCTCGCGGGCGACGAAGGCCGCACCTGCGGCGAGGACGAGCAGCACCGCGACGGCGATGTCCGGGCCGGCGGCCGGACGCAGGTAGGCGAGCCCGATCGCGATCGCACCGGTGAGAACTGCCGACGCCTCCAGGACGCCCCGCAGTCGGTCGCCCAGCGCCGCGCCCCAGACGGTGCCGCCGGAGGGTGGGGTGGCGCGCCCGGGGTGGGCGTCGGCGTCGGGCACCCGGGTGGCGACCGACTCGGCGACCCGGGACGCCGCCCCCGCCACGACCGCGACGAGCATCGCGACGACGGGGAGCACCACGGGCGAGCCGCTGGTGCGCAGCACCATTGCGCCGGCGGTGACCACGGCGACGGACGCCGTCGGGAGCACGAGGCCGGCCGCGACGACCCGCACCGCGGGCGCGAGGCCCGTCCGCGCGGTCAGGAGGAGGACGAGCTCGAGGGCGAGCATGGCGACCGCGGCGCCCGCGGACCACCACGTGCTCTCGGTCACGACGGTGACGACGCCCAGCACGAACGGCACGGACGTGACCCCCAGGACGGCGAGCCACTCGTCGCGTGCGACACCCCGCCAGAGGGTGACGCCCAGCGCGGCGAGCGACGCCGCGGCCGAGACCGAGCACACCGCGGCCACCCCGTCGAGGCCCAGCCAGCCGAGCCACACTCCGAGCACCACGAGCGCGTACGTGTACGCGGTGCCGACGAGCCACGGGTGCAGCGCCCGCGGCACCGCCGCGCGAGCGGCGAGCAGGAGACCCGCCACGACCGCCCCGCCGGCGACCGCGCCGGGACGCCAGCCCCACGACCCGACGAGCAGGAGCGCGATCGCCGCGAACGCGCCGGTCAGGGCTGCCGCCCGCCACACGCCCGGCTCCGACCGCAGGAGCGGCCGGCCACCCACCCGACGGAGGACGAACGTGCCGCGCGCCGCGGCCAGCACCCCACGGCGGGCCAGCCCGAAGGGGGCACGCAGCGGCCGCGGGGCGGCCGACGGCTCGGCGACCAGGGCGAGCAGCAGGGTCGCCAGCACGGCGAGCAGCACGAGCGACGTCACCGAGAGCAGCGCCGGGTCCAGGACCAGGCCGATGGCCAGGCCCACGGTGATCCAGGGGGCGGTGGTACGGGCGACCCGCGGCAGGGTACCCGGCAGCGCCAGCCGGCCTGCGACGAGCGACACCGTCGCGAGCGCGGCCGTACCGACGTGCGCCCAGGCCTCGACGTCCCGCAGCCGGTCGAGCCCGCCTCCGACCAGGGGACCGCCGTCGAGCGTCCAGGTCGGGTAACCGGTCAGCGCTCCGACGACCACACCCAGCACGTACGCCAGCTGGAAGAGGAGCGCAGGGACCGCACCCGCCGCGACGACGAGCCAGACCCCGAGGAGCAGGTCAGCGCGGGTCTGCGGGGCGATGCCGCGCCGGCCGTCCGGCCGCCGGAGCCACGTGAGCGCGTGCGGCGTCGTCACCGCCGCCACGAGCGCCCACACGAGACCGGCCGCGAGCGGGAACCAGCCCGCCGCCGCCGTCCCCGGCACCGCCCCCAGGAAGCCGGCCGCCACAGCGGCGACGACGCCGGCCGAGAACGCCCACGCCCGGTGGTGCGTCACCGCGCGCAGCACGACCGCGACGAGGGCCGCGACCGCGAACAGCACCGCGGGCCCGCCCCAGCCTGGCAGGGCCGGGACGTCCCGGACGAAGGCCGCCTGCGGGAGCGCGAGGACGAACGCACCCACCTGCATCAGGGTCAACAGGACCCGCTCGACCTCGAGGCGCGCGCCCGCGCGCTCCCCCGACACGCGGGCGACGACCCTCGCCACGAGCGTCACGAGCGATGCCGCGAGCAGGCCGGCGCCCATCACCCAGCCGCCGGGCAGCACGTCGGTGAACGCCAGCGCGGCCAGCACAGGAACCACGGGCAGCGCGAGCACCCCGGCGGTCACCCACGACCGCACGCGCAGTACGTGCCCGAGCCCTGCGGCCAGCGCCGTCGTCACGGTCCACAGGATCGCGGCCGTCCAGGACGAGGTGAGGGCGCCGGACGACTCGAAGATCGCGCCGGCCGCGACGAGGAGCGCGCCCGGGAAGCCCGCCGCGCGGACCACCCGCAGCGCGCGATCCTCGAACCGGAGCGGGCGGCCGACCCGCTGCCCGACCGGTCCGGCGACCCGCCGTGCCAGGTACGCGACCAGCGCGAACGCGATCAGGCCACCGGTCCATACCCAGTACCCCGCCGCGGCGCCCGAGCCGGCAGCCCCGGCCGAACCGAAGAACGCGGTGATCCCGCCCGCAGCCAGCACCGGGACCGCCGGCGCGACCACGAGCCCCGCACCCGCCCACGCCCGCACGCGGAGCCCGTGCCCCAGCGCCACGAACGCCGGCGCGATCACGAGGAGCAGGATCGCCCGCGCGAGGACCGGGTCGAGCAGGCCCAGCAAACCCGCCTGGAGTGCGAGCTCGGCATCGACCCAGGCAAGCACGACGGCCAGGCCGGCCACCGCCTCCGCGGAGGACCGCAGGCCCGCGCGCCGCATCAGCGCGGCGACGCCGACCGCAGCCGCCGTCACGCCGCCCGTCACGAGGGCACGCAGTGCGAGCTGGTCCGCCAGCGTGAAGAACACGAACACGACGGTCGCCACGGCCAGCAGGCCGGCTCCGGCGCCCGCCAGGATCGGCTGCAGCGCGGCGCCCGACGACGGCACCGCGGGCGCACCCACCGTCTCCGTCCCACCCGGCGTCACGTCCGCCTGATCAGCAGCACGGGGCGGCACGTCACCGACCGCCGGCCGCACCGCCTCGTCCGGGACGCGGCCGCCCGACGCCGGCGCCGCCGTCGGCCCCGTGGCCCGGCCCGCCGACCCGGCTGCGCCTGCCCCGCGGCGCTCCCGCGCGCGGATCCACTCCGCCGCCTCAGGCTGTTCGGACCGCATCACGTCGATCGCCTCCTGCCGGCGCTGCAGCGCGGCGGCAGCGTCGAGAGAGGCCTGCGCGACCTCGTGCGCGCGGGGCGCGCTCAGGTCGAGCCGGCAGCGGTCGCACCGCGACGACGCGAGGCGCGCGCCGCAGGCGGGGCAGGCGAGGGTGTCGGGCAGCCGCATGAGTGCGACATCGACCCAGGTCTCTCTCATGGCGGTCATCCTGTCGGCCCTGGGAACAACCTGGACGTTGTCCACAGGGGGTGTTTCGTGAAGATCTCGGGTCGGAACTACGGTGGGCCGCGTGATCCACGACATCGTTCTCGAGACCCATGGCGTCCGGCTCGAACCCCTGGCCAAGCGGCACGCGGAGGCGCTCGCGGCGCTCGTCGACGACGGGATCTGGGCGGGGATGACCCAGCCGCTGCCGGGCACGCCCGAGCTGATGGCGACCTACGTCGAGGCAGCCCGCGCAGCACCGGACCAGGTGCCGTTCGCGGTCGTGAGCGCGGCCGACGGCGTCGTCCGCGGCTCCACCCGCCTGTACGACCTCGCTCCTGCGCAACGTCGCGTCGAGATCGGCGCCACCTTCTACGGGCGTGACTGGTGGGGCGGCGCGACGAACCCGGCGTGCAAGTACCTCCTGCTACGGCACGCCTTCGAGGAGCTCGGGCTGCAGCGCGTCGCGCTCCGTGGCGACTCCCGGAACACGCGCTCCCTCGCCGCCATGCGCCGCCTCGGCGCGACCCAGGAGGGCGTGCTGCGGGCGCACCGCATCGCGCCCGACGGGTCCACGGGCGACTCGGTCTACTTCTCGATCCTCGCTGACGAGTGGCCCGCCGTGCGGGACGGCCTCCTGGCGCGGCTCGCCTCGATCGGGGCGACAGCCGGGGCGTGACCGGCGCCGAGGCGGTGGCCGCCGACACCCACAACGAGATGAGAAACCGGTTCCCCAGAACCGTTGACGTGCTGTAACCCAGGTCAGTACCATCGACCCCGATGGAGAGCGCTTTCCCATCGTGTGCTCTGTGCAATGTCGCCCAAGCCAGCCCGCGCTCGTCCGGAGATGCCCATGAGACTCAAGTCCTTAGCCCTCTGCGCCGCCCTCGTCGTCGGTGCGGTCCTCGCCCCCGTGTCCGCCACGGCCGCCACGGTCCGCTACGAGGCCGAGACGGCGCCCGCCACGTGTGACGGCACCATCGACTCCAACCACACCGGCTTCTCCGGCAGCGGCTTCTGCAACGCGAACAACGCCACCGGCGCGGCCTCCCAGTTCACCGCCAACGCCCCGGCCGCCGGCTCCGCGACCCTGGTGGTCCGCTACGCCAACGGCACCACCACCAACCGCCCCGCGGACGTGCTCGTCAACGGCACGCGAGCCACCACGCTGTCCTTCGCCGGCACCAGCACCTGGACCGGCTGGACGTCGGCCACGGTGAGCATCACGGTCGCCGCAGGCGCCAACACCATCCGGTTCAGCCCCACCACCTCGGCCGGGCTGCCGAACATCGACTACCTCGAGGTCACCACCGCGGACGCGCCGGCGTCCGCCGCGCTCTACGTCTCGCCCAGCGGCAACGACGCCAACGCCGGGACGCTCGCCGCGCCGCTGCGCACGATCCAGCGCGGGGTCGACCTCGCGCAGCCCGGCACCACCATCTACCTGCGGGGCGGCACCTACGCGCCCAGCACCAACATCCAGCTGGTCAAGAACGGCACGGCGAGCCAGCCGTACACGCTGCGCAGCTACTCCGGCGAGCGCGCCGTCATCGACGGGGAGAACATGCTGCACACGCCGGCGCCCGTCGGCGGCAGCATCCCGCGGGCCGAGCGCGGCGCCATCCACATCGAGGGCGAGTACTGGCGCCTCGTCGGGCTCGAGATCATCCACGGCCCCTACGGCATCTTCGGCCTCGACACGAACTACGGCGTCTTCGACCGTCTCATCACGAGGGACAACTACGAGAGCGGCCTGCACCTGCAGGGCGCGTCCGGCAACAACCAGATCCTCAACCTCGACAGCTACGGCAACCGCGACCCCCGCAACAGCGGTGAGAGCGCCGACGGCATCGCTATCAAGGAGGGCTCGGGGACCGGGAACGTCATCCGCGGCGCCCGGCTGTGGAACAACTCCGACGACGGTCTGGACTTCTGGGAGTTCCTCTCCCCCGTGACCGTGGAGAACAGCCTCGCCTACGGCAACGGCTACAACCGCTGGGGCATCCCGGACTACAGCGGCGACGGCAACGGCTTCAAGCTCGGCGGAGGCGACGTCGACCTGCCCGCCGCGCACGTCACACGGAACAGCATGGCGTGGGACAACTCCGCCGGCGGCT
Source organism: Antribacter soli (assembly GCF_021568775.1). Taxonomy (GTDB): domain Bacteria; phylum Actinomycetota; class Actinomycetes; order Actinomycetales; family Cellulomonadaceae; genus Antribacter; species Antribacter soli. The sequence goes on along the minus strand of NZ_JAKGSG010000022.1, from coordinate 173,151 downwards.
TCATCGACAACTCCAACCCGGGCGCGATGGTCGCCGAGCGCAACACCGCGTGGGACAACGGCGGGACGGGCTTCGACTACGCCGACGCCGACGGGACCCTGACCCGCAACCTGTCCGTAGCCAACGGGACGAACGTGTCGCTCGGGTCGAGCTCCAGCGGCAGCAACAACTCCTGGGACCTCGGCGGCACGTGGTCCTTCGTCAGCACCGATCCCAGCACCATCACCGGGGCCCGCCAGGCCGACGGCTCCATCCCGTCGTCGACCTTCCTGCGCCCCGCCAACGGCGCCGACGTCGGGGCGCGGTTCTAGCGCTCGGTCCATCCGCGCGGCGCGCGCCCCGGTCCCGTGGACCGGGGCGCGCCTGCCGCCCGGCCGACCCCGGCCGTCGTCGGGCAGCCACCGCCGTGTCCGAAACCCGCTAGCACTCCCCGTGCTCGCCGGGTGAGGATGGCCGCATGGACAGGCACTTCTCCGAGCGCTACCGCGCCATCGCCGCGCGCGACCAGCGCTTCGACGGCCAGTTCTTCGTGGCCGTGCGGTCCACCGGCATCTACTGCCGGCCGTCGTGCCCTGCGCGCACGCCCAAGGCCGAGAACGTCACCTTCTTCCTGACCAGCGCCGCAGCGCACGAGGCCGGCTTCCGGGCGTGCAAGCGCTGCCTCCCCGAGGCCGCCCCCGGGACGCCGGAGTGGAACCTGCGCCGTGACCTGGCCGGCCGCGTGATGCGGCTCGTGGCCGACGGCGTCGTGGACCGCGAGGGCGTGGAAGGCCTCGCGGTGCGCCTCGGCTACAGCACCCGCCACATCCACCGGCTCGTCGCGAGCGAGCTGGGCGCCGGACCGCTGGCCCTCGCCCGCGCCCAGCGGGCGCAGACCGCCCGCGCGCTGCTCGTCGGGACCGCGCTCTCCGTGGCCGACGTCGCGTTCGCCGCCGGCTTCGGGTCGATCCGGCAGTTCAACGACACGGTCACCGAGGTGTTCGCGACGACGCCGACCGAGCTGCGCGCCCGCGCCCGGCGGGGTAGGTCGGCCGACGGACCGGCCGTGCACCAACCGGCCGGCGCGGAGCCGCAGCCCGTGCGCATCCACCTCACCCTGCCGTTCCGTGAGCCGTTCGACGCGCGCGGCGTCCTCGAGTTCCTCGCGGTCCGCGCCATCGCGGGCGTGGAGTCCGCCGACCTGTCCGGCCCCGACCTCCGCTACGCGCGCACGGTGACGCTGCCCCGCGGGCCCGGCGCCTTCGAGGTGACGTACCGGCCGCACCCGCGGGCCGGCCGCGGTCAGCCCCGGTTCGACCTCCACCTCGAGGTCACCCACCTGGCCGACGTGCCGGTCGCCGTCGCCCGCGTCCGCCGCCTGCTCGACCTGGACGCCGACCCGCAGGCTGTGGACGCGGCCCTGGCCGTCGACCCCGTGCTCGCCCCGCTCGTCGCCGCGACGCCCGGGATCCGCATGCCGGGCGCGGTGGACCCGCACGAGCTCGTCGTCCGCGCGATCGTGGGCCAGCAGATCAGCGTCGCCGCCGCCCGCACACACCTCACTCGGCTCGCGGCGGCCGCGGGCGCGCCCTATGCGGCAGGGATCCCGGGGCTCACCACACTCTTCCCCGGGCCCGGAGAGGTGGCCGCCGCCGCCCCGGAGCACCTCCGCCTGCCCGCACGCAACGTGCGCACTGTGGTCGACACCACCCGCGCCCTGGCCGACGGCGACCTTGCCGTGAGCGTCGGGGACGACGCCGAGGAGCTGCGGGCGGCGCTCGTCGCCCGGCCCGGGATCGGGCCGTGGACCGCCGCGTACGTCGCGCTGCGCGTCCTGGGCGACCCCGACGTACTTCTCGACCGCGACGTCGCCCTGCTGGCGGGCGCCCGGTCGCTGGGGCTGCTCGGGCCGCAGGACCCGGCCCAGGCCGCCAGCCGGGCGCACGAGTTCCGTGCCCTCCAGGCACGGGGTACCGCGTGGGCACCGTGGCGGTCCTACGCCGCGATGCACCTGTGGCGCGCCTCCCCGCCGGCCGCGCCGGCGCAGCCAGCACCCGAAACCACGCCCGCAACCACCAGGAGCCTCCCGTGACCGCCCTGACCACCACGCTCACCACTCCCGACGGCCCGTTCAGCGTGGTCGTCGACGACGAGTCGGTCCTCGCCGCCGGCTGGACCGCCGACGTCGCGTCCCTCGTCGCCCTCATCCACCCCACGCTGCGGCCCGCCGAGGTGCAGGTGCCCGGGGAGGCGGCTGCGCCGTCGGGCAGCCTGGCCACCGCGATGCTCTCCGACGCGGCCAAGGCCGTCGAGGCGTACTACGCGGGCGACCTGGCCGCCCCCGGGCGCGTTCCCGTGCGGCAGGCGAGCGGCCCGTACCGGACGCACGCGTGGGACGTGCTGCGCACCGTGGAGCCGGGCGAACGGATCACCTACAGCGAGTACGCAGAGCGGACGGGCCGCCCGGCCGCGGTGCGCGCCGCCGCCGGGGCGTGCGCGATGAACGCGGCGGCTCTGTTCGTGCCGTGCCACCGCATCCTGCGCACCGACGGCACCCTCGGCGGGTTCCGTTACGGGCTTCCGGTGAAGGAGAGCCTGCTGGCCCGTGAACTCACCTGAAAGGGCCCCTCACCAGCGGTTCCGCGGCACCTGCTGACCCGCTAGGGTTGCCGCGATCCTGAGGAGGGTCCACATGAGGACTGGTCGTCTGCTCGCGGTGCTCGCAGCGTCGATGTGTGTAGCGTCCCTTCTGCCAGGTGCACCGGCGCATGCGGCAGAGGACGAGTACTTCCTGGTCAAGGCGGCCTCCGAGGCCACGATCTACCGGGTCGCCGGGAGCCCTGACAGCTGGGACGAGACCCGCGCCACCCGGGCGCCCCTCTCGTACACGGACTGGGTCGCCCTGGGCTACCCGGCGCCGATCGTCCGGCCCGTCGACACCTACGCGCACCTGCCGTGGAGCCCGGGCATCTACGGGCTGGTCCACTGGCCCGACGGCGGTGCCGCGGACGCCCCGGTGCAGTATGACCAGTGGGTCGCTGCCGGGCGTCCGGCACCTGTCGCGGACGCTCGGCTGTGCGAGCTCGTGACGTGCTCCATCATCCGGTACGCGACCTCACCGGCGATCTATGTCGCGGAGTACGGCCACGACGTTCCCGACCACCACCTGACCGGCGCGGAGTGGGCGGCGATGGGATACCCGCCGCCGATGCCGGACAGCCTCCACGGCATCTACCGGCTGCCATGGACCGACGGGATCTTCCGGATCGAGCCGTGGCTCATCGGGCCTGCGGGCGGGTGGTCGCCCGAATACCCGTCCGGGGTGGGATGGCACTGCTGGGCCCACCTGGAGTACACCGAGTGGCTGGACCTCGGCTCGCCGGCGCCCGAGACCGTGGCTTCCACGACCCGGGATCGCTACCTCTCCGGCACCTACAACGGCTTCAGCAACAGGAGCATGTGGGAGAGCAAGATCTACTACGACGGTCCGGCGGGCTACTTCCAGCTCACGCCGGCCCAGTGGGCCGCCGCGGGTTCGCCGACCCCGACGAGGATCGACACGCCGATGCCCGAGTACCCCGGATGCTGAGGAAGGTTCTTCTGATGACGATCGTACGAAGGTTCGCGGCCACCGTGACGGCGGCCGGGTGCCTCCTCCTGGGGCTCTCCGTTCCCGCCGCGCCCGCGTCAGCCGCCGACTCCGGCTACTACGTCACCGAGTTCGACGGCTACATCTGGCACGGGACCGCCGCGGAGACCTACGAGCACATCTCGTACTCGCAGTGGGCGTCCGCCGGCTTCCCGGCCCCCACCCGGGTGGACGTGGACTACGTGCGCTACAGCTGGTCGCCGAACATCTTCGCGCGGTTCACGCTCCCGGCCACGTGGGCGTACGGAGAGCCGGTGGAGAAGGCCAGCCAGGTCACGTTCGGGGAGTGGCGCACAGCGGGCTACCCGACACCGGCGACGGCGTCCTGGATCCCGGAGTCGTTCGTCTCCGGGCACTCGACGTCGGACGAGCTCTTCCTTCAGGATCCGCCTCTGATCAAGACCGGCGGCGGCTGGGTGCCTTCTCACAAGCTGTCCTACGCCGAGTGGGTGGCGATCGGCTCGCCCGAGCCCCACATCTTCAACTACCAGGGCTTCTTCCGCTACGGGTGGACGGACAAGATCTTCGTCGTCGGCGGCATCGAGGGCTGGGAGCCGACGGGCCTTCCGCGCCTGGCCGGCAATGCGGGCGGCCACGTCCTGACCTATGACGAGTGGGTCCACTATGGGTCGCCGACGCCGATGGTCGTCGACTCGCTGCCCGGGGACGTGCTCTGGAAGTGGGATGCCTTCCCGACGCTCTACTACCAGGGCCCCCAGGGCGTAGAGATCTTGTTCCTGACCTGGGACGAGTGGTCCCGGATGGGATTCCGGACGCCGACCGTCCGCCCCTACCCCTCCTAGGCGCTCGGCACCTCCCGGACGTGCCGACGCCGGACCGGTCGCCTCCTCGCGAAGGCGACCGGTCCGGCGTCGGGCAACCACTGTCAGCCCTTGACGGAACCCGCCAGGAGGCCCCGGACGAAGTACCGCTGGAGCGACAGGAACACGATCAGCGGGACGACCATCGAGATGAACGCGCCGGACGACAGGACGTGCCAGTCGCCGCCGCGCGAGCCCGCCATCTCGGCGACGCGGACGGTGAGCGGGAACGTGTCCGGGGACCCCATGACCAGGGCGACGAGCAGGTCGTTCCAGACCCACAGGAACTGGAAGATGCCGAACGCCGCGATGGCCGGCGTGAGCAGCGGCATGACGACCTGGAAGAAGATCTTCACGTGCCCGGCGCCGTCCACGCGCGCCGCCTCGACGAGCGACCTCGGGATGTCCTTCATGAAGTTGTGCAGCAGGAAGATCGCGAGCGGCAGCGCGAAGATCGAGTGCGACAGCCAGATGGTCCAGTAGCTGCCGTTGATGCCGCCCTGGACGTACGTCCGCAGCAGCGGGATGAGGGTGATCTGGATCGGGATGATCTGCAGGGCGAACACCGCGACGAAGAGGATGTCGCGGCCCCTGAAGTCGATCCACGCGAAGCCGTAGGCGGCGAGCAGCGCGATCGTGATCGGGATGACCACGGCGGGCAGCGTGATGACGAACGAGTTCACGAAGAAGCTGATCAGGTCCGTCGAGCTCTCGAACAGCGCCGTCTCGTAGTTGCGCATCGAGAAGACGGGCTCGCCGGCGAACGCGTCGCCGAAGACCGTCCACCAGCCGCTGCGCCGGATGTCCAGCTCTGGCCGGAAGGACGTCACCAGCAGGCCGACGGTCGGGATGGTCCAGAGCACCGCGATGATCACCGCGATCGCGCTCGCCCAGGGCGAGGTCAGCCGCGCCTTCGCCTTCCGCGCCCGCTCGGTGAGGCCCGGCGATACCCGGGTCGTCCCGCGCGTTTCCGTTACTGCAGTGCCGCCCGCCGTGGCGGCAGCCCCTGCTGACTGCGTGGTCATCGGACCTCCTCAGCCAGGCGCATCTGGCGCACGTTGTAGACGATGACCGGGATCACGATGACGAACAGCAGCACGGCAAGCGCCGCGCCGAGGCCGGTGTTGTTCTGCCGGAAGCTCTGCTCGTAGAACTCGTTCGCCACGATCGACGTGTTGAACCGGCCCGCGGTCATGGTGCGGACGATGTCGAACGACTTGAGCGTGGTCATCGCGATCGTGGTGAGGACGACCACCAGGGCCGGCCGGATGCTCGGGATGGTGATGCGCCAGAACATGCCGAATCCGGACAGCCCGTCGAGGCGGGCGGCCTCGACGATGTCGTCGGGGATGGCGCGGATCGACGCCGACAGCAAGGTCATCGCGAAGCCGGTCTGGATCCAGATGAGCACCACCATGAGCAGGAAGTTGTTCAGCGGCCGCTGCAGCAGGAACTGGATCGGCTCCCCGCCGAACCAGACGATCACCTGGTTCAGCAAGCCCGTCTGCTGCACGGTGCCCTGCGCCGGCTTGAACTCGTAGACGAACTTCCAGATGATCGACGCGCCCACCATCGAGATCGCCATCGGCAGGAACACGAGCGCCTTGGCGAACTTTTCGAACCGGCTCTTGTCCACCACCACCGCGTAGACCAGACCGAGGAACGTGGCCGTGATCGGCGCGACCAGCACCCACAGCGCGGTGTTGCCCAGGACGATGAGGAACTGCGACTCGGTGAAGGCCGTGGCGTAGTTGTCGAGCCCGATGAACTCCGACCCGTTCCTGTTGTAGAACGAGTTCTTGATGGTGTCGAGGCCCGGGTAGAGCAGGCCGAAGGCGAGCATCGCGAGCGCCGGCCCCACGAAGCCGAGGCTGACCAGCCACCTCGGCGCGTTCCGGGGCCGGTCCACGAGGAAGAGGATCAGGCCCATCACCACCACGAAGAGGGCGATCGCCACCAGCATGAGCAAGAACTTGTGCGCCGGGTCGTCCCCGGCGTCGATAAACCAGTCCACGGGTCCTCCTAGTTGGTCCAGTCGTCGCTGACGGGTCCACCCCCAGCCTAGGACGGCGGAGGCGCGGGACACGAGGTCCCGCGCCTCCGCGCGTCATCACGAGCGGGCGAAAAGACCCGTCACGGCCAGGAGTTCTCGATCTGGTCGGCGACCTCCTGCGAGGAGAGGTCCCTGGCGAACCACTCCGTCATCCCGGCCCAGAAGGTGCCGGCACCCACCTCGCTCGGCATCAGGTCGGACCCGTCGAAGCGGGCGACCGTTGCCGGGTCGGCGAGGACCGCGGCGGACGCCTTGTCGAAGTCCGTTGCAAGAAGCTCCGGGTCGAGGCCATAGTTGGCGCTCACCCAGCCGCCGTTCGGCGTGGCCGCGGCCTTGGCGTTGGCCCAGTCGGCCGACGAGAGGTAGGTCTGGAAGGCCTGGACCTCGGGGCGGTCGTTGAACGCGCCGATGAACTCGCCGGCCACCAGGGTCGGCTTCTCGTCCGTGGTCTCCGCCGGCAGGTAGAACGCGAAGACGTCGCCGTCCTCGGCCACCGTGGTGCCCTCGGGCCACTGCGTCTGGTAGAAGTTCGCGGCGCGGTGCAGGTAGCAGTTGCCGTCGAGGATCGGGTAGCCCGCGTCCGTCCACGGCGTGGTGGCGATCGAGTCGACGCCGCCGAGACCGCCGTTCACGTAGTCCGGGTTCTTGAGGATCTCACCCGCTGCGTCGAACGCCTCGACGATCTGCGGGTCGTTGAACGGGATCTCGTGCTTGTACCACTGGTCGTAGACGTCGACGCCTGCGGTGCGCAGCACCACGTCCTCGATCCAGTCCGTCGCCGGCCAGCCGGTCGCGTCACCCGACTCGACGCCGGCGCACCAGGGCTTGATCTCGCCGCCCGTGTCGTCGACGATCTGCTGCGTCAGGGCCAGCAGGTCGTCCCACGTCTCGGGGACCTCGTAGCCGCCCTCCTCGAACGCCGCAGGGGAGTACCAGACGAACGACTTGACGTTGGAGCCGAGCGGCGCGGCATAGAACGTGCCGTCGACCGTGCCGTAGCCCTTCCACGACTCGTGCCAGCCCTCGTCCACGTTCGCCTCGACCTGCGGCGGGGCCGGCAGGACGGCGTCGTACTGCGTGACAAGGGTGTTCAGCAGGCCGGGCTGCGGGAGGATCGCGATGTCCGGAGGGTTGCCGGCCTGGACGCGCACCGGAAGCTGCGCCTCCATCTCGCGCGAGGCCTCGTACTCGATCGTGACGCCCGTGCACGCCTCGAACGGGTCGTAGGACGCCTGCTGCGTCGCCCCCTCCGGGTCCACGATGGTGGTGTAGACGGTCACGGTCGTGCCGTCGAGGTCGCCGAACTCCTCGTACGGTGCGCAATCGATCTCGAAGCCGGCCGCGTCGTCACCACCGTCGCCGGTGCCTCCGTCGCCGTCACCGGTGTCGGCACACGCTGTGAGGGAGAGCGCCAGGGCGGCGCCCGAAGCCGCGACGGCGAGGGTACGCCTCCGGGCCGAGATACGGATGGTCATGACGTGTCCTTCCACTGCTCTGTGGTTCTTAAACGCTCTGACGTGCACGTACGGCCTTGAACCTTGCCAGGCCCTCCCACCCGAGGCAACCCTGTTTCGCAAGAACATGCAAGCGCAAACAGGCTGCAAGAGCATGACGAATGCATTACTTAAGAGTCTTAGCAAACTCGTCGGGCGGTGCGTCGGCCAGACACTCTGCCACCGGACCGGACGCGGCGCGCCGTAGGCTGGACCCCGCACGCGTGACCTGCGCGTGCAGGGCCGGTGCACGAGAGGACGGACATGATCGAGCTGAGGACGCCGCGGGAGATCGAGGAGATGCGGCCCGCCGGGCGCTTCGTCGCCGAGGTGCTCACCGCCGTCCGGGAGGCCGCCGGTGTCGGCGTGAACCTCCTCGAGCTCGACGAGGTCGCGCACAAGCTGATCCGCGACCGCGGCGCCGAGTCCTGCTACATCGACTACCACCCGTCGTTCGGCGCCATGCCGTTCGGCAAGGTGATCTGCACGTCGGTGAACGACGCCGTGCTGCACGGTCTGCCGTACGACTACGCGCTGCGCCCCGGCGACCTCCTGAGCATCGACTTCGCCGCGGCGGTCGACGGCTGGGTGGCCGACTCCGCGCAGTCCTTCGTGGTCGGCACGCCGCTGCCGGACCGCGGGGACACCGACGCCAAGCTGATCCGCACCACCGAGGTGGCGCTGGAGGCCGGTATCGCGGCCGCCGTCGCGGGCAACAGGATCGGCGACATCTCCGCCGCGATCGCTGAGGTTGGCCACGCCGCCGGGTACCAGATCAACACCGACTTCGGCGGCCACGGCGTCGGCCGCGTCATGCACGGCGACCCGCACGTCCCGAACGACGGCCGGGCCGGCCGCGGCTTTCCCCTCAAGCCGGGCCTCGTCATCGCGATCGAGCCGTGGTTCCTCGAGACCACCGACGAGATCTGGACGGACCCGGACGGCTGGACACTGCGCTCCGCCGACGGCTCCCGCGGCGCGCACAGCGAGCACACGATCGCGATCACGGGGGACGGCGCCCCGCTGGTCCTGACGGCGCGAGACTGAGCTTCGCTCCGCTCTACCTCGGCAGGAGCGACCGCAGCACCGGCACCAGTCCGTCGTCGGCGAGGCTCCCGGTGACCTCGTCCGCCGCCTGGAGCACGGCCTGGGGCGAGTGGCCCATCGCGACGCTCCGCAGCGCCCAGGCCATCATCTCGAGGTCGTTGACACCGTCGCCGACGGCGACCGTGTGCTCGCGCGCCACGCCGAGCCGGACGCGGATGCGCTCCAGGGAGATCGCCTTGCTCAGCCGGTCCGGGATGACGTCGATCCAGTCGGACGCGGCGGGTGTTGCGGTGACGCCGATCCGGCGCAGGGGCTCGAGCAGGGCGTGCACCGCCCCTGGCGCCCGCACGATCGCACGGGTCACTGGCGCTGTCCACAGGTCCGACAGGCCGACGACCTGCTGCCTGCCGTTGACGTCGGACGGCGGGAAGAGCGACAGCACGCGGTAGCCCCAGCCGATCTCCTCGACGGCGAGCTTGACGTGCGGCAGCAGCGCTCGCGCCAGGCGCATCGCGGGCCCGGCGTCGAACGTTCGCACGTCCTCCAGCGCGTAGCCGCCGGGGAGGTGGTCACCGAGCCGAGCGGTCACGGCGCCGTTGGAGGCGACCACCCAGCCGTCCGTGAGGCCCAGTCGCGCCGCGACCGGCAGGATCCCCACGAGCGAGCGTCCGGAGGCCAGCACGACGTGGTGACCGGCCGCCCGAACCTGGGCGACGGCGTCGAGCGTCGCGTCCGAGATGGTGTTTCCGGGGCCCGCGATGGTCCCGTCGATGTCGAGGGCGACGAGGACAGGCCCGGTCGCGGCGGGCGGCGAACCGTGCACAGCGCTCGCTGTCACGACGGCGGCCGCCATCCGCACGACGCTGCGCCACGCGGGAGCCACGGACTCCTGGTCGAGCGGCATCGCTGCGCCTCCGTCCCTCGGGCCCCGTTCAGCACGCTCACAGTGAGCAGGGTCACACCGTACCGGGATGCCTGCACGTGCACCAAGCGCCGACGGTGATCGGACGCGATCGTTGCTAGGGACCCTCGGGCGGCGTGAGCGACCTCAGGACCGGCACCACGCCGTCCTCGTCGATCGTGCCGGTGACCTCGTCCGCCGCGGCGCGCACCACGTCGTCGGCGTGCCCCATGGCGACGCCGCGCGCCGCCCAGCGGAGCATCTCGACGTCGTTGCGCCCGTCTCCGACCGCCACGGTGCGATCCGCCGCCACGCCGAGCGCCACACGCACCTTCTCGAGCGCGGTCGCCTTGCTGACGCCGAACGGCGCGAGGTCCATCCACGCCGACCAGCCGACGGCGTACGTGACGTCCTCAAGCCCGAGATGCGCGGCGAGCCGGTGGAAGTCGTCGCTCGTCTCTTCGGGGCTGCGGACGACGACGCGCGTCACCTCTCCGGCCCACAGCTCCTCGAACTCCACGACCTGGTGCTCACCGTTCAGCTCGCCCTCGGGGAACAGCTCGTTCATGCGGAAGCCGACGCCGACGTCCTCGACCGCGTACCGGGCGTTCGGCAGGTGTTCCTTGAGCAGGCGCAGCGCCGGCTCGGGGTCGAACGTCTCGACCTCCTCGAGCGCGTATCCCCCCGGTTCCGTGGGGTCGAGGCGCACCGTGACCGCGCCGTTCGAGGCGACGAGCCGACCGCTGTCGATGCCCAGCTCCGCCGCGACGGGGAGCATCGCGATGAGCGACCGCCCCGACGCCAGCACGACATGGTGCCCGGCCGTCCGGAGGCCGGCCACGGCGTGGCGCGCCGCGTCCGACAGCACGTCGTCGTAGGTCACGAGTGTTCCGTCGATGTCGAGCGCGACGAGCCACTGCCCGTCCGTGGGGCTGAGATCCATGGGCTACTTGACCGGCTCGAGGACCTCGAGGCCGCCCAGGTAGGGGCGCAGGCCCTCGGGGACCCGCACCGAGCCGTCAGGCTGCTGGTGGTTCTCGAGGATGGCAACGATCCAGCGCGTGGTGCCGAGCGTTCCGTTGAGCGTCGCCACGTTCCGCGTCGACCCCTCGGCGGTGCGCTCGCGCACGCCCAGGCGGCGCGCCTGGAAGGTGGTGCAGTTCGAGGTCGACGTGAGCTCGAGGTAGCGCTGCTGGGTGGGCAGCCACGCCTCGCAGTCGAACTTGCGGGCGGCGCTCGTCCCCAGGTCTCCCGCCGCCGTGTCGATCACGCGGTAGGGCAGCTCGGCCTTGCGCAGCATGGCCTCCTCCCAGCCGAGGAGGCGCTGGTGCTCGGCCTCCGCCTCCTCGGGGGCGCAGTAGCTGAACATCTCGACCTTGTGGAACTGGTGGACGCGGATGATGCCGCGCGTGTCGCGGCCCGCCGAGCCCGCCTCGCGGCGGTAGCAGGCGCTCCAGCCGGCGTAGCGCAGCGGCCCGGCTGTCAGGTCGACGATCTCGTCCGCGTGGTAGCCCGCGAGCGCCACCTCCGACGTGCCGACCAGGTACAGGTCGTCCTTCTCGAGGCGGTAGATCTCGTCCGCGTGCTTGCCCAGGAAGCCGGTGCCCCGCATGGTCTCCGGCTTGACCAGGGTGGGCGTGATGACGGGGGTGAAGCCCTCGGCGATCGCCTGGTCCATGGCGGCGTTGAGCAGCGCCAGCTCGAGCCGCGCGCCGACGCCGGTGAGGAAGTAGAACCGAGCGCCCGAGACCTTCGCGCCGCGCTGCGTGTCGATCGCCGCGAGGCCCTCGCCGAGCTCCAGGTGGTCGCGCGGCGTGAAGCCCTCGGCGGCGAAGTCGCGGATCGTGCCCTCCTCGCGGAGCACCACGTAGTCCTCCTCGCCACCCACCGGCGCTCCCGCGATGACGTTCGCGATCGAATAGAGGATCTCCTTGAGCTGGGCGTCCGCCTCGTCGGCCGTGGCCTGGCGCGCCTTGACCTCCTCGGCGATGTGCTTCGTCCGCGCGAGCAGGGCCTGCTTCTCCTCGCCCTGCGCCCTGGCGACCTCCTTGCCCAGGGACTTCTGCTCCGCGCGCAGCTGCTCGAACTCGGCGAGGGAGGAGCGGCGGCGCGCGTCGGCGTCGAGCACCGCGTCGACGAGGCCGGGGTCGTCACCGCGAGCCAGCTGGCTGGCGCGGACGACGTCGGGGTTGTCGCGCAGGAGTCGGAGATCGATCACACGCGAAGCCTACCGAGAACGCGGCCCGCTCCGGCCCGTCATCCACAGGCCGCGGGCGGCACCCTGGTGCGCGACCCGCGTCAGGCGCGTCTACCTTTGCGGCATGGAGTGGCAGGTGTGGCTCGGCATCACCGCGATCGTCATCGCGTCCGCGGCACTCGTCGTCGCGCTGGGCGCACGGTCCCAGCAGTCGCGGATGCGGCGGCAGCAGCCTGCCGCGATCCACCTGACCCAGGTGCAGGCGGTCCCGCGCGCGCCGCGGCTCCTGGCCTTCGTCGCCAACCCGTCGAAGGCGGGCATGGGGGACCTCGAGGCCACGGTGCGCGCGTTCTGCGAGCGCCAGGGCCTGGCCGAACCGCTCTGGTACGAGACGACCGTCGAGGACCCGGGCACCGGTCCCGCCAAGCAGGCCGTCGAGGCGGGTGCCGACGTGGTCGTCGCCGCGGGCGGCGACGGCACCGTGCGGGCCGTCGCGGAGGCCCTCGTCGGCACGCGGGTCCCCATGGGCCTCCTGCCGATGGGCACCGGCAACCTCCTCGCGCGGAACCTCCAGATCTCCGTGACCTCGGTCAATGACGCGCTCGACGTGATCGCGGGCGGGCGCACCCGGACGATCGACGTCGGCTGGGCGCGCATCGCCGAGTTCGCCGACCCCGGGCCTGACGACGACACCGACCGCGAGCACGTCTTCCTCGTCATCGCGGGGCTCGGCTTCGACGCCGCGATGGTCGCCGACGCCGACGCGACCCTCAAGAGGGCGGTCGGCTGGGTCGCATACTTCCTGGCGGGCCTGCCGCACCTGCACGGCCGTCGCATGCGCGCCCGCATCTGGCTCGACGACACCCCGCCCGTCGACGCACGCCTGCGCTCCTTCATCATCGGCAACTGCGGGCTGCTGCCCGGAGGGATCACGCTCCTGCCCGACGCCGTCGTCGACGACGGCATCCTCGACGTCGCCGCGATCGACACGCGGGGCGGCGTGGTGGGCTGGGCCCAGCTCACGCTCGAGGTCGTCATGCAGGGCTTCGGTGTGCGCAACGACCTTCCGGAGAAGCTCGGCCGGATCGACCACACCAAGGCCCGCCGCGCGCGCATCCGCGTCGCCGGCGGCGAGCAGGCCCAGGTCGACGGCGATCCGCTGGGTAACGCGGTCGAGCTCGAGACGTGGGTCCAGCCCGCGGCGCTCCGCGTCCGCGTGCCGTGACGGGCCGCTTCCGCCCGGCCCCCGGTCGTCCACAGATCTCCCACGGCTTCGTCGGAGGGCGCCCGTACGCTGGACGGGTGCTGACGCGAAACCCCCTCGCCACGGTCGTGGCCCACCTGGCGGTCGTGGCCGCCGTCGTGCTCGGGGTCGCGGGGCCGACGGCGGCGCTCGCGCCGAGCTCGGCCGGCACCACGGTCGTGAGCGGGCCGACGGCGGAGGTGCGGGGCGACGCGAGCACGGCCGACCCGGGCACCGACGACTACGGGGCGCCGGTCGTCGTCGTCGGCGTGGGCGGCCTGCGCTGGCCGGACGTCTCCCGCTCCCGGACCCCGGTCCTCTGGCGCATGATCGGCAGCGGCTCCGTCGGCTCGCTCAACGTCCGCACCGCGGCGGCAGTCACCTGCCCGGTGGACGCGTGGCTGACGCTCTCGGCCGGGCGCCGGGTCGCGTCGGCGGCCACCGACGCCGAGTGCACGCTCGCGCCGGAGGTCCTCGCAGCGGGCGACCAGGTGCCCGGCACCGCCGTCGTGGCCGGGTGGTCCTCGTTCGTGCAGCAGCCCGACCCGGCCGGCCCCGCGACGACGACCGATCCCGCGGCCGGCTCCCCTGGAACGCTCGGCGACCTGCTCGCCGCGGCGGGGGAGTGCGGCACCTCCGTCGGCCCGGGTGCCGGTGTGGCGCTCGCCGGGTCGGACGGCGCCGTCGGCCGCTACCTGCCCTCGCTCGACGGGCTCGACGACGCGGAGGCGACCGCGGCACTGACGGCGTGCCCCGTCACCGTGATCGACGCCGGCGTGCTCCCCCTCGGCCAGGTCCGGCACGCCGCCCTCGACACGGTGAACGAGATGCTCCGGCGGCTCGTGCGGATCCTGCCCGAGGGCACGCGCGTCGTCGTCGCCGGGACCGCCGGCGACCCCGTGGCGCAGCAGGGCCTCCAGGTGGCCGTGGACTGGACGTCGGGCGACGCGGAGCAGCGATGGCTGTCCTCGCAGGGCACCCGCCGTACCGGCTTCGTCCAGCTGGTCGATGTCACCGCGACCCTCGCCGACGCCGCGGGCGCGCTCGCCGGGACCGGCACCGAGGCCGAGCCCGAGCAGCGGCCGACCGTGCTGGACGGCCACCCGCTCGAGCGGGGTGAGGAACGCCGCACGAGCGTCGCACGCACGGTGGAGAACCGCCAGTACGTCAACGTCCTGTCGCAGTCGATCCCAGCGCTGCTGCCGGCGCTCATCGGGTCGCTGGTGCTGCTCCTGGCCGCGGCGGTCGCCGGCGCCCTGTGGACGCGCCGGCCGGGCGGGCACGAGGCAAGCCCGGCGGCCCGGCGGCTGTTCCTCGCGACCTGCCTCCTCGTGGCGTCCGCCCCTGTCGCCACCTGCCTCGCCACACTGTCCCGCTGGTGGGTGTGGCCTGCACCGACGTTCGTGCTCACGGCTTCGGTCTCGCTCGGCGCGGTCGCCGTCGCGGGCGTCACCTGGTGGTTGTCGCGGCTGCTGCCCGCCTCGCCCTGGAGGGTTGCGACGGCGTCGGCGGCGGTCACGTGGCTCGTCCTCACGGTGGACGGGCTCACCGGGACCACGCTGCAGCAGGGCTCGCTCCTCGGGCCGTCGCCCGCGCTGGGCGCCCGGTTCTACGGGTTCACCAACATGACGTTCGCGGTGTACGCCACAGCGGGTCTCGTCCTCGCGGGCGGGCTCGCCTCCCTCGTCCGCCGGCGGCGCCTCGCGGTCACGGTCGTCGCGTCGATCGGCGTCGTCAGCGTGCTGGTCGACGGCGGTCCCGCGTTCGGTGCCGATCTCGGCGGAATCCTCGCGCTCGTGCCGGCGTTCGCCGTGCTCGGCCTGCGTGTGGGCCGGGTACGGGTCACGGTGCGCAGCGTGATCGCCGTCGTCGGAGCCACCGTCGCCGTCGTCGCCGCGATCGCCGTTGCCGACTGGCTCGCGCCCGGCACGTCGTCGCACCTGGGGACGTTCGTGCAGCGCGCCCTCGAAGGTGACGCGCTGGGCGTCATCGCAGGCAAGGCCGCGGGCGCGTGGGCCACAGTTGCGAACCCCCTCGGCGCGCTCGCGACGCTGGCGGCTGCAGCGGCCGCCTGGGCTGCCCTCGACCCGGTCCGCTTCCGGCTGCCGCGGATCGAGCGGGGCTACCGGGAGCGTCCCCTGCTGCGAGACGTGGTCGTCGCCCTCGTGGTGGTGGCCGGGGTGGGGTCCGGCGTGAACGACTCGGGGGTCGTGGTCGCGGCTGTGGTGCTGCTGCTCGCCGTCGCGCTGCTGAGCCTGCACGTGGCGGTCCCTGTGCCACGTCCCGCCGGGGACAGCCCCGTGCGGCCCGCGCCGCGCCCCGGCAACCTCCCCGGCACCGTGGCGGCGCTCGGCGGCGGGCTGCTGGTCGCACTCCTGCTCGCGTCGTCGATCCTGCCCGCTGCCTCGGGCACGGGTGTCGCGGGCGAGGAGTCCCGCGCCCTCGGCGCCGACGCGGAGCCGGTCGCTGCCGCGGGCGCCCCGCTCGTGGTCATCGGCACGGCAGGACTGCGCTGGGACGACGTCCGCCCGTCCACCCTGACGGGGACGTCCGCCGCACCGACCCTTGCCGGGTTGCTGACCGACGGTGCGGACGCCGCGGGCGTCACGATGCCCACGGGCGCCGCCGCCCGCTGCCCTGAGGGCGGCTGGCTGACGCTCTCCGCCGGCCGGCTCGCCGAGGTGACGGACGAGCGCGTCGGCGACGGGTGGTCGTGCCCCGACCTCGCGGTCACCCCGGCAGCAGGCACCGTCGACGCCACCGCTCCCGCGTCCGTCGACGGGTGGGGCGACCTCGTCGCCCTGCAGCGGGGCTCGGGGTTCGCCGCCCGTCTCGGCACGCTGGGCACCGCCCTGGCGAGCTCCGGCGGCTGCGCCACCGCCGTGGGTCCGGGCGCCGCGGTCGCGATCGCCACGGCGGACGGGACGGTCGGACGGTACTTCGACCTCGACGCCGCGGTCGCGCCGGGATCCGGCGCGTTCGACTGCCCCGTGACCGTCGTGGACGCCGGCAGCGCGGCCGACGGTGCGGCCGGCACGCCCGACGGCGCGGCAGGCAGCGTGCGCGAGGACGCGGTCGCCGCGGTGGACGCGACGGTGCGCCGGGTCCTCGACGTGGTCCCGGACCGCACGACCATCCTCCTCGTCGACCTCGCGAACGTCCCCGGGGAGCCGCTGGACCTCGGGGTGACGCTCGTCCGCCCGCCGTCCACCGAGGAGGGCCAGCCGCGGTACCTGACGAGCACCGCGACCCGGACGGAGGGCGTCGTGCGGGTGCAGGACGTCCCGGCGACCGTGCTCGCGGCGGCCGGCGCAGAGCTGCCCACGGAGGTGGACGACACGCCGCTGGTCCACGGGGCGGTCCGCCCCGCGGACGTGATGACCACGGCCGACGAGCTGGCCGACCTCACCGCCCGGGACCACGTCCGCAGGCAGGCCTACGTCTGGCTCGTGGACGCGCCGTTCTACGCCGGGCTCGCCCTGGCCACAGCGTGCCTGCTTGCCGTCCGCGTGGCACGGCGCCGCGGGAGGACGCCGAGCGGCCGGGCCGGGCGCGTCGCCGAGATCTCCGCGCTGAGCCTCGCCGCCCTGTCGGCGGGCGGCTTCCTGTCGTCCCTCACCGACTGGTGGCGGTTCCCGGCTGCGGGCTGGGCGTTGCTGGGCACGATCGCGTTGCTCACCGCCTGCGTCGCGGGTCTCGGCGCCCTCGCCCCGCGCTCGCCGATCTGGGCCGGCCCCGGCCTCGTCGCAGGAGTGACGTTCGGCGTACTGACGCTCGACGCGCTCATCGGGACTCCGCTGAACCGCGCGGCGCCCCTCGGTTCGGCCCCCACGTACGGCGCGCGGTTCTACGGCTTCGGCAATCCGACGTTCTCCGTCTATGCCGTCGCGGCAGTGGTGCTCGCAGCGGCCGTGGCCCAGTGGCTCGTCGTGCGCGGCAGGCGAGGGCTCGCTGCAGGCGCGGTCGCGGCCATCGCGGTGGTGGCACTGGCGGTCGACGTGTGGCCCACGCTCGGCGCCGACCTCGGTGGCGGGCTCGTGCTCGTGCCGGCATTCGTGGTGGTCGGTCTGGCGGCGTCCGGGCTGCGCCTCACTCTCGGGCGTTTCCTCGCGGTCGCCCTGGCCGGGGTCGGCCTGGTTGCCGCGGTCGGCGTGCTGGACTGGCTGCGGCCGCCGGAGCAGCGCTCGCACCTCGGCAGGTTCGTGGGGCAGGTCGCCGACGGCGAGGCGTGGGCGACGCTGGCCCGCAAGGCCGGCTACGCCGCCCGCTCGGTGCTCGGCGGCGTCCCCGTCTGGATCACGGTGCTGATCCTCGTCCTCGTGGCGGTCGCGCTCTTCGCGCCGCCCGCCGTGCGCTCACGCGTCACGCCCGGCTGGTTCGCGCGGGCGGAGGCGTCCTGGCCGCTGCTGCGGCCCGCCGTGCTCGCGCTCTGGGTGCTCTCCGCGCTCGGGTCCGTCGTGAACGACTTCGGGGTGCGGATCGCCATGATCGCCCTCGTTCCGGCCGTGCCGCTGCTGACGCTCACGGCGCTCCGGGCCGCCTCCGCCGGCACGGACGGCCCTGGACGCACCCCGGCGGACCCCGCCGATGCGGAGGGCGACGTGGTGCACCGGGGCGAGCGACCGGCGTCGGGCAGCGACGCCCTGACCGGGAGCCGAGGCTGACGCGCGGCCTCAGCTCCGGACGGGCTGCGTCCCCGTCCCCGCCGACCGAACGCCGTCCACAGCGGCCCGCGCGCGACGAGCGCCCACCGCGAGCATGACGTCGCGGTACTGGGCCGCACGGTGCATCTGGCCCTTGAGGTCGTTCGCGGAGGCGCGGTGCTTGAGATCACAAGGCACCTCGACGGCGACGTAGCCTCTGCGCAGCAGGTCGATCGTCATGCCGGTCTCCACGCCCCAGCCGCGCGCGAGCGGCGTGGCCGCCTCGAACGCCTCTCGCGTGAGGCACCGCATCCCGGACAACGGCTGGGTGGGGCTCCACCCCGTCATCGACTCGATGGCGCGGCGGGCCGCACCCACCACGATGCCGCGTCCGCCGGCGCCGGCTTGCTTCGGCAGGAGCGCGATCGCGACGTCGGCCACGCCCTCGCGTACCGGGCGCACGAGCGGGGCGGTGTTGACCGCCGTGTCGCCGAGGTCGCCGTCGATGAAGAGCAGGAGGCGGGGCGGGCGACCGTCGGCATCTCGCATCGCCACGACCGCGGCGCCCGTCTCCATCGCGGCGGCCTTGCCCCGGTTGTGCGAGTGGCGCACGACGACGGCCCCCGCGTCACGGGCGACGTGCTGCGTCTTGTCCTCCGAGCCGTCGTCCACGACCAGCACGAGGTCGACGTGGGGGATGGCCCGAGCCGAGCGCACCGTCGCAGCGATGCGCTCCGCCTCGTCCTTGGCGGGGATGATCACAGCAACCCGCTGGGCATTCTTGCCCACCTGGGCATTGCCTGGACGCGGGGTCTTCGCGACCGGGAGAGCGTTCACACCTGTCCTGCCTGGAGGGTCGAGAGGTTGGTGATCATAGGAGCACTCCTTTGCGGATCTATTATGCAAAGGATTACCCGTGAAATCCTACTCCCCCGGTTGCGGTGATGGCGTGAAGAGGTAGGACCTTGTGGGGGCGAGTTGTCGCGAACGGGCATCTTTGCACGCTCCGCCGCCGACGGGAAGCGTCGCCGGGCCTAGCGCAGGGTGACCTGGCGCGACACGATGCCTGCCCGGGCGCGCCGCTCGTTGGCGTCGAGCGGTCCCGTGACGGCCAGCGCTGCGGTCAGGCGAGCGTCAAGATCCTTGACAGGCTCCGCCAGGTCGGCGGCCTCGGTGCCTGCCGGCAGCTCCCACACGGGGACCATGAGGCCGGACGCCCGGAACGCGCCCACGAACCGGCCGCCGGCCAGCCCCGACTCGCGCTTGGCGTGCAGGCGGGAGATCGCGTCGATCAGCTCGTCCTCGGCCTCCGGGCGCGCCCAGCGCAGGAACTCACGGCTCATGCGGCACCAGTAGGCGGACGGCACGCCGTCGAGCTTGACCGTGGGGATCGAGGTGCCCGCGGCCTCCTCGAGCGACTCCTTGACCTCGGGCGTCATCTCAGCGGCGGGGTCGACCCAGTAGTCGAACCCGTCGTGGACCGTCACCTCGAACGGGACGGTCAGGTCCAGCACGTCCTGGAGGCGCGGGCCGTCGCCCGGCAGGGTCCCGGCCTCGACGGCCGTGCCCGGCTCGACATCGAGCGCCTCGAGGAGGGCCGCGGCAAGGTCGCGGCTCACGTCGCCCGAGCCGACGATGCCCTGGACGGCGAGCAGGATCGCGCCGTCCGCGCGGTGGAGCGCGGTCCAGCCGCCGGGAAGGACGGTGACGACCGTGACGTCGCGTGCGCCGTGCTCGGCGGTGGTGCGAACGGTCGCGGTCGCCGACGGCACGATCTCGCGCATCGCCACCCAGTCGGTCTCGCCGGGCAGCCCCTCGAAGGGGCGGAGCACGAAGTCGGGCGTGGAGTTCTTGGCCATGCGCGGAGTCTATCGGCGCACTTCGGATCCCACACGTCTAGAACACGTTGTGCGCCCGCCCAAGGCGGTGGCGCCGAGCGAACGGCGAGGGCCGGGGTAGCGTCGGAGCATGATGGACGGCGGCAGCGGAGACGTCGGCGGCCCCGACGGCGGTGACGTTGACAGCACAGGACTCAAGAGCACCGGTCTCGACGAAGGAACGGTCGAGATCGAGCGTGACGTGCCGCACGTCGGCGAGCGCGGCGCCTGGCTCGCCGCGACCCTGCCCGCCCTCGACCTCGCCCTGGGCTCGGTCCAGGCGTTCCGCCGTGCCGCCGCCGACGCCGGCGCGACCGGCCCGCTCGTCGACGATCCGCTCAACCCCGCCCGCGTCGCGGCCTCGTTCGCCTCCGACCGCCTCCTGCGGCTCGACGGCCATCCCGTCGTGAGCTTCGCGGAGCTCTCCGGCTTCTTTCCCACCGGCGACGGCTGGGTTCGCACCCACGCCAACTACCCGCACCACCACCGCCAGCTCGTCCGGCTCCTCGGGGTGCACGAGGCCGCAGCCCGGCCCGACCTGGAGGCCTGCCTCTCGTCGTGGTCGGCCCAGGTGCTCGAGGACCGCGCCGCCGAGGCGAACGCGGTCGCCGTCCGGGTGCGCACGGAGCAGGAGTGGCGCGACTCCCCCATGGGGGAGGCCGCCTGGGACGGGCCGCTGGTGCGGATCGCCACCCGTACCCGTTCGGGCGGTACTGCTTCGCCGGGTACCGCTGCGCCAGGTTCTGCTTCGGCGCGTTCCGCACACCGGCACGGGTCTCACGGGCTGCTCGCCGGGATCCGGGTGCTCGATCTGACCCGCGTCATCGCCGGCCCCGTCGCGACGCGCGCGCTCGCCCTGCTCGGCGCCGACGTGCTGCGGATCGACCCGCCGGTCCCGGCGGAGATCCGGTGGCAGCACCTCGACACGGGACAGGGCAAGCACACCGCCCTCCTGGACCTGAACGACCGCGGCGACCTCGCCCGCGCCCAGGATCTGCTCGACGAGGCCGACGTGCTGGTCACGGGCTACCGCCCCGGCGCCGTCGAACGGTTCGGGCTGCGGACGCCGGACCACGTCGTGCACGCGCGGATCTCTGCGTGGGGCCCCACGGGGCCGTGGGCCGGACGGCGCGGCTTCGACTCGATCGTGCAGGCGGCGACGGGCATCGCCGTGATCGAGTCGTCCGGCGAGACCCCGGGAGTGCTGCCCGCGCAGGTGCTCGACCACGCGACGGGCTACCTGCTCGCGGCCGGCGTCGTGCGCGCCCTCACGGCACGTGACGGGGTCCGCGCGAAGGGCGCGGAGCAGCCCCTCCTGGGCGACGGCCTGGGCCGAGACGTCTCGGCCTCGCTCGCCCGCACCGCCGCCTGGCTGCTCGACGAGCCGGACCGGGACCCGGTGCACCCGCCCGCGGGGAGGCCGTCCGGCACCGTGACCCACGGCGGGATGCACGCCCTCCCCGAGAGACCGAGGTCCGTCCGCCTCAGCGATGAGGCGCTGGGCGGGTGGCGCGAGCCGGAGTCGTGGTGGGCGCTCGGCCGGCGGGAGCCCGCGGTCACGACCGCACTGCCGGCCCTCCCGGTCGACGACTACCCGGCCCCGGCGCACCCCTGGGGCAGCGACCACGCGTGCTGGCCCAAGCCATAGCGCACCGGCTCAGGCGTCAGGGGGCCGTCAGGCCTGCGCGACGAGCCCCGTCGCGACCGTGACGGGGATGGCCCGACGGCGCGCCGCGATGAGCGAGCCGGCACCGCCGAGGACCAGGGCGCCCGCGAGGCTCGTGAGGGCCGCGGCGTCGGCGCCCGTGATCCCCAGGGCGACCGGGGCGTCGAGCGTGGCCGCCTGTGCGGACTCGGCCTCGGTCTTGATGTGGTCCACCGTGCTGTAGACGGCCTCGGTGTTCGACACGAAGCGGGCCTCGGGGACCGCGACCAGGGCGGGCGTGACCTCCGTCGTGGCCGTCTCCGCTTCGGGCGCGTCCGTCGACGCGACGAACGGGGCCGCCGCCTCGGCTACCTGCGTCTTCTTGGCCGGGCTGCTCGCAGCAGGGGCGGCCGCCGTGGTCGTCGCCGGCGTCGCCGCAGGCTCGGCCTGAGCCGGAACCGCGGCGACGACGGGCGCGGCAGCGGGGGGTTCAGCAGCGGCGACTGGCTCGGCGACCGGCTCTACGGCGGGCTCGGCCTTGGAAGGAGCGGCGGGAGCAGGAGGGGGCGTCCACGCGGCCGTCGTCGACGTGGTGACTGCGGTCGTGACCGCGGACTTCGCGTCACCGCAGGGCCCGCTCCCCCCGCCGCCGGTCAGCGGCTGGAACGTCGTGTAATCCCAGCTTCCGGGGTCATAGCCGCCGCCGTAGCCGCCCCACCCCTGGCCTCCGTTGCCGTGGCCTCCGCCGTTGCCGCCGGAACCACCGCCGTACGAGTGGCCCGACGCCATCGCCGGGCTCGCCATCGCCGTAGCAGCGGTCGCCAGCGCGATCGTCGCAACCACGCGCGTCACCTGCGACTTCGCAGCGGACGACGACGGCTGCTTCGGTGCTGCGTGCTTCATGAGCTGCTCCAGCGGGAGTCCGGTGTACAGGGTACGAATCGCCTCGACCGTACCGGATCCGTTATAGCGGACATGCCACGCGCAGGATGAAATGCCGGAAGTGTTTATAACAATCTGGTCACGGACCATGCGGCGCGTCGGCGCCCGCAGCATCCCGAGCCAGCGCCTCCGCGTCCGCGACGATCGCCGCCTCCGCCACGCGAGCCCTCGCCCGGGCCGCCGCGCGCACCTCGACGATCCGGCCGTGGAGCCGCGCGTGGACCCGCTGCCGCACCTCCCGGGCGATCGCCTCGACGTCCGCCTCCTCGGGTCCCGGCTCGCCGCGCTGCCCGAGCTCGGCGGCCAGCCGCGTCACCGCCGCGTCCACCTCGGCCCGAACCCGCTCCTCGGCCTCGTCCAGCAGCGCCATCACTGCGGCGTCGGCCTCGCGACCCAGCCGCGTGTCCTCGAACGTGCGCGCTGCCGCATCCACGATCGACTGCGCGTGCCCGACGACGTCGCGGGCCAGCGCGGGCGCGTGCGCCTTGAGCGTGGCGAGGTCGTACAGGAGGACCCCCTCGACGTCCGCCACCCGCGGGTCCACGTCGCGGTGCAGCGCCAGGTCCAGGATGACCAGCGCCCGCCCCTCGGGCTCGTCGCCCGCGTGCGCCGCCGCCCGGCCCCGCGCCCGCACGACGGCGGCGGCGTCGAGCACGTGGTCCAGGCTGGCCTCGGGAGTGCCCGGCGCCCGGTCGCCCGGCACGACGGTCGACTCGCCGAAGTTGGCCTCGAACGCCCGGCGGGCTCGTGCGGTGCGGGGGTCCTCGGACGTGCCTTCCGCCGTCGGCCCGGCCACCGTGCCGAGGTGGACCGCTGCGCCCGCGTGCGCTCCGACGTCGGGCAGCGTGTGCCGACCGCGTGCGCCGCTGCAGCTCACGACCAGGTCGGCGTCCGCGAGCGCCTCGACGAGGTCGGAGACAGCCTCGACGTCGTGCGACTCGGCGAAGACCCCCGCGCGACCGGACTGCGAGTAGACGCGGATGTCGTGGCAGCCTCGGGCCCGCAGGGCCGCGACCGTCGCGCCCGCGTAGGAGCCCGTGCCGATGAGCACGGCGCGCAGCGAGCCCCACGGGGGAAGGTCGCCATGGGCCAGGTCCAGCCCGAGGGCCACGACGGACCGGCCGGCCGAGCCGAGCGCCGTCTCGTGCCCCACGCGCTTCGACGTGCGCGACGCCGTCTGGAAGAGCAGCTCGAGCGTCTTCGACGTGGTCTCCTGCTCGCGCGCCTGCGCGAGCGCCCGCTTCACCTGGCCGGCGATCTCGCGCTCGCCCACCACCATCGAGTCCAGCCCGGAGGCGACGGCGAACAGGTGCGCGGTCACGTCTGACCCGGTGCGGACCGTGAAGCTGCGGCCGGCCGTCGCCTCGTCCACGCCCGACGCCCCGGCCACGAGCTGCGCGACGTGCGCCGTCGCGTGCCGCACGCCGTCGCCGTCGAGCGGCACGTCGACGTCGAGGTACAGCTCGAAGCGGTTGCAGGTCGAGATCACCACGGCGCCCAGGACAGGTCCGCACACGCCCACGGCGACGCGGCCCACGGACGCGGATCCCGTGGACAGTCGCTCGAGCGCGTCGAGGTCCAGCTCGCGGTGGCTGGCGGTGAGGGAGAGGAGAACCACAGTCCTCCGACTTTATGCGGTCGTGCGGGCAGGGGCAGAATCGGTAAGCGTGAAGTCCACCACGCTCGCCCCCGCCCACCCGCTCACCGACGGGCGGACGTCCGACGCCCCCCTGGTGCAGGCTCTGCGCGGTGTGCGGCCCTCCGTCACGCCCGTCTGGTTCATGCGCCAGGCCGGCCGATCCCTGCCCGAGTACCTGGAGGTGCGACGCGGGACCGGCATGCTCGAAGCGTGCCTGCGGCCGGAGCTCGCGGCCGAGATCACCCTGCAGCCCGTCCGGCGGCACGGGGTCGACGCCGCGATCTTCTTCTCCGACATCGTGGTGCCGCTGCGGCTCGCCGGGGTGGACGTCGACATCGCGCCGGGCGTCGGCCCGGTGATGGACCAGCCGTACCGCACTGCCGCCGACGTCGACCGGCTCGTCTCCCGCCGCCTCGACGACGACGCGCTCGAGCCGATCCGGCAGGCCGTCGCCCTGACCGTCGCCGAGCTGGGCTCCACCCCTCTCATCGGGTTCGGCGGCGCGCCGTTCACGCTCGCCGCGTACCTGGTCGAGGGGCGCCCGTCTCGCGACCACCTCGCCGCCCGGACCCTCATGCATGCCGACCCGGAGACGTGGGCGCGCCTCGTCGCCTGGACCGCCGACCTCACCGGTGCCTTCCTCCGTGCCCAGGTCTCGGCCGGGGCGAGCGCCGTCCAGCTCTTCGACTCGTGGGCCGGGTCGCTGTCGGCCGCGGACTACGCGGCGCGGGTCGCGCCCGCCTCGACGCGTGCGCTGTCGCACGTCGCGGACCTGCGGTTCGGTCCGGACGGTGGTGGTGTGCCCGCCATCCACTTCGGCACCGGCACCGGCCACCTCCTCCCGCTGATGCGGGGCGTCCTCGTGGACGCCGGCCTGACCCACCACGCCGTCGGCGTCGACTACCGCACGCCGCTCGACGAGGCCGCCGCGCTGCTACCGGGAGTCCCGCTGCAGGGCAACGTCGACCCCGCGCTCCTCGCCGCGCCGTGGCCGGTGCTGGAGGCGCACGTGCGCGACGTGCTGCAGCGCGGCCAGGCCGCGCCCGGCCACGTGCTGAACCTCGGCCACGGCGTGCCGCCCGAGACCGACCCGACGGTCCTGACCCGCGTCGTCGAGCTGGTCCACTCGCCGTGAGCGGCGCCGGGGGCCGGGCGGGCGCGCCCAGACCCGTGGAGCACGCCGACGCCGTCGTGGTCGGCGCGGGGATCGGCGGCCTCGTCGCGGCGCACGAGCTCGCGGCGCGCGGCCTGCGCGTCGTCGTCCTGGAGGCCGCGGACCGTCCCGGCGGCCCGATCCGGGGCGGCGCTTTCCCGTCGCTCCCCGGTGTCCCGCTCGACCTCGGCGCGGAGTCCTTCGCGGCGCGCGGCACCGCCGTCGAGTCGCTGGCTCGCTCGCTCGGCCTGAGCATCGAGACGCCCGCACCCGCGCCGGCGTGGGGTTTCGCGGGCGGTCGCGCGTTCCCGCTGCCGGCGGCGGGCATCCTCGGCATCCCGGCGCGCCCCTGGGCGCGCGACGTACGCCGCGCCATCGGCTGGTCCGGCGTCGCCCGCGCCGCCCTCGACCGCGTCATGCCCCGCTCCGTCGCGGACACCTCGAACCTCGGCTCGTTCGCCCGGTCACGCCTCGGGCGCCGCGTCACCGACCGGCTGGTGGCTCCGGTTGCCGCGGGGGTGCACTCCGCGCCCCTCGACGCACTCGACGTCGCCGCGGTCGCGCCGGGGCTCCTGGAGGCGTTCGCCCGGACCGGCTCGCTGTCCCGCGCCGTCGCGTCGCTGCGCGCGGCCGCGCCCGCGGGCTCCGCGGTCCGCGGGATCGACGGCGGCATCCACAGCCTTGTGGACGCGCTCGCCGCGCGCCTCGACGTCCGGCTCGGCACGCCCGTGACCGGTCTCGAGCGCCTGCCCGGGCCCGACGACGGCGGCGCCTGGCTCGTGCGGTTCGCCCGCCCGGGCGGCGGGGTGCTGCGGACGCCGCGGCTCGTCGTCGCGACGGCCGGTGTCCCGGGCCTGGCCGACGTGATCCCGGGCCCCGGGGGGGGGGGGGGGGGGGGGGGGGGGGGGGGGCGGGGGGGGGGGGGGGCGCCCCCCGCGAGGGCTGTTGCGTGGGTTCGGCGGCCCCGGGGGCCCCCCCCCCCCCGCCCCCCCCCCCCCCCCGCGGCCAGGGTCGCTGTCCCCCGGCCCGAGCGCGGCGCCGACGTCCGGCTCGTCACGTTACTGCTCGACGCCCCCGCGCTGGACGGCGCGCCCCGCGGGTCCGGCATGCTCGTCGCGCCGGGGGAGGGCGGCGTGCGGGCGAAGGCCCTCACGCACGCGACGGCGAAGTGGCCGTGGCTGGCGCGGCGCGTCGCCGCGGCAGCCGGGCCGGGCGTGCACGTGGTGCGCCTGAGCTACGGGCGGATCGGGACCGAGACCGCCGAGCCCACCGCCGAGGAGGCCGCACGGGACGCGTCCGCGCTGCTCGGCGTGAACGTCACGGGGCGCGTCACGGACGTGCTGACGCAGCGCTGGGACGGGTCGCTGCCCCCGCCGACCCCGGCCTACCGCGCGCAGGTGCAGGCGTTCCTGGACGCCGTCGCGGCGGTTCCGGGGCTGGCCGTGACGGGCGGCTGGGTCGCGGGCACGGGCCTCGCGGCCGTCGTCGCCCACGCCCAGGCGGCAGCGGAGACGCTCGCCGGGCACACCCCACGCCGCACCCCGCGAGAGGCGGATCCTGACGCCGCGGTGTGAGGTCCGCCGCAGATCCGGACGAGTGTGCGCCTTCCATTTCGTCGCACGGGCGAGTAGGAGGAAACTGGGTTGGTGACCCCGACCCCCGAGTCCGTCAGCACGCCCGGCACCACGCCGATCCGGCTGGGCACGCGAGCGAGCGCGCTCGCGACGACGCAGAGCGGCCTGGTCGCGCGGCGCCTCGAGGAGCTCACGGGCCGCCCCGTCGAGCTGGTCCGGATCAGCACCGAGGGTGACGTCCGCACGGGTTCGCTCGCGACCCTCGGCGGCACGGGCGTCTTCGTGACCGCGCTGCGCGAGGCGTTGCTCGACGGCCGCTGCGACGTCGCCGTCCACTCCCTCAAGGACCTCCCGACCGCCCCGGCGGAGGGGCTCACCTACGTCACGCCCGAGCGCGAGGACCCGCGCGACGTCCTGTGCGCCCGCGACGGCCTCACGCTGGAAGGGCTGCCCTTCGGCGCGCGGGTCGGCACCGGCTCGCCGCGCCGCGCCGCGCAGGTGCGCGCTGCCCGCCCCGACCTCGACGTGGTCGACATCCGCGGCAACGTCGACACCCGCCTGGCCCGTGCGCTCGGCCCGGAGGCCGACCTGGACGCCGTGGTGCTGGCCTTCGCCGGCCTGGCACGACTCGGCCGTACCGACGCCGTGTCGGAGGTCCTCGAGACGGACGTCGTCTCACCTGCACCGGGCCAGGGCGCGCTGGCGGTCGAGGTTCGCACGGCCGACGTCGCGGGAGAGGCCGCCGGGTACGACGTCGACCTTGCCCGCGCGATCCGTGCCCTGGATCACCGCCAGACCCGTCTCGCCGTGCTCGCGGAGCGCTCCGTGCTGGCGCGGCTCGAGGCCGGCTGCGCGGCGCCGGTGGGCGCGTACGCGGTGGTGGAGGGCGGCGTGCTGCTGCTGTCGGCCGTGGTGGCCCGCGTCGACGGGACGGAGCAGCTCATGCACAGCTCGCGGGCGCACCTGTCGCCGGACGCGGGCCCGGACGAGCTCGACGGCATGGCCCGCGACCTGGGGGTGCGCGTCGCGGAGGCGCTCCTGCTGGACGGCGCCGACCGGCTCGCCCCGCTGACGGCCGCCCCGGCCCATGCCGCGTCCGCCGCCCGCCCCGCGATCGGCACGCTGTGGAGTGACGCCCCGGAGGGTGAGTGACCGAGTCGCCGTCCGAGGCCCCGGCACACCGGGACTTCCTGGCCGAGAACGCAGGACGGGTGTCGGGGCGGGTCCTCGTCGCCCGCCCCGCGGACCGCGCCGTCGGCCTGATGGCTCGCCTGCGCGCGTCGGGCGCCGAGCCCGTGGCCGCGCCGGTGACAGAACGCCTCCCGGTGCAGGACACCGGCGAGCTCGACGCGGCCCGCGGGCGCCTGGCCCGCGGTGAGTACACGTGGGTGGCGATCACCAGCGTCAACGCGGTGGACGCGTTGCTCCCGCAGGGGCCGGGTTTTGCTCACCTGACGCTCGTGGTGCGCGCGCGGTGGGCCGCCGTCGGCCCGGCGACGCGGCGCGCGCTGGAAGCCCGCGGCGTCCGCGTCGACCTGGTGCCCGAGACGGCGAGCGCCGCCGGCCTGGCCGGAGCGTTCCCCCGGGCGGCCGCGGGCAACCGGGTCCTGCTGCCCCTGGGCGACCTCGCGGACGACACCCTGGCCGCCGGGCTCGTCGCGAAGGGCTGGGCGCCCGACGTGGTCACCGCCTACCGCACGGTCTCCAGGACGCTCCCGGACGACATCCGCCGGCAGTCGTTCGACCTGGTCGTGGTGACGTCGGGCTCGGCTGCGCGGGCGATCGCCGCGCAGCTCGGTCCCCAGCACGTCGTCACGATCGGGGAGCCGTCGGCCCGGGCGGCGCGGGCCGTGGGCCACACGGTGGTCCGCGTCGCCACGCAGCCCACCGACGGGTTCCTCGCGGACGCCGCCCTCATCGCCCTCGACGACCTCGCGCACGAAGCGCTGGACCCAAAGGAGAACCTGTGACCACCTCCGGGATCGTGTACCGGCCGCGCCGCCTGCGCGCCACGCCCGGCATGCGCCGTCTCGTCGCCGAGACCAGGCTGCACGCCGCCGACCTCGTGCTGCCGCTCTTCGTCAAGGAGGGCCTGACCGAGCCGGCGCCGATCGCGTCGATGCCGGGCCAGGTGCAGCACACGCTGGAGACGCTCGGCAAGGCGGTCGAGCGGGCCGCCGAGGCGGGCCTCGGCGGCGTGATGCTGTTCGGCATCCCGGCCCGCCGCGACGCCACGGGCTCGCAGGGCGACGCGGAGGACGGCATCCTGCAGCGGGCGCTGCGCGTCGCGCGCGAGGCGGCGGGCGACGCCGGTCGCGTGGCCGGCTCCCGCCCCGCCCCGGTCGTCATGGCGGACACCTGCCTCGACGAGTTCACCGACCACGGCCACTGCGGCGTCCTGGCGAAGGACGGGACCGTGGACAACGACGCGACGCTCGACCGGTACGCCTCGATGGCGGTGGCGCAGGCGCGGGCGGGCGCGGAGGTCGTGGCCCCCTCCGGGATGATGGACGGCCAGGTCGCCGTGATCCGCGACGCCCTCGACGACGCGGGCTACCTGGACGTGAGCATCCTGGCGTACAGCGCCAAGTACGCGAGCGCGTACTACGGGCCGTTCCGCGAGGCCGTCGACTCGGCGCTGCAGGGCGACCGCCGGACGTACCAGATGGACGCGGCGAACGGCCGCGAGGGCCTGCGCGAGGCCGACCTGGATCTCGCCGAGGGCGCCGACATCGTCATGGTGAAGCCGGCCGGGTCGTACCTGGACGTGCTGCGCGCCGTGGCCGACCGGTCGGACGTGCCGGTTGCGGCCTACCAGGTCTCGGGCGAGTACGCGATGATCGAGGCGGCCGCGGCGAACGGCTGGATCGACCGCAAGGGCGCGGTGCTGGAGTCCGTGACGAGCATCAAGCGCGCGGGCGCGGACGTGATCCTCACGTACTGGGCACTGGAGATCGCGGAGTGGATCAAGTGACGGGGGACCTCGGGGTGAGCGACGACGAGCGCACGACGACGGCGGAAGGCGACCGGCCGGCGTCGGCCATCGAGACCCAGGCGCTGCGGCGCACCCTGCCGGACCCGAACCACGCCGCCTTCGTGCGCGCCCAGGGCGTGATCCCGGGCGGCGTGAACTCGCCCGTGCGGGCGTACCGGAGCGTCGGCGGCGACCCGCGGTTCCTCGCGTCGGCGCGCGGCCCGTACGTCACCGACGTCGCGGGGCGCGAGTACGTGGACCTGGTGTGCTCGTGGGGCCCTGCCCTGCTGGGGCACGCCCACCCGGAGGTCGTGGCGGCCGTGCAGGAGGCCGCGGCGCGCGGGCTGTCGTTCGGCGCGCCGACGCTGGGCGAGGTCGAGCTGGCCGAGGAGGTGAGGCGCCGCGTCCCCGCGGCGGAGCGGGTGCGCCTCGTGTCCACCGGCACCGAGGCGACGATGACCGCCGTCCGCCTGGCCCGCGGCGTGACCGGCCGGCCGCTCGTCGTGAAGTTCGCCGGGTGCTACCACGGGCACGTGGACGGGCTCCTGGCGGAGGCCGGGTCGGGGGTCGCGACGCTCGCGATGCCCGGGTCGGCGGGCGTGACGGAGGCCTCGGCCGCGGAGACCCTGGTGCTGCCGTACAACGACCTCGCGGCCGTCGAGGCGGCGTTCGCGCAGCACGGCTCGCAGATCGCGGCCGTGATCACGGAGGCCGCCCCCGCCAACATGGGCGTGGTGCCGCCCGCCGAGGGCTTCAACGAGGGCCTGCGCCGGATCACGTCCGCGCACGGGGCGCTGCTGATCCTGGACGAGGTGCTGACCGGCTTCCGCGTCGGCCCGTCGGGCTGGTGGGGGCTGGAGAACGCCGCGCTCCGCTCGCAGGGGTCCGAGGGGTACGCGCCCGACCTCTTCACGTTCGGCAAGGTCATCGGCGGCGGCATGCCCGTGGCGGCGCTCGGCGGCCCGGCCACCGTCATGAACCATCTCGCGCCGCTCGGCCCGGTCTACCAGGCGGGCACGCTGTCGGGGAACCCGGTGGCGGTCGCGTCAGGCCTCACGACACTGCGCCTCGCCGACGACGGCGTGTACGCCCGGGTCGACCACGTCGCGTCCGTGCTGGCCGCCGCGGTGGGCGAGGCGCTCTCCGCCGAGGGTGTGGAGCACCGCGTGCAGCGCGCCGGCTCGCTGTTCTCCGTGTTCTTCGGGCCGCTCGCGGCGTCGCGCGGCGTGCGGGACTACGCCCAGGCGCAGGCCCAGGAGACCCACCGGTACACGGCGCTGTTCCACTCCATGCTGGAGTCCGGCGTGAACCTTCCGCCGTCGGTGTTCGAGGCGTGGTTCGTCTCCGCGGCGCACGACGACGCAGCAGTGGACCGGATCCTCGAGGCCCTCCCGGCTGCGGCGAAGGCAGCGGCGGCGGCCACGGCCTGACCGACGCGGCTGACACCCTTACCCCCTAGGGGTATAGTGGCCGCATGACCGAGACGACGAACGCACCCGAGGGGGGCTCCGGCGTCGAGCACGAGCCTGGCCACGAGCACGACGCACCGCACGGCTACGCCTCCGACAAGGAGGGGTACCTCAAGCGGATGCGCCGCATCGAGGGCCAGGTCCGCGGCATCGCGCGGATGATCGACGAGGACGTGTACTGCATCGACGTGCTGACCCAGGTGTCGGCCGTCACGAAGGCCCTGCAGGCCGTCAGCCTCGCCCTCGTCGAGGACCACCTCGGCCACTGCGTCGTCGACGCGGCCAAGGCGTCCGACGACGCCGGTGCCGCCAAGGTACGGGAAGCTGCCGAGGCCATCGCCCGCCTCGTGCGGATGTGAACTCACGAAGGGGTACCGCATGACCACCATCACCACCCTCAACGTCACCGGCATGACCTGCAGCCACTGCGCGTCGTCCGTCACGAACGAGCTGCGCGCCGTGCCCGCCGTGCAGGACGTGACCGTCGAGCTGCACGCGGGCGGCACGTCGCTCGTCCGCGTGGTCTCGTCCGACCCGCTCGAGGAGGCGCCGCTGCGTGACGCCATCGACGAGGCCGGCTACGCCGTCGAGGGCGTCGAGGTGCTGGAGAACGCCGTCGCCGCCGAGGCCGCGGCGCAGGCCCCGGCCCGCCAGGCGACGCACATGCTGCCGATCGTCCGGTCCTGACCCCTCGCACCACCCGGCCGCGACCGGCCTCGCGGTGAGACCGGCGGCCCAGGTTGCCCGTCCCGCCTCGAGGCCGGTCGCGGCCCGTCACTGAAGGAGCGCGCATGTCCACCCCCACCACCGAACGTCCCGTCGGCGAGGTCGAGCTCGCCGTCAGCGGCATGACGTGCGCGTCCTGCGTGGCGCGGGTGGAACGCAAGCTCGGCAAGATCCCGGGCGTCCTGGCGACCGTCAACCTGCCGCTCGAGTCGGCGCACGTGGTGCTGTCGGCCGACGTCGCGGACACGGACCTCGTCGCCGCCGTCGAGGCCGCCGGGTACGGCGCGACCGTGACGCGGTCGCGGCGTTCGGTCGCCGACGCCACCGCCCAGGGCGAGGTCACCGCCGAGGCGACCGGTCCGGCGTCGGACACCGAGGACACCGCCGACCGGGGGGCCGATCTGCTCCGCCGCCTGCGCGTCGCGTCCGTCCTGAGCGTGCCCGTCGTCGCCCTGTCGATGATCCCCGTTCTGGCCTTCCCGAACAGCGAGTGGGTCGTGGCGGCGCTCGCGCTGCCGGTCGTGACGTGGGCGGCCTGGCCGTTCCACACGGCCGCGGTCCGCGCTGCCCGGCACGGCACCAGCACGATGGACACGCTGGTCTCGCTGGGCGTCGTCGCGGCGACGCTGTGGTCGCTGTGGGTGCTCGTCGCCGAGACTCTCGGCGGGCGCCTCGGCATGGGCATGGGCCCGGCCCTGTACTTCGAGGTGGGGGCGGTCGTCACGACGTTCCTCCTGGCCGGCCGGTACACCGAGCACCGGTCCCGGCGCCGCGCGGGCGACGCCCTGCGCGCGCTCCTCGCGCTCGGCGCCAAGGACGCGGAGCGCGTCGCGCTCTCGCCCGAGGGCGAGCCCCTCCGGCTGCCCGACGGCGGATGGGTCACCTCGGCCGTCCCCGTCGCCGCCCTGCTGGCCGGGGACGTGTTCACCGTGCGCCCGGGGGCGACCGTCGCCACGGACGGCGTGGTCGTCGAGGGCACGTCGGCCGTGGACACGTCGCTCGTGACGGGCGAGCCGGTGCCGGTCGACGTCGCCCCCGGGGACGGGGTGACCGGCGGGACCGTCAACACGTCGGGCCACCTGCTGGTGCGCGCCACGCGCGTCGGCGAGGACACGATGCTCGCCCGGATCGGCCGGCTCGTTGCCGCTGCGCAGACCGGCAAGGCACCCGTGGCGCGGCTCGCCGACCGGATCTCGGCCGTGTTCGTGCCTGTCGTGCTCGTGCTGGCGGTGCTCACGCTCGCGGGTTGGCTGGTCGCGGGTGCAGGGGCCGACGACGCGTTCACCGCGGCCGTCGCGGTGCTGATCATCGCCTGCCCGTGCGCCCTGGGGCTCGCGACGCCCACCGCGATCCTCGTGGGCACCGGCCGCGGCGCGCAGCTCGGGGTGCTGATCCGCGGGCCGGAGGTGCTGGAGAGCACCCGGCGCGTGGACACGGTCGTGCTGGACAAGACCGGCACCGTCACCGAGGGCCGTATGCGCGTGGAGCGGGTGCTCGTCGCGGGGGCCGGCGACGCCGTCGCCGACGCCGACGCCGACGCCGACGCCGAGGGGCTCAGCGACGCCGAGGCCGAGGCGCTGCGTTACGCCGGCGCCGTCGAGAGCCTCAGCGAGCACCCGATCGCACGGGCGATCGCCGCGGCGGCGGCCGAAGTCCGCTTCGATCACGCGGATGCGCACCAGTCCGACGCCGAGACCGAGCACAACCGCGTGCTCGACCGTGACCTTGCCGAGGAGACCCGTGGGGCGCTCGAGGTGTCCGGCTTCGTCGCGCACCCGGGCGGCGGCGTCGAAGGGGTCGTACGGCGGGCGCACGTCGGGCTGCCCGTGGGCGGCACGCGCCGCGTCCTCGTCGGCCGGCCCGCCTGGCTCGCCGAGCGCGGGGTGACGGTGCCCGCCGAGGTGCGCTCCGCCGTCGGGCAGGCGGAGGAGACCGGGGCGACCGCCGTCGTCGTCGCGTGGGACGGCACGGCCCGCGCCGTGATCACGCTGCGCGACCCGGCGAAGCCGACGTCGCGGCAGGCGGTCGAGGAGCTGAAGGCCCTCGGCCTGCGCCCTTACCTGCTCACCGGGGACAACGAGGGCGCCGCCCGCGTGGCCGCCCGGGCGGTCGGGATCGCGGAAGAGGACGTCCTCGCCCGCGTGCTGCCCGAGGACAAGGCGGCCCGGGTCGCCGCGCTGCAGCGGGAGGGCCGCACGGTCGCGATGGTCGGCGACGGCGTGAACGACGCCGCCGCGCTCGCCACCGCCGACCTCGGCCTCGCCATGGGCACCGGCACCGACGCCGCGATCGAGGCTGGCGACATCACCCTCGTGCGCGGCGACCTGCGGGCTGCGGCGTCGGCCGTGCGCCTGTCCCGCAAGACGCTGCGGATCATCAAGCAGAACCTGTTCTGGGCGTTCGCGTACAACGTCGCGGCGATCCCGCTCGCGGCGGCCGGGCTGCTGAACCCGATGCTCGCGGGCGCCGCGATGGCGCTCAGCTCCGTGCTCGTGGTGAGCAACTCGCTGCGCCTGCGCCGCGCGGGCTGAGCGACCTCGGCGGCACTACCGGAAGCGCCGGCCCTCGTCCCTCCGGTAGGCCCACACGGCGAGGGCGGCGAAGAGCACCGTCCACCCGGCGAGCACCGGCAGCGCCGTCCCCGGCGCGTCCCCACCGGTCACCGCCGCGACGAGCAGGTCGCGCCCGGCGCGCGTCGGGGTCGCGAGCGAGATCCCGTCGAGCCAGGACGGGAACAGCTGGGGCGGCAGGAACAGGCCGCCGGCGAACGCGAGCGGGAACAGGATGACCTGCACCACGGGCAGCGCCGCCTTGGCCGACATCGAGTGCCCGATCCCCATCCCGAGCAGCACGAAGGGCACCGAGACGCCGAGGATCGTCGTGACGCCGGCGAGCAGCTGCACCGGTGTCACGGTGGCCTCGGTGAACAGCCACCCGATGAGGATCAGCGGCACGACGCCGAACAGCGAGAAGATCGCGCCGTTGAGCACGCGGCCCACCATGCGCGGCCCGGGCCCCGCGGGCAGCGACCGCACGAACGGGTCGAACGGGAGCTGCCGGTCCTCCGCGACCCCCAGGCCGTAGGTGAACAGGCTGGCCGAGCACACGGCGAACAGCCCGAGCGACGCCACCGCCGTGGCGGCGAACACCGGGTTCCCGGCGACGGACTCCTGCGGCACCACGAAGAAGAACATCGACATCGCGGGGAAGAGCAGGTTGCCCAGCACCGCGATGGGCACGCGGACGGTCTCGAGGAACTGGTACCGCAGGTGCAGCCAGGACAGGGCCCAGAAGGACCGCAGCGCCACGGTGCCCGACGTCGTCTCCGCGCTCATCGCGCCTCTCCCTCGCTCGCCCCGACAAGGGCGCCCGGTGTCACCAGCTCCGCGAACGCCTCCTCCAGCGTCGCCCCGCGGATCTCCAGGCCGGCGAAGTCCGTCCCGGAGCCCACCAGCTCGCGCACGAGCGCGTCGGAGTCGGCCGTCCAGAGCACCTGCCGGTCGCCGGCCTCCCGCTCCGCGCGGGCGACCCCGGGCAGGCCGCCGAGGTCGGCGCTGCTCGACACGACCACCCGCCGCACCGACACCCGCCGGAGCACCGCGTCGAGCGTGTCGTCGGTGAGGACGCGCCCGTGGTCGATCACGACGACGCGCTCGGCGAGGGCCTGAACCTCCTCCAGGTAGTGGGAGGTGAGGAGCACCGTGCCGCCCTCCGCGTGGTAGTCGCGGATCGCGTCCCACAGGGCGGCGCGGCCGGACACGTCGAGGCCGGTCGTCGGCTCGTCGAGGAGCACGACGCGCGGCCGGCCCACCAGGGACAGGGCGACGGCGAGGCGTCGCTTCTGCCCGCCGGAGAGCGAACCGGTCTGTCGCCGGGCCAGGTCGCGCAGGCCGAACAGCTCCAGCAGCTCGCCCGTGGGGAGCGGCGACGGATAGTGCTGAGCCACGAAGTCGACCACCTCGTGCACCCGCAGGGTCGCGGGCAGCCCGGTCTCCTGCGGCGTGATGCCGAGCGACACGCGGGAGGCCGGGTCGCGGGGGTCGCCGCCGAGCAGGCGGACCGTCCCGGAGTCGGGCTTGCGCTGCCCGCTGACCAGCGACAGCAGCGTGGACTTGCCGGCACCGTTGGGCCCGAGCATCCCCACGAGCTCGCCAGGCCCGACCGCGAGCGACACGTCGTCGAGCGCCAGGACCTCGCCGAAGCGTCGCGTCACCCCCGACACCTCCACCACCTCAGTCATGCCCCGCTCCCTTCAGGAGGTTCGTCAGCGCTGTCTGGTACTCCGCGAACGCGGCGCGTCCGCGGTCGGTCAGGGCCAGGTAGGTCGCGGGGACCCGGCCCTCGTGCGTCTTGGTGACCTGCACGTACCCGGCGTCCTCGAGCTTGCGCAGGTGCGTGGACAGGTTCCCGGCGGTCATGTCGAGCAGCTTGCGGAGCCGGGGGAACGCCACCTCGTCCCCCTTCGCGAGCGTCGCGAGGGTCGCCACCACCCGCAGGCGCGCGGGCGCGTGGATCACCGGGTCGAGCTCCTCAGTCACGCGCCGCACCGCCCGGGGCGGGCAAGCCGGGCGACGCGAGCGACCGGCGTCGGACACGGACGACCTGCTCCACCACCACCATGGCGAGGAAGCCGCCCCCGCCGGCGAGGGCCATGACGAGGTAGGTGTGCGGCATGCCCGCGAACGCCGCGACCGCGGCCGTGACCAGCATCCAGGCGCCGACGGCGTACATGCGGGTCTCGCGGAACAGCAGGCCGCCCGCGATGTACATGAGGCCGACGACGATGCACGCGAAACCGTTCGCCGCCGTCGCCTGGACCTCCAGGGACGCGCCTGCGTCGCCCATGGCCCCGAGCACGGTGCCGTAGGCCATGAAGCCGAGGAACCAGGTCCATCCGTACATCGCGCCGGTACGGGAGCTCGCACCGCGCAGCCCGGCGGTCCGGGTGGTGCTGTGCACGATCGTGAGAGCCGTGGCGCCGACGATGCAGCCGGCCAGCACCCAACCCGCCCAGGCGGTGGGGAGGCCGGTCTCACGGGCGGCGGTCCACATGGCGAGGTAGCCGACCAGCCAGGCGACGCCCCACGCTCCGAAGAGGACGCGCCCGTCGGGCTCCGTGGCGTCGCGGGCGCGGTCGGTCTGCTCCCGGATCACGCGGAGCGAGTCGGCCGGGTCGAACGATCCGCCCGACGACGTGCCCTGGTCGTCGTCCATGGAGTCCGCCTCTCGGAGTAGTTTGTACTGCAAACCAGTCTGCACCGTAGGCCCCGGTGAGCACAAGGGCCTCTGCGGAGAACGGCCTGATCACCGCGGGCTCAGCCGGCGGTGCTATAACCGGCTGATGAGCAGTACCGAGTTCGCGCACGACACGCCCGCCGTCCAGACCCGGCGGCGGGTCGGTGCCGAGATCTGGATCGTCCTCGGGCTGAGCCTGGGCAAGTCCGCCGTCTACGCGGTGGTGAACATCGTCGCGCGCCTGACGGCGGGACCCCCGCTCGCGGAGCAGACGGCCACCCTCAACCCGAGCCAGTCGCCGCGCCCGTACCTGGACCTCACCTACCAGCTCCTGAGCATCGGGTTCGGGCTCGTGCCGGTCGCGCTGGCGCTGTACCTGCTGTCCGGGCGGGGGCGCGACGCCCTCGCGCGGATCGGCCTCGACCGGTCCCGCCCGGCGCGCGACACCGCCTGGGGGTTCGCGCTCGCCGCCGCGATCGGCATCCCCGGCCTCGCGTTCTACCTGGCCGGGCGCGCCATGGGCATCACGGTGCAGGTGCAGGCCTCGGCACTGAACGAGGCGTGGTGGACGGTCCCGGTGCTCGTGCTGAGCGCCCTGCAGAACGGTCTCCTCGAGGAGATGATCGCCGTCGCGTACCTGTACGAGCGCACCTCGGACCTCGGCTGGGACCGGGTGAAGTTCGTCGTCGCGAGCTCGGTCCTGCGCGGCTCGTACCACCTGTACCAGGGGTTCGGACCGTTCCTCGGCAACGTCGTCATGGGCGTCGTCTTCTCGTGGTTCTACACGTCCCGATGGGGCCGCCGCCGGGTCGTCCCGCTCGTCGTGGCGCACACCGTGCTCGATGTGGTGGCCTTCGTCGGCTACGCGCTGCTGCCGGCCAGTTGGCGCGATCTTCTCTGACCGCAGGGACGACTCCGACGGTACCCGGACATTCACCGCACCATCCCATTTGTTGGCGCGCTGAGCAGGGCACACCTCTAAACTCGCGTCTATGTCCGACACAAGCACCGACCGGGCGGAAGACGCCGCGGGCGGGGCGGACGCGGGGAGCGGAACGGCAGGAGCACCGATCCAGGACGGGCCCGCGGGCGGAGGCGCGTGGCGCATCGGCGAGGTCCGGGCCGTGACCGTGAGCAGCCCCCAGACCGGGTCGCTGCGGGCTGTCCTGGCACAGGTCCCCGACCACGGCGTGGTGCGCGTGGTGGACACTCCCGAACAGCGCGTCCGGCATCCGCGGGACCTGCTCGGGCTCGTGATGTGCGCGGTCGGCGTGGCGCTCGTGCTGGTGCTGTCCGTCGTGGCGCACGGCACCACCGAGGGGGTCACGGAGGACGTCCGCGGCTTCAACGACCTGCTCGCCCAGCTCCTGTTCGTGCCCGTCGCCGTGCTGCAGGGCATCGTGACGCTGCTGGCTCCGGTGGCCGTGCTCGTCGAGCTCGGGGTGCGCCGGCTCGGCCGCCAGGTCGTCGAGTCGATCGTCGCGGCCATGCTCGCGCTGCTCGTCGGCCTCGTCACGACGTTCCTCGTCCTGCGCCTCGGCAGCACCGAGCTGGTGCGCACCATGTCGGTCTGGGAGCGCGGCCAGGGTTACATCCTGACCATCCCCGAGTACGCCGCTGCCGTGACCGCGCTGCTCACCGTCGCCGGTCCGGCGACGCGGCGGCGGACCGTGCGGTGGTCGTGGAACCTGATGTTCGTCGCGCTCGGCATCGTGCTCATCACCGGGCAGGTCTCGCTCCCGGGCGTGCTCGTGTCGCTGCTGCTGGGCCGGATGGCGGGCCAGGCGGTGCAGTACGCATCGGGCGTCCGCAGCGAACGGGCCTACGGCCCGGACCTCGTCACGGCAGCGCAGCGGGCCGGGTTCCGGCCCAAGGCGCTGGTCCGCGTCCACGACGTGTCCGACGACGCAGCCCGCACCGGCGCCCTCGACGACCCGGTGACGGAGATCGACTCCGAGGGGCACGTGACCGCGCAGCTGCCCGTCGACGAGATGCCGGCGCCCCCGGTCGCGGCGGCCACGGCACCGCGCCGTGCAGAGGCCGCGGACACCGACACCGCCGACGCCGGCGAGGTCGCCAAGGACACCGGCGACACCGCTCCGCCGTCGGACCCGGCCGCCGTCGCCCTGACGCGCGCCGGCGACAACCGCGTCTACGCGATGTTCACCGACGACGACGTGCGCCGCGACGTCGTCGTGCTCGACGGCGACCGGCAGGTCGTCGGCATGCTCACCCGATCCTGGCGGTCCCTGCGGCTGCGCGGCATCGAGGGCCGCGCCGCGATCTCGCTGAAGGCCGTGGCCGAGCGCACCGCGCTGCTCTCCTACGCCGCCACCGCGGCCGGTGTGCGCACGCCCCGGCTGCTCGGCATCGGCGACGCCGCCGACTCCGTCGCCCTCGTGCTGGAGCACGCCCGCGGCGCGGTGTCGCTGCGCGACCTGCCCGACGACGAGGTGAGCGACGACGTCCTCGCCGAGGCCTGGGAGCAGCTCGGCCGCGCGCACGCCGCCGGCCTCACCCACCGCGCCCTCACGCCCGACGTGCTGCTCGTCCACCACGACGCCGACGGCGACCCGCACGTGTGGCTCACCGGCTGGGAGCAGGGCGAGATCGCGTCGTCGCCGCTCTCCCGCCGCTTCGACCTCGTGCAGATGGTGGCGCTGCTCGCGCTGCGCGTCGGCGCACGCCGTGCCGTCGCGTCCGCCGCCCGCGCGCTGCCCGACGACGACATCGCCGCGATCGGGCCGCTGCTCCAGTCGATCGCGCTGCCCCGCGCCACCCGGGAGGAGGTGCGCCGGCGCAAGGGCCTCCTGACCGAGCTGCGCGAGGCGCTCGTCGAGCGGCTGCCGCAGGCCGACGTGGCGCCCCAGCGCATCACCCGCTTCGGGGCCCGCACGATCGTGACGCTGACCCTGACGATCATCGCCGTGGCGGTCGTGGTCGCCACGATCAACTTCGAGCAGATCACCGCCGCGCTGCGCTCGGCGAACCCGTGGTGGGCGGCCGTCGCGTTCGCGCTCGCGATGGTCACCTGGTTCGGGGCCGCGCTCACGCTCGTCGCGTTCTCGCCCGTGCGGGTGCCGATGTGGCGCGCCACGCTCACCCAGATGGCCGGCTCGTTCGTCGCGCTCGCCGCCCCCGCGGGCATCGGCCCGGCGGCGCTCAACCTGCGGATGCTGAACCAGCGCGGCGTGACCATGCCGATGGCGGTCGCGACCGTGGCGCTCGTGCAGGTGTCGCAGTTCGTCGTGACCGTGCTGCTGCTCGTGGCGCTCAGCGTGTTCACCGGGGCGGGGGCGCTCGTCGAGCTGCCGTCGGCGGCAGTGCTGCTCACGCTCGGCAGCGTGGCCGCCGGCGTCGTGGCGGTGCTGCTCGTGCCCGGCGTACGGCGGTGGGGGATGGCGTTCATCGCGCCGCGCATGCGGCAGGTGTGGCCCCGGCTCGCGCAGATGCTCGGGCACCCGGGCCGGCTCGCCCTCGGCATCGCGGGCAACCTCGTCATGACGCTCGGCTACATCCTGGCGTTCTCCGCGTGCTTGTCGGCGTTCGGGCACACGCTGCCGGTCGTGGACATCGCGCTGGTGAACCTCGTGGGCAACGCGCTCGGCGCCCTGGTGCCCACCCCGGGCGGCCTGGGCGGCGTCGAGGGCGCCCTCACCGCCGGTCTCGCCGCCGCCGGGCTGCCGGCCTCGATCGCGCTCTCCGCGACGCTCCTGTACCGGGCGGTCACGTACTGGGGGCGCATCCCGATCGGGTGGATGGCGATGCGCTGGCTGGAGCGCCGGGGCGACCTGTAGGCGGGCTCCGCCTGCGCGCATGACGAAGGCCCGGCCCCTCGCGGGGGCCGGGCCTTGCGTCGCTGCTCACGTCAGCGAAGCGTCACTTGGCGACGGCCTTCTTCAGCAGCGAGCCGGCGCTGAGCTTCACACCGAAGTTGGCGGGGATGATGATCTCCTCGCCGGTGCGCGGGTTGCGGCCCGTGCGCTCTGCGCGCTCGACGCGCTCGGCCGAGAACAGGCCGGTGACCTTCACCGCCTCGCCAGAGGCGAGCGACTCGATGAGCACCTCCTGGAAAGCGTCGATGGCCTTCTCGGTGTCCGTCTTCGTGAGACCGGACTTCGACGCGATCGCCGAGACGAGCTCGGACTTGTTGAGCGACATGCGTTTCCCTTCTTCGGTCACGTCGCACGGCGGTCTACCGCGCGACGTCGAGCACCCATCCTGCCAGCAGATCGGCGGATCTTCGCGGAGAACGGGGCTCTTGGGCACAACATTCGGGTGACATTCTGCTCACAACGGCCTCGGCAGGGCATCGTCCGCACGTTCGAACGAATGGCAGTTGAGACGATCCACCATCTCCTGGCCGGTCTACGCTCGCAGGATGAGCGATCCTGACGCCCCGATCGCGCCCGCAGGGTTCCGCGACGCCGCGCCGCCCGACACGCCGGAGCCGGCCTCGAGGACCAAGACCGACACGCCGTCGGACACGCCCGCACCGGCGCCCGCGGGCGCGGGGCGCAACGTCGTCGTCCTCGTGGTGAGCAACCTCCTCGCCGGCGTCGGCGTCGCCTCGGGCGCCGCCGTGGGGGCGCTGCTCGCCGAGGACCTGGGCGGGACGTCCGTCGCCGGTCTCGCCCAGGCGACCGGGGTCCTCGCCGCCGCTGTCGCGTCGATCCCGCTCGCGGGGCTCGCCGCGCGGCGCGGCCGACGCCGGGCGCTGGCCCTCGGGTACGCGCTCGCGACGGTGGGCGCGCTGCTCATCGTCACCGCCGCCCTCGCCGGCCAGTTCCTCCTGCTCCTCGTGGGCCTCGCCCTGTACGGGATCGCGAACGCGACCAACCTGCAGTCCCGGTACGCCGCCGGCGAGAACGCCGGCGAGACCACGCGCGGGCGCACGATGGCCGTGGTGCTGTGGGCCACGACCGTGGGGTCCGTCGCCGGACCCAACCTCGCCGGACCGGGAGCTGCGCTCGCCCGCGCCGTCGGGCTGCCCGTCCTCGCGGGCCCGTACCTGTTCTCGCTCGCCGCGTACGTACTCGCCGGGACGGTCATCGCGCTGCTCTACCGGTCGGCACACCCGGTCGTGGCACCGGCCACGCCGCCGGGGGCGACCGCCCTCGGACACCGCCGGAAGGCCGACGGGGCGCTGGCCTCGCTCGCGTGGGCGCTGCGCATGCCGCGGACGCGCTTCGCCGTCGTGACCACCGCCGTGGCGCACTCGGTGATGATCATGGTGATGGTGATGACGCCGCTGCACATGCAGCACGGCGGGATGTCGCTCGAGCTTGTCGGCCTCGTGATCAGTCTGCACGTGCTGGGCATGTTCGCGTTCAGCCCGGTCTTCGGGTGGCTGACCGACCGGCTGGGCCCGACGG
Organism: Antribacter soli; assembly: GCF_021568775.1. Lineage (GTDB taxonomy): Bacteria > Actinomycetota > Actinomycetes > Actinomycetales > Cellulomonadaceae > Antribacter > Antribacter soli. The sequence continues at coordinate 130,516 of NZ_JAKGSG010000022.1, read as the reverse complement.
CGGTCGGGGCAGCCGGCCTGACGCTGCAGGCCTCGGCGGTGGCGGTCGGCCTCGTCGCCGCGCGGGCAGCGGCCGCGCACGGCGGCCACGGCACCGAGTCGGTCACCGCGATCGCCCTCGTCCTGCTCGGGCTCGGCTGGTCGGCCTGCGTGATCTCGGCGTCGGCCGTCCTCGCCGCCGTGCCCGACGACCGCCGACGCCTCCCACTGCAGGGCGCCACCGACGCCCTCATGAACTACGCCGGCGCGGCGGCAGCCGCCGTCGCCGGGCCGCTCCTGGCCTGGGGCGGGTTCCAGGCGGTCAACGTCGCGGGCGCGGTCCTGCTCGTGCCGGCTGTCGTGACCGTGCTGCTGGTCCGGTTCGGCCGGGCGGCCTGAGTCAGGCCTTCGGCTCCTCAGGGTCCTCGGTCTCGGACTGCTCGGTTGGCTCGGTGGGCTCGCTGGGCTCCGACGGCTTGTTGCGGCGCAGCTCCTCGTTGTCCTGGATCTTGCGGCGCACCGCGAAGAAGGCCGCGGCGGCCACGACGGCCGCCGCCGCGATCGAGCCCGCGATCACGAGCGGTGTCGATGCGTCGCCCGTCGGCACCGGGACCGTGCGGGCGTCGCCCTCGACCGAGGTCTCGGCCTGGACGGCGTCGGCCTCGCTGCCGGGCGTCGCCGTGGCCTCGGGCGTCGCCGTTGCCTCGGGCGTGGCCTCGGCCGCCGGCTCGGGCACCGCGTACGAGAGGGTGCCCTCGATGGGGTGCCCGTCCGAGGAGACGACGTGCCACGCGACGGTGTAGGTGCCGCCGGCCACGTCGGTGGGGAGCGCGGCCTTTACGCTGGCCGCCGCGGCGTCGAACGCGAGCTCGCCGACCTCGACCTGCGCGCCGTCGAGTCCCGTGACGACGATCTGGGCGCCGGTCTCGAGCGGGGCCTCCGTGAACGTCAGCAGGATGCTCCCGGGCGCCTGCTCGACGGTCTGGCCGTCGGCCGGGACGGAGGAGAGGAGCGCGTCGTGCGCGCTGGCCGGGAGGGAACCGGCAACGAGGCCCGCGACCAGGACCACCGCGAGCGCGAGCAGCGTGGCGGCTGCTGCGAGCAGGCGGGCGGACGGCCGGGGGCGAACGAGAGCGACGGTCGTTGCGGGCATGGATCGACCCTACTCCGGGAGCCTGTGTCGGTGGCCGCGCGTACGGTGTGGCCATGTTCACGGGTTCCCAGGTCAACCTCTACGCCGAGGACGTCGAGCGGTCGGTTGCCTTCTACCGCGACCTCGGCTTCGAGGAGACGTACCGCTACGCGCCGGAGGGCGAGCCCCTCCACGTGGAGCTCAGCGGTGCGGGCCTCACCATCGGGGTCGCCTCGCCCGGCGCGGCCCGCGAGGAGCACGGGATCGAGGTGTCCGAGGCGGGCGCGGCCATGGAGCTCTGCCTGTGGTGCGACGACGTGGATGCGTCCTACGACCAGGCGCTCGCGGTGGGCGCGACGCCGATGAGCGCGCCGCACGACTTCCAGGACGGCCGTCTGCGCGTCGCGTGGGTCGCGGATCCGACGGGCAACCCGATCGAGCTGGTCCGCCAGCAGCGGTGAGGACCGGTCACGCCGCCGGGACGTTCTTCTCCAGCTCGGCCAGCCAGGCCACCGGGCTCGCGTCCGACGGCATGCGCCAGTCGCCGCGCGGCGACATCGTGCCACCCGCGGCCACCTTGGGCCCGTTCGGCAGGGCGGACCGCTTGAACTGGGACGCGAAGAACCGCCGCACGAACACGACGAGCCACTTGCGGATCGTCGCCAGGTCGTACTCCGTCCGGCCCTCGGCGGGGAAGCCGGGCGGCCACTCGCCGGCGCCGGCGTCATGCCAGGCGTGCCACGCGAGGAACGCGATCTTCGACGGCCGGAACCCGTGCCGCAGCGTCCAGAACAGCGTGAAGTCCTGCAGGGCGTAGGGCCCCACGGTCGCCTCGGTGGACTGCGGGACCTCGCCCTCCTCGGTCGGCACGAGCTCGGGCGTGATCTCCTGCGTGAGGATCTCGCGGAGCACGCCGTTGACGTCGTCCCCGAACTGCGACGAGTCGATCACCCACCGGATGAGGTGCTGGATCAACGTCTTCGGCACCCCGGTGTTCACCGCGTAGTGCGACATCTGGTCGCCGACGCCGTACGTGCACCAGCCGAGCGCCAGCTCCGACAGGTCGCCCGTGCCGAGCACGATGCCGCCCCGGTGGTTCGCGAGCCGGAACAGGTAGTCGGTGCGCAGGCCGGCCTGGACGTTCTCGAACGTGACGTCGTAGTGCTTCGTCCCGCCGGAGTACGGGTGGTCCAGGTCCTTGAGCATCTGCTCGGCCGCGGGCCGGATGTCGAGCTCGGCGAACGTCACGCCGAGCGCCTTCGACAGCCGCGTCGCGTACCCCTTCGTCCGCTCGCCCGTCGCGAAGCCCGGCATCGTGAACGCGTGGATGTCGCTGCGCGGCCGCCCCAGGCGGTCCATGGCGCGGGCCGCGACGATCAGGGCGTGCGTCGAGTCGAGGCCGCCCGACACACCGATCACGACCTTCGGGTGCCCGATCGCCGCGAGCCGCTGCTCCAGGCCGCTGACCTGGATGTTGTACGCCTCGTAGCAGTCGAGGGCGAGGCGTGCCGGGTCGTCGGGCACGAAGGGGAAGCGGTCCACCTTCCGCCGCAGCCCGATGTCGCCCGACGGCGGCGCCACCGTGAACTCCACCGTCCGGAACCTCCGCCCCGTCGCGGCGCCCGCCCGGGGCGAGCCACCGGCGCCCCAACCCCACGAAGTGTCCTCGCTTCGCTGCGGTACTTCGCGGGGACCCCGGGGATCGGACAGCGTGCCGGGGGCCGCGGCGAGGCCGAGGCCGCGCCGGTTGTCGTCGAAGCTGCCCTGCCGCAAGCGCTCCTGGCGCAGCCGGTCGAGGTCGACGTCCACGACGGTGCGGCGCGGCCCGTCGGGGAAGCGCTCCGTCTCGCCGAGGAGGTCGCCGCACTCGTAGGCCATCGTCTGGCCGTCCCAGCTCAGGTCCGTACTGGACTCGCCCTGCCCGGCGGCGGCGAACACGTAGGCGGCGAGGCAGCGGGCGCTCGCGCTGCGCACGAGCATGCGCCGCTCCTCGGCGCGGCCCACGGTGATGGGGCTGCCGCTCAGGTTGAGCAGCACGGTGGCGCCGGCCAGGGCCGCCTCCGCCGACGGCGGCACGGGCACCCACATGTCCTCGCAGACCTCGACGTGGACGTCGAGCCCGGGCACGTCGGTCGCGTGGAAGACGAGGTCGGGCCCGAGCGGGACCTCCTCGCCGAGGAGGGTGAGCGTGCCGCCACGCCGGTCGTCGCCCGGGGCGAAGTGCCGCTTCTCGTAGAACTCGCGGTAGTTCGGCAGGTAGGACTTCGGCGCGACGCCGAGGATCCGCCCCTTGTGGACGACGACGGCCGCGTTCAGCAGGCGGCTCCCGGCCCGTAGCGGCGCGCCGACGACGAGCATCGGCAGGAGGTCCGCGCTGGCCGCGACGATCTCCGCGAGCGCCTCGAGGACCCCCTCGAGGAGCGTGTCCTGGAGCAGGAGGTCGTCGATCGCGTAGCCGCTCAGGCACAGCTCGGGGAACACCGCGACGGCGACGCCCTGGTCGTGGCACTCGCGCGCCTGGTCCAGGACCGCCACGGCGTTCGCGGCGGGGTCGGCCACGGCGACCGGGATGGTGCAGGCGGCGACGCGGGCGAACCCGTGGGCGTAGGCCGAGTAGAAGTCCACGCCCTGAGTCTAGGTTCGGTCAACGTGCCGAACCCCTGTGCACCTGCCACCGGTTCGTTGCCGCAGGTAATTTCCCTGGGTAATGATTGGCGCATGACAACGCGTTCCAGCATCGCCATCACCAACGCCTATGTGGTGCCCGTCGCTGCCGAGCCGATCGAGAGCGGCACGGTCCTCGTCGAGTACGGCGTCATCACCGCGGTCGGCGCCGACGTCGCGATCCCCGAGGGCGTCACCACCCTGGACGCGCAGGGCAGGTGGGTGCTCCCGGGCTTCATCGAGGCGCACGGCCACATCGGCACCCACGAGGAGGGCGAGGGCTGGGCAGGCAACGACACGAACGAGATGACGCACCCGGACGGGTCGGCCCTGCGCGCCATCGACGGGATCAACATCGAGGACGAGGGCTTCCGCGACGCCCTCCTCGGCGGCGTCACGAGCGCCGTGATCAAGCCGGGCTCGGGCAACCCGATCGGCGGCCAGACCGTCGCGATCAAGACCTGGGGCGGCCGCACCGTCGACGAGCAGGTCATCAGCGGCACCGTCTCGGTGAAGAGCGCGCTCGGCGAGAACCCCAAGCGCGTCTACGGGGACAAGAAGCAGCTCCCCTCGACACGCCTGGGGGTCGCGAACGTGATCCGCAAGGCCTTCGTGGACGCGCAGAACTACGTCGCCAAGCGCGACGCCGCGGCCGCCGAGGGCAAGCCGTTCGACCGCGACCTCGCCAAGGAGACCCTCGCGCGCGTCCTGGCGGGCGAGCTCGTGTGGGACCAGCACGTGCACCGCGCCGACGACATCGCGACGGCTCTGCGCCTCGCCGACGAGTTCGGCTACCGCCTGGTCATCAACCACGGCACCGAGGCTGCGTTCCTGGCCGACGTGCTCGCCGAGAAGGACGTCCCTGTCATCTTCGGGCCCCTGTTCACGTCGCGCTCCAAGGTCGAGCTGCGCCACCGGGAGATCGCCAGCCTGGGCCGCCTCGCGTCCGCCGGAGTACGCGTCGCCATCACGACCGACCACCCCGTCGTGCCGATCAACTTCCTGGTGCACCAGGCCTCGCTCGCCGTCAAGGAGGGCCTGGACCCGAAGACCGCGATCGAGGCGCTGACCGTCAACCCGGCGTCGTTCCTCGGCCTGGACACGCGTGTGGGAGCGCTGACGCCGGGTCTCGACGGCGACATCGTCGTCTGGTCGGGCGACCCGCTCGACGTCACCTCGCGCGCCGAGCACGTCTTCATCACCGGCACCGAGGTCTTCACGTGGGACGCCGCGGCCGACGGCGGCCGCGGCAAGGGCGTCGTCAAGGAGCGCGAGGAGCGCTTCTCCTGACCCACTCAGGCAGAACGCGAGGTGAGGGGACCGACGTCGGGCACGATGGTGCCGTGCCAGTCGTCGAGTCCTCCCTCGTGGTCCCCGTCGATCCCGGCACGGCGTATGCCGTGTCCCAGACCACCGGCGAGGTGCGGCTCCTGTGGGACCCGTTCATCCGCCGCCAGCGGCTCCTCGACGGCGCGACCCGCCCTGCCAAGGGCGTGCGCGTCGCCACGACCCACCGGTCGGGGCTGCGGATGACCAGCGAGTACGTCTCGTACAACCCGCCCACGAACGTGGGCATGAAGATGCTCACCGGGACGTGGTTCTTCCACCACTTCGCGGCCGGGTGGCGATTCGCGGCCGAGCCCGGCGGCGGCACGCGCGCCGTGTGGCGGTACTCCTTCTCGTGCAGGCCGCGGTGGCTCGCGCCGCTCGCGGAGCGGATCGGCGCGGCACTGCTGCGCCGGGACATCGACCGGCGCATCGCCGGCTTCGCCCGCGGCTGCGCGGACCCACGGGTGCTGGCCGCGATCCGTGCGTAGCGTGCCCGACGGCGGTCGCTTGCCCAGGTGCACCACGGCACCCCGGGACCACGCGGCACGGCACCGCAGGACGACGCGCTCACCCGGGCTCCGGCGTAGCGTGCTGGCATGATGCCCGGCCCCGGACCAGCCGGTCCCCTGGACCGTCGCCGCCCGCGCGTCTTCCTGGCGGGCCTGGTGCTGCTCGTGAGCGTGCTCGGCACCTTCGGCACCGCCCGGCACGGGTGGTCGGGCCCGTTCGGGAACGGCTGGTCAGGCGGCTGGATGGACGGCTGGATGGACGGGTCGCCCGGCGGCGGACCCGGCCGGCGCGGCCAGCGGGTCCCGTTCCTGGCGGTCCTCCTCCTGCTTGTCTCCCCGGCGGCGCTTGTCGGTCTGCTGCCGCGGCGACCGGTCCTGGCCGTGGCATCGTCCGTCGGCGCGGTGGGCACGTTCCTGGCGCTCGGGTTTCCCTGGGGCCCGGCCCTCCTCGGTCCGGCGGCGGTCCTCGTCGCCGTGGTGCTGACAGGCCCGGCCAACCGTCACCGCCTGATCGGCTGGGCCGGGGCGGCCCTCCTGGGCGGCGTGCTGGTCTGCGCGGCGGAGCTGCGCGGGACGGTCTCGTGGGGCCGGCCCGGCTGGCCCAGCACCGACGCGCCGACCTTCGGAAACCTCGTCGCCGGGGCCGCCTGGCTGGCGGTGGTCCTGCTCGTCGCAGGATCGATCCGGGACCGCTCCGGGCGGATCGCCGCGGCCCGTGCCGCCGCGCGCGAGACCGCCGCCGAGCGCGAGCGCACCGCCGTGACGGCCGAGCGCCTGCGCATCGCCCGCGAGCTGCACGACGTCCTCGCCCACTCCCTGTCCGCCATCAACGTGCAGGCTGGGGTGGGCCTGCACCTGCTGGACCGGAACCCCGGTCAGGCGCGGTCGGCCCTGACGAACATCCGCGACACCAGCCGGGACGCACTCTCCGAGGTGCGGGCGGTCCTGGGGATCGTGCGCGACGGCTCCGAAACGTCGGGTTCCGCTCCGCCCGGGGTCGCTCCGCCCGGCCCGGCCGGCGCTGGGCCCGGGACGGTGCACCCGGGCGGGTCGGCGTCGGACAGCGCGGTGCCGCTGACGCCCACCTGGGACCTGACCGGCGTGACGAAGCTCGCCGACCAGGCCCGCGCGGAGGGCCTCGCCGTCGCGCTGGACGTGGACCCCGCGGCACATGCGCTCCCCGACCGCCTCGCGGGCGTTGTGTTCCGCGTGGTGCAGGAGTCGCTGACGAACGTGCGACGGCACGCGTCGGGGGCGACGGCGGTACGGGTCCACGTGCGGGTGACGGGGGACCAGGCAGAAGTCCTCGTGTCCGACGACGGCCGCTCGCCCCGAGCGGGCGCCTCGCCCGGGTACGGGCTGCGGGGGATGCGGGAGCGCGTCGAGGGCGCGGGCGGCACGCTGGAGGCAGGGCCCGCCGATCCTGGACCGGGCTGGGACGTGCACGCGACGATCCCCGTCTCCCCCGCGTCTTCTCCACCCGCAGCGGACGGCAGAGCCGAGGAGGCACCGTGATCGATGTCCTGATCGCCGACGACCAGGCCCTCGTGCGGGGCGGCTTCCGCGCCCTGGTGGAGTCCGAGGACGACATGCGCGTCGTGGCCGAGGCCGCGAGCGGCGACGACGCCGTCCGCCTCACGCTCGAGCACCTGCCGGAGGTGGTGCTCATGGACATCCGGATGCCGGGGCTGGACGGTCTGGAAGCGACCCGCCGGATCGTGGCCGAGCCGCGCGCCGCGGGGGTGCACGTCGTCGTCGTGACGACGTTCGAGCTGGACGAGTACGTGACCGAGGCGATCCGCGCCGGGGCGTCGGGCTTCCTGGTCAAGGACACGGAGCCCGCCGAGCTCGTGCGGGCGGTGCGCGTCGCGGCGGGCGGCGACGCGCTCCTGTCCCCGACGGTGACGCGCCGGCTGCTCGCTCGCGTCGCCGCGGCGACGCGCACGGTCGCACCCGTCGCCGGGCTCGCGGAGCTCACGCCGCGCGAGCGAGAGGTGCTGGTCGAGGTCGCGGGCGGGTACGCGAACGACGAGATCGCGGCGCGGCTGTACCTGTCGGAGTCGACGGTGAAGACGCACGTCTCGAGGGTCCTCATGAAGCTCGGGGCGCGCGACCGGGCCCAGCTCGTCGTCCTCGCGTACGAGGCGGGCCTGGTCCGCCCGGGCTGGGCGGGCTGAGCGGGCGCTCCCGGGCGGGTGCTGGCGGGCCGCCGGCGTCGGACCGGTACCAGCGCGGTACGAGGGACGGTACGGCGGGCTGACGACCGGTTTCGTACGAAGGAGCAACCTGGAGGTGTGGCCGCAGGGAGCGGCCGCCGGCCGGCCCGCCCGGCCGCCCCGACATCGGAGGTCTAGATGTTCACCGCGATGACCCTCGCGTCCACCATGCAGCACCACGGCGGGGGCTGGGGCCCTGGGGCCTGGTGGTTCGTCTTCCCCCTGCTCTGGTTCCTGCTCTTCGCGACCGTGATCTTCCTCTTCGCCCGGCGAGCGCGCCGCGGTCCCGGCTGGGGTCCCGGGCCGTGGGCCCACCAGGCTCCGTACGGGACGCCGTCCGCCACCGCCTCCGGGGGTGACCCGGTCACGATCCTCGCGCAGCGCTTCGCACGCGGCGAGATCGACGAGGCGGAGTTCCGCGCACGTCTGGCGGTCCTGCGTACGGGAGGCTCCGGGCCCGACGCCGGAAGCACGCCGGCAGAGCCGCCGAAGGCCTGAGTCGCCCGGCGTGAACCCGGAACCGTCTGGCCCTCGCTCCTCGGGAGGCCGGACGGTTCCGCCGGTTCCGCTGTCGGTAAGGTCGTGAAGATCAGCACATCATCTCCGGACAGTCTGGATGTACCCGGACGAAGCAGTCGCACCGATTCGAATTCAGGTTGCATCACACGGCCAACTCGGGGTCGAATCGTTAGCATGCGTAAGTATCTTGCCGCGACCGCGGTTCTCTCCTCTGCCCTGATTCTCGCCGCCTGCTCGGATGGCTCGGGCACCTCTGACGAGACGGCGACGCCGTCGGCCACCGCAACCGCCACCGCCACCGAGACGAGCTCGGCCGTCTACGACACCGTCGGCGCCTGCCGTGCCTACTTCTACGGCGAAGGCTCCCTGGACTCCTACGTCCAGGCGGCCGCCCCGTCGATCGCCAACCCCCTCGACGACACCACCACCGGCACGGTGACGAGCGCCAGCCAGCGCCTCGGCGCGATCCTCCCGCTCGTCGACGACGAGTCCGCCGTCTACCTCGAGGCCATCAAGGCCCCGTTCGACCAGGCGCTCGAAGGCACCACCGGCGACCCGGCCGCGGTCACGGCCGCCGTCGACGAGTACTCGGACGCCTGCGAGACCGCCGGATACGCGGGCTGACGCTGTCTTCGCAGAGGTAGAACGTGCCGAAAGGATGTCGTCGCGCCAGGCTGGATGGCCTGGCGGGAGGCCGCGAGGAACGAGCGGCCGGATGGTCGCCTGGCGCGACGACATCCTTTCGGCACGTTCCATCCCGGCACGTCCTGCTTCGGCGGCGGACGGCGGCAGCCTCAGCTGCCGACGAGGAACTGGTGCATCAGCGGGCCGGCCACGGTCGACCCGCGCTCGCCCTCGGCCACCATCACCGCGACCACGAGGTCGTAGTCGGTGATCGCCACCATCCACACGTGCGACTTCTCCACACCGTTCTCGACGAACTCCGCGGTGCCGGTCTTCGCCCCGACGATCCCCGGGACGTCCTGCAGGTTCTGGGCCGAGCCCTCGCTCACGACGCCGCCCATGAGCGACCGCAGGGTGGAGGCCTCGTCGGCGGTGAGCCCTCCGGCCGCGGGCGGCTCGCCCTGGCCGGGCACGAGCACCGGCGACACGCGGTGACCGGCCGAGACGCTCGCCACGACGGTCGCCATCGCCAGCGGGGAGGCCAGCACCTTGCCCTGGCCGATCATCGACTCCGCGTGGCCGGTCTCGCTCTCCTCCGCCGGGACGTCGCCGAAGAAGGCGGCCGCGCCCAGCGGCGACTCGACACCGAGGCCGAGGTCCGCCGCGGCGTCGCGCAGCACCTGCTGCGAGACCGCGCCGCTCGTGGAGATCACCGCGGTGTTGCAGGAGTTCGCGAACGCCTTGGCGAGCGGGATGTCCCCGAGAGCGGTCGCCGGGTAGCCCGGGACGTTCTGGTAGGTGCGTCCGTTGACGTCGATCGTCTCGGTGCACGGCACGATCGAGGACGGCGTCATGCCCGCTCGGAGCATCCCGAGCGCGGACACGATCTTGAAGGTCGAGCCCGGCTCGTACTGGCCGGTCAGGGCGAAGTTCTGGTTCTCGTTGCCCGGCCCGTTCGCAGCCGCGACCACCTCACCGGTGGACGGCTTGATCGCGACGATCGCGCTGGCCGGGACGACGCTCGCGAGCACCTGCTCGGCCCGGACCTGCGCGTCGACGTCGAGAGTCGTCGCCAGCGGGGCGCCGTCGGCCGCCGCGACGGCGAAGACCTCGCGCGGCTCCGTGCCTTCGGGAGCCTCGTCCGGGGGCTGGACCGTCACGGCCACGCCCGGCGTGCCACGCAGCAGCTCGTCGTACCGGAGCTGCAGACCGGACAGGCCGACCACGTCGCCCTGCTTGATCGCGCCCTCGGACTCCTCGATGATCTCGGCGGTAGCCTCGCCGACGCGGCCCAGGATGGGTCGCGCGAACTCCGCCGTCGGCGCGAGCGGCATCGTGTCCTCGCGCACCAGCACGCCGGCGACCGACCGGATCGCGCCCATGTCGTGGGTCGTGTCGCCCTGCCTCACCGGGTACGCCTCGACGTACGCCTTCTCGCCGGCGGCAGCGACCTCAGCCGCGAACCCGTCGGCGTCGAGCTCCGGCATGAGCGCGGCGAGCGCCCGGGCGGAGCTGTCCCACTGGTCCGGGCCCAGGTTGAACTTGTCGATCCCGACCCGGTAGACGGTCTGCTCGGAGACGATCGGCGCGCTGCCCGCGCCGAGGATCTGGCCGCGCACCGGCGCGACGGTCTCCACGGCGAGCCGCTCGCCCGCCTGGAGGTCGGGCACGAGGAGCGTGGGCTCCCACGCGGCCGTCCACTCGCTGGACTCCTCGTCGCCCTCCGGCGGGACCCACGTCAGGTCGACGGCGGTGATGTACTCCCAGGCCGCGTCGGTGGTGATCGGCCACGACCACTGCAGCGTGGCCGTCGTGCGGCGCACGCCTTCGTCACCCTCGATGACCGGCCCGACCTCGCTCACCGTGACGGTGTGCCCGCGGTCGCCGACAAAGGCGGCGAGCTGCTCGAACACCGCGGTGTACTGCTCGGCGGGCACCACGGACGTCGCTGTCGTCAGCCGTGCGCCCGAGACGTCACCCTGCTCCAGCGCTGTCGCGAGGTCCGCGGCCGCCGCGCCCGGGTCGGGGACCTCTGGCTCGCGGAAGTAGGTCAGCCAGGCCAGGACGCCGACGCCGGCGAGGAGCACCACCGTGACGACGACCCCGATGACGAGGCCGCGCCGCGACTTGCGCGGGGAAGCCCCGGGCCCGTCGGGAGCGCCCGGGCCGTTCGGCGCGGCCGGGACGTCCACCGGCCGGCCGTCTGCGCCGACGGCACGTCCGTCGGGGGTGAGGAACACTGGCTGACTCGGCTCCGGGTGCACGGCGCGAGACTAGCGGAGCCGGGGGTGATTCTTGACCGGGGACACACACGTTCTCACACGTCGGCTCACCAGCCCCGGCCCACCGGCCGGACGCGCGCCCTAGTCCGCGGCGAGCGACGCGCCCACGCGCTGCACGGCCTCGGTGAGCACCTCGACGCTCGTGGCGAGGTTGATCCGCACGTGACCGGCGCCGCCGGTCCCGAAGTCCCGCCCGTCGGCGAACGCGACGCGGGCCTCCCGCACGAAGTGCGGGCAGGGGGCGTCACCGAGCGGCTCGCCGCCGCCGGCCGGGACGGCCGCCGAGGCGTCGACCCACGCCAGGTACGTCGCCGCACCCGGCCGGTGCACGAGGGCCGGCGCGTGCTGGGCGAGCAGCTCGTCGAGCAGCCTCCGGTTCCGCGCGACGCCCGCGAGCACGCTGTCGAGCCAGCCCGACACGTCCCCATAGGCCGCCGCGTGCACCAGGACGGCGAGGTGGTTCACGGCGTGGTCGGCCTCCTCGGGGATGCGCCGCAGGTCGGCGACGGCGCCCGGCCCGGCGACGGCGACCGCCGCCCGCAGGCCGGCCAGGTTGTAGGCCTTGGACGCGGAGTGCAGCGCGATCGCCGTCTCGCTGCCGGGCACGCTCAGGATCGGCACGAACTCGCCCCAGACACCGCTGGACGGCGCGGTGACGGGGCCCGCGACCGGCGCGTGGATCTCGTCGCTGACGACGCGGACGCCGAAGCGCGCGGCGAGGTCGAGGACCGCCTCGAGCTCGGCGCGCGTGTGCGCGGTGCCGGTGGGGTTGTGGGGGTTGCACAGCAGGAGGACGGCGCGCCGACCGGACCCGGACCCGCGCCGCCCGTGCGGGTTCACCGCGCGTTCGAAGGTCGCCTCCAGGGCGGCCGGGTCGAGCCTGCCGTCCCGCAGGGGCGCCTCGAGGACCTGCCGGCCCTCGTTACGGACGAAGCCGTAGAACGGCGGATAGACGGGCGGCGTGACGATCACGGCGTCGCCAGGACCGGTCAGGACGCGCAGCACCTCGACGATGCCGACCATGACGTCGGCGACGGTGCGGGTCCGGGCCGGGTTGACGTCCCACGACCAGCGCCGCTCCGCGAAGCTGGCGAGCGCCTCCCCGTACGCGGTGCCCCAGTCGTAGCCGAGGTCGCCCGACGCGACGGCGTGCTGCAGGGCGTCGGCGACGACGGGCGCCACCGGCGTGTCCATCTCGGCGACGAACAGGGGCAGCACGTCGGGCGGGAAGACGCGCCACTTCACCGAGGTCCGACGCCGGAGCTCGTCCAGGCGCAGCACGTCCAGCGGGGTGTCGCTCAGGGGCGAGGTCGGGATGGTCGAGTCAGGCGTCCGCACGTCGCCACGATACGCGGCGCGTGACGGAGAGCTGGGTGTAGCGGATCAGTGGCGCGCGGCGCCGTCGGCGGGCGCGCCGGTCGATGAGCGCCATACGACGCAGGTCGCGCTCGAGCTGGGTGATCGCTGCCGGTGCCATGGTCCCCCTCTGGACGTCTCATGGAACAGGACGCACGAGGGTGGTCATTCGTTGTGCCGTCCGCGGAGAAGGAGGGATCGGGGGCCGGTTCGTGACACCTGTCAGGGCAGAACGGCGGCGAAGACCGCGGCCACGAGGGGCTGCAGCCGCCGCGTCTGCCCGTGCAGCACGGGGAGGTCGTGGTGCGTGGCGCCCACCCAGGCATGGCCGGAGTCGTGCAGGAGCGCGATGGGCCTTCCGCTCTGCTCCAGGACCCAGAACCGGTACGCCTCGGCGGGCGCCTGGTCGCTCGGCATGAGCGAGGCGATCACCGCGACGTACTCGGCCGGGGCGTCCATCCGCCCCGTCCCGGCGGCGTCGACCACGACCGACCGGCAGGTCACGCGGTCGTCCGTGAGGGCGGTCAGCGCGAGGACCTGCTCGATCACCTGGTAGGTCAGGGTGCGGGCGCTCGGCGGGCGCAGCATGGCGGTGACCGGGAACCCGGCGGCCTGCTCGAGGCGGTTGATGAAAGCGCGCGGCTCGTCGTGCAGCAGCTCGAGCCAGGGCTCGGTCGTGATCTGTCGCATCTCGCGGCCGACGTGCACCGACCCGCTGCCGTGCCGGTCGATCGCCCAGCGCTGCTGGAAGACGGGTGCCGACGGGTTGCCGGTCCAGCCGCCAACCCAGATGAGGTCGGACTGCCCCCCTGCGGAACGGACCTGGACGACGGAACAGGCGGGGTGCCGGCGGACGAGCTCAGTTGCGAGGTACCACGACGCGCGCTCGACCCACCAGCGGGCAGTTTGGGTCACGGCGGGACGTTACTAGGAAGTTATCAGGATGACCATGTCCTGTTCACTCTTCACCCGCTAAAATCCGCAGGCCGAACGGCCGTTTGCCTAGCGGTCGCCGTCGGGGCGTTGGGCACGCGCCGCCTGCAGCCGGCCCTCCAGGTGCCGCCGCAGGTCGGGATCCGTGGTGACCGCGATCGCGCGCTCGTACGCGGCCGCGGCGGCGAGGTCGCCGGCCTGGTCCAGGAGGTGCGCCCGCACCACCCGCGCGGGCTGGAAGCCCGTCACCGCCGGGTCGTCGATCCGGTCGAGCTCGCGCAGCCCGGCGACGGGGCCGTTGGCCCTGCCGGTGACCGCCGCGAGCGCCACCCGCGCACCGAGCGAGGGGGCCACACGCACGAGCGCGCGGTGCAGCGTGAGCAGCGCCCGCCAGTCGGTCGTGCCGCTCCGCGCTCGCGCGCAGTGAGCAGACTGGATCGCCGCCTCGATCTGGAACCGTCCGGCGGCCGCCGGGTCGCCGAGCCGGCGGGCCCGCCCGAGCAGGGCCTCGCCCCGGGCGATCAGCGCATGGTGCCACAGGGCGGGGTCCTGCTCGTCCAGCGGCACGAACGCGTCGTCCACGACGCGGGCCCGGGCGCGCGCCACGGAGAAGCAGAGCAGCGCGGCGAGCCCGAGCACCTCGGGCTCGCGGGGCAGCAGCTCCGCGAGCAGCAGTGCGAGGACCAGCGACCGGCCGGTGAGAGACGTCCGGATCTCCGGCGTCGCGCCGCGCCAGTCCACGGCGTAGGCGCCGTACACCGCCTCGAGCACGGGGGGCAGCCGCTCGCCGAGCTCGTCGACGGCGGGGACGCGGAACGGGATGCGGGCGTCCCGGATGCGGCGCTTGGCGCGCACGAGCCGCTGCGCCATGGTGGGCGCGGGCACAGCGAACGCGGCGGCCACCTCCGACGCCTGCACGCCCAGCACGACCTGCAGCATCAGCGGCGTGCGGATGCCGGGATCCACGGCCGGGTGCGCGCACACGAACAGCAGCGCCAGCCGCTCGTCGGGGATCTCGTCGAGCCCCTCGACGAGGTCACCGCCCGGTTTCCCCATCGCCCCGGCGTCGGACAGCCAGTCCGGGAGCGGGACGGCGTGCGCGGCGGGCGAGCGGTACAGGTCGCGCAGGCGGTTCCGCGCGACCGTGAGCAGCCAGGCCTCGGGACTTCGCGGCACCCCGGCTTCCGGCCAGGTGCGCAGAGCGCGCTCGAACGCCTCCGCCAACGCGTCCTCCGCGCGGGAGATGTCGCCGTCGCGCGCGGCGAGCAGGGCGAGCAGCCGCCCGTACGAGGCGCGGGCGGCGGCCTCGGCCGCCTGGGCAGCCCCCGGCCGGGTGCGGAGGGTCGAGCCTTCCCTGCTCGACCGGTCCTCCGCACCCGGCGGGGTGTCTGTGTCCGACGGCGGTGGGCCGGCCGGGGACGCCACGGCGCCTCAGCGGGTCCAGGCGCCGTCGACGAACCGCGTGGCGCTCGGACGGATCTCGACCGCGCCCCACTCGATCGAGGGCGCCTTCCTGGCCCAGGCCAGGGCGGCGTCGAGGTCGGGCACGTCGATCACAAAGGTGCCGCCGAGCTGCTCCTTCGTGTCGGCGAAGGGTCCGTCCTGGACGCGCAGCTCGCCGTCGCGCAGCGACACGGTGGTGGTCGCGGTGGAGGGCTGGAGCACCTCGGCGGAGTCGAGGACGCCCGCCTTGTCCAGCGCCGTGGCGTACTCGTGGAACTCGCGCTCGCCCTCCGCCCAGGCGTCGGCGCCCAGGTCCTCCGGCGACATCTCGGGGTAGTGCAGGAGCAGCGTGTAACGCATGATCGGTCCTTCCGGTCGGTGTCGGCTGCCGGCCGAGTGCAGGCCGACAGGCAGTGGACACCGAGATGACGATCCGGCGGGCGCCGGATCGACACGCGCACCGACCAGGAAGTGGCCCGGCACTCGCCGGGCCCGCCGGGGCCCCCTGCACACACACCCGGCCGCGCGCCCGCCGTCAGACCGTCGCGGCGGGCTTCACCACCGGCTGCCACGCCTCCGGGGCGAGGTAGCCGACCTCGTCCTCGGTCCGCCCCGCCCACCGCCGGGCGTCCTCGACCGTCGCCAGGAGCAGGTCGCGGAGCCGTGCGTCGACGTCCGGGACGAACGCCTCCGAGATGCCCTGCACCGCCGTGGACACCACGCTCGGCGCCGCGTCGCGGACGAACCGCTTGGGCCGCACGTTCGTCCCTGCGCAGAACCTCTCCGCCCAGGCCGCCGTCTTCGGGACGGCCGCGAGCGCGTCACGGCTCTCCGGGGAGAGGGTGCCCGCGGGCCGGTCGTCCAGCACGTCGAGCATCCGCTCGCTGCCGAGGATGGCGACCGCGAGGGTCTGCTGGCGGTCGGCCGGAGCGACCGGGAGGGCCGTCTGCGCCGCGCGGAGCGCGATGCGCACGTCCCATCGAGGGTCGTCGCTGGTCAGGCCGATGACGGACGGGATGAGCGGCGCCAGCTGCGGCCGCGCCTTGTCCGACGTGAGGTCGTTGACCGCACGCGCGAGCATCGCGATCAGCGGGTGCGTGCACTGTGGATGATCGCTCCACCGCTCGCCCGCGAGGAACGAGGCGAGCTCCATGAAGCACGCGCCCTTCCTCGGGTTCCGGTGCTTGCCACGCCCGAGCATGGGCAAGATGTCGAACGTTCCTGCTTGGGTTCCAGTCACGAGTCCACCCCCGTAAGGTCCGCTGCCTCTTCCAGTGTGCGACCGGTGTGACGCACATCGCAATGGTTGTCCCCAGGCCGACGGCCCGAATGTGGAAAACGTCTGCACACGGGCGCAGTGCCCGACTCGCCCGATGCTGCCGCACGCGACCGGCCGCCGCATCCCGGAGCAGCCTCGCCCTGGTCCACCGGCCCGGTCCGGTCGTCGTCTGAGGTACCTCAGACCCGGCCTGAGGTACCTCGCGGCACAACGTGCCCGGTCTACCGATCCGCGGGCCCCCACCTCAGGACGAGTGTCTTCCCTGTGAGGGACGCACAGGGCGCCCCGCAGAAGCAGGAGGAAGAACCATGAGCCAGCTCTGGGGGCCCGCACTCGACGCGGAGATCGCCTACCGGCAGGAGAGGGTCCGCGACGCGTGGAGCCTCGGTGCGGGGCACCGGGGTGACGCGGCCCGCTCGGCGTCGCACGTGGCGGAAGAGATCGGCCACGCGGCCGGCCGGGCAGGTCGTGCCCTGGTCCGGGTGGCCCGCGGCGCCGCACAGAAGAACGAGGACTGCAAGGAGGCCGCCCGCCGCCGGGCGGAGGAGATCGCGAAGGGCATCGAGGGGATGCGCCCTCGCGAAGCGCGCGGACACCGGTTCGCATGAGCGGCGGTCCCGTCGCGGTGAGCGGAGAAGGTGCCGGACCCCGGGCTGCGGGGACGGCACCTTCGCCGTCCCCGGCCACGACGGCGTCCATCGCGAGCGGCTCGGCGGAGAGTGTCGGTGTCTGGTGGCACGATGACAGCGTGCGCAGGTCTGCCGGGGTTCCGCTGGTCGCCCGCCAGGAGGAGGTCGCTTCTCTCCTGGCGGCAGTCGGCCGTGCCGCGTCGGGTCTTCCGGGGATGGTCCTGATCGGTGGTGACGCGGGAGTCGGTAAGTCCCGCCTGATCGCGCACGTCGCCGAGCAGGCCCGGCAGGACGGCGCCACGGTCGTGGTGGCGCACTGCGTGGACCTCGGCGAGGTGGGCATCCCGTACCTGCCGTTCACCGAGGCGCTGACCCAGCTTCAGGGCGGCGGCGCCTCGACCGAGGTGGGCGCCCGGGTCGCCGCGCTCGTCGCGGAGCGGCCCGCGCTGTGGCGCCTGCTCGAACCGGGTGGTGGCACAGAGGCCGCGCACGACGAGCGGCTCCAGCTCTTCGACGGGATCGCGCGGAGCCTCGCCGCGGCGGGCGAGCCGGGCCGCCCGCTCGTCCTGGTGATCGAGGACGCGCACTGGGCCGACGCGTCGTCCCGGGATGCGCTGCGCTTCGTCGTGTCCCGGCTCCGCTCGCAGCACGTGCTGGTGGTGGTGTCGTACCGCTCGGACGACGTGGACCGCCGGCACCCGCTGCGCCGGCTCCTGGCCGAGCTGCACCGAGACCCGAGCACGGAGCGCATGGACCTCGCGCCGTTCACCACGGACGAGCTACGGGACTTCACGACGGCTCTCGCTGGCGACCCGCTGGGCGCGGGCGCGTTCGAGGAGGTCCGCAGCCGCTCGGAGGGCAACGCGTTCTTCGCGGAGGAGCTGCTCAACGCCGGCCTCGAAGGCGGCCTGCCGTGGTCGCTCGCGGACGTCCTCCACTCACGCCTCGAGCAGCTCGCACCAGACGTGCAGCAGGTTGTGCGACTTGCCTCGGTCGCGGGCCGCCGGGTCCGCGAGGACGTGCTCCGCGCAGCGGCGGCCCACCTGCGCGCACCGGGTGCGCCCGACGACGTCGCGCCCGCCACCGGCCCAGACTTCGCCGGTGCGTCGCTCGCCGGGGCGGCGGCCCGGATCGACGCCGCCCTGAGGGAAGCCGTCGGCCGGCAGGTGCTCGTCGTGGAAGACGGATACCTGGCGTTCCGGCACGCGCTCCTCGCCGAGGCGCTCTACCTCGACCTCCTTCCGGGCGAGCGGACGGCCGCGCACCGCGCGTATCTCGCCGCCATGGGACAGGAGGGTCCCGACGCGATGACGCTGGGCTCGGCCGCGGAGCGCGCCCACCACGCCCTGCAGGCGCACGACCTGCCGGCGGCGCTCGTGGCGTCCCGCGACGCGGCCCGGCGGGCAGGCCGCCTCCTCGCACCGGAGGAGCAGCTCCGGCACCTCGAGCAGGTGCTCACTCTGTGGGAGTCGGTGCCGCACGCCGAGGAGCTGCTCGGCGAGGACCGGGTGGACCTGGCCCTTGCCGCCGGCGAGGCGGCAGTGCGCGCCGGCCACCCGACGCGCGCGATCCGGCTCACCCGCCGCGCGGTCGACGCCCTCGCGCACGACCCGGCCCGGCAGGCCACCCTGCAGTACGTGCTGGCGCGCCGGCTCCTGGAGGTGGACAACCTCGACGCGACCCAGGAGGCGGCGGACCTGACGAAGTCCGCGCTCGACGTGCTGCCGGACACGCCGTCGTCCGCCTACGCCTGGACCCTCGCAGTACGGGCGCGGGCCACGATGTACCTGAGCACCGCGGCCGTCGACCGGGACGAGGAGGCGCGTCTGCTGGCCGAGCGAGCGGTCGAGGTGGCCCGCGCCGTCCCGGACCCGGGAGCCGAGGCGGACGCCCTGACGACGCTGGCGGTCCTCCTCGTCGACGACGCAGACGAGTCGGCGCGCCTGCTCGAATCGGCACGGGGGCGCGCCGCTGACGCGGGCGAGGTGTTCACCGAGCTGCGCTGCTGGTTCAACATCGGCACCAACCGCTTCTACGCCGGACACCTCGACGCCGCCGGCGAGGTGCTCGAGAAGGCCCTCGCCCGGGCGGAGGAGCTGGGGCTCGGATGGAGCAGCGCCGGGCTGGAGCTGCGGGTCGTCGACGAGATCCGGCGTTACCTCTCGGGCGACCTCGCCGACCGCCCGATCGGCGACGTGTCGCCGGGGGCCGAGCAGTGGCTTGCGAGCTCGCGCATGTACGCGACGGTGGCACGCGGCGACGCCGACGCGATCGAGCGCGGCCAGGCGCTGCGCGCGGGCTGGGACAGGGACGGCATGATCGCCCTCGTGGCCGGCGGCTGCCTCGTCGACGCCCTGACCTGGGCGGGCCGGTACGAGGAGGCGGTCACCCTCGCGGAGGAGCTGACGGCCCACCTCGGCGCGGTCTGGTCGGAGTTCTTCCTCGGCCGGATCTGGCTCTCGGCGCTCGCGACCGCCGCGCTGGCCGACGCCGCTGCCGCGGACCTCGGGCCCGGCCGCGGCGACCCGTCGCGCGTCGCCAGAGGGGACGCCCTGCTCGCCGTGGCACACGAGACCGCCCAGCGTGGCCGGCCGCGCGGCGGAGTCCTCGGGCCGGAGGGCCGCGCCTGGCTGCTGCGCGTCGCCGCGGAGAACGCACGCCTGCACGCGATCGCGGGCATCCCCGGGACCGCGTCACCCCTGGCCGGCCCGGGCCCGGGCGAGGCCGGCACGGTGCACCCGGCTGCGGGTCCGGCGTCGGGCAGCGGGACGGACCCTGCCGGAGCCTGGCGCGCCACCGCCAGCCTGTGGCAGGAGACGGTGAACGCGTTCGACTTCGGGTACCGCTACGAGCTGGCACGCTCGCGCCATCGGTGGGCGGAAGCCCTGCTGGGGGCCGGCGAGCGGGAGACGGCGGAGCTCGAGGCGGCGGAGGCGCTGTCCGAGGCGGAGGCCATGGGGGCCGCGCCGCTCGCGGAGGCCGTCCGCTCGCTCGCCCGCCGCGGTCGCCTCGACCTGCCGGGGGTGCGGCAGCCGACCACCTCGACGCTGACCGAGCGCGAGGAAGAGGTGCTGACCCTCGTGGCGCAGGGACTGTCGAACCGGCAGATCGGGGAGCGGCTGTTCATCTCCACGAAGACGGTCAGCGTCCACGTCTCGAACGTCCTGGCGAAGCTCGGCGCGTCGGGCCGGGCAGAAGCCGTCAACCTGGCCCACCAGCGGGGACTGCTCGAGGTCTGACGCCTCGTCGCCGGGCGCGCACCGGGACGTCGCCGCCCGGGGGACCGCCGCAAGGCTTCCGGGCACCAGTCGCGTGCCGTAGGTCCTCCGGCAATACTGGGCAGATGCCGACGGACCTCCAGGCTGTGCGCGATCTCGCGCATGTCGGCCTGGGCACCCCCGTCGCCGACGAAGCCTTCGACCGGTTCGCCCGCCTCGTGCGCCGGCAGCTTTCCGTCCCCGCCGCGATGGTCTCGTTCGTGCTCCCCGAGGGCCAGGTCTACCCCGGCGCGGAAGGCCTGCCGGAGCCGTTGCAGACGCAACGCAGGCTCGCCATGAACGGCCCGCTCACCCGTCAGGTCGTCGTGGACGGAAAGCCCCTCGTGCTCAGCGACGCGCGCCTCGACGAACGAGTGCGCGACACCGTCGTGGTGCGGGAGATGGGCCTCGTCGCGTACGCCGGCTACCCGATCTTCGACCTGCGCGGCCGCGCCGTCGGCGCCCTGTGCGCCGTTGACGGCCAGCCGCGCACCTGGTCCGCCGACGACCTCGCGTCGCTCGCCGACCTCGCCGCCGCATGCTCGGCCGAGCTGCGGATGCGGGCCGAGAGCGAGCGAGCGCGGCGGATCCAGAAGGCCGCGGTCCAGGCCAACCGCCGCAGCCGCTTCCTGCTCTCCCTGAGCGAGGCGTTCGCCAACGCCAACACGATCGAGGAGATCGAGGCGGTGATCGCCGACGTCGGGACCACCGGGATCGGCGCTCGCTACTGCGCCATCGCGGTCACGGACCAGGACCGGCGAGGACTCACCTATCTCAGCCTGACGCACGCGGAGCCCGAGTTCCCGAGCGAGGGCATCCGAGCGCGGATCGAGGACGACCGGCCGTCGGCGGCCGTCGCGCGGACGGGCGAGCCGCTGTTCTTCCGGTCCACCGAGGAGCTGACGAAGGCGTTCCCGACGGTGGTGGGCTACATCAACTCTGCGCTCGGCGCGCGGTCGTTCCTGCCGGTGCTGTCGGGCGGCGTGGTGGTCGCGGTCATCGCGTTCGTGTGGGAGCAGGACCGCGAGCCCGACAAGGACACGTTCGCCCTGGAATCGGCCCTCGCGCACTACACGGCGCACGCGCTCGAGCGGGCCCGGCTCCTCGAGGAGCGGCGCGACACCGCCAAGACGCTGCAGAGCGCGATGCTCTCCAAGCTCCCGGACGTCGCGCACCTCGACCTCGCGACCACCTACTCGCCGGCCACGCGCTCCGACCAGGTCGGTGGTGACTGGTACGACGCCGTGCCGCTCGACGACGACGCCGTGATGGTCATGATCGGAGACGTCACCGGCCACGACATGCGGGCCGCCGCGGAGATGGGCCAGCTCCGGTCCCTGCTGCGCGCCCTCGCGTGGAGCCACGACGAGTCGCCGTCGGCGCTGCTCACGCTGCTCGACAAGGCGAACGACGGGCTGAGCCTGCGGGCCAGCGGCACCGCCGTCGTGGCGCGGCTCGAGCGCCACCGCGGGCACGGACGGGGTGCGAAGGGGCCAGACGCCGGGGCGTACGAGCTGACCTGGTCCAACGCCGGCCACCCACCGCCGATGGTGCTGCGCGCCGACGGTCGCGTCGAGCGGCTGGCCGGCCGGCCCGACCTCATGCTGGGCGTGGTCCCCACGACGGCACGCACCGACCACGTCACGGTCCTGCGGCCCGGCGAGACCCTGCTGCTCTACACCGACGGGCTCGTGGAGCAGCGCTGCACCAACCCCGACGAGTGGCTCGGCGATCTCGAGGCGGCCTTCGCCAAGCTTCGGACCACGGCCACGGCTGCCCTGCCCGTGACGCTGGTGCGCAAGCTCGTCGGCGACCGGCAGCGGGACGACGTCGCCGTGCTCGCCGTGCGTGTCCGGGTCCCGGCCCCGACCGGGCCGCCGTCGCCCAGCGGGCCCGCCCTCGCCGAGCGCAAGGTGGCTGACTCCCGCGGTGACCTGGCACCCGCACGCGTGTGGGTCGACGACGTCCTGGAGAGCTGCGGCGTCCCGCTCGACCAGCGGCGGACGCTGATGCTCCTGACCAGCGAGGTGCTCACCAACGCCCTCGACCACGGCGAGGCGCCGTTCACGGCAACGGTCGAGGTGGACGCGCGGCGCGTGCGGATCGGGGTGCGAGACTCATCGCCCGCCCAGCCGGAGCTGCGCGATCCCGCCGTGAGCGACCTCGGCGGGCGCGGCGTGCAGTTCCTGGATCGCCTCGCCTCCCGCTGGGGGGTGGAGCGGCATCACGACGCCGCGGCGCGCGGTTCCCGGCGCGCGCGCCACCCGGGCAAGACGGTGTGGTTCGAGATGGACCGTCCTGAGGCGAGGTAGGGGGCCTGTCACCAGGCCGGTCATCCGGCCTCGGCCCCTCCCGCGACCGTGTCGGTGGCGGCGCGTACGGTGTGAGGCATGACACAGCTAGCCAACGCGAGTGCCGATGCGCGCCCCGTCGCCCCCGCTGCGGGTGACGAGCTGACGTCCGCTCTCGAGGCCCATCGGCGCGAGCTCACCGGCTTCTGTTACCGGCTGCTCGGCGGCGCCTTCGACGCGGATGACGCGGTGCAGGAGACGATGCTCAGGGCGTGGCGGTCGTACGACCGGTTCGAGGGCCGGTCGTCCCTGCGCACCTGGCTCTACCGCATCGCGACGAACGTGTGCTTCGACCAGCTGGGGTCGAGCCGCGCCCGGCGGGAGCGGCCGATGGGGCTCGGGCCGTCGTCGGCGCCGGTGGAGGAGAACTTCGGGGACAGCCTGCCCGAGGAGGCGTGGGTGGAACCCGTACCGGACAACCAGGTGCTGCCGGGCCCGGGCGACCCGGCCGACACAGCGGTGGCGCGCGAGTCCGTCCGGCTCGCGTTCGTGGCCGCCCTGCAGCACCTGCCGGCCCGGCAGCGGGCGGTGCTCATCCTGCGCGAGGTCCTGCGGTGGCCCGCGGCGGAGGTCGCGACGTTGCTCGACACGACGGTCGCATCGGTGAACAGCGCCCTGCAGCGAGCCCGTGCCACGCTCGCCGAGCGGGCGCCGGATCGGGGTGAGGCGCGCGCCCGCGGCGAGGGCCCGGCGTCGGGCAGCGAGGACAACCTCCTGCTCGAGCAGTACGTGGACGCCTTCGAGCGGTACGACATGGACGCGCTGGTCCGGCTCCTGCACGACGACGCAGTGCTCAACATGCCGCCGTACACCATGTGGGTTCAGGGTCCCGAGCGGATCCGGGCGTGGATGACCGGGCCGGGCGCCGGGTGCGAGGGATCGCGCTGCGTGCCGGTGCAGGCGAACGGATCGCTCGCGTTCGGGCAGTACCGGCCCGACCCCGCCGGGGGCCACGTGCCGTGGGGCCTGGTCGTGCTGGACGACGACGGGGAGCAGGTCACCGGCATCACGACGTTTCTGGACACGGCGACCTGGTTCGGCCGCTTCGGGCTGCCGGAACGGCTCGACTGAGCCGGAGGTGCAGCGAAGGGTGGGCCTGCAGCGAAGCAAGGGACCCGCCCGGAGCGGAACCGCAGGCTCAGGCGAACAAGTACCCGGACTGAGCCGGAGGTGCAGCGAAGGGTGGGCCCGCAGCGAAGCAAGGGACCCGCCCGGAGCGGAACCGCAGGCTCAGGCGAACAAGTACCCGGACTGAGCCGGAGGTGCAGCGAAGGGTGGGCCCGCTGACCTCCGGGCCGTACGCTCGTCGCGTGAGCGTGCGATCGGTCGTGGTCGGTGTTGACCACAGCTGCCCCGACCTGCCGCGCCGTGCCGCCGGGCTGGTCCAGGCGCTGGGCGGGAGCCTCGTCGAGCTGGTGTGCGTATGGGTCGACGAGACGTCGGTGGCGTCGGGTGGCTTCGCCGTGTCGGTGGACCCGGACATCGTCGTGTCCGACGACGCGTACGGCGCCGACCCGCTGCTCGGCCTCGAACGGTCGATGCGCGACGTGGGGCTGCCGTGGAGCGCGGTCCGCGCGGTGGGCGACCCGGCGCGCGAGCTGGCCCGCGTGGCGGACGAGGTAGGGGCCGCCATGATCGTGGTGGGCGCGCGGCGCACCGGTCTGCGCGGCTGGGCGTCACACCTGGTCGGCGGTACGGTCGCGGGGCGCCTGTCCCACGACCAGCGTCGCCCCGTCGTCGTCCTCCCACCCGCTCTCGATCACTGAGTCGGGGATACTTGTCGCCTCCGGAGCCTCGACCACACAGACTCCACGCACAGACCGGGAGGTACGTGTGACGCGACCGCCGCACCGGTACCCGGCGCTGACCGGCCTCGTCGCTCTCGGCGGCGCGGTCGGTTCCGCCGCCCGCTACGGCGTCGCTCTTGCTCTGCCCGACGCGGCGCGGACCGGCGGGTGGCCGCTCGCCACGCTCGCCGTGAACGTGGTCGGCGCGTTCGTCCTCGGCTGGCTGCTCGAGGCGCTCGGACGGCGCGGGCCCGAGACGTCCCGCCTCCGGCGGCTGCGACTCGGGATCGGCACCGGGGTGCTCGGCGGGTTCACCACGTACTCGTCTCTCGCCCTCGAGACGGAGCGGCTGCTCGCCGGAGGCGCGACGGGTGCGGCGCTCGGCTACGTCGCGGTGACGCTGGTCGTCGGGACGGCCGCGTGCGTGACGGGGATCGCGCTCGGCGCCCGCCGCCCCGCTGCCCGGCGCTCGAACGCCGCACGTTCGCGGGCGAGGCGCCCGTGATCGCGCTCCTCCTCGTCGCCCTCGGCGGAGGCGTCGGCGCCGCCGCCCGCTTCGTGCTCGACGGCGAGATCCGAGCCCGCACGACCGGCGGCTTCCCGTGGGGCACGTTCACGGTGAACGTGCTGGGCTCCCTGGTGATCGGCGTGGTCGCAGGCGTGATCCTGGCCGCCGGGGCAGGGGCGCAGGCGCTCGACCCCTGGCGGCTCGCGCTCGCCACAGGGCTCTGCGGCGGGTTCACCACGTTCTCCACAGCCACTGTGGAAACCGTCCGACTGGCACAGTCGGGGCGGGTGCGGCTCGCCATCGCCAACGCGCTCGGCACCCTGGTGGTGACTGTCGGCGCGGTCGCTGCGAGTCTGGCGCTGACCACCGCCGTGCTGTGACGGGCGGCGGCCGGCCACCCGGCGCGGGCGGCGGCCGGCCACCCGGCGCGGGCGGCGGCCGGCCACCCGGCGCGGGCGGCGGCGAGGGGCGCCCGACAGTGGCAGGCTGGCGCGCATGAGCCTGATGCTCCTGGACTCCGCCAGCCTCTACTTCCGCGCCTACTTCGGCGTGCCCGACACCCTCCGCTCCCCCGACGGGCAGCCGGTCAACGCGGTCCGCGGCCTGCTCGACACGATCGCGTGGCTCCTCACGCAGCACCGTCCCGACCGCATGGTCGCGTGCTGGGACGACGACTGGCGCCCCGCGTTCCGCGTCGCCGCGATCCCCTCCTACAAGGCGCATCGCGTGGCCGTCCCGGGCGACGGCACCAGCCCGGACGTCGAGGTGGTCCCGGACGTCCTCACCGCGCAGATCCCGGTCATCGTCGACGTCCTCGCCGCGCTGGGCATCACCCGCATCGGCGCCCCCGGCTACGAGGCGGACGACGTCATCGGCACCCTCACCACCCGCGAGGTCGGACCGACGGCGGAGGCCGGACCGGTCGGCACCACCATCCTCGGCGGGACGCACCCGGGCGAGCCGGTGCAGGCGGGCGACCCGTCCGGCGTCGGGCACGGTGCGCACCGCGTCGACATCGTGACCGGCGACCGGGACCTGTTCCAGCTCGTGGACGACGCCGCAGGCGTCCGCGTGCTGTACCCGGCGCGCGGGGTGCGCGACCCGGACGTCGTGGACCAGGCGCTGCTCGCCACGAAGTACGGGGTGCGGTCGGGCGCGGCGTACGCCGACCTCGCGCTGCTCCGCGGCGACCCGAGCGACGGCCTGCCCGGCGTCCCGGGCATCGGCGAGAAGACTGCCGCGAAGCTTCTGGAGCGGTACGGCGACCTCGCGGGGATCCTGGCCGCGCGTGACGCGGGCGACCCCGGCCTCACCGCGACGCTCCGCAAGCGCCTGACGGAGGCGGACGACTACCTGAAGGTCGCGCCGCTGGTGGTGCAGGTGGCACGCGACGCGCCCGTCGGGGAGTTCGCCGACGCCGTCCCGAGCGCCCCGCACGACCCCATGGGGCTGGACGCCCTCGCCGAGCGATGGGGCCTGCGGTCGAGCGTGGACCGCGTCCTTGCGGCCCTGGCCGCGCCCCGCTGAGCTCCGGCGAACGGCGCCACGCTCCGCGCGACGCGGCCGTCGATCCGTGCGAGCGTGAGGAACCACCCGCCACAGGAGGACAGAATGCCCGCAACGCCCGCCCTGCCCGACGGCGCCCCGATCTGGATCGACCTCGGGACGCCCGACCTCGAGGCGACCGTCGCGTTCTACACCGGCCTGTTCGGCTGGACGTACACGAGCTTCGGGCCGGAGTTCGGCGACTACGGCCAGTTCTCGAAGAGCGGTCAGGCGATCGCCGGGGTCGGGCCGCTGGCCCTCCCCGGTCAGCCGGCCGTCTGGGGGACGTACCTCAAGTCGTTCGACGTAGCAGCGACGGCCGTCGCGGCGGCGGAGCATGGCGGCACCGTCGCGTACGGTCCGGACGAGGTGCCCGGCCAGGGCAGGTTCGTGACCGTGATCGACCCGTCGGGGGCCGCCGTCGGGTTCTGGGAGCCGATGGCGCACACCGGGTACGGGCTGTACGGCGAGCACGGCACCGCCGCCTGGCACGAGCTGCACACACGTGACTACGAGGCAGCCGTCGACTTCTACGCCGCCGTCGCCGGGTGGGACGTCCATACGATGAGCGACACCGAGGACTTCCGGTACGCGACCTTCGGCGCGGGGGACGACGCCCTCGCCGGCATCTTCGACGCGACCCACGACCTGCCCGACGGCGTCCCGTCCTTCTGGACGGTCTACCTCGGCTCGGACGACCCGGACGCCACGGCGAAGCTCGCGACGCAGCTCGGCGGGACCGTCCTGGAGCCGCCGATCGACACGCCCTACGGCAGGATGGCGACGATCGCGGACCCGCACGGGACGCAGTTCAAGATCATCTCGATCTGACTTCTACCGCGGCAGGCGGGCCGCCGCCTCGTCGTAGCGGTCCAGCACCAGCGCGACCAGTCGCGGGTCCGCCGCACCGGGCAGCGCGAGCGGCTCGCTCACCACGTCGGCGCCGGCCTCGAGCACGCGGTCCTGGAAGTACCCGGGCGCGAGCAGGTACGACGCGACCACCACCCGCCCGGCCCCGCCCGCCCCAGACCCCGCGGGACCCGCGCGCTCGGCGAGGGACGCGCGGGCGGCGGCGACGGCGTCGGGCACCCGGGGGCGCGCTCCGGCGCCGTACGACGCCGCGACCGGGCGGCCGAGCCGCTCGGCGAGGCCGCGCGTGACCTCCTCCACCGCGACGGCCGCCGCTGCGACGGACGAGCCCGCCGCCGCGAGCACGAGCTCGTCCTCAGGGCGCGGCCCGACAGCCGCGAGGCGCTCGGCGAGCAGGTCGACGAGGCGAGGGTCGGGTCCCATCGGCTCGGCCGCGACGGCCAGGCTGCCCGACGCGTTCACCGCCGCGACGGCTTCGGCGATGTCCACCTGCACGTGATACCCGGTGGACAGGAGGAGCGGGACGACGACGGCGGACCCGGCGTCCGCGACGGCGCCTGCGAGCACCTTCCCGAGCTCGGGCTGCTGGACGTCGACGAACGCCTCGCGGACGTCGAGCCCTGGACGCGCCGCACGCACGCCGTCGAGCAGGGCACGCACGGCGGCCTGCCCGGCGGGGTCGTCGGTGCCGTGCGACGTACCGACCAGCACTGGTTCCACGTGAATCATCTCCTCCGGCCGAACAGAGCCGCTCGCAAGCATCGAGACCCGGTCAGCCCGTGTTCTGCAGGCCGGCCGAGACACCGTTGACGGTCAGCAGCAGCAGGTGCTGCAGGCGCGCCGCGTAGTCGCCGTCCACCGCCGACTCGCCGTCGACCCCGGTCCGCAGGCCGCGCAGCGCCCGGACCTGCAGCAGCGAGAGCGCGTCGACGTACGGCGACCGGAGCTGGACCGCGCGGCCGAGCACCCGGCGGTTCGCGAGCGGCCACGCGTTGCCCGAGATGCGCAGCACCCACTCGCGGGTGAGCCGAAGCTCGTCGAGGACCATCGCGGCGAGGTCGTCGCGGTCGCCCAGCGCCAGGTACTTCGCGGCGATGCGCTCGTCGGTCTTGGCGAGCGACATCTCGACGTTGTCGAGCAGGGTGGCGAACAGCGGCCACTCGGCGCGGGCGGCCTGCAGCGACGCCAGGTCGCCGTACGCGGCGAGCGCGGTCCCGAGGCCGAACCAGCCGGCGAGGTTGATGCGGGCCTGCGACCAGGAGAACACCCAGGGGATGGCGCGCAGGTCGTCGAGCGACGACACGGACAGGCCGCGGCGCGCCGGGCGAGACCCGATCGGCAGGAGGCCCACCTCTTCGAGAGGCGTGACCTGCGCGAACCACTGCGGGAACCCGTCCGCGCGCACGAGCGCGTGGAACCGCTCGCGCGACGCCGCGTCGAGCGCGGTGGCCAGGTCGGCCCACCGTGCCGCCGCGGAGGCGTTCAGCTTCTCGGTGGAGGGCGCAGAGGCCAGCAGCGTCGCCGCGGCGACCTGCTCGATGTGCCGGGCGGCGATCGTCGGGTCGCCGTACCGGGCAAGGATGACCTCGCCCTGCTCTGTGAGCTTGAACCGGCCGTCGACGGAGTGCGGCGGCTGCGCCAGCACAGCCCGGTTGGCGGGGCCGCCCCCGCGCCCGAGCGCGCCGCCGCGCCCGTGGAACAGGGTGAGCGTGAGGTCGTTCTGGCGTGCCCAGTCGGCGATCCGGGACTGAGCATCGTGCAGGGCGAGGGTCGCGGAGACCGGCCCGACGTCCTTCGACGAGTCCGAGTACCCGAGCATCACCTCGACGCGCCGGCCGTTCGCGGCGAGCCGCGACTTCACCTGCGGAAGCTCGAGCATCGCCTCGAGGATCGGCACGCTGTTCTGCAGGTCGGCGAAGGTCTCGAACAGCGGGATCGCGTCGATGACCGGGGCGTCGGCCGGGTCGGGGAAGGCCCGCGCGGCGAGCTCGTACACCGCGGCCAGGTGCTCGGGCGACTGCGTGAACGACACGATGTAGCGCCGCGCCGCCCGCTCGCCGAAGCGCCGCTGCACGGCACCGATCGCCCGGAAGGTGTCGAGGACCTCGACGGTGCGCTCCGACAGCGGCCCGCCCACGCCGTGCTCGGCGATCTCCGCCAGCGCCGCGGCGTGCACCTGCGAGTGCTGGCGCACCTCCAGCTCGGCGAGGTGGAAGCCGAAGGTCTGCACCTGCCACACGAGCCGCTGCAGGTCGCCGTACGCGGCGCGCGACGCGCCCGCCTCGACGAGCGAGTCCTGTACCACGCGCAGGTCTGCCTCGAGCTGCTCGGCGTCGGTGTACGCGAGGTCGGCGTCGCGCAGGCGCGTCGCCGCGATGCGGTCGGCGATCGCGAGCAGGGCGGCACGGTGGGGCTCGTGCGGCGAGGCCACCGCGGCGCGCTGCGCGACCTCCTCCGAGAGCTGGCGCGTGCGCTGCCACAGCGCGTTCAGCCCGGCCGACGGCGGGGTCCCGTCCTGGTCGAGCGTGAACTTCCGGCCCGCCTGGCGGGTCGCTGCCTCCAGCGCGGACAGGGCGTGCTCGGCGGCGAGGGTGGCAGCCTGACGAGTGATCTCGGCGGTCACGTTCGGGTTGCCGTCCCGGTCTCCGCCGATCCAGGAGCCGAGCCGCACGAACGGTCGGGCGACGGGCGCGGCACGCCCGGCATCGCCGGCCAGCAGCCAGTCGTCGAGGCGGCGGTAGACGGCGGGGAAGACATCGAACAGGACGGCGTCGAACACGCCCATGACGGTCTTGACCTCGTCGAGCACGCTGGGCTTCGAGGTCCGGATGGGCGACGTGCGCCACATGGTGTCGATCTCGGCGAGCAGGAGGCGATCGTTCTCGGCGAGCGACACGCCGCCGGGGCGGCGCTCGTCCCGCTCGTCCAGCAGGTCCGCGATCCGTCGGATGGCGCCGGACACCGCCCGGCGACGGGCCTCCGTCGGGTGGGCGGTGAGCACCGGCCGGAACTCGAGCTCGCTCAGCCGGCGCAGCGCCTCGGGCCGCCCGACCTCCTCGGTGAGCTGCGCGAACGCCTCGGGCAGCGTGTCCGGGAGCACGGCCGGGCCCCGCCTGATCTCCGCCTCGCGTGCCCGCAGCACGCGCACTCGGTGGTACTCCTCGGCCAGGTTCGCGAGGTGGAAGTAGCACGTGAAGGCACGCGCCACCTGCTCGGCGCGGTCCAGCGTGAAGCCTTCGACGAGCTCCGCGGCCTCGTCCAGCGCCGCGGCGTCGCCGTCGCCGTAGGCACGGATCGTCAGCTCGCGCAGGCGCTCGACGTCGTCGAGCAGATCCTGGCCTCCCGCTTCCCGCAGGATGGTGCCAAGGAGCCCGCCGAGCAGTCGGACGTCGTCCCGCAGCGGGTCCGGCACCTCGTGGCGTGCGGAACCGCGGACCGTCTGGGTGGTGTCGCTCACGGGACTAGAGACTATGCCGAACTTGGGTTGGGTTGTTCATTGCGTCCGCACCGTGGGCCGTGTGGCACCGAGCACGATCTGGTCCGCCGATCGCAGCTGCGCCCACCGGCGCGCCCGCGGCACGCGCTGGATCATGATCTCGCTCGGCCGTTCGGCGCCCGACGCCGGCCGCTCGCGTCCGGCGAGGACGTCCGCCTCCCCCAGGGGGCCCAGATCCAGGCCGGTCAGCGCCGCGACGTCGGCGACCGGCACCTGGTAGGTGCGGAACGGGCCGAGCGGCGGGATCTCGTCGGCCGCGAGCGCCTGCGCGGTGATGAGCTCGAGCTGGACCTCGTCGAGCTGCGGGGTCTGGTCGAGCACGAACGCCGTGGCCGCGAGGACCGTGGCGACCCCGCCTGCCGAGGGCGAGGGGCCGGCTTCGTCAGCCTGAGAGTCGGGCGGCGCGCCGGCCCAGCCGACGACCTTCCAGAAGAGCCGGGGGATGGCGACCCCGCGATAGACCGGGTCGTCGTCGCCGAACACGGGGCCGGTGTGGACCACGAGGCGGTGGTCGTGCGTGGCGGCGTACTGCAGGACGTGGTCCTCGAGGCCGTTCCAGAGCTGCTTCGACTGGTTGAAGCGCCCGACCTGCGGCGCGGCGTTCGTGTAGACGAAGGTGTCGGCGTTGGCACGGCGGGCCTCGTCCGCCGCACCCCAGACGGGGTCGAGGCGGCGGACGAGGTGACCCCGGTCCAGCGGGTTGCTCTTGTAGAGCTCGGGCCCGGCCTGCTCGTCCGCCGGCACGCGCGGGTCGAGGCGCCACGTGCCCGATCGGGGCAGGTTGACGAGGGTCGCGCCGTCAATCGTGCAGGCCGTGGCGGCGGCGAGGCGGCGCGCCCGGTCGAGCAGGACGGTGAAGTGCGTGTAGTCGAGGGGGCGCACGTCCTGCTTGGCGCCCGGCAGGGGCACGGCGAGGTCGGGGCCGAGGAACGAGGTGTCGTAGCCGGTCACGGGGTCAGCCTCGCAGGACGAGACCGGATCTGCCGGACAAGCCGGACAGAGTTCAGGGGTCGTTCACCCGCCCGGCCGGTGTCAGAGCTCGTCCTGCCACCCGAACCGCGGCGCGTATCCGAGCACCCGGCGGGCCTTCTCGATCGACAGGAGCGTCTCGCGACCTTCGAGCGGCCGCTTGAGCGGCACGCCGGGGAAGATCTCGGCCGCGAGGTCGGCCGACGGCCGCGTCATCACCGTGTCCGCGTTCGCGATGACGAACGCCTCGAAGCCCGTGAAGCCGGCCTCCAGCGCGAGGCGCACGGCCTGCGCGCCGTCGCGACCGTCGATGTAGCCCCACAGGTTCCACCGGCGCGCGGACGCGTCGTCCTGCCACGAGGCGAACTGCGCGTAGTCCTCCGGCCGCATGACGTTGGAGAACCGCAGCGCGGCGATCTTGAGCTGCGGGTCCCAGCGCGTGAAGTGCCGCGCCATCTCCTCCTCGAGCACCTTGCCGAGGGAGTAGGTGCTCTGCGGGAGCGGGTCGTACTCCTCGTCGACCGGCAGGTACGGCGGCGGGACGTCGAACGGCAGGCCGAGCACCGTCTCCGACGAGGCGGTGACGACGTTCCGGATCCCCGCGACCTGCGCGGCCCGCAGCACGTTGTACGTGCCGGGCACGTTGTTGCGGAACGTCGCGGCGTTGGTGGCCAGGCCGGGGGCGGGGATCGCGGAGAGGTGCACCACCGCGTCCGCGGGGCGGCCCTCGTCGACGCCGGTCAGCAGCTCGACGACCTGGCCGAGGTCCGTCAGGTCGGCCACGGTGAACCGCCCCCCGCTGCCGGGCGGCGGCGCGACGCGGTCCGTGGCCACGACCTCGTACCCGCTCTCGACCAGGTGCTCGACGACGAAGCGGCCCAGCTTGCCGCTCGATCCGGTGACGACGACTCGAGTCATGCCCCGATCCTGCCCCACGTGC
Source organism: Antribacter soli (assembly GCF_021568775.1). GTDB lineage: Bacteria > Actinomycetota > Actinomycetes > Actinomycetales > Cellulomonadaceae > Antribacter > Antribacter soli. The sequence goes on along the minus strand of NZ_JAKGSG010000022.1, from coordinate 97,900 downwards.
ACGCCCTCCGGCGGTTTGGCCTCAGGCTGCACCATTGTGGGCTGCGGCCGGCGCTTCGCTCCGGGCGCGTGCCTCGTTCCTCGGCCCCCACCCTGCGCTGCGCTTTGGCCTCAGGCTGCACCATTGTGGGCTGCGGCCGGCGCTTCGCTCCGGGCGCGTGCCTCGTTCCTCGGCCCCCACCCTGCGCTGCGCTTTGGCCTCAGCCCACGCGCTCGCGCAGCCATGCGATGTCCGGGCCCATGTCGCCGTGCGTCTCGCAGATCACCGGCGCACCCGCGGCCGCGACGACGCCGGCCACCAGCTCGCCGGGGATGGAACCCTCGCCGAAGTGGGCGTGCCGGTCGGCGCCCGAGCCCGCGGCGTCACGCGAGTCGTTGGCATGCACGAGGTCGATGCGGCCGGTGATGCTCCGCACCTGCTCCACGGCCGTCGCGAGGTCGATCCCCCCGGCCCACGCGTGGCAGGTGTCGAGGCAGAAGCCCACCATCTCGGCCCCGTTCGCGGAGGACACCGCCGCCCAGAGCTGCTCGATCCGCTCCAGCCGCCGCGCCATCGAGAAGTCGCCGCCCGCGGTGTTCTCGATCAGCACCGGCACCTCGGTCTCGAGGGAGTCGATCGCCTTGCGCCAGTTGTCGAACCCCACGGCCGGCTCGTCCTTCGCGGAGACGTGGCCACCGTGCACCACGACGCCCTTGGCCCCGATCAGCGCCGCACCCTGCACCGTCTGCTGCAGGAGCTTGCGGCTGGGGATGCGGATGCGGTTGTTCGTGGACGCCACGTTGATGACGTACGGCGCGTGGACGTACAGGTCGAGGCCGGCCGCCTCGGCGTCGGCCCGCAGCGCTTCCGCACCGCCCGGGTAGCCGAACTCGGGGCCCTTCCAGCCCTGTGGATCTCCGAGGAACACCTGCACCTGATCGGCCCCGATCGCCTTCGCCTCGGCGACGGCGTCCTCCTGGCCCACGTGCGCACCGATCTTCATGCGACCCACCCTAGGCCGACCCACCGACACGCCACCGCCCGAGCGGGACCGACCAAGCCGACGCACCGGCCGAGCGGGCGGGTCACGGCGTCAGGCCCACCAGGCGGCCCTCGCCCACCCCCACCAGCTCCCCGTCCACGGCGACCAGCCAGCGCAGGCCGACGAGCCTCGCGCCCCACTCGATCCGCCCGGTGCGCAGGTCGACGGCGACGGCGTACAGCTCCTGAGGCCAGTCACCTGGCATGCCCCGCATCGTGACGAGCGCGCGGCGTCCGTCGGTGAACGCCTGCTCGACCGTGGGCGCCCACACCGTGCCGTCCAGGCCGGCGGCGTCGTCGAGGCGGTTCTGCCGCCACAGCTCCTCGCCGGTGCCGAGGTCGACCGCGCCGACGTTGCCCGCACCGTCGTCGAGGAGGGCCACGCCCGCCGCCTGCACGAGGAGGCGGGCGGCGGGCGCCTGTGCCGTCCACAGCTCGCGTCCGTCCCGGTCCTCGGCACGGACGCGGGTGCCCAGGTCGACCAGCAGCACGCCCGGGTCGGTCCCGTCCGTCGCACGCGGCAGCAGCAGGCGGCCGGGCAGCTCCCGCCCCTCCGCCGGCGGCGCCTCGCCGTCGCTCCCCGTACCGGGAGCGGCAGCCGGGACGTCGCCGTCCACCAGCATGTCGTGCTGCGGCCCCCGCGCGACGTATCCGCCCCCGGGCAGCGCGTGGACGTCGACGAAGTGGCCGGCGCCGGCGGGGTCGAGCCGCCGCCCGTCGTCGGCGAAGACGGCATGGACGCCGCACCCGGCGACGCGCACGAACGCGGGGGCGCCCTCGACCCGGGTGAGCTCGGCGTCGACCCCGACCCGTCCGTCGGCGAGCCGGTCGATGCAGTCCGGCACGACGGCGGGCCAGAAGGGCACCCGCCACGTCCAGCGCTCGTCGCCGGTGACGGCGTCCTCGGCGCGCACCTCGACGTCCCGGCCACGGTCGATGGACCCCTCGAACGTGCACACGGTCTCGATGCACGCCGCCGACGCGTCGTGATCGGCCGGCACGGGGTCCCCGACCCGGCGCGCACGGACGACCGTCCCCAGGGACCCGGGGCGCGTCCCGGCGGCAACCGGCCGCTCGGCAACGACCTCACCGGTCGCGGCCACGACGGTCGCGACCCGCTCACCGACGCCGTGCACACATACCACCGGGTCGACCACGCGGGAGACGGCGCCGTCCACGTCGACCGGCCCGCACACGGCGTCGAGGCCGGTCGCGACCGTCCACAGGGTCGCGCCGCTCACTGGGTCGAGGGCCACGAGCGAGGCGGCCGAGGGGAGCACGACCGCGCCCGGCACCGTCAGCACCGCCCCGACGTCAGCGGGCAGCGCCCACGCCTCGGCCGGCTCGTGCTGAAGCGTGAGCACGCCGCCGGGTGCGCCGCGGAGCCGCTCGACGTACGCGCGGTCGCGCAGCGTCGACGCGACGAGCCCGCCGCAGAACACGAGCGCCAGCACGCCTGCCGTGGCCACCAGCTCGTGCGGCCGGCGCCACGCCCTCACCTCGTTGCCCGACGCCGGGCGCTCGTCCCGCTGCACCGGCCCACCGTCGGGCGGTGCGGGCTGAGACTCGGGGTCACCCTCGTCCAGCTCGATCCGCCATGCGTCGTCGGCGTGCCGGTGCGGGGTCATCCCAGCCCCACGAGCTCAGCACTCCACTCGAATTCCGTGTCCTGGGACGGCGTGAACTCGAGCCGGTAGAGGCGGCCGCCCGCGCTGAGCAGAGTGGCTTCTCCGGGCGCCGCGTCGGTCCACACCACCTCGCCCGTCACGAGGTCGAGCCCGTAGGAGATCACCGGGGGCATCTCAATGCCCGAGCTGGCCTGCATCGCGACCACCACGATCCGGCCGTCGGTGAACGCCTGGTTGATCCATCCACCGCCGGTGGTGACGACGCTCCCGTCGTCGGACACCGTCTCGGGCGGCACGGTCCAGTCCCACAGTTCCCCGCCCGTGGCGAGGTCGAGGGCGATCACCTTGGTCGACGAGGTGCCCCCGACCACGACGATGCCGTCCGCCACCGCGAGCACCCTGTCCACGAGGAGCGACGCCTTCCACAGCGTGCCCCAGCCGGCGTCGTACGCCGTCAACGTCGGGATGCCTCCGACGAAGTGAAACCCGTCCGCCGTGCCGTCGCTCGACTGCGGGATCAGCACGGAACCGTCGACCTCCTGCTCGACCGTTCCGTCCGGCCCGTAGAAGCGGTCCTTGAACCCGGACCCGACCTGCACGCTGCGCTGCACGTAGCCGCCGGGCACCGGTTCCGTGTAGGAGGGCCCGAAGGGCCCGGGCGCGTCGACGGGCCGGGCCCCGAGGGTCGCCCCGTCCGCCGTCCAGGCCGCGTGCACGCCGCAGCCGTCCATGGTGACGAGCGTGGGGCCACCGCCCACCCGGACCGCCTCGAGGTCAAGACTCGTCCGTGTCTCGCTCCAGCTCACGCACTCCCACGTGTCCCCACCGACCTCAGCGTCGACGGCGCTTTCCCATCGGAGCTCGCCGGTGACCGCGTCCTCGACCCGGACCTCGATGTCGCGGGCGCTGGCAACCTGCCCCGTCGTGCTGCACGAGCTGTCCGGCAGGCAGTCGACCGCGGCGTCCCCCGGATCCCCGGGCTCGCCGACGCGCCGCACCAGCACGACCGTCCCGCGTGGTCCGGGGTGGGGCACACCTGCCTCCGGGTCGAGCCTCCGGGGCTCGGAGACGGCGCCGTCCGGCCCGACGACGACGAGGGTCCGGTCGTCGCCCGTCCCCTGAACGCACACCAGCTGCCCGAGGTCGGGCATCGACGACCACCACTGGCCGTCGATGGAACCGCACTGCGCGTCGTCGAGGGCCACCGACCAGGCCTCGTCCCCGGTCTGCGGGTCGATCCCGTGCACCCCCTCGGCGTCCGCGGCGAAGAGGTCGCCGTCCAGGAACCCGAGGTTCATCGTCGGCACCTGCGCCCGCCACCGCTCTTCGGGCGCGTCGTCGAGCGACAGGACGCCACCGGCCGCGACCCGCAGGCGCTCCGCCCGCTGGTGCTCACGCACCGTGCCCACGGTGGCGCCGACGATCGTGAGCGCCGCGAGCGCCCCGACGGCGGGGACGAGAATCCGGCGGTTCGCAGCCACCCGGTCGCGCACCTCCGCGACGACGTCACCGTCGTCGTCTTCGTCCGTGACGAGCTCGAAGCGGTAGGTGGCGCCGTCCTGGGCCTGGGTCGACGTCGTGGCGCGAGACCGCCACGCCCGCCACCCCGAGGGCGGGGCGGCGGGTCCGTCCTTCGTGGTGAGGCCGCCGCCGGGTGAGCCGACGGCGGGACCACCGGCGTCGGGCACCGGAACCCCGGGCCGGCCGGCCTGGGCCGCAGCCTGCGTCACGAGCGCCCGGCCCGCGTCGAAGTCCTCCGCGTCGTCGCCGACCAGGTCGAACGTGTATGCGGCTGCGTCGTCGCGGCGCTTGCGAGCCATGGCGCGAGCGTATCTCCCAGCCCTCCCGCTCACCCCCTCCGGGAGGACACGTCACCCGAGGCCGGCGATCCCCTGCTCGGTGATCTGCACGAGGTGCCCGTCGACGCTGAGGAGCTGCGTGTAGGGGGTCTCCTGCCGCTGCTCCCACCGAACCTCGCCCGAGTCGAGGTCGAGGGCGAGGAGCCGCAGGCCGCTCGTGACTGGCGCGGTGGCCTCGCCAGGCTGGGCGTTGATGTTCGCGGCGTCCGTGGGGTCGTCGTTCACCGCGAGCAGCAGCGTGTCGCCGTCGGTGAACGCGGCGAAGACCAGCGCGTCGAGCCCGGTCCAGGTGATGCCGGGCACGAGCAGCTCGGGGTCGGCCGACCACACGACCTCGCCCGAGGCGAGATCCACGCCCTGGAGCGCGCCACGCACCCCGGCGACCACGGCGAGGTCCGCTGTGCGGGCGAGCACCCCGTAGGCGACCAGCTCGGACGTCCACAACGTCGTGCCGTCGATGTCGAGGGCGACCAGCGCACCGTCCCGCTGGACGAGGAGGGGGCCGTCGCCACCGTCGGTCGTGAACGGGTCGAGGACGGTCCCGTCCGTGCGGACGCGCTCGCCGTCCGGGGTCACGACGAGGCCGTCCAACCGGGCGTAGCCTCCGCCCGCGAGCGGGTAGCGCGTCCCGGGCAGGCTGCCGAGGCCGTGCTGGACGTTCGGCACGCCGTCCTGGACGAAGACCTGTAGCGACGCCTGGTCCGCGGGACTCGGCTCCCATCCGGCGCTCGTCAGCTCCCCGAGCGTCTCGACAGGATCGCCCTCCGGCGTGAAGACGCCCTGCACGCCGCAGGCGCCGACGGCGAGCGCGCTCGGCGTGGCGACCGCCGAGATCGGACCGTCGAGGTCGAGCTCCGGCTCGCGGTCGGCCCAGGTCACGCAGAACGACGCGTCCACCGGCACGAACGGCAGGCCGCGCTCCCAGCGGGTCTCGCCCGTCGCGGCGTCCTCGAGGCGGACCTCGAGGTCCCAGCCGTCCTGGAGCGTGCCGCCGAGGGAGATCTCGTTGCCCTCGGCGTCACGAACGATCTCCAGACCGGCCATGGCAGCGGCCTCGTCGGGGGCGTCGCCCGTGCGCTCGACGACGAACAGGCCGCCGTCGGCCGCCGGCACCGCGGTCGCGCCGGGCTCGAGCGTCCGCTCCTGCGTGGTGCCGTCCGCGTCGACGACGGTCACGGTCCGCTCGGACTCGGGGTCCGGGGCGCCATCGCTCGCCTCCGTCGCCTCGTCCGAGGAGATGCACACGAGCTCGTCCAGCACGAGCGCCGCCTCGGACCGCACGGCCGGCAGCGGCCCGCACGAGGCGTTCGCGCCCAGCGGCACCGACCACCGCTCCGCACCCGTCGCCGGGTCGAGGCCCAGCACGCGGTCCGTCGTGACCACGCCGACCACGCCTGGCATCCGCACCAGGTGCGCGCTCAGCGGCGACGTCACCTCGACCGACCACCTCTGCGCGGGCTCGAGCGCCAGCGTCGTCACGCCGCCCGGGGCGGCGCGCAGGTGCGCCGCGTCCACGAGGCGGTCGATCGCGACGCCGCCCGCCGCGCCCGCGACCAGCACCGCGGCGGTGCCGGCAGCGAGCAGCGCCCGTCCCCGGCGGCTGCGCGGGATGCGGTCGCGCACGGCCGTGGCTCCGGCGCGGGCGCCCGTCGCGGCGCGGTCGCGGACGGTGGCGAGGGCACCTGACACCCGCTCGCCGGCACCCGCCAGGAACCCGCTGCCCGACGCCGGACGCTCAGCCCGCTGCACCGCCTCGCCCTGGTCGTCGGCGGACTTCTCGCCGAACTCGGGCACGCCGACGATCATGCCGTCGTCGGTCCCGGGCGCGGCCGGGGCGTCCGGGACCGACGCGCCGTCCGGCGCGAGGGAGGAGCCGGTGCCGTCAGGGCTGTCGGAGCCGTCCTCCTCAACCAGGTCGAACGAGTGCACTCGGTCGGTGTCGCGGGGCGAGGTCACGGGGAGAGGCTATCGGGGCCTCTCAGCCGAGGCCGACCACCATGCCGGGCCGCACGGTGACCCGCTCGCCGTCGGCGCCGATCGTCTCGTCGAGATCCTCGAGGCGAGTGATCTCGACGAGGTGCCCGTCCACGCCGACGAGCCACGGCGCGAGGCCGCTGTCCCGCTCGGCCTCCCAGAGGATCCGCCCCGAGCTCACGTCGACGGCGACGAGCCGCACGCCGGCCGGTCGCGTCACGGTGCCGCGCGGTCCCAGGCCGTGGCGGCGGGCAGGTTGTACGGCTGAAGCACCTGAGTCGGTTCGAGGCCCAGCGCGAGCAGCACCGTCTCGCCGTCCGTGGCCGCGGAGACGATGCTCCTGTGGAAGGCCTGCGCCCAGGTACCGGACACACGAATGCCCTTCCAGAGCGATGCGCCCGTCGCCGGGTCGTAGGCGGCGAGCTCCCCGGTGGGGAGCGCGGTGACGATCGCGTCGGCGGTGCGCGCGACGACCAGCACGTCCCCCGCCCGCACGCGCCAGTGCTCCGCCCCTGCCGCGTCCTGCCCGATCAGCGTGATCCCTCCGGAGGTGAGGATCAGGTCGCGATGGTCGCCGTCCGTCGAGAGCGGGTTGAGCAGCGTGGCACCGCTCCAGGCGGTGAGGACCTCGTTGCCGTCGATGTCGAGGAGGGTCTCGGCGTCCGGGATGCGACGCACGTAACCGCCGTCGGCGTAGGGCTCGAGGGTCTGCGCGCCGAACATCTGCTGTCCGATGCCGGCCCGGTCGGGCCGTGCGAGCGGGTAGTCGTACCTGTCGAGCGGCGTACCGTCGGGCGTGACGACCGCGCCGGCACCGCAGGTCATGACGCTGACGAGGGTCGGCGTCGAGGTCACCGTCACGACTCCGACGTCGACGGACAGGGTGTCGCCCTGCACGGTCACGTCCGCGCAGAAGGCGGGGTCCCAGCCCCGGTTCATCAGCTCGTACTCCCAGCGTGTGTCGCCCGTGACCGCGTCGAGCATGGCCACGCTGACCCTGGGGCGGGTTCCTGCCTGGCCGGCCCACCCTGGTGGGAGCACCGACCAGTCCTCGAGCTGGACGAACCCGTCCCAGACGTCCCCGGCCGTGGTGCCCGCGACGATCAGCGGCTCGAGCGCCGGCTCGACCCGATCCACATACAGCAGCCCGCCGTCCGCGGCGGGGTGATACGTCCCCGGCCAGGGGTCCAGGTCACGGATCGCGACCACCGTCCCGTCCGGGGCCAGCACCGTCACCGACGGCTCCGGACCGCCGGTCACGCACACGATCCGGTCGAGCGGGAGAGCCGCCTCGACCTGGGCCGAGGGGCCCGCGCCGGCGTCGGGAGCCGGACCGCACTCGGTTCCCTCCGGCACCTCGGCCTCCCAGCGCGGGTTCCCGGTCGCGACGTCGATCGCGGTGACCATGCCCCCGTTCACCGTCACGATCGCGCCCGGCACCACGACCGGGAGGTCTTCGGCGGCGTACGTACCGGCGCTCCAGCGGCTGACCGGCGGACGTTCCAGGCTGACCACTCCGCCCGGCGCCGTCGCCAGCAGGGCGTGCCGCGCGTCCTGCTCGGCCAGGCGGTGCACGGTCATACCTGCCGACACCGCCGCGACGACAGAGACCAGCCCGCCCGCGAGCGCAACGCGTGCCGCGCGCGAGCGCGGCAGGAACCGCCGCGGGTCCCGGGCGACCCGCCGGAGGGAACGCCCGACGCAGAGGACGGCGACGTCGAGGGCGGACGGTTCCGGGGCGGGCTCGGGGTCGGCAGCCGCACCATCCATCGCGTCGGCACCGCCGCCCTTGCCCGCCCGTCCGGCGCCGTCCCCGACAGCAGTCCGTCCGCCGACGCCCGCACCCGGCTCGTCGCGGGCGTCCTCGCCGTCGTCGACCAGGTCGAACGTGTGCATCGCACCGCTACGGCGTGACCTCATCCGCGCAGGCTAGCGGGCGCGCTGCGCACCGGGAGCGAGTCCCGCCGACCAGGACGCAGGTTGCGGAATCGGAGCTCATTCCGCAACCCACATCCTGGTCGGCCGGGCGGACGCGGCCGGGGTGAGCGCCGCGAGAGCCGGGCGTCAGCTCGCGCGGCGGGCCGCCTGGACCATCGCCAGCTCCAGGAGCGCGGCGTTCGCGCGGCGCTTGCGGTCGATGGGGTCGACGGTCAGCTCGTCTCCCGGGTTGGTGCGCCGCTGCTCAGCGGGAGCGGCGGGCGCGGGAACGGGGGCGAACGAAGCGTCCATGGGGTCCTCCAGCCGGACGGGGCGTCCCGGGCGCGGACACCATGTCTTTCATGGTTCCGCCAAGGAGTTTCCTGGGTGTTGCCGCGATGGGACACGTGCGTGACCGTTTCGCCCGCTCCGGCGGGTGCACGACTCCGGCGCGAAACTCCGCCAGAAAGCACCCGGCGGGTCGCGCCGGGGCTGCGCGCTCGCCCCGGCCTCGGAAGACTGGGGTGATGCGGAGAACGTGGCGGGCGCGGGTCGCGGAGAGAGCCGTCGCCGCGCTCACCGGGGCGGCGCTCACCGGGGCGATCCTCGCCGGGTGCACGACGCCGGACGCGTCGCCCTCCGCCTCACCCTCGCGCACGGCCTCTCCGGCCCCGCCGGACCCCGCGGCCGGGTCGCCACCGGCCGGGCCGCCCTCGGCCGGTACACCCGCCCCCGCACCGGGCGACGCCACCGCCGAACCCGACCCGCCGTCGGACGGCCCGGTGTTCACCGCCTCCGTCTCCCCGATCCCGGACCAGGTCGCGGCCCGCATGGTGGGCGTCTCCTGGCAGGAGGGGTGTCCCGTCCCCCTGTCGGACCTGCGGTACCTGGCGGCCATGCACCGCACCGTCGACGGCGGAACCGCCCAGGGCGAGCTCGTGGTGCACGCCGACGTGGCGGACGGCCTCGTCGGCGTGCTCCGCGCGCTGTTCGACGCCGGTTACCCGATCCGCTCCATGCGCCTGGTCGACGACTTCGGCGCGAGCGACGACGCCTCCATGGCGGCGGGCAACACGTCGGCGTTCAACTGCCGCGTCGTCGCGGGCACGCGCCGGTGGAGCGAGCACGCGTACGGGCGTGCGATCGACGTGAACCCGATCGAGAACCCGTGGGTGTCGGGCAGCACCGTGCAACCGCCCGCCGGTGCCGCGTACGTGGCGCGTCCCGTCGAGCCGGCCGTCATCCTGCCCGACGACGCCGTGGTCCGGGCGTTCGCCGCGGCCGGCTGGTCCTGGGGCGGGTCGTGGGACGCGCCGAAGGACTACCAGCACTTCTCGACGACGGGCCGCTGAGCGCCGGGGCGGCCACGCGCCCCGGCGCCCGCGACGTCAGGCCTCGGCCCGCAGCGCCTGCCGCCACGTGAGCCGTCCGCCGGTCTGCAGGAGCGCCCCGCGGTACGCGCGCTCGGACACGAGCACGGCCCCGACGGCGAACGCCACCAGCAGCAGCAGCGAGACCACGGGCTCCCACCACTGGGCGTCGCCGGACAGCACCCGGACGGGCATCGACACGATCGATGCGACCGGCACGAACGACAGGACGCGCTCCAGCACGCCGTCGGCGCTGAACGTGATCACGTAGATGCCCATGAGCAGCAGCATCAACGGCGTCGTCGTCGCCTGGAGGTCCTCCGTGCGGGACGCGAGCGCGCCCGCCACCGCGTACAGGGCCGCGACGGCGACGAAGCCGACGGTGAAGAAGACGACGAACCACACCATCGACGCCGACAGCGCGGGCAGGGCCTGCGCCCAGGGCGTGAACGAGATCCCGGCGAGACCGACCACTCCGAACAGGAGGTTCTGCGCCAGCGCGATCACCGAGCTGCCGAGGATCTTGCCGGCGAGGACGTGCCTCAGCGGGACCGCCGTCGCGATGATCTCCACGAGCCGCGACTGCTTCTCCTCGATGACGCTGCCCGCGATCATCGCGCCCGACCCGACCGCGCCCATGAAGAACAGGAACGCGAGGACGAAGCTCGTCAGGTAGATCAGGCCCGGGTCCAGCGCGTCGCCGTCCAGGCTCTCGGTGGCAAGCTCGCTCCCGGCCGTCAGCTCCTCCGGACTCGTACCCGCGGCCGTCGCGTTCTCCGCGACGACCTCCTCGCGCACGGTGGCGGTCAGGAGCCCGACGAGCTCCAGGTCGGGCTGCCGCAGCGTCGTGAGGGTCCACCCGGCGTCCCCGCCGCTCAGCCAGGCGTCCGCGGTCTCGTCCTCGAGCGCGGCACGGGCCGCGTCGTCGCCGGTCACCTCGAGGACCATCACCTCGACGCGCTCGGCGCCGGGCCCGCCCGACTCCTCGGCCTCGTCGGCGGCCGCCCTGGCCGCGGCGGCGGCGGCCGCCACGGTGGCGGCCGCGGCAGTGTCGCTCGCCTCGACGGCCACCGTGAACGTCTCTGCACGGCTGCCCTGCCAGGTGAAGAACGCCATCAGGCCGGCGATCAGCCCGAGCGACACGAGCAGGCCGACGACGAACGACTTGTTCAGCGCGCGCACCACGACCTCGCGCTGGGTCACGAGCAGCCAGGCGCTGCTGGTGTCGCGTCCGACGTCGGAGCGGGTCATGCGGTCACCTCACGGTAGATCTGGGCCAGGGTGGGCCGGACGGGAGTGAGCTCGTGCACGGCGCCGCGCTCGAGCGCGGTGGTCAGGAGCCGCTGGACCGCTGTGTCGTCGACGGCCTCGACGAGTGCTGTCGGGCCGTCCACGTCGATGGCGTGGATCCCCGGGACGCCGCGCGCCCACCCGGCGTCGCCCGAGACGACGAGCCGGTGCCGCACGGTGCCGGTGCTCTGCAGATCGGCCGGTGCTCCGTCGGCGACGACACGCCCCTGCTTGAGGACGACGAGCCGTTCGCAGAGCCGTTCCACGAGGTCGAGCTGGTGCGAGCTGAAGAGCACCGGGACGCCGCGCGCAGTGTGCTCGCGCAGGAGGTCGACCATGCCTTCGACCGCCGCCGGGTCGAGGCCGCTGAACGGCTCGTCGAGGATCAGCGCGCGGGGCGCCCCCATGAGCGCGGCGATGATCTGCACGCGCTGCTGGTTGCCGAGCGACAGCTTCTCCACGTGATCCCTCGCGCGCCCCGCCAGGCCGAGGCGGTCGAGGTGGTCCAGCACCTCGGCGCGGGCGGCGGTCGCATCAATGCCGCGGAGCCGCGCGAGGTAGACGAGCTGGTCCAGGACCGCCTGCTTCGGGTAGAGCCCGCGCTCCTCCGGCATGTAGCCGAACGTGCGACGGTCCTGCGTGGTGGCGGGACGACCACCGAAGCGGACCTCGCCGGACGTGATCGCGAGGACGCCCATGATCATGCGCATGGTCGTCGTCTTGCCGGCGCCGTTGGCGCCGACGAACCCGGTGAGCAGGCCGGACGGCGCCGTGAACGAGACGCCGTCGACCGCTCGGACCGGACCGGCGCCGAAGACCCGGGTGAGGTCGCGGACCTCCAGGTCCGGGCCGTCTGTGTGCTGAGGACTCATGTGCTCCACGCTAGGCGGGGGACGAACGGGGCGGATCACCCGCACGGCTGATCCGGGGCCTCCCCCGCCGGCCGGACACGATCATTGCCCGCGCACGACTCCGTCCGGCGAACGCTCAGACGAGGCCCCAGCGGTGGGCGAGGACCACCGCCTGGACGCGGTCCCGGACCTGCAGCTTCGACAGGATGTTCGAGACGTGCGTCTTGACCGTCGCCTCGCCGAGGAACAGCTCGGCTGCGACCTCCGCGTTCGACAGGCCCGTCCCGACAAGCACGAGCACCTCCCGCTCGCGCGGGGTGAGGTCCCCGAGGCGAGGGTCGTGCACGGGCGGGCGTCCGGCGTCGGGCGGCGTGCCGCCCCCCGCGCCGGACCCGCCGGCCACCATCTGCTGGATCACGCGCCGCGTGACCTGCGGCGCGAGGAGGGCGTGCCCGGCCGCCACGGTCCGCACGGCCTCGACGAGGTGCTCGGCGTCCGAGTTCTTCAGCAGGAAGCCGGAGGCGCCGGCCGCGAGACCGTCGAAGACGTACTCGTCGTGGTCGAACGTCGTCAGGACCAGCACCTTCGCCAGGTCGTCGGCGACGATCCGGCGCGTGGCCTCGATGCCGTCCATGACGGGCATCTGCACGTCCATGAGGACGACGTCGGGCCGGAGCTTCCGCGCCAGGTCGACCGCTGCGGCGCCGTCGGCCGCCTCACCGACCACCTCGAGGCCGTCCTCCACCGACAGGATGAGGGCGAAGCCCGACCGGACCAGCTGCTGGTCGTCCACGAGGAGGACACGCACGGCGTCCGGCCTGTTCACAGGCACTCCTCGGGCAGGGGAAGTCGCACGCGGACACGGTAGCCGCCCGTCGCGCGCGGGCCGATCTCGGCGACGCCTCCGTGCGCCGCCACCCGCTCCCGGATGCCCAGCATGCCGAGCCCGGTGCCGGACGTGCCGGGGCGGGACCTGCCGTCGTCGAGCACCTCGACCTCGGCGAAGCCGTGCCGGAACCGGGGATCGCCCGGGACCGCGCCGGGGCGGCGCTCCACGCGCACGACGACGCTCGCGCCACGGGCCGTCGAGTGCCGCCGCACGTTGGCGAGCGCCTCCTGGGTGGTGCGGTACAGGCTCAGGCCGACCGTCTCCGGGACCTCGGCGGACGCGCCCGCCGGGTCCTCCACGAGGCGGTAGGTGACGTCGACGCCGGGCTCGTCGGCGAGCCCGGTGATCTCGGCGAGCCCGGGCTCCGGCGCGCGGTGGTCCACCTGCGCGGACGCGCGGCCGCCCGCGAGCCCCCGGTCGACGTCGCGCAAGGTGCCGAGCAGGCTGCGCATCTGCGTGACGGCGTCGCGCGACGCCCCCTCGATGGTGGCGAGCGGCGCGGTGGCCGCCGCCGGGTCGCGGGTGAGCACCCGACGGGCCGCGGCCGCCTGGATGCCTATGACGGAGACGTGGTGCGCGACGACGTCGTGCAGCTCGCGCGCGATCCGCAGCCGCTCCGCCACGACCGCCTGACGCTGGAGCTCCTCCGCCTGCCGCTCGATCGTGGCGGCCTGCTCCGCCAGCTGCTCGCGGCGCCGGGCCGCGTGCCACATGAGCTGGCCCGCGACGACCGCCCCGCTGAAGTACGCCAGGTTCACGAGCCACATGGAGATCACGTAGGCCGTGACCGGCGGCAACAGGCCGGGCCGCCGGTCGCCCGTGCCGACCTCGTCGAGCCAGTCGTCGATCCCCGACCCGACCGCGAGCTGCCACGCGAGCCACGCGAGCATCGCGAGAACCACGAGCCCGGCCACCAGGAGCATCGCGCGCCGGTCCCGCGCCCACGCGACCGCGGTGTAGAGGGCGACGAAGTACAGGACCTGGAGCGGCGCGAGCGCCGTGACCATCGGGACGGTCAGGCCCACCGCGAGGAACTGGGCGTAGACCAGGCAGACCGTCAGGAGCGGCCGGCGGCGGCGCCACGCCAGCGACACCCCCGCCACCCCGGACAGCAGGTACAGGAGCCAGGCCGGCTGGTCCACGTCCTCGAACTGGCCGAAGCTGCGGGCCAGCTCCGCGGCGAGCACCGCGACCGCGGTGAAGAAGACCGCGAGGTAGATGTCGTTGCGGTACGCCGCGCGCGGGTCCGCGGGCACGCGCTCCCAGCCGGAGTCGACGCCGAACCACTCGGCTGCTCTCGCGGCGAGGTCCCGGGGTCGCTGCTCGGTGGAGTGGCGCATCCACCCAGCGTATTGACCGACGGCGGCCTCCGGCCTCCCCCTCGCGACGGAGTCGGCGGCTCCACGACCCGGTGGTCGGCGACCAGGTGGTTGTTCACGCTCCGTCGGTCATACGGTGAACAGATACCTGGTCGTGACGATGAGTTGCGACCGAGACAGGGGTCAACACCCCAGGCCCGTCCGACTCACCGAGGAGCAGCGATGACGTTCTGGATCTGCCGCACGTGCGGCGTGGAGCACGCGGACCGGCCGGAGGTGTGCGCGTTGTGCGCCGACGAGCGCCAGTGGGTCCCCGCGGAGGGCCAGCTGTGGACCACGCTCGAGGAGCTGGGCAGGGAGGGCGTCGCCGTCGAGATGTCGGAGCTCGAGCCCGACCTGTTCGCGCTGACCGTGCAGCCGCCCGTGATCGGCATCGGCCAGCAGGCCAAGCTGGTCCGCACCCCGGCGGGGAACCTCCTGTGGGACCCGGTCAGCTACCTCGACGACGCCGCCGTCGAGGCGGTCCGCGAGCTCGGCGACGTCGTGGCGGTGATCGCGAGCCACCCGCACATGTTCGGCGTGCAGGTCGAGTGGAGCCGGCGGCTCGGGGACGTCCCCGTCCTGGTCAGCGAGGCGGACGCCGGCTGGCTGGCCCGCACCGGCCCGACGGTCGAGACCTGGAAGGAGGACCGGGAGATCCTGCCCGGCGTCACCCTCACCCAGCCCGGCGGGCACTTCCCGGGCAGCGCGGTGGTGCACTGGGCGGCCGGGGCCGAGGGCCGGGGCGTGCTCCTGTCGGGCGACACGATCTTCGCGAACCCGGACCGCACGTCGGTCAGCTTCATGCGCTCGTACCCGAACCGGATCCCGCTGTCCGGCGCGGTCACCCTGCGGGTCGCGGAGCACGTGGCCCGCTTCCCCTTCGAGCGGCTCTACAACAACCTCGGGGGCGTCATCGCTGCCGACGCCCGCGAGGCGGTCCTCCGGTCGGCGCAGCGCCACGCGGCCTGGACGCGCGGCGACTTCGACCACCTGACGTAACCCACCCGACGTCGGGAACGCACGAGACCACCTCCAGGTCGCTCAGACAGTTCCCTGAGCCACCTGGAGGTGGTCTCGTGCGTTCCCCCCGCTGAGAGGGTCAGCAGCAGCGAGCGCCCGGGTTCACGTCCTGCTCCGCGTACCGCTCCCGCCAGTAGTCGCCCACGGTCGGCACCGGGTCGCCCGGGTGCGCGCGCCGCAGGTGCTCGACGTACCGCTGGTAGTCGCTCTCACCCAGCACGCCCTTGACGTACCAGGTCAGGGCGCCCCAGGCACGGGCCGCACCGCCGAGACGCGACACCCCGGCAGCGGCGCCGGCGCCGGCCCCCATCACGCGTGCGCCCCCGTCCGGACGGCGTCCGGGTTGTCGGAGTAGTACGCCTTCCACTCAGCGGCGACCTCCTTCTCGGCGTCCGTCGTGACCAGCCCGGACGGGGCGAAGAGCGCCGACGGCGAGTCGGGCTCCTCCGTGGTGGGCAGGCCGCCCGCACGAATCGCCTTGATCCACACCCAGACTGCGGAGAGCGCAACGACGAGCACGAGCGCGGCGAACACGATCGACAGCGTCCCCTGGACGAACGTGTTCCGGATGACAGCGTCCATCGCCTCGGGGGTCGTCGCGGTCCCGAAAGACGTCTCTCCGGCCGCGCGCGCCTCGCGGAACACGTTGTGGTTCGCCCAGTACCCGATGGCGGGCACGTCGGAGAAGATCTTCTGGAACGACGCGGTCATGGTCACCGCGAGGTCCCAGACCAGCGGCACGCCGGGGATCCACGCCCACCGGAGCAGGCCCTTCTTGATCAGCACGGTGGTGACGAGCGCGAGCGCCATGGCGGCGAGGAGCTGGTTCGCGATACCGAACAGCGGGAACAGCGTGTTGATGCCACCGAGCGGGTCGGTGACTCCCATGAGGAGGATCGCGCCCCACAGCCCGCACACCACGATCGAGCAGATCCACGCACCGACGCGCCACGACGGGTCGCGGAACTTCGCGAGCGGCCCGCCGAGGTTGCCGAGCGTGTCGGACAGCATGAACCGGGCGACCCGGGTCCCCGCGTCCACCGTCGTGAGGATGAACAGCGCCTCGAACATGATCGCAAAGTGGTACCAGAACGCCGTCATCCCGGCGCCGCCGAGGAACGAGCCGAGGATCTGCGCCATGCCGAACGCCAGCGTGGGCGCGCCGCCCGTGCGGGACACGATCGACTCCTCGCCGACGCCGTCCGCGGCGCCCTGGATGTCGGCGCCGGTGACGGGCGTGCCACCCAGCCCGAGCCCGTTGACGTAGTCGGCCGCGGTGCCGGCCTCCCCTCCGGTGAGTGCTGCGGGCGCGTTGAGCGCGAAGTACAGGTGCTGGTCGATGGACACGGCGGTGACGAGGGCCATGATCGCGACGAACGACTCGGTGAGCATGCCGCCGTAGCCGATGAGCCGCAGCTGGCTCTCCTTCTCCACCAGCTTCGGGGAGGTGCCCGACGAGATGAGCGCGTGGAACCCCGACAGGGCGCCGCACGCGATGGTGATGAAGAGGAACGGGAACAGGGTGCCCGCGAACGCTGGCCCGTTCCCGGCCGTCGCGAACGAGGACACCGCGGGCGCCTGCACGGCGGGCTGCGCCACGATCACGCCGACCGCGAGCAGCACGATGGTGCCGACCTTCATGAAGGTGGACAGGTAGTCGCGCGGGGCGAGCAGGAGCCAGACCGGCAGCACGGAGGCGAGGAACCCGTACCCGGTGATCAGCCAGGCGAGGGTGACCTTGTCCAGCGTGAACCACTCCACGCCCCACGACGTCGACGCGACCCAGCCGCCGGCGACGATCGCCAGGACCAGCAGCACGACGCCGATCAGCGACACCTCCGCGACGCGTCCGGGCCGGAGGAACCGCAGGTACACGCCCATGAACAGCGCGATCGGGATGGTGCAGCCGACGGAGAACACGCCCCACGGCGACTCGGCGAGGGCGTTGACCACCACGAGCGCGAGCACCGCGATGATGATGATCATGATGACGAAGACGCCGATGAGACCCGCGGCGCCGCCGACGCTGCCCAGCTCGTCGCGGATCATCTGACCGAGCGAGCGGCCCCGCCGCCGCGTGGACAGCCACAGCACCAGGTAGTCCTGGACGGCGCCGGCGAGCACGCCGCCGATGATGATCCACAGGGTGCCGGGCAGGTATCCCATCTGCGCGGCGAGCACGGGCCCGACCAGCGGGCCGGCGCCGGCGATCGCGGCGAAGTGGTGGCCGAAGAGCACGCGCCGGTCCGTCGGCGCGAAGTCGCGGCCGTTCTCGTACCGCTCGGCGGGCGTGGCGCGGGTGTCGTCGGGCCGCACGACCTTGTACTCGACGAGGCGCGCGTAGAAGCGGTACGCGATGACGTAGGTGCCCACCGCGGCGAGGACGAAGTAGGCGGCGTTGACGTCCTCGCCCCGGAAGAACGCGACGAGCGCCCACGCGATCGCCGCCACGAGACCGATGGCCGCGAAGAGGATCTTCTTGCCGGGGGTCATGGGTCGGCGGTCGATGATCGCGACCGGGGGCAGGCCCGGATCGTTCCGGACCTTCTGGACAAGCTCGGGTGAGCGCACGACGGCCTCCTTGCCGGGGTGACATCCGGGGTGATGTCCGGAAGAAAACTTTCATCCGACACAGTAGGACGAGGCAAGGAGCGGGTAAAGGATGTGGGATGGTGCTCCCGTGACCGAAGTGACCATGCTCCGAGCCGACCTGCGGCCAGCGCTGCGCCTGACGGCCGCGGGGCTCGTGTCCGCGTCGGCGGTGCTGCTGTTCGCGGTGCACGTGCGGCCGGTGGCGTACCTGCCGCTGGTCGTCGGCATCCTGCTCGGGCTCGCCGTGGACCGGGCCCTCGGGCGGGATCTGGCGCTCGTCGGCGTGGGACTCGGGATCATCTCGACGATCCCCCTCCAGGCGGACCTGACGGACGCCGGGATGGTGCGCTTCGCGGTCGCCCTCGGCGGTGCGGTGCTGGTCCCGTGGGTGCTGTCGCGGTTCGTGCTCGGGCAGGACACGATCCGGTTCCCCGTCGCGACCGGGCACCGCTGGTCGTGGGGCCAGATCGTCTACCTGGTGGTCGTCGTGGTCGTCGGGTACCTCCTGCTGCCCTGGTACTTCCTCGGCTCGGGCGCGTACCTGAACTGGCCGACGCTCGAGACGGACCAGGACATCTGGCGGCTCCTCGTGGGCGTCAACGCTGTCGGCACCTGGGACGAGCTGTTCTTCGTGTGCATCGTCTTCGCGCTGTACCGGAAGCACTTCGGGATGTGGACGGCGAACGTGCTGCAGGCGATCGTGTTCGTGTCGTTCCTGTGGGAGCTCGGCTACCGGGAGTGGGGGCCGTTCATCACGGTGCCGTTCGCGCTGGTGCAGGGGTGGATCTTCTCGAAGTTCAAGTCGCTCACGTACGTCCTGGCGGTGCACCTGCTGTTCGACGTCGTCGTGTTCGCCGTGCTGGTGCACGGGCACCACCCCGAGCTGTTCGACGTGTTCGTCACCGCGCCGCGGTAGCGAGCCCGCAGGCGGCCGCGCGCCGGGCGGTCACCCCGCAGATCGGGCCACCATCTTGGGGCCGAGCAGCTCGCGCAGCGTCGCCAGCTCGGCCGTCGTGATGTCCGCCTCTTCACGGGCAAGCTCCACCGCGTCGGCATCCTCGCCGGCATAGACCTCGTCCTCGGCGAGCTGCAGTGCGCCCTCATGGTGCCGGACGAGCCCGTCGAGCAGGTGCAGCTCGAAGAGCACGCCCTCCAGCGAGGCGATCACGTCTACCTGCTCCACGGTGAGCATCCCGTGGTCCGGATAGCCCTCGCCGTGGCCGTGGCCGTCCGTGCCGGGAACACGCGGGCCGGAGCCGTCGTCGGCCGCCGTGCTCGCGTCCCCTGCCGCGACGGCGAGCGCCTCGGCACCCACGGCCGGCACGGGGATGCCGCGTTCGCGCAGCCACGCGGAGTGCGCCTCGATCTGCTGGACGGACGACGCCGAGATCGCCTCGGTCGTCGCGAGCACCTCCGGATCCGTCGCCCGCCCGGCGGCGAGCGACGCCACCTCGATCGCCTGGGCGTGGTGCTCCACCATCAAGGTCGCGAAGATCGAGTCCGACTCCGAGTACCCGGCCGCGGCCTGCCGTGCCGGCACGCTCCACCCGAGCCACAGCCAGAGCGTCAGGTTGACCGCGACGCCGACGGACAGCACCGCGAGCGCGATGCGCAGCCGCTGCCGCCACCAGCCACGGTCGGGCACCGGCGGGGCCGGCGTCGGCTCGTCCGGCACGCCTTGCACGCCCGGCCGGGAATCGCTCGCCTCGGGCGGCTCGGCGTGCCCGGTCGGTGTCGTCACGCGGGGAAGCGTTCCACAGCAGTACGACCGTGGAAAGACCCGCGTGTGGTCCGGACGGTCACCTGTGGGCCGAGGCACGGCAGGCAGCTCCAGGGCCGCCGGCCCAGCGGTCAGAAGTGGAACTTCTGCTGCATCTGCGGGTTGAACTGGCGGTTCCACATGTTCGGCTTCTGCTTCTCGACGACGTCGTCGGAGATCTCGAGCACCTCGAAACCCTGCTGGATGTCGTTCGAGAACACGTACCCGTTGTAGTAGTACGCCGACCACGGGCCGCCGGTGATCATGCGCTCGGTCGACAGGGGGCCGCGGTCGAACCAGGCGAGCTCGACCGGGTTCTCCGAGTCGGTGAAGTCGAACACGGAGATGCCGCCCTGGTACCAGGCCTGGACCATGAGGTCGCGACCCTTGACCGGGATGAGCGAGCCGTTGTGGGCGACGCAGTTCTCGGTGTTCGTGTTGGTCCGGTCGATCTTGTAGTAGCTCTTGAACGTGAGCTCGCCGGAGACGATGTCGTAGATGCCGTCGGCGCCGCGGTCGGAGCCGATCGTCGGGTTGCAGGTCGCCGCCCCGCCGCCGCCCAGCTCGTCCGTGAAGACGACCTTGGTGGCGTCGTTGTTGAACGTCGCCGAGTGCCAGAAGTAGAAGTTGGCGGTGTCGCGTACCTGCGAGGTCACGACCGGGTGCTCGCGGTCGGAGATGTCCAGCAGGATGCCGTCACCCATGCAGGCACCGGCCGCGATGTCCTTCTTCGGGTAGGCGGTGATGTCGTGGCAGCCTGCGGTGCCGACGGTGTTCAAGCCCTGCTCGTTGAGGCCGCCCGGGTGGCCGCCGTCCGGGAACAGGACCGGCGTGGCGACGACCTCGGCGGCCGTGGGCTCGTTCATCGGGATCTTGACGATCGAGATGAGGTCGTGGGGCGGCTGGCAGTCGGGGTAGGTCGCGTGCGGGTTGTACGACGACACGTAGGCGTACAGCGTCCGGCCGTCGCGCGTGGGCGCGAGGGTGTGCGTGTGCGAGCCGCAGTCCGTCTCGACCGACGCGATGTAGACCGGGTCGAGCGGGTCGGAGATGTCGAAGATCTTCAGGCCCTCCCACGACGCCGGGTTCGTCACGGTCTGCGCCGTCGAGGCGCAGGAGTCGTCGCTGCGCGAGGAGTCTGTCGACAGGATCAGCAGGTCCTCGTAGACCGAGACGTCGTTCTGCGAGCCCGGGCACGCGACCTGGACGGCCTGGACGGGCTCGGTCGGGTCGCTGATGTCGTACACCGTGAACCCGCCGTAGTTGCCGGCGAACGCGTAGTCGCCCTGGAACGCCAGGTCCGAGCTGAGCTGCCCCTCGGGCGCGAACGCGCCGTTCTTGGGGATGGTGGCGAGCAGGTCCATGTTCTCGGACGCGACGTCTCCCGGCTGGTCGAGCAGCGGGGAGACCGCGCTGTCGTCCAGCGCGACGAGGGAGTCGGCGGCGGTCCCAGCCGCCCCGTCGCCAGGCTCGGCGAACACGGGCGCGGCGAGGGCCAGCGAGCCGAGGACGAGGCTCGTGGCGAGGGCGCCGGCAGCGGTGCCGGATCTCAGGGTCGGACGACGCACGGTCATCACACCTCCATGGTTGGTTTGTCCGAGTCTTGCCTGGGACGAACCCATACAACAGGGTCGTGGGTGATGTTTTACACGCACGTAGCAATTGGTGCGCAAGGATCGCCCCATGCGCCTCTCTGCCCGACGTCGGACGCTCGCCTCACGCCTGACCCGTACGTCCTCGTGGGGTCGCCCGTGGCGCCTCGCGGCGCTCCTGCTCGCCGTCACCGCCACGGCGTCGTGCACGGCGGGGGGCGAGGTGACCTCGGAGCCGAGCTCCGTCGTCGTCCAGCCGGGGCGACCGGGTGAGCAGGCGACCACGATCGCGCCCGAGGACTTCAAGGCGCCCGACGACCCCTACGCCGAGTGGAACGAGGCGGACGCCGAGTTCGTGACCGCGATGATCGGCCACCACGCGCAGGCGCTGGAGATGTCCGCGCTCGCCCCCGACCGGTCAGCGTCCGAGCAGGTCAAGACCATGGCGGACCGGATCACCGCGGCCCAGTCCGCCGAGATCCATGCGCTCGCCGCGTGGCTCGACGCGCGCACGCTCCCGGTGCCCGTCGAGGCGGAGGCTGCGGACGGCACCGGCCCCCGCGTCCCGGCCGCGGACGACGAGCACGGCCACGGCGAGCTGCACCCCGGGATGCTGACCGAGGACGAGCTCGCCGGGCTCGGCGCCGCCACCGGCGCAGACTTCGACCGCCTGTTCTGCGAGCTGATGATCCGCCACCACCGGGGCGCGATCGACATGGCGCAGGAGCAGATCACGACCGGGAGCGACGTGTACGCCGGCGAGATCGCCACCGACACGGCCGCCGAGCAGTCCGCCGAGATCGCCCGCCTGGAGGACATCCTCGCGGGGCTGTAGGACAGCGTGGTCGGTTGCGTGCGGACGGGCGCGGCGTGACGGTGGAAGGACACCGACAGGGAAAGAGCCCCGCCATGCCTCGGCGATCACCGGGACCGTCGGTCAAGGATCCCGAGCTCTACGAGAAGCTGCGGGAGGAGGGCGACAGCAAGGAGAAGGCAGCGCGGATCGCGAACGCGGCCGCCGCCCGTGGTCGCTCGAAGGTGGGCGCGCAGGGCGGGCAGTCCCCCTCGTACGACGACTGGAAGGTCACCGACCTGCGCAAGCGCGCCGCCGAGATCGGCATCGAGGGCCGGTCGAAGATGCGCAAGGACCAGCTGGTCGACGCCCTGCGCAACCACTGACCGCCGCCCTCGTGGAGGCGGACCGTCGACCGGCTCGCGCGACTCTGTGGCGCGACTCTGCCGCGCGAACCGGCGACGACGGAGCCCGGCCCACCCGAGGGTGGACCGGGCCTCTGGTCGTCAGCGCCGCGCCGTCACGCTACGGACGTCACGTGGTCGACGGGACGCACTATCCGTTACCACCACCGCCGCCACCGCCGCCGAAGCCGCCCGTCGGGGTCGGCGTCGGGGTCGGGGTCGGGGCGCCGACGATCGACGGGCCGGACGAGTAGTAGACCGTGACCGTGGTGCCGCGGGCGACCGTCGTTCCCTCTGGCGGGTCGGTGCGGATCGCCATGCCGATCGGGACGGTGTCGCTCGGCTCCGTGCCACCGTTGGCGGGTTGGAGCCCGGCGGCATCCAGCTTGCGCTGCACCTGGTTCTGCGACTCACCCACGACCCGCGGGACGCTGGTCTGCTCCGACTCCGGGGGATTGCCGGTGGAGACTTTCAGCGCGATGGTCGAGCCGGCCGGCACCGTCTGGCCGGCGAACGCGACCTCGATCACGGTCCCCTTCTGCTGGGTCGACGGTGTGGGCTCCGAGGCGACCTGCAGCCCGAGGTCTGCGAGCGCCTTCGACGCCTCTTGGAGGTCCATACCCACGAGGTTGCCGGGCACCACCACGCCGGTGATGGTCGGAGACGGCGACGGCGACGGGGAGGCCTTCGGCACCTTGTACTCGGGGAACTGCTGGACTTCCTGCCCGTTCATCACCGTGGTCATGTAAGCGGTCCAGGCCTCGACAGGCCACGAACCACCGGTGATCTCCCGGCCCTGAGTCTTCCACTTCCCGAACGACGTAATCTGCTGATAGCCGACCGGGCCCAGCGCCGGGTCGTTGTTGAACTGGTACAGGCCGACCACGGTCGTGAGCTGGGGCACGTAGCCCGCGAACCACGCAGACTGGTTCGACGTCGACGTACCGGTCTTGCCGGCCGCCGGGCGGCCGAGCGCCTTCGCCGGGGTGCCGGAGCCCTTCTCCACGACCTGGGTCATGGCGTACGTCGCGGCGGCCGCGAGATCGGCGCGGACGGCCTGGTTCTGGATGATCTCCGCGTCGTATTTCGGATCGTCCTTGAGGGTGGTCACCTTCTGGACGATGTACGGCTCGTGCTCCACCCCCTGCGCGGCGATCGTGGCGTAAGCGTGCGCGAGGTCGAGATTGTGGACCGACGCCGAGCCGAGCACGTTGGCCAGGTTGCCCTCGACGACCGGGGTCGACCCGTCGTAGGTCTCCGGGATGCCGAGCCGGGTCGCCATGGCGGAGGTCAGCTCGGGGCCGATCTGCTTGTTGAGCTGCACGTACGCCGTGTTGATGGAGTCCTGCGTCGCCTTGATCAGGTCGACCTGGCCGAAGCTCGCGTTGCCGAAGTTGGTGACGCCGCGGTCCTCCTCACCGTCCTTGTTCGCATATCCCTCGATCAGCAGACCGTTGTTGCCGTCGAACTGCTGACGGATCGAGACGCCGGACTCGAGCCCGGCGAGCAGGGTGAAGGGCTTGAATGTCGAGCCGGCCTGCGCGGTGTCGTACGTCGCGGCGTTGGTGGGGTACGTCAGGTAGTCCGGTCCGCCGTACAGCGCCTTGATGGCACCCGTTGCCGGGTCGATCGACGTGAGCGACGCCCGGAGGATCGGCGAGGCGTCCGCGGGCAGAGCCATTGCCGCCTCAGCCGCCGCCATGTACGCCGGGTCGATCGTGGTGATGATCTTGTAGCCCTGGGTCATCAGGTCGGCCTCGGAGATGTTTGCCCGCTCCGGGTCGGCAAGCTCGGACTTCACCATGTCGAGCAGGTAACCGGCGGTGCCGGCCTTCGCATTGCCCTGCTGTTCCACCACGGGAACCGGGAAGACCGCAGCGGCCTTCTGCTCCGGCGTGATCACGCCGGCCTCGGCCATGAAGTCGATCGATCGCTCCCAGCGTCCCTTCACCCAGTTCTGGTTCCACTCCGGGTCTCTCGTACCGTCCCAGCGGTTGGGGCCCGGGATCGTGCCGATGAGGAACGCCACCTGGTTGTAGTCGAGGTCGGCGGCGTTGACGCCGAAGTAGGCCTGTGCGCCGGCCTGGATGCCGTAGGCCTTGCGGCCGAAGTAGATGACGTTGAGGTACCGCTCGATGATGACGTCCTTCTCCTGGGCCTGCGTCACCTTGTAGGCCAGGAAGACCTCACGGAGCTTGTCCTTGTACGTCTTCCCGCTCCCGTAGTACTGCTCGACGTACTGCTGCGTGATCGTCGAGCCACCCTGCTGGGGCTTTCCCATCGCGTTGTTGAGGGCGGCGCGCCCGATGCCCCAGAGGTCGATGCCGCTGTTCTCCCAGTACGTCTGGTCCTCGGACGCGACAAGGGCGCCGGTGAGGAGGTCCCAGTTCGGCATCTGGGCGGGGTCGACGATCACACGGTCCAGGGCCGCGAACTCGCCCATCACCGTCGTGCCGTCCGCGTAGTACACGGTCGTGGTCTGGCTACCGACGTCCTGGCCTTCCTCCGGGATCGCGTAGCTCGTATAGCCCGCGTAGATCAGGCCGACGGCCAGCGAGATCCCGGTGAGCATCGTGCCCACGACCACGCGCCACGAGGGGACCCACGCCCGCCATCCGGTGCGGTACGGCCGGGGGTAGTTCCAGAACCGCGTGCGGCGGCGCGGGACCGTCGGCCACAGCGAAGGAACGCTGAAGTTCGCCACGTCCTGCCTCTCCTTGTCCTCGGTCTCGGTCGGTCCGCGCGTCGCCGCGCAGCGCACAAGGGGCGCGCAGGCACAGCGGACCATCCGAAACAATAGGGGGTCGTCCTGAGCGGGCAGCAGCGATGTGGCCGCTCAAGAGTGTTCTTCGCGCCGTTCCTGCCAGGTCCGCGCAGGGTTTCTGCCCGCGCTTCGCGATTTCTTCACATCTGGCGGCGGGCCGCCCGGACCCGGACGACGCCGGCCGCTCCCCTCTCCCACCAGCGCGCCGTGCGCCTTCCCCGGCGCGCCGTTGCGTCGGACGTTCGGGTCGTCATATCCTAACGATGTATCGACTCGATAGGTCATACCCGCGAACAGCGGGTGAACAGACCGTATCCGGAGCGAGGGGAGTGCGCCGTGCGAAGCCGCTCGGACGTCCTCGAGACTGCAGTCCTCGGCCTGCTCAACGAGTCGCCGCTGCACGGGTACGAGCTGCGCAAGCGGCTCAACCTCCTCCTTGGCTCCTTCCGCGCCTTCTCGTACGGAAGCCTGTACCCGGCCCTGAAGAGCCTCGTGACGCGGAACCTGATCGCAACCGCGGAGGCGCCCGAGACGCCGTCGGGCACCCCGAAGGCGCCCCCGCTGGCAGGACGGCGCGGCCGGATCGTCTACGAGCTCACGGCCGACGGCAAGGACCACCTCCACGACGTGCTGGCCAGCTCGGGCCCGGCCGCCTGGGAGGACGACAACTTCGACGTCCGCTTCGCGCTGTTCGCGCAGACGGACGCCGAGACCCGCCTCCGCATCCTCGAGGGCCGGCGCACCCGGCTGACCGAGCGGCTGGAGGCGGTCAGGGAGTCCGCGGCACGGACGCGCGCGCGCCTGGACGAGTACACGCTCGAGCTGCACCGCTACGGACTGGAGAAGGTCGAGCGCGAGGTGCGCTGGCTCGACGGCCTGATCACCGCCGAGCGGGGACGCGCCGGAGTGCGCGCCCGCGCCCGGGCCGGCACCACCTCTCCCGCGACCGGCGACCGGCCGGCCGGCGAGGACCTCGAATCACAGCCCGCCGAGGGTGCACCCCATCCCGGCCAAACGAGTAAGGAGCGAGGATGAACTCCATCCGCGTCGCCATCGTCGGCGTAGGAAACTGCGCATCGTCCCTGGTGCAGGGCGTGCACTACTACCGTGACGCCGACCCGGCGGGCACCGTCCCGGGCCTCATGCACGTGCAGTTCGGCGACTACCACGTGTCGAGCCTCGAGTTCGTCGCGGCGTTCGACGTCGACGCGAAGAAGGTCGGCTTCGACCTCTCGGAGGCGATCAACGCCTCCGAGAACAACACGATCAAGATCGCGGACGTGCCGCTGCTCGGTGTCCCGGTCCTCCGCGGGCCGACGCTGGACGGCCTCGGCGACTACTACCGCGCGACGATCGAGGAGTCCCCCGTCGAGGCGGTGGACGTCGTCGCCACGCTGCGCGACGCTCAGGTCGACGTCCTCGTCTGCTACCTGCCGGTCGGCTCCGAGGAGGCGGCCAAGTTCTACGCCACCTGCGCCATCGAGGCCGGCGTGGCGTTCGTCAACGCGCTGCCCGTGTTCATCGCGTCCGACCCCGAGTGGGCCGCGAAGTTCGAGGAGGCCGGCGTGCCGATCGTCGGCGACGACATCAAGTCCCAGGTCGGCGCGACGATCACCCACCGCGTGCTGGCCAAGCTGTTCGAGGACCGCGGTGTCGTCCTCGACCGCACCTACCAGCTCAACGTCGGCGGCAACATGGACTTCAAGAACATGCTGCAGCGCGACCGCCTGGAGTCGAAGAAGATCTCGAAGACGCAGGCCGTCACGTCCAACCTCGAGCACGACCTCGGTGCGCGCAACGTGCACATCGGCCCGTCGGACTACGTGCAGTGGCTCGACGACCGCAAGTGGGCCTACGTGCGGCTCGAGGGTCGCGCGTTCGGCGAGGTGCCGCTGAGCCTCGAGTACAAGCTGGAGGTGTGGGACTCCCCGAACTCGGCCGGCATCATCATCGACGCCGTCCGCGCCGCCAAGATCGCGAAGGACCGAGGCATCGGCGGCCCGATCCTGTCGGCGTCGACCTACTTCATGAAGTCGCCGCCGGTTCAGATGGAGGACACCGCGGGCCGGGCGCAGCTCGAGGCCTTCATCCGCGGGGACGTGGAGCGGTAGACCGTAGCGAGCTTGCGCGCGCAGGTCTGCCGCGACCAGAAGGCGCTGAGCGCTGACCTCTGGTCACCTTCCGCGAGCCCCTCCGCCGAGTGCGGGGTATCTGTCGGGTCAGACGTGTCCGACCCGACAGATACCCCGCACTCGACGTCTGGGAGGGGTCCGGTAGGATGAGGGGCTGCTGTGCCCTCTCGGGCGCAGCGAACGCAAGTAACCCTCCTGCCACGGAACGACCGTGGCCGCTGAGACCAGAGGAGGTGGGTGTACACATGCGTCAGTACGAACTGATGGTGATCCTGGACCCGGAGGTCGAGGAGCGCACCGTCGCCCCGTCGCTCGACAAGTACCTGTCGGTCATCACGACCGAGGGTGGCACCGTCGACAAGGTGGACATCTGGGGTCGTCGCCGCCTGGCTTTCGACATCATGAAGAAGTCCGAGGGCATCTACGCCGTGGTCGACTTCACCGCCACCGCGGACACCGCCAAGGAGCTCGACCGCCAGCTCGGCCTCAACGAGGTCGTCCTGCGCACGAAGATCCTCCGCACGGACGCCCGCTGAGACTGCTGAGCTGAGCCCCCGCGCCGCAGCACCGGCCCACACGCCGGTCTGCTGACCGGCTCCAGGCCGGGCGGGTGTCAGTGGGTCGTGGTGGGATTCCCTCACGCAACCACAGGCACAGCGAGCGTCGACGACGAGAATCGAGGAATTGGCATGGCTGGTGAGACCCTCATCACGGTGGTCGGGAACCTGACCGGTGACCCGGAGCTCCGCTTCACCCCCGCGGGTGCCGCGGTGGCCAACTTCACGGTGGCGTCGACGCCCCGCACGTTCGACCGCCAGAGCAACGAGTGGAAGGACGGGGAGACCCTGTTCATGCGCTGCTCGCTCTGGCGCGAGGCCGCCGAGAACGTCGCGGAGTCCCTGACGAAGGGCACGCGCGTCATCGTGCAGGGCCGCCTGGTCCAGCGCTCCTACGAGACCCGCGAGGGCGAGAAGCGCACTGTCGTCGAGCTGCAGGTGGACGAGATCGGTCCGTCCCTGCGGTACGCGTCGGCCAAGGTCACCCGGACCCAGCGTCAGGGTGGCGGCGGCTTCGGCGGCGGCAACGGCGGTGGCGGCTTCTCCGGTGGCGGCAGCGCCGGCAGCGGTAACGCCGGCGGCGGAGGCGGCTACGGCGGAGGCTTCAGCTCGTCCGGTGGCGGCCAGAGCAACGACGACCCGTGGGCCACGGCAGGCCCCGCGTCGTCCGGTGGGTCGTTCTCGGACGAGCCGCCGTTCTGACCGGCATCAACCCCAGATTCATCACCTTCGTCCGTGAGCCCGGCGCCCTGAGCGCCGGAGGTCCGGGCGGCACCTGAAGAAGGAGCAACACCATGGCGAAGCCTGTGGTGCGCAAGCCCAAGAAGAAGACCAACCCGCTCAAGTCCGTGAAGATCGACGCGATCGACTACAAGGACACCGCTCTGCTGCGCAAGTTCATCTCCGACCGCGGGAAGATCCGCGCGCGTCGCGTGACCGGCGTCTCCGTGCAGGAGCAGCGTCAGATCGCGAAGGCCGTGAAGAACGCCCGCGAGATGGCCCTGCTGCCGTACTCGTCGTCGGCCCGCTGAGAAGGAAGGGATCGAGAATCATGGCAAAGCTGATCCTGACCCACGAGGTGACCGGCCTCGGTGAGCCCGGCGACGTCGTCGAGGTGAAGGACGGGTACGCCCGTAACTACCTCGTCCCGCGGTCGCTCGCGACCCCGTGGTCCAAGGGTGCCGAGTCCCAGGTGACCGCGATCCGCAAGGCCCGCAAGGCCCGCGAGATCGCCACCCTGGACGAGGCCAAGGCCCTCGCCGACACGCTCGCCGCCAAGACGGTGATCGTGAAGGCCAAGTCCGGCGAGTCCGGCCGCCTGTTCGGCGCGGTGACGACCGGCGACATCGCCGGTGCGGTCGCCGAGGCCGGCGGCCCGTCGGTCGACAAGCGCAAGATCGAGATCGGTCAGTCCATCAAGACGACCGGCGACTACAAGGTCTCGATCCGCCTGCACCCTGAGGTGTCGGCGAAGATCGCGGTGAAGGTCGTCTCCGCCTGAGTGCGGAACGCAACGTAGGTCGAGGGTCCCGGACATGCTTTTCGTCCGGGGCCTTCGGCCGTAGCGGAGTGCAGTGCTCAGGCGGTCACGGCTCCGCCTGAGTGCGGAACGCAGCCTGACCGCGTAGCACGTCGACGAAGGCCCGGATCCCCTCGGGGTCCGGGCCTTCGTCGTGCTGGTCGGCTGGCTACCGGGTTACGGGAGCGGGTCGAGGTCGAAGTTGTAGACCGTCGTCTGGCCGGCGACGATCTGCGCCTTGGCGGTCTTCGGGATGAAGCCCTGCGCGGCGACCGTGACCTGGAGCGGCGCGTTCGACTTCTGCATCCAGTACGCGTACGTACCGTCGGCGTCGGTCAGGAGCGTCACGTCGTAGGAGATGCCGTCGAGGTGGACGACCGCGCCGTCGAGCGGCGTGCCGTCACCCGTGACGGTTCCGGTGATCTTGCCCCAGCCGGCCGGCGCCTTGACCGTCATCGTGGCGGTGACGGGGGCGACGGTGTACGGGGTGTCGTTGCCGATGGCGATGGCGGCCGTGTAGGTGCCCGGCTGGTCCACCGCGGCGGTGATCGTCGCGATCGCCGTGACGGCCTGGCCCGGCGCAAGGGTGAACGTCGGCGGCTGGACGTCCAGCCACTCGACGCCCGCCCCGCCGCTGGTGCTGCCCGACACGTTCATGACGACGTGCATGCCGGGGAAGCCGATGTCGGCCGTGTCGGTCGGCTCGGGGATGCTGCACGCCTCGGACCGCAGGTAGCTCGGTGCGGTCTGGCCCGCGTCGTTGGAGCCGATGAAGAGCCGACCGCCGGCCGGGACGTCGATCTCCACGGCGAGCGTGCCACCCTGCGGGACCGAACCCACGACCGGCACGTTCACGATCGCCGCCGACGTGCCGGCCGCGACCGTGGCCTCCGCGCTGCCGATCAGCGTCATGTTCGCGTAGGTCAGTGCTCCGTCGAGCGAGTAGAGCTTCACCGTCAGCGGCTGCGCCACGCCCGCCACCTCGACGCCGAACGACACGCTCGACACGTCGAACGCCCCGTCGATGCCGAAGTCTGCGAGCGTGAACGTACGCAGATAGGCGTTGTCCTGCGTCTGGCTGCCGCTGGTGCACGCCACCGAGTTGTTCGCCACGATCGCCTGCGAGGCCGAGTGGGTGATCGTCTCCTCGCCGAGCGGTACGGCCGCGGCCTCGGGCATCACCGAGGTGCCGGCCACGCCGGAGCCCGACCCGGACAGGCCGGCCGAGCCCTGCACCGCCAGGCCGCTGCCGGCCTCCGGCTTCGACGACCCGGGCACGGTGGCCGTGCCCTCGACGCCCTTGATCACGGCGGTCTCCGTGCTCGTGGCGCCGAGCATCCCGAAGCCGCCGTCGCCCGCGGACAGGTTCACCACGGCCGGGGCGGAGCCCGTGTTGGTGACCTTGATGTTGCGGGAGACGGAGCCGCCCATCGCCAGCGAGGCCCCGACCGCCGTGGTGCTCACGGCCAGCCGGCCGGCCTTGAGCTGGGCGTTCGTGGTGAGCGTGACGCCCTCGGTGACGTTCACGTCCTTGGAGATCGCGGTGTAGTCGTCGGCCTCGAACACGACGCCGTAGCGACCGATCACGAGATCGACGCTGTACGTCCCGTCGGCCCCGGTGGTGAGCACCTTGGCGTCGCCGTCGGCCGCGGTCACGGTCACGGACGCGCCCGCGATCGCCGCCTTGGTGTTGTAGTCCTTGACCACGCCGGTGACCGTGCCCATCGGGGCGAGGTCGTAGGTGATCGACACGCCGTCGGACAGCGACGCGCTGTTGTACGAGTACTGCGACGCGACGGTGCCGGTCGCGTTCTCGAGGCCCACCGTGGCCGAGCTGCCCTTGGCCGTGGCGGTCTCGGTGAGGTCCCCGTAGCCGTAGACGACCTTGCCGTCCTCGAACAGGGTGACCGAGAAGTTCAGCCGGTCGGTCGACGGGCTGTACTTGCGGACGTTGCGCCACTCGAGCGTGAACGCCTGCACGCCGTCGATGGTGCTGGTGCCCTGGTAGAGGCCCGCCGACACGTCGAAGTAGAGGTCGTCCCAGAACGGGTACAGCGCGGCGTTCGGGACCGCCGTGCTCGGGATCGCGCCGTTGCTCAGCGACGATGTGCCGGCCAGGAAGTTCAGGAAGCCGTTCGTCGAGACGTAGGCGGTGCTGTAGTCCGCGCCGTAGAGCGGGAAGGCGAACGGGATGGCCACCGACGTGAACCTGTCGTCACCGGTGAGCGCCACCAGCGTGTCGCCCTGGAGGTAGGAGCCGGCTCCCACGGCGCAGAAGTAGCCGCCGTCGTCGTACTTGAACGTCACGCTGAGCGGGACGTTCTCGGCGCCGTCCACGACGACCTGGGCGCTGGACGCCTCGGCACACGCGGTGGCCGGTGTCCCGATCGTGTAGGTACCGGCGGGCACGTCGGCGAACGAGAACCTGCCGTCCGCGCCCGAGGTCGTGCTCAGGCCGCCCGGCGACAGCGTCACGGCCGTCCCCGCGACGACGCCGCCGGTGACGGACTCGGTCACGGTGCCGGTGACGGCGAACCGCGGGGCCGCGACGAGGTCGAAGTCGACCGTCGTGCTGCCCTCCGCCGCGACGGTCGCCGTCGTCGTCTCGCTGACGAAGCCGAACGCGGACGCGGCGACGGAGTAGTCGCCTGCCTCGACCATC
Organism: Antribacter soli; assembly: GCF_021568775.1. Lineage (GTDB taxonomy): Bacteria > Actinomycetota > Actinomycetes > Actinomycetales > Cellulomonadaceae > Antribacter > Antribacter soli. The sequence goes on along the minus strand of NZ_JAKGSG010000022.1, from coordinate 65,947 downwards.
ACCGTGAACGCGCCGTCGGCGCCCGTGGTCACGGTGCGGTCGGTGGGGCCGTCGAACGCGACGGACGCGCCCGCGACGGGGCCGCCGTCGCCCGTCACGGTGCCGGAGAAGGTACCGGCCGCGAGCGGCGCGAGCTCCAGGAGGGCAACGACGTCGAGCTTGCCCTCGCCCCAGACGTTGTTGTCCGCGGCGGTGCCGCCGCAGGTCGTGTTGTCGACGTCGGTGGCCGACTCGTCGAGCAGGCGCTTCGTCTCCTCGATGTCGCCGACGAGCGAGGGCGCGTAGCTCCACAGCAGGGCGACCGCTCCGGCGAGGTGCGGAGCCGCCATCGAGGTGCCGCTGTACGCGGCGTAGCCGCTGCCCGGGATCGACGACCGGACGCTGACGCCCGGCGCGGCGATGTTGGGCTTGGTCAGCCCGTCCTCGCCCGGACCGCGCGAGGAGAACGACGCGATGGCGCCGTTCGCGTCGAACGCGCCCGACGAGTAGCTGGTCGTGTTGGCGCCCGGCGACGACGTCGTGGTGCAGGCCGAGCCACTGTTGCCGGCCGACCACGCGCCGAAGATGCCCGCGGCCTCCCAGGCGCTCGTGATGTCCGAGTACCAGTCGTCGATGGTCCCGGCGGCCCGGTAGCCCCAGGAGTTGTTGACGACGTGCGGACGCTTGGTCACGTCGGGGTTCTGCCCGGCGAGGTCCGTCGGCGCGGCGATCCACTCGCCCGCCTCGAGGAGGTCGGCGTCGGAGCAGGTATCGCAACCGTTGACGGCGATCCACTTCGCGTCCGGCGCGACGCCGATCTGGTTCGAGCCGCCGTCGTCACCGACCATCGTGCCGATGGTGTGGGTGCCGTGACCGTTCGAGTCGCAGGGGGCGCCGCCGCAGGCGCTCGACGTGTCGCCCCAGCTGTAGTTGTTGTCGATGGTGCCGTCGGCCTGCTTCCCGCGGTACTGCGCGGCGAGCGCCGGGTGGTCGACCTGCACGCCGGTGTCGTTGTTCGACACGACGATGCCCGCGCCGGTGGCGCCCATCGCCCACGCCTCGGGCGCGTTGATCGCCTCAAGGCCCCATTCGGGCGCGTTCGGGCCGTCGGCGGTGGACGGCTCGACGGCGACCGGCTCCGGGATCTCGAGCGTGACGGTCTCGTGGATCTCCTCGACCTCGACGCTCGCCGCGAGGGAGGTCGCGAGCTCGAGCGTGCCGCTCTTGACGAGGACCCGGTTGCTGATCCAGTACGGCTCGTACTCGACGCCGGCGGCCTCCAGCTCCGCGAGGGTGCTCGCCTGCGAGGCCTGGGCCGTCGTGGTGAGCGCGTCGTGGACGTACTGGCCGCGCTCGCCCCAGTCGGCGATGTCCTTCGCCGCGGCCAGATCGGCGGTGTCGGACATCTTGACCCAGAAGTCGGCCTTGCCGGCCTCGAGCTGATCGTGAGCCGTTGACGTGAACTTGTCCGCGGCGTCCCTGATGACGTCGGTATGCAGGGTCGTTGGTGCCGGTGCGGCGAGCGCTGGTACGACGCTCACCGCCGATGTCGCGGCGAGCGCGACGATCGCTGAGACAGCGATCGACGCGCGCCGCGCGAGGGCGGTGCGACGGTGCATGGGGCCTCCATTGCCGGCGTGCCCACCGGTGGGCAGGGCACGCGTGCGGTGGCCCACGGTCGTGGGCCGGTTTCCACCGTCGCTTCCGATGCCCTGGGCAACAAGGTTGCGTCCCGGTCAGGATGCGGTCAGTTGCCGGGCGATTTGCGGGCGCTTTACGGTCTGCCGCTCCGGCCGTCCACTCCAGGTCCGGTCGTGCGGGCCGGAACCCGGTGGGCCACATGTTTCGCCCGGCCGTCTCGCCAGGCCAGGGGTTTCGGAACTTCACCCGCAGCCCGGCGCGATGCCGACACCGGCGTCTTTACGCCAACTACACCTCGTCACGAAAGAGTAACGAGGCGGTGATGCAAACGGCACCGTTCGTGATAACACTGTCCATCGGCTCTGCGATGAGGGGGCCGCGCACACCAGGTTGTTCCGGTCCTCAGGAGGGTGGGTCCATGGCGCGCGAACCTGTTGTGGGAACCGACGGCAGCTACGTCGTCTGCGTCGGGCTGCCGCTACATCTCGTCAGCGAGATCGCCCGGCTGCTCCGCGGCCAGTCGGTCGTGCTGGCCACCGCCGACACCGACGGCGCACGCGCGCTCCTCGGGCCGCCCGCTGCGCGCCCGTACCGCGAGCCTGCCCCGAGCGCCGCGAGCGTGGTCCCCGCCGCACCGCCGCCCCGGCCGTCCGGCCGCCACGTCGCCGCAGCGTCCGCGGCCGCGACCGCGGCCGCGGCGCAGGCGTACCCGGCGCAGGCGTACGGGGCGCAGCCGTACGCGGCGCAGACCGCGTACACCGCGCAGGCGATGCCCCGGGGCGCCCGGGCCGGAGTCCTCACCGCGACCGAGGCGATCCCCGTGATCCGCCCGGCGCCGCTCGTCCGAGGGCCCCTCTCCGTGGACCTCGCCACGCGCGAGGTCACCGTCCACGGCCAGCACGTCCACCTCTCCGTGCGCGAGTTCGACCTGCTGGCGACCCTCGCCTCGGAGGTGGACCGCGTGTGGTCCTTCGCCGAGCTCACCGCGCACGTGTGGCGCACCGGCTACCTCGGCGACCCAGACCCGGTGACGTCCGCCGTCAAACGTTTACGAAAGCGCCTGCGGCCCGTCCGCGGCCTGGAGGTCGCCTCGGTCCGCGGGGTCGGCTACCGCCTCATGGTCCCGGTGTAGCCCGTCCAGTGCGCGGAGCGCCCGGCGCGGGCGCAGCCCGCGCAGTCAGGCCCCTGTGACCAGCCAGCCCGCACCCCGGGCGCGCAGGGCGGTCGTCAGGGTCCGGACTCCCATGAAGACCCCGGACCAGGCGAGCCACAACCACGCGAGGCGAGCGCCGCCGTCGGGCACCCAGAGCGGAAGCGTGAGGACGAACGGGACGTACGCGACGAGGTTCGCAACGCCCACCCAGGCGAGGTAGCGACCGTCGCCCGCGCCGATGAGCACCCCGTCGAGCACGCAGACCACGCCCGTCAGCGGCATGAGCAGACCGCACGGGAGCATCGCGAGGGCGACGGCGACGCGCACGCCGGGGTCGGCGGTGAAGAGGGGCGCGAGCCACCAGCCGGCAGCGGCGAGAACGAGTCCCCCGGCCGCCCCGGCCCAGGCGCCCCACTGCACGGTGCGGCGCAGGATCGCACGGACGCGCGCCACGTCGCCCGCCCCGAGCGCGTGGCCGATCAGCGCCTGCGCCGCGATCGCCAGCGCGTCCAGCGCGAACGCCGCCAGCGCCCACAGGCTGTTGACGACCTGGTGACCGGCGAGCGTCACCGGGCCCAGCGCGGTCGCGGCGTGCACGGTCAGCAGGATCGCCGCGCGCAAGGAGACGGTGCGCACCAGCAGGGGCGCGCCCGCCCGTGCGCTCGCCCCGATGCCGGACACGTGCGGGCGCAGGCTCGCCCCGCGCGCCCGCGCCCCGCGGGCGACCCTGGCCACCAGCACCGCACCCATGAGGAGCTGCGTGACCGCCGTCCCCAGGCCGGACCCCGCGATCCCCAGGCCCGCGCCGTAGACGAGCACGACATTCAGTACGGCGTTGAGGACAGCCCCGGCCGTCGCGACGACGAGCGGGGTCCGCGTGTCCTGCAGCCCGCGCAGCACGCCCGTCGTGGCCAGGACCAGCAGCATCCCGGGCAGGCCCGGCGCGGACCAGCGCAGGTACGTCACGGCATGCTGCCCGACGGCGTCCTGCGCCCCCAAGGCGTCCACGGCCAGCGGGGCCGTGGCCACCAGTGCGACGGCGAGCACGACGCCCAGCGCGAGCGCCAGCCACAGGCCGTCGATGCCGGCCTTCATCGCCTCGGCCTCGCGACCCGCGCCGCTGAGCCGCGCCACCTGCGCCGTGGTGGCGTACGCGAGGAAGATGCACAGGCCGACGAGCGTGATCAGCAGCGTGGACGCCAGGGACAGGCCGGCGAGCTCTGGGGTGCCGAGGTGCCCCACCACCGCGCTGTCGACCAGCGTGAAGAGCGGCTCCGCGACGAGGGCACCCAGGGCGGGGACGGCGAGCGCGAGGATCTCTCGGTCGAGGGCCCGCCTGTGGACAGCCTGTGCCGGCGCCGGGGTGCCGGGCTCGGCGGTCGGGAGCCCGTCTGAACTGGCGGTGTCGCCCGGGTTGCCGGAGTCCGTACGGCGGGTGTGGCGGAACTCGCCCAACTTTCTTTCCTCCACAGCCTGAGGGAACTATCAGCGCAGGTCAGATGCCCTATGTGACGTTGTACACAGGCTCTGTCCCCAGTTGTGCACAGGGTTGTCCACCTGGCGTGCACAGCCCTGTGCCACCTTTCCACACTCCTGTGCACAGAGGTGTCCACAGGTGTCGTTGCAGTCCTGACCACGCCGCCGTACCGTCAACGGGCGCGCGTCCGGAATCGCCGGACCGACCGCCTGGGCGCGGGTGCACGGCCGTGTTGGTGACCCGGAGTACAACTGAGTCAGCGGGACATGGTGCGCCCGGGCAGAGGGCCGGCGTCGGGCGGCAGAAAGTAGGAGGTGCGATGTCGATCGAGGAACTCGAGTCGGGCTATGCCCCGACGGGAGGGTCCGGGTTCGATCGCACCCCGCCGCAGGACATCGCGGCCGAGATGAGCGTCCTGGGCGGCATGCTGCTCTCGAAGGACGCGATCGCCGACGTCATCGAGCAGATCCGCGGGAACGACTTCTACCGGCCTGCCCACGAGGCGGTCTACGACGCGATCATCGACCTGTACGGCCGCGGAGAGCCGGCCGACGCGATCACCGTCGTGGCGGAGCTGGCGCGGCGCGGCGAGCTCGCCCGCATCGGCGGCGCGCCCTACATCCACGACCTCATGGCGGGCGTGCCGACAGCGGCCAACGCGGGCTACTACGCGCGGATCGTGCGCGAGCGCGCGGTGCTGCGGCGCCTCGTCGAGGCCGGTACCCGCATCGTGCAGATGGGCTATGCGACCGACGGCGGCGAGGTCGACGACATCGTCAACAACGCCCAGGCCGAGGTGTACGCGGTCACCGAGCGGCGGGCGTCGGAGGACTACCTGCCGTTGTCGGAGATCATCGGGCCCACGTTCGACGAGATCGACGCTGCGCAGGGCCGGGGCGAGGGCATGACGGGCGTGCCCACCGGGTACTCGGACTTCGACCGCCTGACGAACGGCCTGCACCCCGGCCAGATGATCGTGGTGGCTGCCCGACCGGCAGTCGGCAAGTCCGTTTTGGGCATCAATGTGGCGTCTCATGCCGCTATCCACCACAACATGGCGTCCGTCATCTTTTCGCTTGAGATGAGCCGCAACGAGATCACGATGCGTATGCTCGCGGCCGAGGCGCGAGTTCCGCTCACGCGTATGCGCTCCGGGAAGATGGACGACGGCGACTGGCAGAAGCTCGCTGCGACGATGGGCAAGGTGTCCGACGCCCCGCTGTTCATCGACGACTCGCCGAACATGTCGCTCATGGAGATCCGAGCCAAGTGCCGCCGGCTCAAGCAGCGCCACGACCTCAAGCTCGTCGTGATCGACTACCTCCAGCTCATGTCGTCAGGCAAGCGCGTCGAGTCGCGTCAGCAAGAGGTCTCCGAGTTCTCCCGTGCGCTGAAGCTCCTCGCGAAGGAGCTCGAGGTCCCGGTCATCGCGATCTCGCAGCTGAACCGTGGCCCGGAGCAGCGCACAGACAAAAAACCGCAGATGTCGGATTTGCGTGAATCCGGCTCGATTGAGCAAGATGCCGACGTTGTCATCCTTCTGCACCGCGAGGACGCCTACGAGAAGGAGTCCCCGCGCGCGGGCGAGGCCGACTTCATCATCGCCAAGCACCGTAACGGCCCGACGGACGTGATCACCGTCGCGTTCCAAGGGCACTACCAACGCTTCGTCGACATGCAGGTCTAGCGGCGTCACTGCCGCCGCGCAGCCTAGATTGCAAGATCCTCCCGCCCCGCAACAATCGCGGCTGGGCCAAAGGGTCTCTGACAGTCCCTGCGGCAACGATCGCACCTGCCCGCGGACCCGCCGCCGCACGACCTGCCCGCCTCCACGCTGCTGTCCCCGACCGTCCCCCGCACCTACCGGCGGGACATGGGCCGCTGGCGGTCCTGAAGTCGCCGCGCGACCCGGGCCCGACCGCATTAGCGTCGGCACGTCCGGCTCCCGCCGGACCCAGCACAAGGAGGACCGGGGATGGGTCTCTTCGGCCGCCGCACACCGCCGCCCGCCCGCCCGAGCGTCGAGGCGACCCGCGTCGAGGCGCGGCTGCCCGCCGAGTACGTGGCACCCGCCGATCGCGGGGCGTCTCGGCTGTGGTCGGACGGCTTCGGCCGCGTCGGCACGCGGTCGCTGCAGATCCTCGCGGTCGTCGCGGTCATCGCCGCCTTCGGGTTCGTGGGCACGCGCCTGACCCTCGTCGTGATCCCCGTCCTCATCGCGCTCGTGCTGTCGGCGGCGATCTCCCCGCTGGTCTCGTTCCTGCGTCGCCGTGGTCTGCCGTCGCTGCTCGCGACGTGGATCTCGCTCCTGACGCTGGTCGCACTGCTGTCGGCGATCGTGTGGCTCGTCGTGCGGGCCGTCGTGGGCCAGTGGGACGAGCTGCGGGACCAGGCGCTCGAGGGCTCCGACGCCCTGCAGGACTACGTCCAGGACCTGCCCTTCGACATCACCGACGAGCAGATCGAGTCGGTGCGCGAGTCCGCCGTGAGCCTGCTGCAGTCCGACGCCGTGGGCTCCGGCGCGATCGCGGGCGTCTCCCAGACCGCCGACTTCGTCGCGGGCTTCTTCATCATGATCGTCGTCCTGTTCTTCTTCCTGAAGGACGGCCCGGCGATGTGGGAGTTCCTGCTGCGGCCGTTCGAGGGGCACCGGTACGAGCGAGGTCGGCGCGTCGGCGCCACGACCGTCCGCACGCTCGGCGGCTACGTGCGCGGGACGGCGATCGTGGCGATCGTCGACGCGGTCGCCATCGGGATCGGACTCGCGATCGTGGGCGTGCCGCTCGTCATCCCGCTTTCCGTGCTCGTCTTCCTGCTCGCGTTCATCCCCCTGGTCGGCGCCACCCTGGCCGGCATCCTCGCGGCCCTGGTCACGCTCGTCGCCGTCGGACCGGTCGAGGCGCTCATCGTCGTCGCGATCGTCGTCGTCGTGAACCAGATCGAGGGCGACTTCCTCCAGCCGATCGTCATGGGCCGGACCCTGCGCCTGCACCCGCTCGTCATCCTGTTCGCCCTGACCACGGGGACGGTGCTCGTCGGCATCACCGGCGCCGTGCTCGCCGTGCCGATCGCAGCGTCGATCTGGCGCGCGATCGAGGTGTGGGACGGACCAGACCTGCCGGCACGGTTCGCCCGCAAGAAGCGCTCCGAGACCGTCTGAGGGCGCGAGATCCTCCACCTCTTTGCCGCATGGGAATCGCGTCGCTGGCGCTTCAGCCCATGAGTCGCCTCAGCCGCCCAAGAGCTTCCAGTTCCCCTCGGAGACGACCTCGACGGCCCCGTCGGCCACCACGATGGCCGTGTCGTCGTCGATCGCGTACGCCGGACCGCCGATCCCGGCCGCCCACCGCTCGGCGGCGGCCATCGTGTTGTACGGCAGCATCGGGTGGCCGACGTGCGGGAAGATCGAGAAGTCGACGACCCCCAGCGTGGCGTCGTCGCCCGACGGCGGCGCCCACTCGACGAAGTACTGCCCGATGCGGGGGGTCATCACCATGCTTCCCGCGCTCATCCCCACGTAGACCTTCTCGGTGAACGAGGGCAGGAGATCCGCAAACCCGGACTCTCGCATCCAGTAGTTCAGGTACAGGGCGTCGCCGCCGGACACCAGCAGGACGTCCGCGTCCCGGACCAGGGGGACCCAGTGTTCCTCGTCGATGGTGGGCAGCGCGGTCAGCTCCAGCACCCCCACGGACTTCCAGCCCAGCTCGGTCATGGGCGCTTCGGAGCGTCCGGCGATGAAGTTCCAGGCCTCGGCTCCCGGGCCGGCCTGGGGGTGACCGTACATCGCGGTCGGGATGCAGAGGGCGTCGCAGTCGGCGACCGGCCGGCCGAGGAGGCCGAGCAGCGCGTCGTGGATGCTCGTGTTCTTGACGCCTGCCGACGTAAGAAGGAGTTTCACGATGTCTCCTGGTTCGAGTGACGGGAGGGGAACGAACCGTAGACCTCGGGGGGCCGGGAGAATCATCGCTGCCGCAGGCGCTGAACGCGTGCCCGCCCGGCCCGCGCCCTTCGTCGCTCGCGCGTCACAGGGGTGAACCGGCGGCCGCAGGCCGTCCGTCAGCCGGCGGCCGTCGGCCTGCCCATGGGCGGGTCGACCGCCGGGTCGTAATAGTCGTCGTCGTCCGCCGGCTCGTGGTGGGGGACGGCCGGACGGGCCACGGCCACCGGTAGGGCGTCGTCGTCGACGTCGTCCTCGGGCCGGTCCGGGTCGGCGATGACGACGACCAAGCGGACGTCGTCCCCGAGCTCGACGCCCTCCGCGCGGCGCGCGGCCGTCTTGACCGGGACGAGGAAGCCGCCGTCCTTCGGGAAGATCGACGTGGTGAACATGGTCGCGCCCAGCGTCACGGTCGCGGGGATGCAGCCCCAGCCGTAGGTGACCCGCGACGCGACGGCGCGCAGGCGAGCCGCCTCGGGCTCGGGGAGCGCGACGAAGTGGAACGGCGCCGGCCCGCGCCACCACACGACCTCACCACCGAACCGCAGCTCCACCCCGCAAGCATGGCAGGGTCCGCCAGTCGAGGCGGTGGTGACCCGGCTTCACCGATCCGACCGACCACCAAGACCGAACGCGGTGAAGACACGGCCCGACGGTTCTCTTCGAGCGGTCACGCGCGGATCCTGTCCACCCCCGGGTCGCGTGACGTGGCGAATCCCTCCTGACGTCTGGCATCCTGCGTCGATGCCAGCACGAGAGATGATGAAGCGGCTCGCAGAGGTCATCGACGCGCACCGGTGGGACGAGCTCCCGCTACTGCTCCATCCCGAGTTCTCTTGCCACTACGTGCACACTGGCGAGACGTTCGACCGGGACTCGTGGGTGCGCGTCAACGCGGAGTACCCCGGCTTCCAGAACTTCCGGCTCGTCGACTGCGTTGCCGAGCGCGACCGCGCCGTTGGCCGCGCCCACGTCACGGGGATGACCGATGGCGAGATGCAGCACTTCGAGGTGGCGACCTTCATCACCGTGCGCAACGACCTCGTCGTCGACCTGACCGAGGTGTGGACGGACGTCAACCTGACCGCGCCGGCAGGCACCAGGCCTCAATAGGGCCCGCACCGGGTGCCGTGCGCCGCCCTCGTCGTCGTGACGGTCAACAGGTCCGGGCCCCGCCAGATGGCGGGAAAGCCCCGCCGCCTGGCTGTGTCCGGACCAACACCGGCGGTGCAACGATGAGCGCCACGACCACTTCGACGATGCAGGAGGTCATGGTGACGACAACCACCACCCCCGCGACGACGCCGCAGATCGGCCCGCCGCCCCCGTTCGACCCGGAGCTCGCCGCCGTGCTGCCGATGCTCGCAGGGATCCCGAAGTTCGAGAGCCTGGAGAGCATCCCCGCGGCCCGGGAGTTCCAGATGGCCCCGCCGGACGACGACATCACCCTCGGCGGAAGGTACACCGTCGAGGAGCGCACGGTCCCGGGACCCGCGGGGGCGCCGGACATCTCGCTCGTCATCTGCCGTCCGGTGGGTGCGGCTCGGGCGGTGCCGGTCGTCTACCACATCCACGGCGGCGGGATGGTCGTCGGTGACGCAACGACGTTCCTCTCGGGCGTGATCGCGATGGTTGCCGAGTTCGACGCGGCGGTCGTGTCGGTGGAGTACCGGCTGGCCCCGGAGACCCCTCACCCGGGGCCGGTCGAGGACTGCTACGCCGGCCTCGTCTGGACGGCAGCCCACGCCGACGAGCTCGGCATCGATCCCGCCCGTATCGTGATCGCCGGCGCCAGCGCTGGAGGCGGGCTCGCCGCGGCCACGACGCTCCTGTCTCGCGACCGCCGGGGCCCTGAGCCGCTCGCCCAGCTCCTGATGTGCCCGATGCTCGACGACCGCAACGAGACCCCGTCGTCGGTCCAGATGGAGGGCCTGGGCGGCCTCTGGGACCGCGTTGCCAACGAGACTGGCTGGACAGCCCTGCTCGGTGCTGCACGCGGGACCGACGACGTGTCGCCCTACGCCGCGCCCGCGCGCGCGACGGACCTGTCCGGTCTGCCCGCGACGTTCATCGACGTCGGCTCCGCCGAGACCTTCCGCGACGAGGCGGTCACCTACGCCAGCCGGATCTGGCAGGCCGGCGGACGGTGCGAGCTGCACGTCTTGGCCGGCGGCTGGCACGGGTACGACGTCGTGGCCCCGCAGGCCGCCGTCTCGCAGGACACCGAGGAGGCCCGACGCCGTTGGTTGCGGCGCGTGCTCGGTGCATGATGGGGGTGGGTGGGGCAGATGCCCCACCCACCCTGTCTTTGCCTAGGCGTCGTGTCGCTGTCGATGCAGGAGCCGCTCATGAGGGACCTGACGATCCGGCTCGCTGCGCTCGACCCCGGCGCGGCGGACGCCATGCGCGTGATCTCGTACTTCGACGCGCTCGTCGAGCATCATGCGGGCCTGTCGGCGGTCGTCCGCGGCGCGGCGGTGCTCAGCGGGTTCCCGGCCGGGCTGGCTGACGAGCGCCGGCACCTCCGCATCCGTGTCCTCCCCGACGGCACCTCTGGCGCCGCCGCGGAAGCCGGTCCGGACCCGGCGTGGCTGTCGACCCCGCCATCGTCGTCACCGGTCCTCTGGATCGAGTGCCGTGACGATCCCACCGGTCTGCACACGCTGATCCTCGAGCGGGCTCGACTGGCGGTCGAGTCCCTGGACCGGACCCGGCCGTCCGCTCCGGACAGCGCGGACGAGGGACGGTGGGCGACCGTCGTCGTCGACCCTCAGGCGTCGCCCGAGGCCAGGGTCGGAGCGTTGCAGCGCCTCGGCCTGAACGACAAGAGCACGGCGTGCGCGGTCGCCATGCTCGACGGGCCTCCGGTGATCTTCCGGACGGCGGATCTCGCGCGGCAATCTGCTGGTGACCGTCGTGCCGGCGTCGGACCGGTGGTCCCCGCGCTCGAGCTGCCGCGGTCCTGGGAGGAGGCACGGCTGGCGTTGCGGCTCTCCGCCGAGGGAACCTCGACGGACCCGGGGGAGCGGGTGGTCCTGTCGTCCGAGGCGGGCGGGCTCCTCGCCCTGGCACGGTCGATCACTTCGACCACGCCCGTGTCCGACGACGTCGTCGCGCTCGACCGGGTGGCGACGACCGCGCCCCCCCTGCTCGAGACGCTGCACGCGATCAGCGTCACCAGCAGCCTGCGGGACGCGGCCACCTCGCTCCACATGCACCACTCCACCGTCCAGGAGCGGGCGTCGCGGGCGGAGCGCGTGCTCGGGTGGTCGATCACGTCGCCGAACGGAAGGTTCCGGCTGCAGCTCGCCTTCGCGCTGCGACGCCTCCACCGCGCCGAGGCGACGGTCGACGCCGCGACGTAGCCGCGACCCGAGGCGGGGTGCGGGTGGCGAGCCTGCGCCACCCGCACCCGGGAGGTCAACGCAGCGCGCCGAAGACGGTCCCGCCGGACAGGGATCCGAAAGCTCGGCAGCAGTGAGACCCGGGCAGCGCCGCTCAGGCCAGCAGCTGTCGCGCCACCGCCAGGCGGCGCGCCGGTTCCATCAGGACGCCCACCCCGTCGACCCACTGCTCCACGGCACCCTCGAGGGGCAGCGCCCGCACGGCCTCGTCGGTGATCCCGTCCGCGAGCAGCTCGGGGACACCCCGCAGCCCTCGGTACGGCCGGTCGTAGAACTGCGTCACGGCAGGGCCATCCAGGGCCGGCAGCCCCAGCTCCCGCTGGCGGTCGTGGGCGGCGTCGCACGCGGCGCCCAGGGCGGCGTCCCGCTCCGGCCATGTCGTCGCGGCCAGCGCCGCCGCGAGGGCCGGGCCGACGGCGGCCGCGACCGGCAGCCGGGCGAACAGCGTGCCGGACCACTTCGGGTACGGCGGCCAGGCCCGCTCCAGGAGGAAACCGAGCCGGACAAGGCTCCCCGCGACCCGGGCCGCGATCACGCGCGAGCCCAGGTCGTCGCCGCGGTGCCCCGCTCGGCCCGCGAGGTACAGCTCCTGGCCCACGCGCCGCCACTCCGCGGCCAGGACGTGCAGCCACAGGTCGCGCGGGTACCAGGCGAGGCGATCCCGCACGGCGGTGATCTCACCCGGCCCGTCCTCGAAGACCGGTCCCGCGGTGACCTCCAGGACCGACTGGCCGGTGAGCGCGACCCACTCGGCCGGCGTCAGGTCCCGGCTCGCGTCGACGCCGGTCCGCGACCGGGCGAAGCCGGAAGCCGTCGCGACCTCGACCTTGTGCGTGACGCGCGGGTCCCAGGTGGTCGCGAACCGGGTCGGCAGTTCGCGGTAGGTCTCCGGGAGCCGGTCGGCCAGCAGCCGGTCGACGTCGGCGACCCGGTCCTCCGGGACCAGGAGCGTCAGACGCAGGCCCCAGTCGTGGTCGCGCGACACCTCGTCGTCGAGGCCGAGCACGTCGGAGCCCGAGCCCAGCCGCCCGGCGGCGCGCGGCAGGCCGGGGAGCTCCCGGTCGAGGACCGGACGCACGACGTCGGTCCAGTAGGTGCGCGCCAGCTCGATCCCGGAGGTCTCTGGCGTCAGAGTCTCAGCAACCACGACGCGATCCTGTCAGGCGGTCCCCATCGGGCCCAGCGGATTAACCGCGCAGGCTGACTCCCCATCGCTCTCGCAGTTCCGCCAGCCCCGGCCCGGTGACTGCCAGCCCGCGCCCGGCACGGTGCCGTACCACCCACCCGGCCTCCAGGAACCGCCGTCCGACGGCGGCGCCGAGCGCCCCGGCGAGGTGCGGGCGACGCTCGGTCCAGTCGGGGCACGCCCGCGTCGTCGGACGGCGCGCGACCAACGCGCCGTCCACGTCGACCCGGAGGGCACGGAACCCGTCCTCACCTGCCGTGGTGAGCGCGAGCACGTCGCGGCCGGCGAGCCAGCCGGCCTCGACCCACGCACGTGCCAGGGCGGTCCCGAGGCGCCCGGCCAGGTGGTCGTAGCAGAACCGGGCCGCGGCCAGGTGCTCGGCCTGGCGGGAGCGCCGGTACCCGGTCACGGGCGTCGGATCGGCCAGCACGCCCAGCGCCTCGAGCGCCTCGGCGACCGAGGCGTCCGCGAGCCGGTAGAGCCGCCGTCGGCCCTGCGCCGCGCAGGTCACCAGACCGGCCTCGACCAGGATCGCCAGGTGCTCGCTCGCCGTCGACGCGCTCACCCCGGCCGCCTGCGCGAGCTCGCCCGCCGGCCGGCTGGTGCCGTCCATGAGCAGGTTGAGGAAGGCGGACCGGGCGGGAGTCGCGAGCGCTCTTCCGATCGTGGAGAAGTCCCGGTCCCGGCTCATGGCCTCGACACTACGGCGACGACGTTTCGGCGGCGGCCGAAGCGTCCCGGCCGTACGGTCCGGGCATGAGCGATCACGCCTATCACACCCGACTCCACTGGGACGGCAGCACCGCGGCCGGGGTCCGCGGCTACTCCCGCGACCACGTCGCCACCGCACCGCCCGCCGTCGCCGGGGTCGATCTCACTGCCGACCCGGGCTTCCACGGGTCGCCCGACCGGCTCAACCCCGAGCAGCTCGTGGTCATGGCCGCGTCCTCCTGCCAGATGCTGACGTTCCTGAGCATCGCGGCCCGTGCCGGGGTTGACGTGATCGGGTACGACGACGAGGCCACCTCGCACCTCGACCTCGCCGCGAAGCCCGCCAGGCTCGGCGCGATCCGGCTTTCGGCCACCGTGCGGGTGGCCCCCGGCACCGACCCGGACCTGGTGCGCGAGCTCGCCCACGAGGCACACGGGAAGTGTTTCGTCGCCAACAGCCTGTCCGTGCCGGTGGAGGTCGACGTCACGGTGAGCGAGTCGTGAGCGCCCGCCTGCAGGACCTCGAGGTCGAGCTCGAGGATCGTCCCGGCGCCCTCGCCGACCTCGGTCAGGCGCTCGGTCGCGCCGGGGTGAGCCTCGAGGGCGGCGGCGTGGTGACGCACCGAGGTGCGGCCGTCGCGCACTACCTGGTCGACGACGGCGCGGGCGCACTGGACGCCCTGCGGTCCGCGGGCATCGGTCCGGCACGGACGCGCGACATCGTCATGGCACGCCTGGACCAGGAGACCCCCGGTCAGCTCGGCGCGCTGGCCCGCCTGCTGGGCGACGCGGACGTGAACCTCCTGGTCCAGTACAGCGACCATGCGGGCAACCTGGTCCTCGTCGTGAAGGATGCCGATCGACAGCGCTGCGAGGCCGTCGCTCACAGCTGGAACGAGACGCGTTCGCCGTAGTCAGGCCGTTCGGACGGGTCGCTACCTCGGCAAGACGAAGCCGGCGAGGTAGTCACTCCGTCCGACGCGACCGGCCCCACGATGAACGCTCAGGCCCGTCGGCCGAGCCGGGCCCGCACCGCGCTCCCGGCGCAGACCACGACGACCAGGCCGCCGACGACCGTGGTCCAGGTGAGGTCTTCGCCCAGGAGCAGGCCTGCCCAGGAGATGCTCAGCACGGGCTGGACGAGCTGCACCTGGCTGACCTGCGCCATGGGTCCGAGCGCGAGACCTCGATACCAGGCGAAGAAGCCGAGGAACATGCTCACGACGGCGAGGTAGGCGAACGCGGCCCACTCCGTCGGTGTGCCCGACGGCGGCTGACGGATCGCCGCGACGACGGTCAGGACCAGCATCGGCGGAAAGGACAGCACCAAGGCCCACGACACGGTCTGCCATGCGCCGAGCTCGCGGGCGAGGAGTCCGCCTTCTGCGTACCCGATCGCCGCCGAGACGACCGCGCCGAAGAGGAGCAGGTCCGACCGGTGGAGCTGGCCGAGCCCGCCGCCCTGCAGCGAGGCGAACACGACGGCGGCCAGAGCGCCGACGCCGCCCATCGTCCAGAACGACAGCGGGGGCCGGTCCTTGCCGCGAAGGACGGCCATGACCGCGGTCGCTGCCGGGAGCAGCGCGACGACGACTGCGCCATGGCTTGCGGGCGCCGTGGTCAGCGCGAAGGACGACAGCAAGGGGAAGCCGACCACGACTCCGCCGGCCACGACGGCAAGGCGAACCCAGTGGGTTCCTTGGGGGAGGCGCTGCCTGGTCAGTGCCAGAGCGGCCGCCGCGAGCACCGCGGCGACGACCGCTCGGCCGCAGCCGATGAACAGCGGCGACAGGCTGCCCACGGCGACGCGGGTGAATGGCATGGTGAACGAGAACGCCACGACGCCGAGCAGACCCCACCAGAGACCAGCCGTCGAAGCCGATAGCACTGGTGGACGGCGGACGGTAGCGCTACTGTGCATCAACATGACCGACGATAGCAGTGCCAGGATCGTCGCGGGACTACGCGAGTGGATCGCCCAGGCTCCACCCGGGGGGCGCCTGCCGTCGTCTCGGTCACTGGTCGCCGAGTACGGGGCCAGCCCGGTCACGGTCCAGAAGGCGATGCGCACCCTTGCCGCTCAGGGACTGATCGAGAGCAGGCCGGGCGCGGGGACCTTCGTTCGCGCTGTGCGGACGGCGCGGCCGCTCGACCACGGCTGGCAGAGCGCGGCCCTCCGATCTCCTCGCAGTCGCATCCCTGCCTCGTCAGCGACGATGCGCGGGGGCCCGGGCGACGCCATCGCCCTCCATGCCGGCTATCCCGATCGCGAGCTCCTGCCGCAACGTCTCCTCCGGTCCGCACTCGCACGCGCTGCGCGCAGCGATGCGGCGCTCACGCGGCCTCCAGCGGCCGGGCTGCCCGAGCTGCAGTCCTGGTTCGCGAGCGAGGTCGGCGGTTCGACGCCCGTGGGCGTCACGCCTCCCGCCGCCGGCGACGTCCTCGTGCTGCCCGGCAGCCAGAGCGGGCTCAGCTCCATCTTCCGCGCCCTGGTCATGACCGGGCAGCCGTTGCTCATGGAGTCCCCGACGTACTGGGGTGCGATCCTCGCCGCGGCTCAGGCCGGTGTGCAGGTCGTCCCCGTGCCGAGCGGACCCGAGGGTCCGGACCCGGACGAGCTGGCGCGAGCCTTCGAGGAGACGGGCGCGCGCGTCTTCTACGCTCAGCCGAACTTCGCCAACCCCACCGGCGCACGGTGGTCCGGCGCGGTCACTCACCAGGTCCTGGACGTGATCCGCACCTACGGCGCGTTCCTCGTCGAGGACGACTGGGCGCACGACTTCGCCATCGACTCCGACCCCAGGCCTCTCGTCGCGCTCGACGACACCGGCCATGTCGTCTACCTCCGCTCGCTGACCAAGAGCGTGTCCCCCTCCGTCCGCGTCGCGGCCGTCATCGCCCGCGGCCCCGCCAAGCAGCGGATCTCGGCCGACCTCAGTGCCAGCTCGATGTACGTGAGCGGCCTGCTCCAAGCGGCGGCGCTGGACGTCGTGACCCAGCCCGGCTGGCAGACCCACCTCCGCACCCTCCGCCACCAGCTGCGGGCACGGCGGGACCTGCTCGTCACGAGCCTGCGCGAGCACGCCCCGCAAGCCCACATCACCAGCGTGCCGACCGGTGGTCTCAACCTCTGGGTGGGCCTACCGGACGCGACCGACCTCCACGAGCTCGTCCGGGACTGCGAGGCCGCGGGGGTGCTGATCGCACCCGGCAACGAGTGGTTCCCCGCCGAACCGGCCGGGCCCTTCATGCGGCTCAACTACTCGGGGCCCAACCCCGGTGCGTTCCCGGCGGGTGCTCAGCGCATCGGCCTGGCCCTCGCGCGCCAGGTCTGAAGA
The DNA here is from genome assembly GCF_021568775.1 of Antribacter soli. Classification (GTDB taxonomy): domain Bacteria; phylum Actinomycetota; class Actinomycetes; order Actinomycetales; family Cellulomonadaceae; genus Antribacter; species Antribacter soli. The sequence continues at coordinate 49,118 of NZ_JAKGSG010000022.1, read as the reverse complement.
CGCCGGCCGGGGTCAGCCCACGGTCTGCATGGACGGGTCACGCTCCGGTGCGATCCGCGTCCGCGCTCGTGGCCGCCGAGGCGAGGGCGCCGGCGCGTCGGGTGGCGGCCCAGCTGGCCAGGACGCGGAGGGCGTCGTCGTCGGGTGACCCGGCGGGTGCGCTGAACGCGACGAGGGACAGGCCGGGGTCGGCGGGGAGCTCGAGGACGTCGTAGGCGAGGTGGAGGTCGCCGACGCCGGGGTGGTGGATGTGCTTGGTCCCGGCGCGGTGCAGGCGGACGTCGTGCGCTGCCCAACGGACCCGGAAGTCCTCGCTGCGGGTGGACAGCTCCCCGACGAGGTCGCTGAGCCGCTTGTCGTGCGGGTCCCTGCCGGCCTCGGTGCGCAGCTGAGCCACGGCGTCGTCGGCGGCTCGTTCCCAGTGGATCCAGAAGTCGTGGGCGCGGGGGTCGAGGAACGTGAACCGGGCGTGGTTGACCGGACGGGCCGAGGTGTCGAAGACGGGGGCGAAGAGCGCTTCGGCCAGGGGGTTGGATCCGACGACGTCCAGGCGCGCGTCGTTGATCAGGATGGGCACCTCGCTCATCAGGTCGAGCAGCCGCTGCACGGTGGGCCGGACCCGAGGTGCCGGTGCGCGCCGTCGGGCCCGGGACGCGGGGCCGGCGGCGCGGGCGAGGTCAGCCAGGTGGGAGCGTTCCGCGTCGTCGAGCCGCAGCGCGCGGGCCAGGGCGTCGAGCACGCTCTCGGAGACTCCGGCGAGGTTGCCGCGTTCGAGCTGGGCGTAGTACTCGACGCTGACCCCGGCCAGGTCCGCGACCTCGCTGCGTCGCAGTCCCGGCACGCGCCGGTTGCGGCCGTAGGCGGCCAGTCCCGCCTGCTCCGGCGTGGTCTTGGCCCGCCGGGAGCTGAGGAAGGCCCTGACCTCGTCACGGTTGTTCATCCATCCAGGCTAGGCCGACCTCGCGCCGTGAGGGATGGGCTGTCGGTACACCCTCCAGCAGTGACTTCTTCACGCCCAGGCACGGTCGCAGGGTGGGTGTCGCAGGGACGTGGTGGACGAGGAACCGATCCGCCGCACCCGCCACACCACCCGACGAAGGACGTGAGGACATGACGCAGTACACGACAGACAAGCAGGTCTGGCTGGTCACCGGTGCCAGCCGCGGCATGGGCGTGGACATCGCCCGCGCCGCCCTGGCCGCGGGCCATGCGGTTGTCGCGACCGGTCGCAACCCCGAGAAGGTGACGGCCGCTGTCGGCGCTACCGAGAACCTGCTGACCGTGCAGCTCGACGTCACCTCCCCGGCCGACGCGCAGGCCGCCGTGCAGGCCGCGGTGGACCGGTTCGGCCGGATCGACGTCCTGGTCAACAACGCGGGCAACTTCAACGCCGGCTTCTTCGAGGAGATCACCCCCGAGGACTTCCGCGCACAGATCGAGACCACCCTGTTCGGCCCGATCAACGTCGCCCGCGTCGTGCTGCCCGTCATGCGGGCCCAGCGCTCCGGCCTGGTCGTGACGATCTCCTCGACCGCGGGCATCTCCGGGCAGGCGTTCTGCACCGCGTACGCCGCCTCCAAGTTCGGCGTGGAGGGCTGGATGGAGTCCCTGGCGCCCGAGGTCGCGCCGTTCGGCATCCGCACGATGCTCGTCGAGCCCGGCTTCTTCCGCACCGAGCTCCTGACGCCGCAGTCCACGCAGTACGCCGCCGCCTCGATCGCCGACTACGCCGAGCGCACCGCGCAGACGGTCGCCGGCTGGCAGAGCATGGACGGCCAGCAGGGCGGCGACCCCGCCAAGCTCGCCGCGGCCCTGGTCCAGCTGACCGCCCTGGACGAGCCGCCCGTGCGCTTCGCCGCAGGCGCCGACGCCGTCGGGGCCTTCGAGGCCAAGGCCCACGCGCTCCTCGCCCAGGCCGACGCCCACCGCAGCCTGTCCGCCGCGCTCGCCCACGACGGCGTCTGACACACCTGATCCCGGGAAGGAACCCGTACATGACAACGACACTGACCGGCACCATCGCACTGATCACCGGCGCGAGCAGCGGGATCGGCGCGGCCACCGCTCGCCGGCTCGCCGAGCACGGCGCGTCCGTCGCGCTCGTCGCCCGGCGCGGCGACCGCCTCGAGTCGCTGGCCGCCGAGATCGAGCAGGCCGGCGGTACCGCGCTGGCCGTCGAGGCGGACATCACCGACCGAGACCAGGCCGAGGCCGCCGTCCAGCAGGTCGTCGACCGGTTCGGACGACTGGACACGCTGGTCAACAACGCGGGCGTGATGCTCCTGGGCCCCGTCGTCGGCGCGGACCCCGCGGAGTGGGACCGCATGATCGCGGTCAACGTCCGGGGCCTGCTCCATACGACGCACGCCGCCCTGCCACACCTGCTCAAGGCCGCGGACGACAGCCCGCGACAGGTCGCGGACATCGTCAACATCAGCTCGATCGCCGGCCGCGTCGCGTGGGGCGGCTACGGCGTCTACAACCTGACCAAGTTCGGCGTCAACGGCTTCACCGAGTCGCTGCGGCAGGAGGTCACGCGCCGGCACCTGCGCGTCGGCGTGATCGAGCCGGGCGGGGTCGCGACCGAGCTGGCCTCGCACAACGCGCCCGAGATCCAGGAGCAGATGACCACGCCGTTCTACGAGCAGACCGAGGTCCTCGCCCCCGAGGACATCGCCGACGGCGTGGCCTACATGATCACCCGGCCCCGCCACGCGTCGGTCGCCGAGATGTGGATCATGCCCACCGACCAGGCCTGACGCCCCACAGCCGGACGGGACGCACAGCCGTCCCGTCCGTCCACCGTGGTCCGTTTGGAAACCCCAGGGTTTCCAAGCGACCCACCTGAGGATAACCTACAGGTATCGAACAATGCCGCGAGAGGAAACCTCAAGGTGTCGAACCAGCAGATGATGCGGCGCAGCATCGATGGCAGGCTTGCCCCACTGCGTCAGAACAGGGCCATGACCGCGCGGCCGGCCGGTGGGTGGGTCCGCGCGATCCGTTCCGCACTCGGCATGAGTACGACCGACCTCGCGCGCCGGCTCGGCGTGACTCCGGTCGCCGTCCGCAAGCTCGAGGCGTCCGAGCGTGCCGGCACCGCGCGCTTGGACACGCTGGCACGCGCCGCCGACGCCATGGGGTGCGATCTCGTCTACGCGTTCGTGCCTCGCGCCTCGCTCGAGGAGATCGTGCGGGACCAGGCCGAGAAGGTCGCCGCCGAGCAGCTGCGTCGTGTCGAGACGACCATGGCCCTGGAGGACCAACGCGTCGAGGACGCGCGCGAGCGTGATCGGCTCCGCGCAGAACGCGTCCGTGCTCTCACCACGTCACCGCATCTGTGGCGGGAGCTTGCCTGATGTTCGGGCCGGACCCTGAAGGTGCGACTCCACTTTCCGACGACGAGCGTGACGGACTCCTCGCAGACTGGGTGGCCACCCGTGAGGAGCTGAACACCGTCGAGCAGGCGAACATCGCCGACGCGCTCACCACGCTGCTCTTCCGGCGTCGATCCCGCAGCCTGGACCAGGTGCTCGACGACAAGTTCGTGCGCGACATGCACCGGCGCATGTTCGGCGACGTGTGGGCTTGGGCCGGCACGTACCGGACGACCGAACGCAACATCGGTATAGACCCGTACCAGGTGCCCGTGGCTGTGCGAGACCTCATGGACAACGCCCGCCACTGGTTTGCAGACGGCGTCACATGGATCAGCCCGGACGAAGCATTGTGCAAGGTCCACCACCGCCTCGTCGCCATCCATCCGTTCCCGAACGGCAACGGCCGACTTGCACGCGCGTTCACGGACGTGCTCGCCCGCGCCTCAGGCCGCCCACCGTTCACCTGGGGCGGCGGCAGCGACCTGCAGGCCACCAACCCGGACCGGGACGCTTACCTCACCGCGCTACGCCAGATCGACCGCAACCCCGAAGACGTCACCGCACTCGGCGCGCTCATCACGTTCGCGCGCTCATGACCGCGCGGCGGGCGCGTGCCATCCTGCCTGCATGGGCGATCCGCACGACGGGCTGCCGAAGTCGGGCTGGTGTCCCGGGACCGTGCGGGACGCGGCCGGCGGGATCGTCGCACTGTCGCTCGCGACGTTCCTCGCCGTCACCACCGAGATGCTCCCGGTCGGGCTGCTTCCACTGATCGGGGCCGAGCTCGACATCTCGGAGTCGACGACGGGCCTGCTCGTCACCGTGTACGCGTTCATGGTCGCCGCGCTCGCTGTGCCGTTGACCGTGTGGACGGCTCGCCTCCCCCGCAAGGGGCTGCTGGTCGGGACCCTCGTCGCCTACACCGCGAGCAACGTCATCGTCGCCGTCGCACCGGCCTTCGCCGCGCTCGCCGCGGGGCGGGCCGTGGGCGGCCTCGCTCACGCGCTGTTCTTCTCGGTGTGCATCGGATACGGAGCGCGCCTCGTGCGGCCGCACTTCACGGGGCGCGCCCTCTCGCTCGTGACAGCCGGGGCGTCCGCTGGTTTCGTCCTCGGCGTGCCGTTGTCGACGTCGCTGGGGACGGCGGTGGGGTGGCGCGCCGCGTTCGGCGTGCTCGCCGCTGTCTCTGCCCTCACGGCGGTGCTCGTGGCGGCGCTCCTGCCGGCGGTCGCGGGCGGTGGCGGGGGGCAGGACGACCCCGGGCGGGGCTCGTCCGGCGCCCGCCTCGCCGTGGTCTCGGTGACGAACGCCGTCGTCTACCTGGGGCAGTACTCGGTCTACACCTACGTTGCCGTGGTGCTCCTCGCCGCCGGCCTCTCGGTGTCATGCGTGGGTCCTGTGCTTCTCGCCCTGGGAGGCCTGGGTCTCCTGGGGACGTGGTACGCCGGGGTGTCGCTCGACCGACACCCTCGGGCGAGCATCCTCACGGTGCTCGGGGTCCTGGCGCTGGGTCTCGTCGCCCTCGGGCTGACGTTCCCCGCCCTGGGCGGGGTGCTCGCCGCCGCAGCCCTGTGGGGCGCCGGCGCCGGCGGCGTCGCGTCCGTCTTCCAGACGGCGGCGATCCGCACGCGGGGCGCGTCGCCCGACGTCGTGGGCGCGCTCGTGAACTCCACGGCGAACGTCGGCATCGGCGCGGGAGCGGCTCTCGGCGGCGCGGTGCTCGCCGGGCCCGGGCTCGGGTCGTTGCCGTTCGTCGGTGCGGCGTTGGTGCTGGCCGGCGTGGGGGTGGTCCTGGTGGCCCGCCGCGCCTTCCCGGCGTCCCCGTAGGTGCAGGCGGCGCCGAAATCATGCTGACCGTCCGGCTCGGACGGGCGTAGCATCGGCCGGTCGGCGACCGCACGGGGACGCATCGGCCGGCTCACCAGGGCACACGAGGAGCGAGCAGATGCAGGACGTCGCTGCGGGATGCGGGGTGGCCGTCTCGGCCTGCTCGGGCAGTCCCTGGGACCGCGTCACGCACTTCTGACCCAGCTCGGCAGCAGGCCGCACCACCGCGACGGTGGTCGTGCGCCAAGCAGCCGGGCGTCGGAGGGGCGGGCGCGGAGTCGCCCCTGCCCCGCCGCCAACCGCCCCGTGACTCGACCTCCCGGGCGACCGGTATGTCGTCGTGCACCGCGCACGCGGCCCGCACCGGCCGGCGGCCCCCCGACGAACCGGAAGCCGAGCATCCTCATGAACCCCCTGACCGAGAAGCAGATCCGCGCGTCCTTCGTCAACGCCACGAAGCGCGAGGCCACGCAGGCGGCCCTCCCCGACCTCGCCGCGCTCCCCTGGGACCGGCTCGACTACATCGGCTGGCGCGACCGCAAGGCGCCGCTGTCCGCGTACGTCGTGCTCCTGCTCGACGGCGAACCCACCGGCATGCTGTTCCGCGCCGCCGACGCCAGGTCCGGCCGCGCCCGGCGCAAGGGCGTGTGCGCCTGGTGCGAGGACGTCGTCGTCACCGAGGACGTCTCGCTGTACGTCGCCCGCCGCGGCGGCGCAGCGGGCCGGGCGGGCAACACGATCGGCACCCTGATCTGCACGGACTTCCTGTGCTCGCAGAACGTGCGTCGCACCCCGACGCGCGCGGAGGCGGGTACGGACGACACCGTCCGCGCGCAGATCATCGAGCGGCGCATCGCCGGGCTGCAGGAGCGGTCCGAGCGGTTCGTGCGCGAGGTGCTGAGCACGCGCTGATCTCCCACGACGCGGTGCCGGTCGCCTCCCGGGGCGGCCGGCACCTCTGGCCTGCCGCCACGGGCCGGTGTACGTTGTCGCCTACCACTCGGTAGGTATTTGCGACGAGGAGCGTCACCATGGCCAGCACCGTGAGCAACGCGGCGACAACCGACGCCGCCCAGGGCACCGCCACCGTCCCGCCGTCCGACGTCGAGCACCTGCTCGCCGGGCTGACGCTCGAGGAGAAGGCGTCCCTGCTCTCTGGCCTGGACTTCTGGAACACCCAGCCGGTGGTTCGCGACCGTCGCGTGCTCGTGCCGAGCGTCATGGTCACCGACGGCCCCCACGGCCTGCGCAAGCAGGCCGAGACGCCCGACCACCTGGGTCTCGGCGTCTCGGTACCCGCGACCTGCTTCCCGACGGCCGCCGCTCTCGGCTCCACCTGGGACCGGGACCTGCTGCGCCGCGTCGGCGAGGCGCTCGGCCGCGAGACCCGCGCCAACGACGTCGCCGTCCTGCTGGGCCCGGGCATCAACATCAAGCGGTCGCCGCTGTGCGGCCGCAACTTCGAGTACCTCTCCGAGGACCCGGTGATCTCCGGCGAGCTCGGCGCCGCCCTGGTCGAGGGCATCCAGTCGCAGGGCGTGGGCACGTCGCTCAAGCACTACGCGGCCAACAACCAGGAGGCCGACCGCATGCGCGTCTCGGCCGACGTCGACGAGCGCACCCTGCGCGAGATCTACCTGGCCGGGTTCGAGCGCGTCGTGCGCAAGGCACAGCCGTGGACCGTCATGTGCTCGTACAACAAGGTGAACGACGTCTACGCCTCGCAGAACCGCTGGCTGCTCACCGAGGTACTGCGCGACGAGTGGGGCTTCGAAGGCATGGTCGTCTCGGACTGGGGCGCCGTCCGCGACCGTGTCGCCGCCGTCGCCGCCGGGCTCGACCTCGAGATGCCCGCCACCGGCGGACGCTCGGACGCGGACGTCATGGCCGCCGTCCGCGAGAGCCGCCTCGACGAGGCCGTCGTCGACCAGGCCGCGCGCCGCGTGCTGCGCCTGGTCGCGCAGGCGCAGCCGGCCCTGGCCGAGCCCGGCTCGTACGACGCCGAAGCCCACCACGCCCTTGCCCGCGAGGCGGCGGCGGCCGGAACGGTGCTGCTGCGCAACGAGCCCGTGGACGGTGCCCCGCTGCTGCCGCTCGCGGGCGGCGACGGGCTCGCCGTGATCGGCGAGCTCGCCCGCACGCCCCGCTATCAGGGGGCAGGCTCCTCGCAGGTCAACCCCACCCGGCTGGACGACGCGCTGTCCGCGCTCCGCGAAGCCACCGGCACCGACGTCCCGTTCGCGGCGGGCTACACCGTCGACGGCGCCGACCACGGCTCCGGCACCGACGCCGAGGCGCTGCGCGCCGAGGCCGTCGAGGTGGCCGAGGCCGCGCAGACCGTCGTCGTGTTCCTGGGCCTGCCCGCGTCGTACGAGTCCGAGGGCTACGACCGCGAGCACCTGGACCTGCCCGCCGAGCAGGTGCTCCTGCTCGACGCCGTCGCCGCCGTGAACCGGCGGGTCGTGGCGGTCCTGTCGAACGGCTCGGCCGTGGCCGTCGCGCCCTGGCGGGAGCTCACGCCCGCGATCGTCGAGGGCTGGCTCGGCGGCCAGGCGGGCGGTTCCGCCATCGCTGACGTGCTGCTCGGCACCGTCAACCCGTCCGGACGCCTCGCGGAGACGATCCCGCTGCGCCTCGAGGACAACCCGTCCTACGGCAACTTCCCCGGCGAGCTCGGCCACGTGCGCTACGGCGAGGGCGTCCTGGTCGGCTACCGCTGGTACGACGCCCGTCGCGTCGAGGTCGCCTACCCCTTCGGCCACGGCCTGTCGTACACCCGGTTCGCGTACGACGACGTCGACGCGGTCGTGACCGGTGCGGGCGCCGAGGCGGGCGTGCGGGTCACCGTCCGCGTGACCAACACGGGCGAGCGCGCGGGGGCCGACGTCGTCCAGGTGTACGTGGCCGACCCGCAGGCCCAGGTGCAGCGCCCCGAGCGCGAGCTCAAGGCGTTCGCCAAGGTTCACCTGGAGGCGGGCGAGTCGCGCGAGGTCGCGTTCGACCTCGACGCCCGCGACCTCGCCTACTGGCACCCCGTGCTGCGCCGCTGGGCGGTCGAGGGCGGGGAGTTCATCGTGTCGGTGGGCGCGTCGTCGCGCGACCTGCGCGGCTCGGTGTCCGCGCAGGTCGAGGGGGAGGACGTGCGTTCGCCGCTGCAGCCGCTGTCCACCGTGGCCGAGGCGCTCGACGACCCGCGCGTGGGCGAGCATGTGCGCGAGTTCGTCTACGGCGGCGGCGTGGCCGACGACATGCTCGGCATGATCGGCGACATGCCGCTGGCGGTCGTCGCCGACTTCGGCATGGCCGGCTTCGACCACGAGCGCCTGACGGCCCTGCTCGCGGCGGCCAGGTAAGGGGGCGCCATGCCCGCGAAGACGACGGCGGAGGCGGTGAACGGCCCCGCGGTCGGGCCGGCACGCGGCAGGTACGCGAAAGGCCGCGCCAAGCGGTCGGAGATCATCGAGACCGCGATCCTCGCATTCGCCGAGGTGGGGTACCACGGCGCCTCGCTGCGCGACATCTCCGCCCGGGCCGGCATCTCGCACCCGGGCCTGCTGCACCACTTCCCCACCAAGGCCGCGCTCCTGGAGGCGGTGCTCGAGTACCGCGACACCGTCGACGGCGAGGCGTTCCGCGAGGACCGCGCGCGCGGCACCGACTACTTCGAGGCGCTCGTGCGCATCGTCGAGCGCAACCAGGTGCGCCGGCCGCTCGTCGAGCTCTTCGCGGCGTTGTCGACCGAGGCGACGACGCCGGAGCACCCGGCGCACGAGTTCTTCAGCCGTCGGTACGACCGCCTCGTGCGGGAGAGCACCGAGCAGCTCACCGAGCGGGCCGCCGGGGGCGGGCTCGCCCCCGGGGTCGAGCCTGCACAGGCCGCTCGCTCGATCATCGCCCTGATGGACGGCCTGCAGGTCCAATGGCTGCTGTCCTTCGACGGCCCGCGGTCCGAGCGCGTCGACATGGCCGCTCACGTGCGCGCATACCTGGCCCTGATCCTGCGATGAGGCGAGGCGCAGCTCAGAGGAGCGAGTGCAGCACGCTCACGACGCCGTGCTCGTCGATGGTGCCCGTCACCTCGTCGGCCGCGTCGCGGACCGCGGCCGGCGCGTGCCCCATCGCGACCCCGCGCGCGGACCAGGCGATCATCTCCAGGTCGTTGACGCCGTCGCCCACGGCAACCGTCCGGGCCGCCTCGACTCCGAGCAGGACGCGCACCCGCTCGAGAACGGTGGCCTTGCTCAGGTGCACCGGCGTGACGTCGATCCAGTCCGGCCCCGCCGGCGTGGCCGTGACCCCGAGCGAGCGCAGGGGTCCCAGGAGGTCCAGAACGCCGTCGCCGCGAAGGATCGCCCGGGAGACCGGCATCCCCCACAGCCCCTCGTCACGCACCACCCGCTGCTCGCCGTTCACCAGCCCGTCGGCGAAGCGCTCGGTGACCCGGTAGCCCCACCCGATCTCCTCGACGCCGATCAGCACCCCGGGCATCGCCGCGCGCACCAGGCGGACGACCGGCTCGACGTCGAACGTCCGCACGTCGACGAGCGCATACCCGCCGGGGAGCTCCTGTGACACGCGCGCCACGACGGCTCCGTTCGAGGCCACGACCCACCCACGGTCGATCCCCAGCAGCCGGGCCACCGGCAGGATCCCCACCAGGGACCGACCCGACGCGAGCACGACGTGGTGGCCGGCCGCGCGGACCCGCATCACGGCCTCGATCGTCACCGCCGGGATCACCATGTCCCGCCCCAGCAACGTCCCGTCGATGTCGAGCGCGACCAGCGCGAGGGGGGTCCCGACCGCCTGCGGCGAGACCTGCCGTTCATCCATCACCATGGGGCCACCTCGTCGTTCCTTGTGCGCCAGGGCACAGCACTGCGTGTCCCCCTGATGGACCGATCCGTACGGTAGCGGAAAAACGCCGACCGATTTGTCCATGTCGGCCACGCGAGACGCACCGAGGGCGAGGTCGTCGGCCTCGTCGACCTGCGGATGCATCACCGACGAGCGACGAGCCGGGATGTCACAGCACTTCAGGCGGCAATTCGTCGGGCGCGCGGCGGTTGCCTACTGCGCGTCCCGCGAGCGTCCCTGCTTCCGCTGGTGGGCCACGATGCCCGGCAGCTGGGCGTAGATCGCCTCGATGAGGTCGCCGATCCGCTCCGCGATCGGACGCCCGAGCTCGGTGAGCTCGTAGTCGACCCGGGGTGGGATCGTCGCGTGCTGCGTCCGTGACACGAGGCCGTCGGCCTCCAGCCGCTGCAACGTCTGCGACAGCATCCGGTCGGACACGCCGCCGACCGCACGGCGCAGCTCCACTGAGATCGGAGAATCCCATGAAGTTCCTCGTCCTGGGCGCCACGGGCGCTACCGGCGGGCTGTTCATCGACAAGGCCCTGGAGAACGACCACGACGTGGTCGCCTACGCGCGCAACCCCGATCGGCTCGCACCACGGCCGGGGGTCACCGCCGTCGGAGGAGACGTGCGCGACGCCGACGGACTCGCCAAGGCGATGGACGGCGTGGACGCGGTCGTGAGCACGCTGGGGCTGGGCAGGGCAAAGGACCCGGACGACCTGATCCTCGACAGCACCCGCGCGATCGTCGACGCCGCCGGCAGGGTGGGAGTGCGGCGGGTACTGATCATGTCGGCGTTCGGGGTCGGGGACTCCCTCGCAAGGCCTCATGGCTCGCGCGGCAGCTGTACAAGGGCGGCACGGTGACGTTCGCCGACAAGGCGGCCGGCGAGAGCGTCCTGGCCGCGTCCGGCCTCGACTGGACGCTCGCGTACCCGGTCCTTCTGAAGAACGGTTCCGGCACGGGCGCCCGCGCGATCGACCTGACCGACCTGGAGCGCCTCCCTGGCGTGCCGATGGTCTCGCGTGCCGACGTCGCCACGTTCCTCCTGGACTCGGCCGTCGCGGGCAGCTGGGTGGGCCGCACCGCGGTACTGACGTCGGGCCGCTGAGCGTCGGGACGCACGGGGTCCGGGAGACTGTCCCGCGTGACCCCTCCCACCGGCCCGCAGCCGCCGCCCCGCCTGACCCGCCGGCGCCGGTGGCCGTGGGCGGCCGGCGCCGCGGCCGCCGCCGCCGTCCTCGCACTGCTGGTCTGGTCAGGTGTCCTGTGGCCCAACCGGCTCGCGGCCGCCGGGTACGAGGTCCGCGGGATCGACGTGTCGAGGTACCAGGGCACCATCGACTGGGACGTCCTGGCCCAGCAGGACATCGGGTTCGCCTACATCAAGGCGACCGAGGGGTCCTCGCACGTGGACGAGCGGTTCGAGGCGAACTGGGCCGGCGCGACGAGCACGTCGCTCCTCGTCGGCGCCTACCACTTCATGAGCTTCGAGAGCTCGGGCGAGACCCAGGCGCAGAGCGTCGTCGACCACGTGCCGGCGACGCCGGGGACGCTGCCGCCGGTCGTCGACCTGGAGTACTACGGCGGCTACTTCGACGACCCGCCGACGGCGGACACCGTGCGGGACATCCTGGACCCGCTCCTCGTCGGCCTCGGGCAGCACTACGGAGTGCCGCCGGTCATCTACACCACCGAGGACGCCTACGACGCCTACGTGCGGGACGCCTACCCGGACAACCCGATCTGGATCCGGTCTGTCGCCACGCCGCCGTCGCTGCCCGACGGCCGCGAGTGGGCGTTCTGGCAGTACTCGAACCGCGACCGGCTACCCGGCTACGACGGCGCCGAGCAGTACATCGACCTGAACGTCTTCGCGGGAGCTCTCGGCGAGCTGGAGGCGCTCACGATCCCGTGACGCCGCTCGCCCGAGCCCCGAGCGCGGCGTCGAGGAAGTCCGCCACCGACTCCCACGTCACGTGCCCTCCGTCGAGCGGGGTGACGTCCCCGCGCCCGTCGCTGACCAGGACGGTCTCCGCGGCGGTCGGGTCGAAGCCGGTCCGGTCGAGGAACGACATGTCGTGGCCGTAGCCGCCGACGGCGGAGTACGTCGCGGGCACCCCCGCCGCGCTGAGCGCCTCGAACAGCAGCTCGCTCTGGTGCGTCGGCACGAGCAGGTCGTCCGTCCCGTGCGCGACGAGGAACGGCGGCGTGTGCTTGTCGATGTACGAGACCGGGTCGGCGAGCGCTGTGATCATCGGCTGCTCCTCGATCGGCATGCCGATCAGGCGCGACTCGGGGCTCAGGGCGTCGGCGTGGCAGTCGGTCCCGCCGCCCATGCGGTTGATGATGTCGCACCCGCCAGGCAGCATGTGCGCGTCCTGCTGGAGGAAGTCGGTCGGCGCGAACAGGTCGACCACGGCCTGTACGTCGCTCCGGCCGCGGGTCACGCCGACCGAGCCCTCCAGCCCGAGGTCGTTGCCGGTGACGCCGAGCATGGCGGCGACCCAGCCGCCCGAGGAGTTGCCCATCGCGGCGAAGCGGCCGGGGTCGAGCCGGTACTCGACGGCGTTGGCGCGCAGCCACCGCACGGCGGCCTTCGCGTCGTTGACCTGGGCCGGGAACACCGCCTGGCTGCTGGACCGCACGGCGACGGCGGCGACGGCGTAGCCGTGCGGTGCGAGCTCCTGCGCGATCCGCTCGCCGCCCCGGTTGCCGTTGTCGGCCATGAAGCCGGAGCCGGCCGACCACACGACGACGGGCACCTTGCCGTGGACGCCGGTCGGCACGAAGAGGTCGACGGTGCCCGCGTTGCCGGGCAGGTCCGCGTACCGCAGGCCGAGGATCGCGGTGTAGGCACCGTCCCCGGGTGCTCCGGCGCCGGCCGCTTCGAGGGGCGGTGCCGCCGCGACGTCCACCCCGGCGGAGACGACGTCGGCGGCGCCCGACGGGACTGCCGCGGGGTCGCCGAACGCGACCCCGGTCGCCGGCGAGACCGCCAGGACGACTGCCCCCGCAGCCGCCGTGACAGCAATGGCCCGGCCGATGATTGCACGGGTGAGCGCGCTCTTCACATTACCCCCTGTGATATACACTTTCCCTGACAGGAATTGCCACGGATCTCCGCTCGCCGACCCCCGGTGGCATAGCGGCGGAATGCCTGCCGATGCTTCTGGATCGGCAGCGCCCCGCCAACATAAGCACTGGTGAGACACCCCGCAACGGGGAAGTGTTTGACGCACTCCGGAGCATTTCCTGGGATCACGGGCCGTCGTCGTCGAAATCAATGCGACCACGTCGAGACTTGCCCCGAGAAATAGCTGCGGACCGCCACGGGCGCCCATGAAGAGATTCATTGACTGTGCGCCGGCACAGCCGGCCCGGGCCCGCGAGGTAGGGGTGCCGTCCGACGGGCCCACTACCTCGGCACCATCTCGATGCCGAGGTAGTGGGCCCGTCCATGGTCGCCAGTGGTCGTCCGTTCCGGTCGTCACACCCCCGCGAAGAACACCCGCAGGTCCGCGACCAGGTCCTCCGGCGCCTCCATGGCCGCGTAGTGCCCTCCCTTCGGGTACTCGGCCCAGTGCACGATGTTGGCGTTGTCGCGCTCGGCGAAGGCCCGGATCGTCTGGAAGTCGTCCTTGAAGACCGCGACGCCGATGCGCCCCGTGCTCACGACCGGCTCCGCGCCGGACCGCTGGTCCTCGAAGTGGTACCGCACCGACGTCGCTGCCGTGCTGGTCAGCCAGTAGAGGCTCACCTGGGCGAGGACCTGGTCGCGGGTGACCAGGCTGGTGCCGTTGCCGAAGTTCTCGAACAGCTCGCTGTAGGCGAGCTGGCCGACTGGCGAGTCGGTGAGGCCGGCGGCGACGGTCTGCGGACGGGTGCCGTTCATCGAGTTGTAGCCGCCCACGCTCTGGAACCACTGCAGGTGCCCCAGCGCCGCGAACTCCTTCGGCCCGAACCCGTCCATCTCGCCCGGCGTGCCGTTCGGGAACGAGAAGAGCTGCAGCACGTGCGCTCCGAGGAAGCCCTCGGGGTCCAGCACGGCGAGCTCGCGCGAGACCATCGCGCCCGCGTCGCTGCCGTGAGCGCCGTAGGAGTCGTATCCGAGACGGCGCATCAGGACGTCCCAGGTGCGCGCCACGCGGGCGATGGTCCAGCCGCCGTCGGCCAGCGGGGTGCTGAAGCCGAACCCGGGGATCGACGGGACGACGACGTCGAAGGCGTCCTCCGCCCGGCCACCGTGCGCCACGGGGTCGGTGAGCGGCCCGATCACGTCGAGGAAGTCGATGATCGAACCGGGGTAGCTGTGGGTGAGCACCAGGGCCCTGGCGCCGGGCACCGTGGACCGCACGTGCAGGAAGTGGATCGTCTGCCCGTCGATCTCGGTGAGGAAGTTCGGGAACGCGTCGATCCGCGCCTCCTGCGCGCGCCAGTCGAAGCCGTCCTTCCAGTAGCCGACCATCTCGCGCAGGTACGACTCCGGCGTGCCGTAGTCCCACGAGTCGCCGGGCGCTGCGGGGGCGAAACGGGTCTGCTCGAGGCGCCGCTGCAGGTCGTCCAGGTCGCTCTGCGGGACGGCGACGGTGAACGGGCGGATGTCGGTCGTGGCGTTCATGGTGCTCCTCCTTGTGGACCAGCTCCTGTGCGGGCTGCTGAGAACAACGCTACGAATCATTCAGGAACGGTTCTTTCCGTTATTCTCGACGAATGTCGACGACCTCCGCGCGTCTGCTCGCACTGCTCGGGCTCCTGCAGTCGCGCGCCGACTGGTCCGGTGCCGAGCTCGCGGAACGCCTCGGTGTCACGGACCGCACGATCCGCAACGACGTCGCGCGCCTGCGCGACCTGGACTACCCGGTGGACGCCGTGCGCGGGCCGGGCGGCCGCTACCGGCTCGGCGCCGGCGCCAAGCTGCCTCCGCTGCTCCTGGATGACGACGAGGCGGTCGCCGTCGCGGTCGGGCTGCGGGCCGCCACGGGGATGGCGGGGTTCGAGGAGACCGGCACCCGGGCCCTCACGAAGCTGGAGCAGGTGCTGCCCGACCGGCTTCGCCGGCGTCTGACCGCGCTCCGCGACGCGACGAGCGCCGGCCCGGTCAACACCGACTCCAACGTGGAGGACCCCGTCGTCGAGGCAGCGGTCCTCAACGAGCTGGCCGCGGCGATCCGCGACCACCAGACGGTCCGCTGCGACTTCCGCGGGGAGCGCGCGGAGATCGAGCCGTACCAGGTGGTCGCCTGGCAGCGCCGCTGGTACCTCGTGGGTCGCGACCGGACCACCGGCGAGTGGGCGCCGTACCGGGTCGACTGGCTGCGGCTCAAGACCCCCGGCGGCGGCCGGTTCGTGCCGCAGCCGTTCCCCGGTGACCTGACGGAGTTCGTGGTGCGCGAGGTGGCGCGGACCGGGTGGGCCGTGCACGCACGCATCGTGCTGGACGCCGCGGCGGACGAGGTCCTCGCCCGCATCAACCCCACCGTCGGCACGGTCGAGCCATTGCCCGACGGCCGCTGCGTGCTCGTCACAGGCGGGGACAGCCTGGAGATCGTCGCCGTCTGGACCAGCATGCTGGGCCTCGACTTCACGATCGAGGAACCTCCGGAGCTCGTCGACCACGTCCGGGAGCTGGCCGCTCGCTACGCGCGCGCCTCGCGGGCACAGCCCTTCCGCCCGCTTCACCCGCGCCCCTAGGATCCGGGCAACCACACCGGAACCGACAAAAGGCCACGAGCCATGCGCACACCCCGTCCAGCAGCTCTCCTTCTCGGCACGGCCGTCGCCCTCGGCGCGACCGCCCTCACCGCGGGCCAGGCCTCCGCGATCAACTCGTACAACGCGTCCCCGGCACCGGAGCGCACCGAGACCGGCGCGTTCGTCGCCCTCTGGGACCGGACCGACGACGGTGTCGCCGACCGCCTCGACTGGGTGTGCAGCGGCACGATGATCGACGCCGACACCTACCTCACGGCCGCGCACTGCACCGACGACTGGCCTGCCGGGACCCGTTTCTTCGTCTCGCTCGAGCAGGACGTCCAGGCCCTGTTCGACACGACGTCGGGAACGCCGGACGAGCAGGCCGCGACCCTCCTCGCCGCCGGGAAGCTGGTCGAGGGCGACACGTTCCAGGATGCCGCCTACCCGGGCACCGCGTCCGACTCCCACGACATCGGCGTCATCGACTTCGCGGCCCGCTCGGTGACGCCCGCCGACGTCTGGGACTTCGTGCCCGCCACGCTTCCCGCCGCGGGCGCGCTGGACGCGCTCGGCAGCCGCGCGCTCGACGCGGCCGAGTGGACCGTCGCCGGGTACGGCACCCAGGAGGCGGTGCGCCAGCCGGGCGGCCAGACGCACCCGGGCGGCGGCGTGCGCCTCAAGGCGCCCGTCGACTTCGACGCCCTCAACAAGACGTGGGTGCGCCTGGCGATGACCGCACCGCAGGGCAACGGCGGCGCCTGCTACGGCGACTCGGGGGGCCCGAACTTCGTCGAGCTCGACGGCGAGCTCGTCCTCGCGGCCACCACCATCACGGGCGACACTCCGTGCTACGCCACCAACGTGGCCTACCGCCTCGACAGCCCGTCGGCCCGGGCCTTCCTGGAGCCCTTCGTCACGCTCCCCGGACGCTGACCTGCCGGGTACCCGGCGCCCTCCCGGTTGCCCGCCGGGTACCCGGGAGGGCCTCAGGCCGGCACCACCTTCGCGGCCGACTCCATCGCGGACAGCAGCTCGCGACACGCCGCCTCGGCCGTGCGGCACGCCTCGGCACAGAGCCGGCAGTGGTCGTGCATCTCGGCGTGCTGCTCGCACTGGACCGCGCAGGTGCTGGACGCGACGATGGTGGCCTGCAGGTGCGCCATGATCACGGCACCCGGGAACCCGAGCCGGCGGGTGAGCATGCGGGCGAGCGCCATGGAGCTGTCGGCGCAGTCGAGGTCGGTGCGGATACACAGGCGCAGGTCGCCGATGTAGACCTCCGCAAGACACGCGTCGGCGCAGGCCGTACAGGCCTCGGCGCACTCGTTGAGGGCGTCGACCACTCGCGCGACGAGATTCACGTCGGTCTCTACCTCGTGCGGGTACGCCTTGAGCATCTCGTTCGTGTTCATCACTCACCTCCGGATCGGGTCGTTCGCCGGAACGGGAGCGACGTCCCCTTGACGCTAGGAGCGTGAGCCGCCACTCGCACGCGGCCGCGCGGCCACGGCGACCATCCCTCTCTTGACCACGAACCAGTGAACGCCTGAGATGGCACCATGCGAGCAGTCGTCATCGACCAGTTCGGCGGACCGGAGGTCCTGCACGTCGGCGAGGTGCGGGAGCCGGAGGCCGGACCCGGCCAGGTCCGCGTCCGGGTCGAGGCCGCCGCGGTCAATCGCTTCGACGGGAAGGTCCGGTCGGGCGCCATGGAGGGCGTGTTCCGCACGAAGCTCCCGGCAGTCCTCGGGGTAGAGGTCGCGGGCGTCGTCGACCAGGTCGGCGAGGGCGTCGAGGGCGTCACCCCGGGCGATCGCGTCGCCGGGTGGACGAGCCGCGGCTATGCGGAGCTGGCGCTCCTGAACCTGTGTGCACCGGTGCCTGACGGCCTCGACGCTTCCCAGGCGGCAGCGCTGCCCGTGGTGGGTGAGGCCGCCCGCCGTGCGCTGCGCCTCCTCGCGGTGTTACCGGGCGAGACGCTGCTCGTGCACGGAGCGAGCGGCGGTGTGGGCGGAGTTGCGACCCAGCTCGCCGTCGCGGACGGCGTCACCGTGATCGGCACGGCGTCGGCGGGCAACCAGTCGCGCGTGGCGGCGTTCGGCGCCACGCCCACGACCTACGGCGAGGGCCTCGTCGAGCGGGTCCGTGCCCTCGCCCCGCAGGGGGTCGACGCGGTGTTCGACGCCGCAGGCCGCGGCGCGCTGCCGGACAGCATCACGCTGCGCGGCGGCACCGACCGCGTCCTGACCATCGCCGACCCGGCCGCCCACGAGCTGGGCGTCGAGTTCAATGAACGCAGCGAGCCGTCTGCCGCGGACCTGGCCGACCTGCTCGGCCGCGTCGCCCGCGGCGAGGTGTCGGTCCCCGTCGCGGCCGTGCTGCCGTTCACGGAGGCGGCCGAGGCGCACCGCCTCGTCGGCGGCGGTCACGCGGGCGGAAAGGTCGTCCTCGTGCCGTGACGCTGGGTCCGCCTCGAGAACAGGCATCGCTCGGGCCAGCTCCGCGATACCGGACGGTGTTCTCGAGGCGGACTATCGGTCGAGGTCGAGGTGGAGCCAGCGCGCGAGGTCCGCCAGCTCGGCGTCGACCGCGTCGCCCACCTCCGCCGAGAACGGCAGGTCCTCGTGGATCGCCGTGACCCGCAGGACGCCGGACCTGCGGTCGGCCGTCGCGTCCACCTTCCCCACGAAGCGCTCCCCGTGCACGATCGGCAGGGCGAAGTAGCCCCAGCGGCGCTTCGCGGCCGGCTTGTACATCTCGAGGACGTAGTCGAAGTCGAAGAGGTCGGCGCGACGGGCCGGGTCGTGGACGAGGCGGTCGAACGGAGAGATCAGCGCCGTACGGGGCTCGTACTCGTCGAGGGCCGCGACCGCGTCCGGGTCGACCACCCAGGCGCCGTCGACCCCCTCGACCTCAGCCGGCGCGCCCGCAGGGAAGGCGTACCAGCCCTCGCCCGCCGCGTTCGCCGGAATCTTCGGGCGCGAGATCCCCAGGGCCTGCATCCGGCGCCGGGCGCGCTCGGCCCTGGCCTCCTCCAGCGGTACGGCCTCCATCGGCGGGTACACCCGCTCGGCGAGGTCCCAGAGCCGCTCGCGCTTGGCGCGGCCGGAGATCGCCACCAGACCCCGCACGCTCAGCAGCTCGAGCATGAGGTTGACGCTGCGGTTGCCGGTCCACCCGCTCGACTCCCACGGCACCGCTGCCGTATCAGGGATCTCCCGGGACAGCAGCGGCCCCTCGGCCGCGATGCGGGCGAGGACGTCCCGCCGGAACGCGTCGTTCGCCGCCAGCCAGCGCTGCCCGTGCGGCTGCTCCGGGGGCGGCCAGGCCGCCATCTCGGCGAGGTAAAGCGGCAGGTCTGCCATCGAGCGGACCGTCCCGACGAGCTGGTACAGCATCCTGTCGGAGACGGCGTCGTCCACGGCGCCCGGCCAGTACGCCCGACCCATCCGGGACCAGGACAGCAGGTCGACGGCGGGCGCGATCGCGTTCGTCGGGTCCACCGGCAGGAACGTCAGGTGCTCCACCATGGCGATCAGGTCCGTCGGACGCCGGGCGTCCAGGAGCTGCCCGCGCACCGCGATGCGCCGCGCCTCCTGCCGGGTGAGCCGGATCGTGGCCATGGCACCGAGGCTAGTCGGGCTCACCGGTCTGAACATCTACTGAACACGGCTCAAATTCCGCCCGCTAAGAGCGACTATTCGCAACAATCCGGCGGTACGGTGTGGTCGCTCGACCCCCTCATCTCCCTCCCCTTTCCCGGTAGGAGCACCACCATGTCCCCAGCTCGTACCCGTCTCGCCGGGGCGGTCTGCCTCGGCCTGACGGTGAGCGGCCTGAGCGGCCTCGCGCTGGCCCCGGCCCAGGCGGCCGACGCCGTCGATATCCAGGTCCTGGCCACGAACGACTTCCACGGCCGCATCCAGGCCAGCGGCTCCGAGGCCGGCGCGGCCGTCCTCGCCGGCGCCGTGCAGCAGCTACGTGCCGCGAACCCGAACACGGTCTTCGCGGCCGCAGGCGACCTCATCGGCGCCTCGACGTTCGAGTCCTTCATCCAGCAGGACAAGCCGACGATCGACGCCCTCAACGCGGCGGGCCTCGAGGTCTCGGCCGTGGGCAACCACGAGTTCGACCAGGGCTACGCGGACCTCGTGAACCGCGTCATGGCCCCCTACGACCCCGTCACGAACCCGTTCGGCGGCGCGCAGTGGCAGTACATCGGCGCAAACGTGAAGTTCCGCGCCACCGGGGACGACGCCGTGCCCGCCACCTGGATCAAGGAGATGGGCGGCGTCCAGGTCGGCTTCGTCGGCGCCGTGACCGAGGAGCTGCCGGCGCTCGTCAGCCCGGCCGGGATCGCCGAGCTGGAGGTCACCGACATCGTGACCTCGGTGAACGAGGAGGCCGGCATCCTGAAGGCGGAGGGCGCCGACGTCGTCGTGCTGCTCGTGCACGAAGGCGCCCCCTCCACGGACTGCGCCACGATGGACGACTCCGGCGCGTTCGCCGACATCGTCAACGACACGAGCGCCGACGTGGACGCGATCGTGTCCGGGCACACGCACCTCGCCTACAACTGCGCGTTCCCCGTCGCCGGGTGGTCCGGCCGCGCGGTCACCGAGCGTCCCGTCGTCTCGGCCGGCCAGTACGGCTACAACCTGAACCAGCTCGTCTTCTCGGTCGACCCGGAGACCGGCGAGGTCGTCGGGAAGACGCAGACCCTGCTGGCGCTCGCCGGCCGGTACCCGGCGGACCCGGCCGTCACGTCGCTGGTCAGCGACGCCGTGGCGCAGGCCGGCGTGCTCGGCGCGCAGCCGCTGGGCCAGATCGCCGGCTCGTTCGACCGCGCGAAGCTCGCGAGCGGCTCCGAGAACCGCGGCGGCGAGTCCACTCTGGGCAACCTGGTCGCCGAGGTGCAGCAGTGGGCGACGTCGGCCCCGGAGTCGGGCGCGGCGCAGATCGCGTTCATGAACCCCGGTGGCCTGCGTGCCGACATGGCGGGCACCGGCACGGGCCCGTTCCCGCGCACCCTGACCTACAAGCAGGCGGCCGTGGTCCAGCCGTTCGCGAACACGCTGGTGAACATGTCCCTGACCGGGGCGCAGGTCAAGAGCGCGCTGGAGCAGCAGTGGCAGCGGGACAGCGCCGGCAACGTGCCGACGCGTCCGTTCCTGCGGCTGGGTGTGTCCGAAGGCTTCACCTACACGTTCGACGCCGCCCGGCCGGAGGGTGACCGCATCACCGGCATGTGGCTCGACGGCGCCCCGCTCGACCTCACGGCGTCGTACTCCGTCACGGTGAACTCGTTCCTCGCGTCGGGTGGCGACAACTTCCGCGCCTTCGCGGGCGGCACCGGCAAGCGCGACACCGGCAAGATCGACCTGACCGCGATGGTGGACTACCTCGACGAGTTCGCCAGTCTGAAGGCGCTGCCCGTCGACTACACGCAGCGCGCGGTCGGCGTGTCGTTCCCGGCGGGCGCTCCGGCGACCTACACGCCGGGCGCGCACGTGGCCTTCGGGGTGTCCTCATGGACGATGTCGGGCGCCTCGGACGTCAAGGACACGGCGGTCACGGTGTCGCTCGGCGGCGCCGAGCTCGGCACCTTCCCGGTGGACACCACGATCGGGACCGCGACCTTCGACGACTACGGCACTGCCTCCGTGGACGTCGTGCTCCCGGCGAGCACGCCGGTCGGCCCGGCCGAGCTGGTCCTGACCGGCGCTGCCACGGGCACCAGCACGGTCGTGCCCGTGACGGTCGTGCAGGCGGTCCCGACGCTGGCGGTCGAGGCGCCCGCCACGATCAAGCACAAGAAGGACGTCGCCACGCTGGACGTCACGGTCGGTGCCGCCGGCCTGGTCCCGACGGGCACCGTCGAGGCGGTCGTCAACGGGGTCGTCCTGGACTCGGCGGAGCTGGCCGACGGCGCGGCCGAGCTGCGGGTCGGGCCGTTCCGGAAGGGCACGGTCGCGATCGAGGTCCGGTACCTCGGCGACGCGGCAGTGGAGGCGGCTGCGACGACGGTGACGATCCGCGTCACGTCCGATGCCAAGGTCGGGCCGGTACTGACCCGGTGCTGACACACGGGTGGGCCGGGGCGGGGTGCGACACTCCGTCCCGGCCCGCCCTCCGTCGCGCGCCACCTGCGGTGTCACGAATTTTCACGAGGCGCCTGCAAAAAGATAGTGTGTGCCTTCCGTGATCACATTGTGACAACCGGCGATGGTCCTTGTACCGTCGGTCTCGCTACGCTCCCCGGAAAGCGCAGCCGCGGCCACGGAACGCCACCTCGGCGGACCGGGACCACGTTCCCCGGAACTGACTGGAGACCCTTGGTGAGCTATACCGACGGACGCGGACGACATCGCGCCGACCGAGCGCCCATCACCCCTCTCACCACGCTGTCCCGGACCGCAGGCGCCGCCGCTCGCAGGAGCGTGCTCGTCGCCGCCGCATCGTCCGGCCTCGTCGCCACCGCGCTCGCACCGGGCGCGCAGGCGGCCACCCACAGCGAACCCGCGAAGATCAGCACCGTCGACTTCGACGCCCTGACCTCCCAGGCCCGCGAGGCCCTCGCGGCGGCACCCGTCATCGCGGTGGCGTCCGATGCGCCGTTCGCCGTCGAGTCGGCGGCCGTGCAGGTCACGGCGCCGGCTGGCGCGGCGGAGACGGTGTCGCGGACCGAGGCCACGTCCCGCACCACCGAGCGCACGGCGGTCCCGAGCGTGACCGTGTCCACGGACGGCTCCATCGGGGCGCGCGCGGTGTCGGTGGCTCTCCAGCTGACCGGCATCCGCTACGTCTCCGGCGGCTCCTCGCCGGCGGAGGGCTTCGACTGCTCCGGCCTCGTGAGCTACGTCTACGCACAGCTCGGCATCTACGTGCCGCACTCGTCGTCGGCGATCCGCGACATGGGCACCGTGATCCCGGCGTCCGAGATGCTCCCCGGCGACCTCCTCTGGTCGCCCGGCCACATCGCGATCTACGCCGGCGACGGCATGCAGGTCGAGGCGGTCTACGCGGGCACGGCCTCGCGCTACGCGCCGATCTGGCAGGACAGCTACACGGTCCTCCGCGTCTACTGAGACATCCCGGCGCCTGGCGCCGGTTGACCGGGCCGGGTGCGACGCACCCGGCCCGTTCTGCTTCGGCAGGTTCTTCGCGCCCGTCCGCTCCACGCGGTGGGCCTGGCCGCAGCCGGCCGCCGTCTCACGCCGGGCGACATGTGCAGAACGACTCGATCTCGCCCACTACGCTCAGCGCCCATGGATGCTGCTGCAGTATCGACCGAGGTCACCGTCGAAGTCGCCGAGACCGTCGGTCCCGAGCTCGTCGCGGCCTGGGCACGGCTCGCCCCCCAGCTCGCCGTCGCCGTCCCGGGCGCCCCCGAAGAGGTCGCCGAGGCCACCTTGAAGGAGATCGTCACCTCCGACGCCACGACCATGCTCCTCGCGAAGGTCGACGGCGTGATCGTCGGGACCGTGACCATCGCGGTCTTCCCGCTCGCCAGCGGGCGCCGCGCCTGGATCGAGGATCTCGTCGTCGACGAGGACGCCCGAGGACGGAACGTGGCCGAGGTGCTCGTCGTGGCGGCGATCCGGCACGCCGCCGCCCGGGGCGCCCACGACATCGACCTCGCGTCCCGGATGTCCCGCACCGAGGCGCAGGTGCTCAACCGCCGGGCCGGCTTCGAGCTCCGCCCGACGGCGGTCTACAGGCTCACGCCCTCCGCCCGGAACGCCGGGTAGTCCTCCGTCTCGTCCGTCTCCGGCGCTGCGCCCCGCGAGAGGCGCAGCGCCGCGATCGCCCCGGCCAGGAGCAGGCCCGCCACCCAGCCGAGCAGCTGGTGCTCCGCGCCGTCGGTGCCGAGGTTCCGCACGAGACCACCCAGCGCGTCCAGCACGCTGCCCGGCTCCGTGAGGAGGAACGGCGCGTCCTGCAGCGCGGCGACGTACGCCTGCGCAACCCACACCGCGAGCGCGGCCGGGATCCAGCCCAGGATCTGCAGGGGCCGCGTGCCCGCCGTCAGGCCGAGCGCCACGCCCAGTCCGATCGCCAGCACCCACCACGTGCCGTGCGGCTCCACGGCGGCGTCGGGGACCAGACCCCGGACCCACCCGTCCAGCAGGACCACGGGCAGGGCGAGGGCCGTGCCGCGCAGCCACACGGGGCCGGTCGCCACCAGCAGGCCGAGCGCCAGGCCGACCGCCGTCGCCGTACCGGCCAGGAGCACCGCGTCCCGCTCGACTCCCACCGTGACCGACTGCCACCACGTCACGCCGGCGAACGTCACCACGGTGCTGACCGCCGCGGCCACGGTGCCCCACAGCCGGGACTCCGCCCGGCGGGCGCACGCCCCGGCGAGAACGCCGCCCAGCAGCCCCATCGACGCCACCCCGGCCACCGCCGCACCGGGCGCGACCGGAAGCGGGTCGAAGCCCTCCAGCCGGTACACCTCCTGGAGGAGCCATGGCAGGAACCCGCCCACCCACCAGGCGAGCGCGGACAGCGGCAGGGCTCCCCACGCGGGGATCCGGGACTCGGTGTCGGCCATGGCGCCCGAACGTACACCCTCCGCGCCGCCCCCCGTGACCCGATCGTGACAATGCGAGCCGCACAGTGTACGTTCGGTCTCGCTTCGCCGCCCGGCGAAGTCGTGGGACGGCCGCCGAGCCCTGTCACCGCCCCACGACCAGGAAGACATGACAGGGACGGGGGAACCACCACCGGGCGCCGGAGACGGCGTCCTCGGGGTGAAGCCGGACGGGAACCCCAGTGACCGTACGGCCGGGTGCCAGCATCTCCCACCCGAACCCGACAGCTCACCTCGCAGGCGGCCACAGGAGACAATCAGGTGACGACTGCCACCCCTCGAGGCCGCCATCGGGCGGACCGACCCATCACGACCCCCATCACCATCGTCGCTCGCGCCGCGGCCGAGAACGCCGGGGCGCTCGCCCGCAAGGGCGCCATCGCCGCCGCCGGAGCAGGTGTCCTCGTCTCGACGCTCGCCACCTCGGCGCACGCCGCACCGGCGACCGACGTCAAGACCCGCGTCACGATGATGGACCTCGACGCCATCTCGTCCACTGCCCGGACCGCGGTCGCTGCCGCACCGATCATCACCGTCGCGTCCGACGCCACCTTCTCGGTGGAGCAGGCCGCCGTCAGCGTGACGCCGGCCCCGGCCCCCAAGCCGGTGGTCCCGATCGGCAACCGCGCCGTGAGCATCGCCCTCCAGTACGTCGGCATCATCTACGTGCTGGGCGGCGACACCCCGGCCGAGGGCTTCGACTGCTCCGGCCTCATCAAGTACGTCTACGGCAAGCTCGGCGTCTCGCTGCCGCACTCGTCGTCAGACCTCCGCTACTCCGGCACCGTCGTCAGCACCCCCAGGGCCGGCGACATCGTGTGGACGCCCGGTCACGTCGCGCTCTACGCGGGCAACGGCATGGTCATCGAGGCGTACGAGGCCGGCAAGCCCGTCCGGTACACCGAGATGTGGCAGGACAACCCGGTCTTCGTCCGGGTCGCCTGATCTCTCCACGCACGTAGCGGCCGTTGGGGGGGCGCCCCCCCCCGGGGCGGGCCAGCCCGGGGGGGGGGGGGGGGCCGGCGGGGGGCCCCCCCCCCGGTCGGGGGCGGGGCCCGCCCCCCCCCCGGGGGCCGCCCCAACGGCCGTCGTCGTCGGTCAGCCTGCGGCCGGCCAGCCGCAGGCGACGCCGATGAAGTCGTACAGGTCGCCGCGCGCCGAATCGGGCATCGTCAGGTAGACGACGTGCTGCTCCACCCCGCCGACCGTCGCGTGCACCGGCACGAACGTGCCGCGCTTGTCCTCCGCGACGGCGTGCTGGTCGCACCGCGTCGGCACCACGGACAGCTCGATCCGGCCCGCGTCCTGCCCGGCGAGCGCGGCGCCCTCCCACGCGGCGATGCCCCCGGGCGCCGACATGAGCGTCGTCCCGGCGATGCGCGTCACCCTGACCTCGGGCCCGCCGGGAACGGGCGAGACGTCCACCGTCACGACGGCGACCGGCTCCCCGGCGCCGACCTCGGTCCGCACCGTGTCCGCGACGGTCAGGGTGGCGCCGGCCGCCAGCGCGGTCACGGCGCAGTCGACGGCATGGTTGCGGGCCAGGTGACCGTTCGGGTCGTCCACCGGGTGCCCGACGGCGGTCGGGTCGCCCCGGCCCTCCCCGTCACCCAGGGCCACGGTCACCGTGGCTGCCGGAGGGGTGCTCGGAGCCGGCTCGCCCGCGTCGGCTGCCCCGTCGCCCGGAGCGCAGACCGGGTCGCCGAGCCGCAGGTAGACGTCGCGTCCCGCACCCGGGCGCAGGACGAGCTCGCGGCCCGGCTTCGTGGGCGTCGACGGGCCGAAGCCTTCGGCGTCGAGCGAGCCGTCGAGAAGGGTGAGGGTCTCCGCGGAGTCGTTCGTGATGTGCAGGACGGCCTCGCGGCCCGCGTACTGGGTCCGGCCTTGGCGCAGCTCGACGCGAAGGGCGGCCAGGACGTCGTCGGGCACCGGACCGAGGGTGCTGACCGGACCGGGCGCGTCCGGCGTCGCGACGCCCGAGCCGGCCGCACCGCCGGCGCGGGCGATGCCGGCGACGCCCAGGGCGAGGACCGCGACCGCCAGGACCGCGGCGAGGGCGGCCTGGCCGACGCCGACGGCCGTTCGGCGCACCCGGCCGACGACCGTGGTGACGAAGTACGCGGCCAGGCCGGCGGCGGCGACCACACCGATCCACGGCCAGGCGAAGCCGAGCACGAGCCCGGCTGCACCGGCGAGAAGCAGCCCGCCGAGGACCTGCTCCCGCCCGGAGGTGCCCGCAGGGTCCGTACCGCGCAGGATCGCCAGGCCGGAGCCGAGCGTGATCACGGCGAGCAGCACGGGCAGGATCAGGGTGGCGGCAGCCACGGGACCTCCGGGACGGTGTGTCGGGACCAGGTCACCATAGTGACGGGCACCGACACGCCGGCGGAAGGCCAGGTCAGAGCGACAGGACCCGCAGCACCAGGGCGGCGGCCGAGAGCAGCGTCAGCACGACGACGGGGACGACGCCCTTCGTGTCGCCCGCCCGCAGGTGCGTCACGACCGCGCCGAGGAAGTACAGGGCGAGCGCTGCCGCGGCGGCGATGCCGAGCGGCGCCCACCAGATGCCCAGGACCAGTCCGGCGCCGCCGGCCACGAGCAGCGTCCCGAGCACCGGGATGTACTTTTCGGGGACACCGAGCCCGGTGAGCTGCGTGACGAACGTCTTGTTGCGGACGATCTTGTTGCCGCCCGACGCGAACGTGACGAGGGCGAGCAGGGCGGAGACGACGACGGAGGCGACGAGCACGGGAGCTCCAAGGGCTGGGCGGGGTGGCCTGGGTGACGGGGGGCCGGCCCCGGCGGGGCGACCCGGCGCAAGTGTCCGGTCCCGCCGTCCACCTTGCCAAATGCCGGGTGAGCAACTCACCATGGGTAAGTGACTTCCGAGACCAGCGAGCCCATCTCGCACGACGAGTGCACAACCTTCCAGAGGACCCTCGAGAGCGTGGGGCGACGCTGGTCGGGCGCGATCCTGTTCGCGGGCGTCGCCGGCGCCCGTCGCTTCGGCGAGTACCGGCGCGCGGTGCCGGGCATCTCCGACAAGCTGCTCACCGCCCGGCTCCGGGAGCTTGAACGGCAGGGCTACATCGAGCGCGAGGTGGTGCCGACGATGCCGGTCCAGATCCTCTACCGGCCCACCCCTGCCGGCGCCGAGCTCATGGCGGCCCTCGAGCCGCTCGCCGCCTGGGGCCGGCGCCACTCGGCGGACCTGGGCGACGCGGTCACGCGGGAACGCGGCGCGTGAGAGCCCGCGCGTGAGAGCACCAGAGGTGCCGTCCCCGAAGGAACGGCACCTCTGGTGCATGAGACGAGCCCTTGTCGGGCGAGGTTCAGGCCCTCGCCCGGTTACGGATCGCCTGATAGACGAAGACGACGATCAGGGCGCCGATGATCGCCCAGAGCCACGTGGTGATCGAGAAGAACTCATCGAAGTCGACGTCGAAGATCAGACCGCCGAGCCAGCCCCCGAGGAAGGCTCCGAGGACGCCGAGGATGAGGGTGACGAACCAGCCCCCCGGCTGGCGGCCCGGCAGGATGGCGCGGGCGATGGCGCCCGCGATCAGGCCGAGCAGAATGAAGGCGAAGAACCCCATGGGGTTGTTCCTCCTGTCCGGTGGATCTGTCCGATACTTACAAGACCTACATTGGCACCGATCTGCGTCACTCACCTCCGGAAGCCCGCGTTACGCTGCCGGTTCGTCAAGCGGGCGCGCGAAGGAGGGTTCTGTGGGGTTCCGGGGGCAGGTTCGCACGCTCGTGGAGCACGAGCGGTTCCAGATGATCGTCATCTGGGTGATCGTGGCGAACGCGGCGCTGCTCGGGCTGGAGACGTCGCGGTCTCTGATGAGCGCCACCGGGTCGACCCTGCACGTCCTGGACCACGCGATGCTCGCGTTCTTCGTCGTGGAGCTGGTATTGCGCCTGTACGCGCACGGGCCGCGGTTCTTCCGCGACCCCTGGAGCGTCTTCGACCTGGTCGTCGTCGGGATCTCGCTGCTCCCGGCGGCCGGGCCGCTCGCCGTGCTGCGCGCGCTGCGGATCCTGCGGGTGCTGCGCCTCGTCTCCGCCGTGCCGTCGTTGCGGCGCGTCGTCGCCGGTCTGCTCGCGGCCGTCCCGGGCATGGCGTCGGTGGGGGCCCTCCTCGCGCTCGTGATCTACGTGTCGGCGGTCATCGCGACCAACCTGTTCGGCGCGACGTCGCCGGACCGCTTCGGCAACCTGGGCACCACCCTGTTCACCCTGTTCCAGACCATGACGGGCGAGGCGTGGCCCGACATCGCGGCCGAGGTCATGGACAGCCACCCCGGCGCGTGGGTCTTCTTCGTCGTCTACATCCTCGTCGTCAGCTTCGCGGTACTGAACCTGTTCATCGCCGTGATCGTCAGCGGCATGGAGCACCAGGTCCAGGACGAGCTGGAGGCCGTGGGCACGAAGGACGACCTGATCCTCGCCGAGCTGCGCGCCCTGCGGGCGGAGGTCGCCGAGCTGCGCGAGGAGCCCCGCGACCTGATCGCCTGAGCCGGAGGTGCAGCGCAGGGTGGGGGCCGAGGGACGAGGCACCCGCCCGGAGCGGAACCGCAGGCTCAGGCGAACAAGAAAACGCCGCCTGAGCCGGAGGTGCAGCGCAGGGTGGGGGCCGAGGGACGAGGCACCCGCCCGGAGCGGAACCGCAGGCTCAGGCGAACAAGAAAACGCCGCCTGAGCCCGAGGTGCAGCGCAGTGTGGGGCGGCGCCGACGTCGGGCCACGCGAACCGGACGGAACCTCCCCAAAAAGGTGCCCGAAGTGGTGTGACATCCGCCGGGTTCGAGCGTCTATGGGGCATGACTCACACCGAGCATCCGGAACTGGTCCGACTGGGCGCCCAGTACCTGCGCGCGTACGCGGACGGCGACGCCGTCAACCTGTACCGTCTGGCGGACGCCTGGGGAGCGGCCGATCTGTGCGCAGCAGCCTGTGAGGTCGCCCTCGCCGTCATTCATGCGACGGCCGGTCCCCGTGGTCTCGACGTCGTGTCCGAGGCCTTCGACGGCTCACGGAGGTGACGGCCACCGTGCGGGCGCCGGCCATTGCAAACCACGAGGGAGATTTGCACAATCCAGACACCGTGGTTGAATCATGGACCATCGAGTCAGAGGACATGGGCGCACCACCGAGCACGGGGAGGGCGGCGCGGGTGGCACGGACCGACGTGCACCTCGGCGACTGGGTCATCCATCGACCCAACGTCGTGCGCTCGGTCGCTGCTCGGGTGCCGGGGGTGGATGCCGAGGAGGCGGCCAGCCGCGCGCTCGAGAAGATGATCCGCCTGTTCTCGGCGGGCGGGACCATCGACGATCCTGCCCCCTACTGGCGCCGGGCCGCCGTCAACGAGGCCATCTCGATGACGCGCGAGGCGGGCCGTGCCCACCCCGTCGAGGACCGGGCGCTCGCCCGGATGACGCCCGCTGTCGGCGGCGCCGAGCTCTCCGCGGAGCGCGCCGAGGACGTCAAGATGCTCCGGTCGGCCCTCGCGGCCCTGGCCGACGACGACCGCCGGCTGCTGTTCGACCGGCACGTGCACGACCGCGCGGTCAGCGCGATCGCGGACGACCTCGGGGTGCGCCCCCACGCCGTGACGATGCGACTGCGCCGGGCGGAGGAGCGGCTCGCCGCCGGGTTCGCCGCCGCGCACGCCCGCGAGGTCAGCGCGCCCGAGTGCCGCACCACGCGCGCCGCCATGCACGACTACCTCAAGGGACGGCTCCTGCCGCGCCGCCAGAAGCGCCTCGAGGCACACCTCGACGGCTGCGCGGACTGCACCCGCGCGTTCATCGACGTCCGCGAGGTCTCGTGGATGCTCCGCGACGCCGGCCAGGTCGTCGTCGTCGCCGGCCTGGCGACGGGTGCCGTGGCGGCCGCCGCGACGACGAGTGCCGCGACCCATGGGGTCGTCGCCCTCTTCCGCGCCGTATGGAGGCCGACGTCGGCCGGCAGGCACGCCGTGACCGCCGCCCGCAGGGTCGCTTCCGTCGCCGCCATCGGCGGCACGGTGGCGCTCTTGCTGAACGGGCCGGAGATCGGCGTCGGGGAGCACACCCCGCCCACCGTGCACGCCGCCACACCTGTGCCGACCCAGGCGGCACCTACCCAGGCGGCGCAGCCCCCGGCGCTCCCGGACGCGGCCGCGCAGGTCGACCAGCCGGCGACGCAGGAGACGACGCCACCACAAGCACCGGTGATCGCCGGCCCGGTGGAGCCCGCCTCGCTGCCGGATCCGCTCGCGCCGGCACCGCTCGCACCGACACCGACACCGTCGCCGGTCGTGCCGCAGGAGTTCACGGTCCCGCTCTCGGCAAGCGCGCCGAGCGCGCTCGCCGTCTTCCAGATCGTGCCGAGCGGTGGTGCCACGGTCACCGGCGTCCAGTCGTCGAGCAGCGAGGACCTGGTGATCTTCGACGAGGAGAACGGCTCGTGGTTCGTGATCGCCTACCCGAGCACGCGCTGGCGGCCGGAGCAGGAGACCTTTGCGGACACCTCCGTCGTCGTGACGCTGACCGGCCCGGCAGGCTCGGCCGCTGAGATCGTGAAGAGCACACCGGGTGCTGTCGGTGGCGTGGGCGGCGCGCGGAACCCCGGCGACGAGCTCGGTCGTGGGGGTGGGGACACGCCCGTGCCGTTCAAGGACGCCTCCAAGCACTGACCCACAGCAGCCCTCCGGACGCCCTCACCGAGGGCGTCCGCATACCTCATCTGGGCGCCTGCCCAGATTCACAGACGTGATTCGTCCGGTGCTTCCGTGCGCCCGAACCGAGTGAAAAGATGTCCGAGGCACCAATTACTGACATATCACGCGGCGTCGCACGCGCGAGGAGGAGGACAGGTGACCGCACTCAGCACCGATCTCAGCGAGTGGGCTGCACATCGGCGCGCGGTCGTCTTCACGGTGTCGCGACGTGTCCCCGGGGTTGATCCCGAGCTCGCCGCTGCCCGCGGGCTCGAGGCGCTGGTCCGAGCGATCGTCGCCCGCGGCGCCGTCGACGAGCCGGTCGCCTTCTGGAGCGACGCCGCCGTGAGGGCCGCGCTCGCCATGGCCGGCGAGGCCACCTCGCGGCACGCCCGCACGGCCCAGGCCGCTGTCCCGGCGCTCGTGGGCGTCGTGACGTCGGGTTCAACCCGTGCCACCGCGGACGCGGCCACCGCGCGGCCCCGCTCCGGCGTGGTGCCGCCCGTCGCCGAGCCCGTCCAGCGCGCGCTCGACCTCGAGCGGCTGCACACCGCGATGGAGAAGCTGCCGACCCAGGAGCAGCAGCTCCTCTGGGACCGGCACGTGAACGACACGCCCGTGGCACAGATCGCCGGCCAGATCGGCGTCCTTCCGTACGCGGCCCGACGTCGGCTGCGCCGTGCGGAGAACCAGCTCGCGTCCGGGTTCGCCGAGGTGCATGCCGCCGCCGCGGTCGACGAGGTGTGCCGCACGACGCGGGCCTCGATGCACGACTACGTCCGGCACCACCTCATGCCTCGCCACCGGCGCCGCTTCGAGGACCACATGCTCAGCTGCGCCGGCTGCACGCGTGCGTTCGTGGACGTCCGCGAGTCGTACTGGATGCTGCGCGCGGCCGCACCGATCCTGCTGCTCGGCACTGTGCTCGGGGGAAAGGCGGCCGCCCTCGTCGCGGCCGGGGCCGGTGGCGCGGCCGTCGGGGCTGCGGCTGCGCACGCGAGCACGGCCGGCTCGGCCGTCGCCGGCCTCGGTCAGAAGATCGCCGTGCTCGTCCGCTCGCTGCTCATGGACCCGCTGAGCCTCACCGCCGCAGTGGTGGGCGGCCTGGTCGCGACGTCCGCCGCGACGGGCGTGGCGTACCAGGCGGGCGCCCTCCCGCTCCTGGAGCCCGCCGTGGAGGTGTCGGCCGAGCCGCGGGCTGTCGCGAAGACGTCGGCCGCGCCGCAGGTCTACGCCCCCGCTGACACGTCTCTCTCATCGCCCGAGCTCGCCGCCCCGAGCGTGGCACTGCCGGCGGGCCAGGCCGTCGTGCCCGAGGTCGGGGCGTCCCTCAGGGCCGACCTCGGGACGGGCGTCGTGGACGCCGGAGCCGGCGTCGGCCTCTCGCTCGATGACGGCGCCGTCGAGGCGCAGGTCAACGTCACGGCGGGCGGCACGCTGCTCGAGGCGGCCTACAAGATCGTGCCCCTCTCGGACGAGATCACGATCACGGCCGTCACCGTCGACGAGGAGCTGGCGGCCATCACCCGGCTCGACGACCATTTCTACGTCATCCCGCTGACGACCGCGCTGGTGCCCATCGACGTGAGCGCCACGGTCACGGTGCTCAGCCCGCAGGGCGCCTCCGTGGACGTCGAGGCATCCGTGGACCTCGTCCCGGCCTCCCAGGAAGAACAGGGCGCCCTCACGGAGCTGCTCACCAGCCTGCTGGGCAGCACGGGCGACGGGACGTCCGAATGGACCGGCCTTCTCGGCCCCCTGGGCGGCCTGATCGGTGACACCGTCGACGGCCTCACCGGCACGCTGACCGGCACCACGACCACCCTGGCGGAGCTGGCGGGCACGCTGCGGGGCCAGGGCTAGCAGCCTCGGCCCTGGGTCAGGCACGTTCCAGGAGGACCAGCACCTCGTAGTGCGAGGTCTGGGGGAACATGTCGAGGACGCGAGCCTGGCGCGGCACGAACGACGGCATCGCGGCGAGGTCCTTCGCGAGCGTCGTCGCGTTGCAGCTCGAGTACAGGACGTGCCGCACCCCCGTCGCGTGCTCCAGCCGGCGGCTCAGGTCCGCACCGATCCCGCGCCGCGGCGGGTTGACGATGACCATGTCAGGGTCGTGACCGGCAAGGGCCGGCGCCCCGACCGCCGTCGCGTCGCCCGCGGCGAAGCGCACACCACCGAACCTGGCCGCGCCCTCGGGGCTCGACGCGACGAGCGCGTCCCGCGACTCCCACGCCGCGGCGATCGCTTCGGCGCTGATCTCGACACCCGTGACGGACCGGCCCGGCGCGGCGCAGTGCAGCGCGAACCCGCCCACGCCGCAGTACAGGTCCCAGAGTGACGCCGGGTCCACCGCGTCGACCCATTCGCGCGCCTGCCGGTACAGCGCGGCCGCGACCTCGGTGTTGGTCTGGAAGAAGCTCTGCGGGCGCAGGTTGAGCGTGATCCCGTCGAGCCGCATCGGCAGGGCGGTGCGCTCCGAGAGGGGGATCTCGAGGTCGCCCTCCAGCACCGCCGCGTGGGCGGGCTGGATGTTCGCCGTCACGACCGCGAGCTGCGGCAGCTCCGCCTGCAGCCACGGCAGGTGCTTGCGCATCCGGGCCACCGGCTCCTGGGACCGCAGCACGAACCGCACCATCAGCTCGCCGTCGGGCGACAGCGTGACCAGCAGGTACTTGAGCTCCCCGCGGTGTGCGCCACGCTTCGCGGCGCGGGCCGCCTTTGCTGCCCGACGTCCGGGCTCGGCCGACGCGACCGGGGACATGGCGGCCGGCGGCTCCGCGACCGTGTACGGCTCGAGGCGGGCCCGCGTGACGAACGCGGCGAGGGCAGGGAAGGCGGCCTGCAGGGCCGGCGGGTAGAGGCCGCAGTCGGTGAGGTCGATGCCGTGGCCGCCCGTGGGGCCCTCCCTGTCCAGGATGCCCAGCACGGGCTCGTCGACGGTGCCGCTCACGACCATCTTCGCCTTGTTGCGGAAGGCCGACTCCGCGCCCGTGACCGGCGGCAGCCAGGTCAGGGTGCCGGCAAAGGGGGCGAGGAGTGCGGCGACGTGCCGCTCCTTGTCGAGCACCTGGGTGGGGTAGGCGATCTCCAGAAGGGTGCAGGAGTGGCAGCGGCCGGCGTCGAAGTGGTGGCACTGCACCCGTCGATTATCAGCCCACGAAGATGCAGAACGGGTGGCCCTGCGGGTCGGCGTAGACCCGCAGCGGCTCCTGGGGATCGTCGGACCGGTCGTGCAGCAGGGTGGCGCCGAGGGCGAGGGCGCGCGCGTGCGCCTCGTCGAGGGCTGCGACGTCGGGCACCGTCGTGTCCAGATGGAGCTGCTGCGGCACGGCGGGATCCGGCCACGTCGGCCGCGCGATCCTCTCGACCTGCTGGAACGCCAGCGGCATGCCGTCCTCGTTGCGCAGCACGAGCCAGTCCTCGCCGTTCGGGTCGGGCTCGCCAGGGGCCGGCGGCTCGTCGCCGGGCCGGTAGGAGAGACCGAAGAGCTCGCGGTAGAACTCCGCGAGGGCGCGGGCGTCCGTCGTGTCGAGGACGACCTGGCGGATGCGGGGAACGGGCACGGTCATCACCTCCGGCTCCAGCATGGCACCCGCCACCGAGACAGCCCGGGACGAGCCCGGGCGCCGGGCCCTCCGTGGAGGACCCGGCGCCCGGGGTGCTACGGGTGCCCGGGCCACGCCCGGGCGGAGTCGCGACTACCGCACGACGACTACCGCACGACGCGGATGCGGTCCTGGACCACGGTGACGCCCGAGATCGTCGGCGACGTCATCTCCGTGCGCACCGTCGCCGTCGTTCCGGCCTTGATGCCCGTCAGGGTGAACGAGTACGTCAGGGACCCGCCCGGGATCGCCGGGCTCGACTCGACGAGGATGTCGTTCGCCGGGAGGATCGCCCGCATGTCGCCGAGGCCGGCACCGTTCTCCGCACCGACGAGGAAGTCGCCGGCCAGCGACGCCACCTGCGGCTCGGAGTAGGAGTACGTGATCTCCTGGGTCGTCCCGGTGAGGACCCACACCTGGAACTTGCGCAGGTGCTGGGTTCCCCAGTCGAAGACCTCCCACTGGACGATCCGGTACGGACCGGACGACGCGATGCGGATGCCGGGCGCGCCGGTGCCGTCGAGGTCCGTCCAGAACGGCGCCATCACGCTGTTCGGGCGGTCCGGCGACGGGCCGCCGGGCAGGTTGCAGCAGTTGTTGTCCGTGGACCCGGCCGGCCCCGCCACGATGTAGCCGTTCGAGTTGATCGACAGGCGCGTGTAGGTCTGACCGTTGAACGTGAACGCCGGGACGTCCCAGTTCAGGAACTGCTCGTCACCGATCGTGTTCGCGGGGATGCCGAACGCACCGAGGTCGACGAACGCCGGCGAGCCGGTGTCGACCATCGACGGGGTGCCCTCCGCGGCGGCCGACAGGTCGCCCGAGGCGGAGGTCTGGCCGCCCACAGCGACCGACCCGCGGCTGACGAACGTGTCGACGTCGACCTCCTGGTCGGTGAACGTCGTGTTCGTCGCGGTGACCGTGCAGGTCGTCGTGGCGCCCCTGCGGAGCTCGGTCGCGTCGCAGTTCTGGTCGAGCGTGACGCCGCCCTGGCCGGGGACGAACGCGACGGGGATGTGCGAGTCGCCCTTGTTCGTGTGGAACACGACCTGGCCGAACTGCTGCACGCCCTCGGCGGCCGACGTGGAGATCGTGATCGCCACGTCGGCGGTGCCGCCGGCGGGGATCGTGTACGACCTCCGGTTGAAGGTGATCGACGAGCCCGCGGGCACCGTCGCCTTCGGCTGGACCACGATCTCGTCCGCGGTCATGTTCTTCAGGGTGCGGACCGTGGTGAGGCGGCCCGGCAGGAGCGGAGCGTTGATCGACGGGAGGTTGATGTCGACCGCGTGCACCGGGTCGCCGGTCTTGAGGAACATGTCCAGCGCGTCGTCCGAGATCGTGATCGGCGCGTCGAGGGCGGCGCCCACGTCCACGCGTCCCGCGCCCATGTCGAACGGGTCGGCCGGCGTGACGAGGTCCTCCTTGACGACCGCGGTGGTCGACTGCGTCATGATCGCCGACTTGATCTCGCCGGGCGTCCAGTCCGGGTGCACGGCCTTGAGCAGGATGGCGACGCCCGCGATGTGCGGGGACGACATCGAGGTACCGCCGATGGCCTGGTAGTAGTTCCCCGCGGGGCCGCCGTCGGTCGACTGGGGCGTCGGGGTCGCCGCGGCGAGGATCTGCACGCCCGGGGCGGTGATGTCCGGCTTGATGAACGCGCCGGCCGGGCCGCGCGAGGAGAACGCCGCCATGACGTCACCCGTGGCCTCCGCCTGGACGCCCGCGGTGAACGAGCCCGTGATGCCGGAGTGGGCCAGCGCCCACGCCTTGAGCTCCGTGCCGTCCGCGACGTGCACCGTCGGCAGGTAGTGGTTGTCCAGCGCGGTGTCGGCCAGGGTCGCGTTGAACAGGATCATGCCGGCGGCACCGCCCTGCGAGACGTTGTAGCCCTTCGCCACGCGGGCGTTCACGCCGCGCTGGCACAGCACGATCTTGCCGGCGACGACGTCGGCCGGGGCCGGGTTCTGGCACAGCGGGTCGTCGAACGAGGACGCGAGCACGACGGGGGCAGGCGTCTCGACACCGGCGGTGAGCGAGGCGCCCGTGCCGGTGAACGTCGTGCCGTCGTCGGCCGTCAGCGTGAACGACGAGGTGAACGTGCGCTTCTGGGTCGAGGCCGCCACCGTGGTGACCCACGGCGAGAGGTGGTTCGCCGTGGCCGCGGCCGGGCCGTTGTTGCCGGCCGAGGCCGCGACGAAGACGCCGGCGTTGTAGGCGTCGAAGAACGCGAGCTCGGTCGGGTCCGTCAGCGGGCTGGTGCCGCCCGAGATCGAGTAGTTGAGCACGTCGGCGCCGTCGAGGATCGCCTGCTGCGTGGCCGACATCGTGTCGGCGCCGCGGCAGCCCTCCGGGCCGCACACCTTGTACTCGATGATCTGGGCGCCGGGGGCGACACCCTGGATCTTCGCGATGTCGGGCCCGAACGGCTGCGGGTGCTCGACGATCACGCCGGACGACGTCGACGCGGTGTGCGAGCCGTGGCCGTCGCCGTCACGCGCCGTACCGGCGTACATGTCCGCCTCCGGGGTGCCCGGCGGGTAGGCGCGGTCGTACGAGTCGGTGAAGTGGCGACCGCCGATGAGCTTGTCGTTGCACTCGAAGGGGTCGGCCTCCGGCGTGAGCGGGTTGTCCCCGAACTCGCA
Source organism: Antribacter soli (assembly GCF_021568775.1). Taxonomy (GTDB): domain Bacteria; phylum Actinomycetota; class Actinomycetes; order Actinomycetales; family Cellulomonadaceae; genus Antribacter; species Antribacter soli. The sequence continues at coordinate 11,797 of NZ_JAKGSG010000022.1, read as the reverse complement.
GGGGATCGCCGGCCCGGTGTAGTCCGGCAGCGCGCCGTCGTCCGTGAAGGACGGGTGCTCGGGCCACAGGCCGGTGTCCAGGTTCGCGTACACGACACCGGCACCGGCGAGGCTGTCCGTGCCCAGCGCCTCGTACGCGGCGGGTGCATTGATGAACTCGATGCTCGAGTCGGTCAGCGGCTGGTTGAGGACGTCCTCCTGGACGGCGACCACGCCCGGCACCGCGAGCAGCTCGTCGATCTTGTCGCCCGGGACCGTCGCGGCCACGCCGCCGTAGACGGTGGTGAAGCTCTCGTGCACCGTGACGCCGGGCACCGCGGCCTTGACGTCAGCCGTGATGTCCCTCTCCTGGCCCTTGACGAAGGCCTCGTACCGCCTCGTCGCGGTGTCCTTCGTCGAGAGCTCCTTGCCGGTGACCTTGGGACTCGTCGCGGAGTAGCCCGCGACGCCGCCCTCGTACGATGCCACGGCGTCGTAGTCGTACTTGACGATGACGTCGACGGGGTTGCCGGAGGTCAGACCCAGCAGGCTGTCGGGCGTCTGCGCCAACGCGCTGGTGGGCGACTTGGTGCCGTCGGTGACCGAGACGATCTCGTCCGACGCGTCGGCGAAGTCGGTCGGGCGCGGCGACGGTGCCGCGGCAGCCGTGGAGGCCAGAGTGGTCAGGGCGAGCGCGGTGCACGAGGTGACGGCCGCGAGCCGGGTGAGGGGATGTCTGCTCAAGCGCATGGATTGCCCTTCTGAGGCGCGTATGAGATCGGTGTGTGCCCACACTGTGAAATATGGGCACATAGCGCTCAGAAGGTATCCGTACTGATGTCACGTAAACAACACCCGCGTGTTACAAGACGTTAAGCGGGCGGTCTTCCCGTCGATTTCACCCGGTGAACTCGAAGTGCCACGGCTCCTCGCGGCCGCCGTCCTCCTGCGCCCACCCGGGCGCGTCCCACCCGAAGCGCGGACCGTTCGCCGCGATCCACTCGCGCTTCGGCTGTCCGTAGTCGTACTCGCCGTACTCCGGCAGGTCGACCGCCGCGCCCCAGCCGTGCTGCGAGGTGGCGGGCTCGGCGGCCCGCCCCGCCCCGTACTCGGCGAACGCCCACAGCTGCACGTCGTACGGCCGGTAGGCGAACTCGACCGGGATCGGGTGCCCGAACTCCTCCGCGAACTCCTCCGACATCCGCCCCCACGCCTCGGCGGCACCGCACCGCAGGAACTGCTCCTGCGCGTCCTGGTTCAGACCCAGCGAGCACAGCTCGGAGCGGTCGTACCTCCCGTTCCCGCCGGTCGCGAGCGTGTCGCGAGCAGACCAGGCGGCCCGCTCGAGCTCGTCGCGCGTCGCGGTCAGGGTGCTCACCGCCGCGTCGACGGCCTCGCGGTCGATCCGGTCGACGGCCTCGCCGAGGCGCGCCTCGCCCGAGTCGATGGCGGCCGCGAGGGAGGCCCGGGCGTCGTCGGGCGCACCGGCCCGGTCCGCCCACCGCAGCGTCCACCCCGCGCCCTCGACGGAGCCGTCGAGCCGTGCGGTCGCAGCGTCGAGCGCCGCCACGGACCGGGCGAGCTGCCACGCCTCCTGGGAAGCGCGGACCCGGCCGACGCCGGCGACGAGGTCCCTCGTCGCCAACGCCACCTGGCCTGCCCAGGCGGACACTTCGTCCGCGGCCTCGCGCAGGCCGTCCAGGGTCTCCTCGTCGGTGCCCGGCGCCGGGACCGCGGGCGGCACGGCCTCCCGGAACGGCGCGGCCGCGTCGAGGGCGACGGTCAGCGCGACCCGGCCCGCGTCGTCGGCCACGTGGCCCTCCGACGCCGCGAGGAGCTCCTCGCCGGCCGCCACCTGCTCACGCAGGGCCTCCTGCGCGCGGGTCGCCTCGTCAAGCATCTGCCCGACAGCGGAGCGCGCCTCTCGCAGCTCGCTCGCCCGGTGCTCTCGAAGACCCCGCACGGCTGCGACGGCGACGAGGCCGAGCACGAGCGCGCCGACCAGCGTGACGACCGACAGTGCCGGACGCCGGGACCCACGGTGCGCCGCGCGTCGAGGCGGTGAGGGCTCGCCCGGTGTGGACGTCGGAGCCGGTCCGCCGGCGCCGGCCGTGGCGGAAGCATCCGACGGTCCCGGACGAGCAGTGTCCTGGGAGATCACAACCGGCAGTCTCGTCTGCCGCGGACCGCTCTGCACGCGGACCGCCGACACGCCGGTCGGGTCGGCCCGGCGTGTCGGCCGTCAGGACGCCTGCCACGACGCCCGCCATGACGCCGTTCGTCAGGCTGCCGCGGCGGCGTCCGTGGGGGTCACCGCGGCGGTGGGTGCGCTGGTCAGCGCCCGGGGAACGCCTCCGCGATCCCCTGAAGCTTCCCCAGGTACGCGAGCCGTTCCTCCTCGTCCCAGCCGGGCAGGTTCGACGCGTCCGCCCGCAGGCCGGCGCTGCCGTCCGCGAGCTCCCGCAGGATGTCGGCATGACCGGCGTGCTGCGTCAGGTCGGCGGTGACGTGCAGGATGATCCAGAACAGCGACACGTCACCGTTCTCGCCCCACCACGGGACGTGGCCCCGGGCGTCGAGCGGGAGCTCGTCGATCGTGGCATCGGCGAACGCCCACACGCGCCGGTACAGACCCGTGATCTGCTCGATCGACTGGTCCTTGGTGGCGTACCAGTCAGCCTGGGGGTCCTCCTCCAGACTGTCGTACCAAGGGATCTCCTCCGGCGTGGGCCAGGCGCGGCCGAACGTGTCGCCGAAGTACCCGATCTCGATGGTCGCGGCGTGCTTGACGATGCCCAGCAGGTTCGTGCCGGTGGGCGTGCGCGGCAGCCGCGCCTCACGCTCCGGCAGACCCTCGACCTTCCACAGCAGCGCCTCGCGGGCCCGCTGCAGGTACCGCTTGAGGATCGTCTTCTCGTCGTACCGTCCGGCGTCGTCGTCCATGCCGGCCAGTCTGCCGCGGGCCACCGACATGGTCATCGGACTTCGCCGGCGCCGTCAGCGCCGTCCGCACCTCCACGCGGCTTGCCGCCCTGGCATCCGTCCGGGCCTCGGGCGACGTGCCCGACGGCACGCCCGACGAGGAGCTCGACCCCGATGCGGTGCGCGCGGCCGACCCGTACGCCGACTTCGGCGCCCTGCTCGCCCGCGTTGCCCGGCCCGCCGACTACCCGGCGGTGTTCCGCCTGTTCAACGACGCCGGCGCGCCCCGCCCGACCGAGGACGACCCCGTCCTCGTGGACGATGTCGGGTTCTCCGTCGGGATCCTCCTCGACGGGATCGAGGCCTACATCGCCCGCAAGCGCGATCCTGACGAGGGCTCCCGGTGAGGCTCCCGGCCGCAGCCGCACCGGCACTCCTGACGCCGGCGGGCGGCCGGGGTTCCGACCACAAGCTGTCTGCCCACGGACTTGTCCCCAGCCTGGTGCACGGCGGGCGCGGCGTGTCGGTGGCAGGGGGCACAGTGGTCCCATGACGACGGAGACGATCGACGCGAGCACGCCGGCCGAGGGCGCGGGCGAGCCGAAGCCGCTGGGCGCACCGGCGCCGGGCGCCCGTTGCTTCGGCGACGGCGACCCGATGTACGAGGCGTACCACGACACCGAGTGGGGCCTGCCCGTGCACGGCGACGGCGCGCTGTTCGAGCGCATCGCGCTGGAGGGCTTCCAGTCCGGGCTCGCCTGGATCACCGTGCTGCGCAAGAGACCGGCCTTCCGCGAGGTCTTCGCGAGCTTCGAGCCCGAGGCCGTCGCGGCCTTCGGCGAGGCCGACGTGGCGCGGCTCCTGGAGGACGCCCGGATCATCCGGAACCGGCGCAAGATCGAGGCGACGATCGACAACGCCCGCGCCCTCGTCGCGCTCCGCGACGCGGGGCAGACCCTGGACGAGCTGTTCTGGTCCTTCGCTCCCGACCCAGCGAGCCGTCCCGCCCGCCCCGCGACCTGGACGGACGTCCCGGCCACCACGCCCGAGTCCCTCGCGCTGAGCAAGGCGCTCAAGAAGGCGGGCTTCCGGTTCGTCGGCCCCACCACGATGTACGCGGCGATGCAGGCGTGCGGCGTGGTGGACGACCACCTGGCGACGTGCCCCTCGGCTGCGGGGAAGACGCGCATCAACTCCTGAGATTGACGGGGGCAACCGGGGGTGGAGGATCGAACCATGCGACTCGGTGCCCACCTCATGCGCTTCGACTCCGTCCAGCCCGCGCAGCTCCGCCAGGAGCTCGCGGACACCGCCTCCGCGGCCGAGGAGGCTGGGCTCGGCTGGCTGTCCGTCATGGATCACTGGTTCCAGATGGAACCGGCCGGGTTCCCGGCGTACGACCCCATGCTGGAGGCCTACACCACCCTCGGCTACCTGGCCGGCCGCACGGAGACGGTGCAGCTCGGGGTCCTGGTGTCCGGCGTGACGTACCGATATCCCGGCCTCCTGGCCAAGATCGTCGCCACCCTCGACGTGCTCTCGGGGGGTCGGGCGACGTTCGGCCTCGGCGCGGCCTGGTACGGCCGCGAGCACGAGGCGTTCGGCGTGCCGTTCCCGCCGCTGCGGGAGCGGTTCGAGATGCTCGAGGAGGCCGTGCAGATCGCGAAGCAGATGTACGACCCGGAGCGCACAGGCCCGTACGAGGGCAAGCACTACCGGCTCGCCGAGACCGTGTGCTCGCCGATGCCGCTCTCGCGGCCCGAGATCATGATCGGCGGGTCCGGAGAGAAGAAGACCCTGCGCCTCGTCGCGCAGTACGCCGACGCATGCAACCTCAACCAGTACGCGAACAGCCCCGACGTGCTGCGCCACAAGCTCGACGTGCTGCACGGGCACTGCGAGGACGTCGGCCGCGACCCCGCCGAGATCCGGGTGACCATGGTGCACAACGGCGGCGCGCTGATCGCGGGCGACGTCGACGCGTTCGTCGCGGAGATGCGGCCTTATGCCGCCGCCGGCGTCGACACCGTCATGCTGCGCCCGCCGGCAACGCCGCTCGCCGCCTGGGTGCGCGACGCCGTGGCGCCGGCCGTGGCGCGCGTCGCCGAGCTGCCGTCGGACGACTGACGGGCGTCGACCGATGTGCCAGGCTGGAGCCGATGTCATCGCAGAACTCGCCCGAGCACGCGCCCGTCCCGGACGGTGCCGAAGCCCCGGAGCACCCTGACACGCAGCGGCCGCACGTCGCGGCCGTCGTGGAGGACCGCGTGCTCGCCATGCTGGCCGCCCCGCTCCGCCGCTTCGGCTGGACCCCGCACGTCGACGCGTACACCGGGTACGGCACGACCACCCGGGTACGGGTCCTGGCCCGCGTCCTGCTCGCGCCGCGCAACTGGGCCCCGCCGAAGGCGGACCGGCGCGGCTTTCGCAACTATCTGGGCATCCCGGCCCCCGGCGAGCCGGTCCGGGTCACGATCGGCGGCACGACGGCGGACGTCGTCGCGGACCGCGCCGGCTACGTGGACGCCGAGATCGACGTCGCGCTCGCACCCGGTGTCCGGGAGGTGACGTTCGCGCCCGAGGTGGGCGGTACGACGTCGGGCAGCGTGGTCGTGATCGATGACGAGGCGACCTTCGGCGTCGTGAGCGACATCGACGACACGGTGATGGTCACCGCCGTCCCCCGCCCGCTGCTCGCCGTGTGGAACACCTTCCTGCTGCGCACCAGCTCGCGGCGCCCCGTGCCCGGCATGTCCGCGCTGTACCGCGACATCCATGCTCGCCACCCTGCGGCCCCGTTCGTGTACGTGTCGACGGGCGCGTGGAACACCTCCTCGGTGCTCCGGCGATTCCTCGCCCGGCACGGCTTCCCTTCCGGCCCGCTGCTGCTGACCGACTGGGGACCGACGAACACGGGCTGGTTCCGCAGCGGCCCCGCCCACAAGGACGCGTCGATCGACCGGCTCGTCGAGATGTTCCCGCAGGTCACGTGGCTCCTGGTCGGTGACGACGGCCAGCACGACCCCGACATCTACCGCCGCGCGGTGCAGCGGCACCCCGATCGGTTCCTCGCCGTCGCTATCCGCCGCCTCACCGCGGCACAGCAGGTTCTCTCGCACGGCGCACCCGCGCCGCTGCCCGACGAGGGTGGGTCCCCTGATCCGGACGTGCCGACCGTGTCCGGCCCGGACGGCCAGGCCCTGGCGCACGCGCTGGAGCGTGTCCTGGGCAGGGCCTCGAGCGCGCCGTAACCTCCGGCCTGCACCGGGCGGATGCAGCGCCACCGACCTAGGCTGGTGGCATGGTCCGCTCCAGCGACGAGGCCGTGGGCGACGACGCCGTCGTCGCAGCGACCGGCCAGCCCCGCGCCTACTGGTTCGAGCTGCTCGACGCCCACGACGCGATGACGTGGCCGCACAGCGACATCGCAACCTGGCTCCTCTCCGCGCAGGGCGTCGACGGCTGGTGGGCCCAGTCGCTGACGGTCTCGTACGAGCAGGCCCGCGGCCGGCGCGAGCCGGGGCAGCGGGAGGACGGCACGTTCGAGGTGAGCCCCTCCAAGTCGCTCGACTGCACGCTGGTGCGCGCCTACGAGCTCGTCGCCGACGACGCCGAGCGCGCCGACTGGCTCGACCCCGCGCTCTTCGAGGTCCGTGCGGGCGACCGGTCCGAGGTGCTGGCCTCGACCCCGTCGAAGTCGGTGCGGCTGGCGTGGCCGACCGGCGCCGTCGGAGCCCCGGACGACCGCACCGGCCGGGTCGTCGTGACGTTCTTCCAGCCCACCGACGTGACGGGCGCGCCCGCCGGCAAGGTCCGGGTGGCGATCACGCACGCCGGACTCACGTCGTCGGAGGACGCGAACACGCTGCGTGCGTTCTGGAAGGAGCGGCTCGACGCGTTGGACGCGAAGTGCAGCGAAGGGTGAGGGCCGAGGAACGAGGCACTCGCCCGCAGCGGAACGCAGCGTCCAAGCGCGCCACCAACCCCGGTTGGACGCGAAGTGCAGCGAAGGGTGAGCGCCGTCAGCTGTCCGCGCGCTCCTGGCCGCTCAACGCGTGGATCGAGGCCATGACCTCGTCGGTCAGCTCGCGGCGCGCGAGCGCGGGCTTGGTCCCGGTGGCGATCTGCCTCGTCGGGTCGATGGCCGGTCCGAACTTCACCTCGACGCGCGCGAACCGGATCATCTTGCCGACGGGCTTGACCTTGTCGGTACCCGTCAGGGCGAGCGGCACCACCGGGACGCCGCCGGCGAGCGACAGCCACGCGACACCGGTGTGCCCCTTGTGGAGCTTGCCGTCGCGCGAGCGCGTGCCCTCGGGGTAGATGCCGAAGGCTCCCCCGCGCTGCAGCACCTCGAGCGCGTCCTCCAGGGAGCGCTGACCGGCACGCGGGTCGTCGCGCTGGACGGGGATGTGACCCATGGTCGTGAAGAACCAGCGGGACACCCGGCCCTTGATCCCCGTGCCTGTCCAGTACTCGGCCTTCGCGAGGAAGGTGACGTGCCGCGGCGTGACGATCGGGATGATCAGCGAGTCGATGAACGACAGATGGTTGCTGGCGATGATGACGGGCCCGCGGAGCGGGATGTGATGCAGCCCGGTGATGCGCGGCCGGAGCAGCACGAGAGTCACGAGCGACAACAACAGCTTGAGGATGCGGTACGTCACGAGGTCATTGTGCACTGCAGGCACCCGTGGCGTGAGAGTGGAACATGTCTCATTGAAACGCCAAGAGCGGACAAACCGAACGGGTCGGTGGTTGTCAGAGGCGCCCCGTAGGGTGGCGGCATGGACAACGAAGAGCGCCTCGCCGTCTTCATCGACTACGAGAACCTGGCGCTCGGCGCCCGGGAGCACCTGGGCGGCATGCAGTTCGACTTCGGGCCGATCGCGGACGCCCTCGCGGTGCGCGGACGGGTCGTGGTGCGGCGCGCGTACGCGGACTGGTCGTACTTCGACGAGGACCGCCGCGCCCTGACCCGGCACCAGGTCGAGCTGATCGAGATGCCGCAGCGCATGGGCGCCTCCCGCAAGAACGCGGCGGACATCAAGATGGTCGTGGACGCGATCGAGATGGCGTTCGAGCGCGACTACATCTCGACGTTCGTCATGTGCACGGGTGACAGCGACTTCTCGCCGCTCGTCCACAAGCTCCGCGAGCTGAACAAGCGGGTCATCGGCGTGGGTGTGGAAAAGTCCACGTCGCGCCTGCTGCCGCCGGCGTGCGACGAGTTCCTCTTCTACGACCGCCTCGAGGGCGTGGACGTGCCCGACGAGGAGCCCGGCCGGGAACGCGCCACGACCGCGAAGCGCGGTGCCCGACGGCGCGGCCCCGCCGCGCCGGCCGCACCCGCCGAGGCGGTCGCCCAAGCACCCGCCACGCCGGCGCCGGCACCGGAGCCGGCGCCCGCGGAGGAGCCGGCCGCCGCGCCGAAGCGCCGCCGGGCCAAGGCGACGCCGCCGCCCGAGGAGCCCGCCGGCGTCGTCCAGGAGGCAACCGAGGAGGTCGAGCCGGCTGAGGCCGAGCCGCCCACGATGGAGGTGCGCGTCGCGCAGACGCTCGCAGACCTGCAGGGGTCGACCAGCGGGCCGGTCACCGCGTCCGCCCTGAAGCGGACCCTCCTCCGCAAGGACCCCACGTTCAGCGAGTCCGACTACGGCTTCCGCACGTTCGGCGAGTTCCTCGGCTACCTGGCGGACCGTGGCTTCCTCGTGCTGGCCACCGGGCCGTCCGCCGGCGACCCGGAGGTCTCGCTGCCCGAGCAGGGCAGCACCGACGCGGCGTTCGCGCTGCTGCGGGCGGTCGTGCAGGAGTCGGGCGGGTCCGCCGTGCTCTCCGGGCTCAAGAACGCGGTCCGCAAGAAGCGACCCGACTTCTCCGAGAAAGCACTGGGCTACCGCGGGTTCCTGCAGTTCTGCAAGGCGGCGCAGGCCGCCGGAGCTGTGAGCATGGCCTGGGACGACGCCGCGGACGACTACCTCGTGACGGCCGCCTGAGCCGCGACAGCACGAGGTCGGCCCCCGTCGCGTTTCCTACGGCAGCTCGATCGGGAGCGTGAGCCCGTCGAGCAGGTGACGGCAGTCGCAGTCGTCGTCGGGCAGGGCCGCGACGGTTGACTCGACGACCCTCGCGAGATCAGCCACGTTGCGGGCGAACGCCGCGAACACGGCCTCCTGCGTCACGTGCTCACCGCCGTCGACCCCGGCGTCCGCGTCGGTGACCAGCGCGAGCGTGGTGCAGCACAGGGCGAGCTCGCGGGCCAGGACCGTCTCCGGCATCGCTGTCATGTTGACGATCGTGCCGCCGTCGCGGGCGTTGCGGGCGGACTCGGCCCGCGACGAGAACCTCGGCCCCTGCATGACGACGATGGTGCCGCCGTCGACAACCGGCAGCGGACCCGCATGCGCGGCCGCGAGCGCCGCGACACGGCCCCGCGGGCAGTACGGGTCGGCGAACGGGACGTGCACCACCGGACCGAGCGTGTCGAAGTAGGTGTGCTCGCGGCCCCACGTCCGGTCGATCACCTGGTCCGGGATCACGACCGTCCCGGCAGGCGCCTCGGGAACCAGCCCGCCGACCGCGCACGTCGTCACCAGCTGCCGAACGCCGAGCGCGCGCAGCGCCCAGAGGTTCGCGCGGGCCGGGACGAGGTGCGGCGGGAACCGGTGGTCGGCGCCGTGCCGCGGGAGGAACACGACCTCACGACCACCGAGCACGCCCCGCGCGGGCGCCTCCGACGGCGGGCCGTACGGCGTCTCGACGGGCACCGTCTCCGCGTCCGTCAGCAGGCTGTACATCCCGGAACCGCCGATGATCCCGATGGGTTCGCTCATGGGTCGCACGGTAGCGAGGCGGCAGGTCCGGGCGGGACCGGCACGCCCGCACCGTCAGGGACCGGTCAGGTCCGCCGGCGCCGACATCGCGTCGTCTCGACGTGCGGACGATATCTGGACCGCATGGTGGGCGGCTGTACGATCGGATCAACCATCCAGAGCGGTCGAGAGTCCTGGCTCGTCGACACCGCAGCAACCCGCCGACGGAAGCCTCCCGAGGACAAAGGTGCTAACGCCAGGTCCGATGGAGCAGACACCATGGTCGCAGAGGCACATCCGAACCCCCGGCACAACGGGCACCGTCGTCCGACGGTCTCGTTCGAGCTCATGCCGCCGCGTCGCCCCGACGCGGCCCCGAACTTCTGGGAGACGGCACAGAAGCTCGTCGCTGCCCGGCCCGACTTCGTCTCGGTGACGTACGGCGCCGGCGGCGGCGACCGGGCGACGTCCCAGCAGGTGCTCAGCACGCTCCTCGCCGGCACGCCCGTGCTGCCCGTCGCCCACCTGACCTGCGTGGGCGCGTCGCGCGAGGACGTCTCCGAGGTCATCGGCGACTTCCTCGAGTCGGGCGTGCGCTCGTTCCTCGCGCTGCGGGGAGACCCGCCGCGGGACCAGCCGGACTGGCGGCCGGCGTCGGACGGCATCCACTCGAGCATCGAGCTGGTCCGGCTGCTGCGGCAGGTCGAGAACGCCCGCTGCGAGGCGGATCCCGGCGCTGCCCTGCGGGGTGCGGCCCGCCCGCTGACGATCGCGGTCGCGACGTTCCCCACCGGCAACCCCGGCGCGGGGACGACGCGCGAGCAGGAGGTGCGGCGCCTCGTCGAGAAGCAGGAGGCGGGGGCGAGCTTCGCGATCACCCAGCTCTTCTACGAGGCGTCCGCGTACACGGACTTCGTCGCGGCCGCGCGTGCCGCCGGGGTGACCATCCCGATCCTCGCCGGCGTCCTTCCCACGACGGAGCCGCGTCGCCTGCGTCGGGTCGAGGAGCTGACGGGCGTGACGCCGCCGACCCGGCTCCTGGCTGAGCTCGACAACCTGGACGACCCCGAAGCCCAGCACGCGCACGGCATCGCGTACTCGGTACGCCTCGCGCGCGAGGTGCTCGACGCGGGCGCCCCGGGCCTGCACGTCTACACGTTCAACAAGCACCGGCCGGCACTCGACCTCCTCGAGGGCGTCGGCCTCCTCGCCCGCACGGCTGCCTGACCCCGGCGGCCGGACGCACGCAGCCACCTGCCGGCGAGGGATCAGGCGAGACCGTCTCCCGGTCGCTCGAACGACCACGAAAGCGATGTGGAGACGGTCTCGCGCGTTCCCCCACGTCCGCCGTCGGACGGGTTCGCGGCGAGCGATCGGGAGGTGGCACTCGGGCGACGCGAGTGCTAGAAAAGAGATGTAGCCGGACGACGGCCGCGGCCGTCGTCGAGCGCGACGGCCTCGGACAGGCCGGGGCTGCATCGTCAAAGGAGGTGATGCGCGATGGCTACCCGTTGGGACCCGTTCCAGGAGATGGATCGGCTGCTCAGCACTCTGGCCATGAGCGCACGTGAGACGGGCGCCATGCCGATGGACCTCTTCCGGACGGGCGACCACTACGTCCTCTCCCTCGACCTGCCGGGAGTGGACCCGGGCACGATCGACGTGTCCTGCGAGGACCAGACCATCACGATCCGAGCCGAGCGCACGCAGCGCTCCAGCAGCGACATGCAGTGGCTGGTGCGCGAGCGGCCGACGGGCACGTTCGCCCGGCAGCTCACCGTGGGTCGCGGCCTCGCGCTCGACCAGATCTCGGCGTCGTACGCGGACGGCGTGCTCTCGCTGACGATCCCGGTGAGCGAGGAGGCGAAGCCGCGCAAGATCGAGGTGTCGCACTCCGGGTCCATGTCGCAGATCGCGGGCTCGACCCAGGGCACGCAGACCATCGAGAGCTCTCCCAAGCGCCAGGAGACCATCGAGGGCTGACCCGGCCCGCTGACAGCGTCAGGGAAGCGGGGGGCCCCCCCCGGGGGGGGGGCGCCCGGGGGGGGGGGGGCCCCCCCGCCGGGGGGGCGGGGGGGGGCGCG
>NZ_JAKGSG010000021.1 GCF_021568775.1 Antribacter soli | reverse complement strand
GAGACCATCGAGGGCTGACCCGGCCCGCTGACAGCGTCAGGGAAGCGCGAACCCGCCTCTGGGTCGCTCCCGCGATGGCGGGAGCGACCCAGAGCCGGGTTCGCGCGTTCTCCGGACGGCTACTTGAGCGAGCCGGCCGTGAGGCCGCCGACGAGCCGCTTCTCGATGGCGAGGAACAGCAGCACGACCGGCACGATCGCCACGACGGACACGCCGAAGACGTAGTGCCACGAGGTCTCGTACTGACCCACAAACTTCGTGAGCGCCACGGACAGCGGCTGGTTCCCGGCTGTGGACAGCACGACGAGCGAGGCCGCGAACTCGTTCCACGACGCGACGAACGTGAACACGGTCGCCGTCACGACCCCCGGCCACACGAGCGGCAGGTTGATCTTCGTGAGCACGGTCCACGTGCCGGCGCCGTCGAGCTGCGCCGCCTCGTCCACCTCCTTCGGGATGCCCGCGAAGAAGCTGTGCATGATCCACACCGCGAACGACAGGTTGAACGCGGCGTTGACGAGGATCATGGCGGCCCAGGTGTCGAGCAGGCCGACGGCCAGGAACTCCCGGAACAGCCCCGACGTGAGCACCGCCGGCTGCATCATCTGCGTCACGATCACGAGGAACAGGAACACGTACCGACCCGGGAAGCGGTACCGCGCCGTGTAGTACGCGGCGGGCAGCGCGACCGCGAGCACGAGCAGCGTGGCGAACACAGAGATCACCAGGGTGGACACCAGGTTCTGCACCAGCGGCGTCTCGGGCGTCGACCACATGGTCACGTAGTTCTCCCAGTGCCACTCCACCGGGAGGTACGTGGGATTCACCGACCGGATCTGCGCCTTGGTCTTCACCGAGCCGAGGAACATGATCACGTAGGGCAGCAGGAACACCACGAGCACGACGAGCCCGCCCGCCATGCGCAGCGCGACGGATCCCGGCGGCACCTGGTCCTCGGTGAAGCGCCGCCTCCGGACGGTCCCCACGGGCGCCCGGTCCGACGTCGGACGGGTCGCCTCGGTCATGACGGCCACGTCAGACTCGCTCTCGGCTTCCGCGGCAATCATCAGGCCTCCTCGAGCGGGCGCACGACCCGCAGGTAGACGCCGACGATCGCGACCACCAGCCCGAAGGCGACGACGGACAGCGCGCTGGCGAGATCGATCCGGTGCTGGTTCTGCATGTACTTGAAGATCATCGTCATCACGGTGTCCGCGTCGTAGCCGGGGATGGACCCCGTCATGACCCGCAGGATCGGCAGCGAGTTGAACACGTTGATGACATTGATCAGCACCGCGACGGCGAGCGCGCTGCGGAGCTGGGGCAGGACCACGCCGAAGTAGGCGCGCAGGGGACCGGCGCCGTCGATCCGCGCGGCCTCGAGCGTCTCCCCCGGGACGGTCTGCAGGCCCGCGAGGATCGTGTAGGTCGTGAACGGCAGGGACACGAACACGGCGACGACGATCGCCCACGCGAAGGCCGTGCCCGGGTTCCGGGTCCAGCCGAAGCCCTCGGGCCGGCTGATGATCCCCGTGTCGACGAGGAACGCGTTGATGATGCCGAAGTACGGCTCGAGGCCGTAGTGCACGACCAGGGTGGTCATGACGACGCTCGCCGCCCACGGCACCACGACCGCCATGCGCACCAGCCGGCGGCCGGGGAACGCCTTGTCGAGGAGCTGCGCGAGCGCGAGAGAGATCACGACGGTCAGCACGACCACGACCACGACCCAGACCAGGGTGCGGCCGACGATCGGCCAGAAGTAGGGGAAGGCAAAGACCTCGGCATAGTTTGCGAGGCCCACCCCGCCCCGGTCGACGCCGCTCTGGCTGATGTCCCGGGTGCTGTTCCCGATCATGACTCCGATCGGGAACAGCACCACCAGGGCGATCAGTACCAGGGCGGGTCCGATCCAGGGCAGTGCCCGGACGAACGCCCTCATGCCCGTCAGCCCGCGTCGACCTGGGACTGGATCTCCGTCAGCACGTCGGCGGCCGTCTTGCCGGTCGCGAGCTGGCCGAAGAGCGCCTTGAACGCGGAGTCCGCGGTGGACCAGCTCGGGTTGGTGCTGGGGTAGAACTGAGCGTCCGGCAGCACCGCGAGGAACGGGGCGAGGGACTCCTCGTCGCCGAGCACCTCGGCACCCGACTTGGTGGTGGGCAGGAAGCCCTCGGCCTGGACCCACGGGACGTACACGTCGGACGTGTAGAAGTAGTCGAAGAAGGCGGTGATGGCCTCCTGCTTGTCGCCGTCGTTCTCGAACGCCATCAGGTGGTCGGCGACGCCCAGGGTGAACGGGCTGCCGTCCTGCGTGGGGATCGGGTGGATCGAGTACTCGAGCTCGGGGTTGTTCTCCTCGATCTGCCCGACGGTCGGCGGCAGGCCCACCTGCATGCCGATCTGGCCCTGGATGAAGATGTCCATGAGCGGGCTGCGGTCCGTGGAGCCGGCGTCGGCCTGCGTGGCGCCCTCGGTGACCATCTTCTGGATGAACTCGGCACCCGCGAGGTTCTCGGGGGTGTCGATGGTGATGGCGTCGGCGTCGCCGAACGAGCCGCCGCCGCCCCACAGCCACACGGCCGCCTCGGCCTGGGCCTCCTCCGAGCCGAGCGGCATGCCGTAGCCCGCGATGCCGCCGCCGAGGGCGGAGACCTTCTTGGCGGACTCGAGCAGCCCGTCCCACGTGGTCGGCACCTCGGCGCCGGCCTGCGCAAGGAGCGCGTCGTTGACGAAGAGCGCCCGGGCGGACGCGATGAAGGGCAGCCCGTAGGCGACACCGTCGACCTCGGCGTTGCTCAGGAAGCTCTCCTGGAAGTCGGCGTAGGTGGCGTCGGAGGTGACGTCCTCCACCGGGTACAGCAGCTCGTCGGCGGCGAAGCCGGCGAACGGCCCGCCGTTGTAGATGTCGGGTGCCTGACCGCCCTGGATCTTGGTGGCGATCACGCTCTCGAGGTTGTCCCACGACTCGACCTCGAGGTTGACCGTGATCTCCGGGTTCGCTTCCTCGAACCCGGCGATCACGCCTTCCCAGTTTGCTTGCGTGGCGTCGGAGTAGCTGGGGACGAGCAGGTCGAGGGTTGTCCCCTCGCCACCGTCCCCTTCGTCGGTGCCTCCGCCGAAACCGCAGGCGGTCAGTCCTGTCGTCGTGGCGAGCGTGATCGCGATGATCCCGCTGGCGCGCCTGGTGTGCCGCATGTGTGTACCTCGTCATCCGTGAGTTTGTTTGTACTGGATCCAAACATTTCGCGATGGGACGATGGTGCTGCACAGACATGCCCGGGTCAAGACCCGGGCATGATCAGAAACGGAACTGTCACACAGCGCATCAGCGCTCGTGCGCACCCACCATGGGCAGGCCGAACGCCAGGCCGATCGCGAGGATGCCGCCGACGAAGACGAACGGCGACGACGCCGCCTCGCCGGTAGAACCGACGCCGATCAGGACCAGACCGGCAGCGAACAAGGCGAACGCCACGATGACGCGGACCAGCAGGACGGTGACGGATTCCTGCTTCGGACGGGGGGCGACCTGGAAGTTGCTCATGCGCTCACGGTAGCGCGGGGGTGGATTCCGCATCACCCGCGGACGTGCTGGTCACGCATCGGCGCGCGCTCCTAGAATCGATTCGATGTCCGATTCGACGCGTGCTGTGCCGCCTTCCCCCGACCGACCCGCTGCCTCTCGCACCCTCCGCGCCGCCCCTGTTCGAGCTGCTGGTCACCCCGCCGACGACCCCGCCGCCCGGGGCGCCCGCTGGGCCCTCCTTGCGCTCTTCGCGCTCTTCGGCGCCACGGCGACGAGCTGGCTCAGCCGCCTGCCCTCCCTCAGGGAGTCGCTCGACATCGACGAGGCCCAGCTCGGCGCGATCCTCGTGGTCGGCGCGGTCGGGGCCCTCGCCTCCGTGGTGTCCACGGGAACGGTCGTCACCCGGTTCGGCAACCGCGCGACGCTCCTCGCCGCGACCGTCGGCAGCGCCGTCGCCTACGTGCTGCTCGCCGCCGGCGCGGCGACCGCCAGCGTGCCGCTGTTCATCGCGGGCGTATTCCTCAACGGGGTGTGCGGCGCCATGACGAACACACCGCTCAACCTCGCGGCCGCCCTCGTGGAACAGCGCCTCGGCCGCTCCCTGCTGCCCCGGTTCCATGCGTTCTTCTCCGTCGGCGCCGCCGCCGGGGCCGCAGCGGCCGCGGGTTTCTCCGCAGCCCAGGTGCACCCTGCCGTGCAGCTCGTCGTGCTCGCAGCCGTCATCTCCACGCTCCGCGGGATCCTCACCGGAGCCGCAACCGCTATCACCCCTGCCCGGTCGGCGCACGAGCCGGGGCACGAGCCCGTGGGCCACGGTGACGGGCCGGAGGCCGGCGCCGCGCACGAGCTCGACCGGCACCCGGGCAGGCAGGCGACGCGGACGTCGTCGGGCACCGTGCGCCGCGGGGCGAGCCTGCGCACCGCGCTCGGAGCGTGGCGCGAGCCGCGCACCCTGCTCATCGGGCTCGTGCTGCTCGGCGCGTCCCTGTCGGAGGGGGCCGCGGGCAACTGGCTGTCCCTCGCCGTGGTCGACGGGTTCGCCCTGCCCGAGTCCGCGGGCGCTGCCGCGTTCGGCACCTTCGTCGTGTCGATGACGGTCGTGCGCCTGCTCGGCACGCGGCTCCTCGACCGGTTCGGGCGCGTCGCGATGCTCCGTGCCTGTGGGGCGTCGGGGCTTGCCGGGCTGCTGCTGTTCGGCCTGGCGCCGTCCGTCGCGACGGCGTGGGCGGGCATCGTGCTCTGGGGCGTCGGGGCCGCGCTCGCGAGCCCCGTCGGGATCGCCGCAGCGTCCGACGAGCCCACCCGGGCCGCCGCCCGAGTCTCCGTCGCGACGTCGTTCTCCTCGATCTCTCAGCTCTGCGCGCCGCCGCTCCTCGGCCTGCTGGCCGCCACGGTGGGTGCCCGGCACGCCCTCCTCGCGATCACCGTGGCGATCGTGCTCAGCCTGGTCGTCGCGGGGGCCGTGCGGCCGCTGGGGGCGGGCTCGACCTCGGAACGCACGTCGGCCCGGGTTGCCGAGGCGAGCGAGGCCGGGGTCGCAGCCAGGGTCGCTACTGAGGACACCGCGACCGAGGACGTCGTGCGAGCGGACGCCGCGGGCGAGCATCCCGCGACCGCGGAGACCGCCGACGCCGGTCTCTCGCCCGAGCCGTCCGGCTCGCCCGAGCCGGCGCTCGTCCGGGCGTGACGCCGGGCCCGGACCGCACGACCCGACCCCGCGAAGCGCCCTGATCGCGCCGCTCAACGGGCGACCGGGTGACTTTCACCGCCCCGCCGATCGGACATTCCTCACAATCGGCCGCGCTCAGCACAATCTTGACCGGATCGAGATGGATGTTCGCCCACAGCGAAACCCGGGTGTCGCTTCCGTTCATTAGCATTCGGCCGTGACATCCGCGAGCTCAGTCTTCGACCAGCGTCCCGCCCGCGTCCGTACCGACTGGGGTCTGTCCGGCGCGCTCGCGCTGACGGCGACCGGTGCGCGGTCCACGCTCGTGGTGGTGATCGACGTCCTTTCCTTCTCCACGTCCGTCACCGTGGCCTGCGAGCAGGGCACCGGCGTGTACCCGTTCCCGTACCACGACCCCGCCGGGGCGGCCCGCCTCGCCCGGACGATGCGGGCCGCGCTCGCCGGGCCGCGCTGGGAGGACGGCATCAGCCTGTCCCCCGCGTCGCTCCGGGAGCTCGACGCCGAGCGCCTCGTCCTGCCGGCACCGAACCCCGCGTCGATCTGCCACACGATCGCGAGCCGCGGCGCCCTCATCATCGTCGGCTCGCTCCGCAACGCCGCTGCGGTCGCGGGCCTCGCGGCCGCGCACCTCGCCGCGAGCCCGTCGCACGACGTCGTGCTCGTGCCCGTCGGCGAGCGCTGGCCCGACGACTCGCTCCGCCCCGCGCTCGAGGATCTCCTCGCTGCGGGCGCGATCGCCTCGCGGCTCATGGGGATGATGTCCGACGACCTCACCCGGCTCTCTCCCGAGACCGCCGCCGCGGTCACCCTGTGGAAGGGCACCGAGGACCCCACCGACTCGATCGCGGGGACCGCCAGCGGGCGCGAGCTCGTCGAGACCGGCTTCGTCGACGACGTCACGATCGCGTCCGAGGTCGACGCGACCGACGTCGTGCCCGTGCTCCTCGACGGCGCGTTCGTGCCGCTCGGCCATCGCATCGCGGCGGCCCGCGCCCCCCAGCAGATCCCGGCCTGAGCGGCAGGTCGCCTCGCACGCGACAGTCGCAGCTTGGTACCGAGTGAAGCATCTTGAGCTGCGTCGCTCGGTACCGGACCGCGACGCACGCCGGGACTGAGCGAAGTCCGGCAGCCCTGGTTCGACAGCCCTAGTTCGGCAGCGTCGGATCCCGGAGCAGGGACGCCGCGAACAAGGGAGCCGCGAGCGGCGAAGGCTCCCCGAACCGGGGGCGCAGCGCCTCGACGATCGGCAGGTCGCCGTCCAGCCAGTCCACGCCGGACCACTCGCTCGGCGCGAGCCAGCGCAGCTCGTCGTGTTCGACGAGGGGCAGCGGCTCACCCTCCGTGACACGCGCGAACCACAGTCTCATCAGGTGACGATCGGTGATCGTCCACGCACCGTGGTCAGGTCCGACGAGCTCGTCGCCCAGCTCCGCGCGGACGCCGAGCTCCTCCCACAGCTCCCGGTGCAGGGCCTGCTGCGGGGTCTCACCCTCGTCCGCCTTGCCGCCGGGAAACTCCCACCGGCCGGCGATCTCCGCGGGCCGGGACCGGCGCGCGGCAAGAAGCCGGGTGGGTGAGGCAAGGTCGTCCACCACGGCGGCGGCAACCACGAGGCGGCGCGACAGCATTCCGTGAGTCTGCCACCGGGTAACAGAGGCTGCGACGGCGCCCGTCGGCTGGGGGTGTTGGCGAGCGCCGTCGGGATGGTGCGCGCTCAGTAGAGACCCAGCCTGCGGGCCATGGCCACCGCCTCGGCGCGCGTCGAGACGCCGAGCTTCTTGTAGACGCTGCGGACCTGCGACTTCACCGTGTTGCGCGTGACGAAGAGGCGGTTTGCGATCTGCTCGAGGGTGACGTCCTCGGTCAGGTTCGACAGAACGACCTGCTCACGACGAGTCAGGGCGGGGAACGTCGGGTGGAGCTCGATGGTGGTCATGGGGTCCTCCTTCTGCAGCGGCCGGGTCTGGGGTCCGGCCAGGGGATGCTGCTAGTAGGTAGGAGTGTTGAACGCCCCGTTCATGACGCAGGTTTACGAGACCATTTTTGGTGCATGCGGGGACGTCCCAGGGGAAAGCGCTCGCCTGGGACGTCCCCTGCCGATCAGCTTCCGGTGTGCGCCGCGTACTCCTCCGCCGAGAGCAGCGCGCCCTCGCCGGAGACGTCGACCTTGAAGAGCCAGCCCGCGCCGAAGGGGTCGGCGTTGACCAGCGCGGGGTCGTCGACGGCGGCCTGGTTGACCTCGACGACGGTGCCCGAGACCGGCGAGAAGAGCTCCGACACCGACTTCGTGGACTCGATCTCGCCGATCACGGTGCCCGCCTCGATGGTGGAACCCACCTCGGGCAGCTCGAGGTAGACGACGTCGCCTAGCGCGTCGGCGGCGACGGACGTCACGCCCACGACGGCAGGGGTCGACGTGTCCACCCACTCGTGCTCGATGGTGTAGCGAAGCGCAGCGGGAAAGTCAGCCATGAGGTTCTCCTGGAGCTCGGGGGTTCAGTTCTGGGGACGACGGTAGAACGGCAGCGGCACGACCACGACCGGTTCGGCCCGCCCGCGCACCTCCACCGACAGCTCGGTGCCCTCCGCGGACAGCTCGGGCGTCACGTACGCCATCGCGACGGGGTAGCCCAGGGTGGGCGACGGCGCACCGGACGTCACCCCGCCGACGGCGACACCGGACGGTCCCAGCACCGGGTACCCGGCGCGTGCTGGGCGCCGCCCGAGCCCGCGCAGACCCACGAGCACGCGCGCCGGGGGCGACACCTTGCGGGCGGCGAGCGCGGCCTTCCCGACGAAGTCGCCCGCCTTGTCGAGCCGGACGACACGACCGAGGCCGGCCTCGTACGGCGTCGTCGTCCTGTCGAGCTCGTGCCCGTAGAGCGGCATCCCGGCCTCGAGGCGCAGCGAGTCTCGGGCGGACAGACCGGCCGGCACGAGGCCGACGCCGGTCCCCGCGGCGAGCAGCGTGCGCCACACCGCCACGGCGGACTCCGCCGGCACGAACAGCTCGAAGCCGTCCTCGCCGGTGTACCCGGTGCGGGCGACGAGCGCCTCGACGGAGCCGCCGTCGGCCACGCCGCCGCCGGTGACCGCCAGCGTGACGGGCGCCGAGGCGTAGTACCTCATGCCGCGCACGGCGTCGACGTCGGCGCCCGCGACGAGGCCCGCGACGATGTCCTCCGCCTGCGGGCCCTGCACCGCGACGAGGGCGGTCGCCTCGGAGCGGTCCTCGACGACCGCGTCGAACCCGGCGGCGCGCGCCAGAAGCTCGCTCGCGACGAGCACGGCGTTGCCGGCGTTCGCCACGACGAGGAACTCCTCGTCAGCCGTCCGGTACACGATGAGATCATCGAGGACCGAACCGTCCTCGGCGCAGATCATCGAGTACTTCGCGCGGCCGACGGCGATCGCCGACGCCGCCCCCACGAGCGCGTGGTCCAGCGCCGCCGCGGCCCCGGCGCCACGCAGCCAGATCTCGCCCATGTGCGACAGGTCGAACAGCCCGGCTGCCTCGCGCACAGCGCGGTGCTCGGCCAGGTCGCTCGTGTAGCGCAGCGGCATGAGCCACCCGCCGAACCCGGTGAGCACCGCCCCGAGGGCCGTGTGCTCGTCGTACAGCGGCGTCTTCTTGTCCTCGGTCACAGCGTTCGTGTCGGTCACGAGGCTCCTCTCTGTCCTCCCGCCGCCGGGCGGAGGAAGTGCCGGGCGTCTCCGGTCCGACTGGCACTTCTTCCGCCCGCAGCGGTGATTTTCGGGTCGGGTCGGGGTCAGACGGTCTCGGCGAACGCCTCGACCGGCGGGCAGGAGCACACGAGGTTGCGGTCTCCGCGCGCACCGTCGATCCGGCGCACCGGCGGCCAGTACTTCCCTGCGCGCAGGCTCGCCACCGGGAAGGCCGCCGTCTCACGGCTGTACGGCTTGTCCCACGCGTCCGTCGTGACCGACGCCGCGGTGTGCGGCGCGTTGCGCAGCGGCGACTCCTCCACGGTCCAGCGGCCGCCGGCCACCGCGTCGATCTCGCCCCGGATGGTGATCATGGCCTCGACGAAGCGGTCGAGCTCAGCCAGGTCCTCCGACTCCGTCGGCTCCACCATGAGCGTGCCCGGCACGGGGAACGCCAGCGTGGGGGCGTGGAAGCCGTAGTCGATGAGGCGCTTGGCCACGTCCTCGGCCGTCACGCCGGTCTCGGCGGTGATGCCCCGCAGGTCGAGGATGCACTCGTGCGCGACGAGCCCGTTCGGGCCGGTGTAGAGGGTGGGGTAGTGGTCGGCCAGGCGGGACGACACGTAGTTCGCGGTCAGCACCGCGGTCTTCGTCGCCTCGGTCAGGCCGTCGCCGCCCATGAGAGCAACGTAGGCGTAGGAGATCGGCAGGATGCCGGCGCTCCCGTGCAATGTCGCGGACACCGGAGTGTTGCCGTGGAACGAGCCCGCGACTGCCTCACCGGCCAGCGGGTCGCCCGGCAGGAACGGCACCAGGTGCTCGGCCACCGCGACCGGGCCGACGCCGGGGCCGCCGCCCCCGTGCGGGATGCAGAACGTCTTGTGCAGGTTCAGGTGCGACACGTCGCCGCCGAACTCACCCGGCCGGGCCAGGCCCACGAGGGCGTTGAGGTTGGCGCCGTCGATGTACACCTGGCCGCCCGCACCATGGACCAGGTCGCAGACCTCCCGGACGTGCTCCTCGTACACGCCGTGCGTCGACGGATACGTGATCATGATCCCGGCGACCTGAGGGCCGTGCTGCTGCAGCTTGGCGCGCAGGTCGTCGAGCAGGATCTCGCCGTCGTCGGCCGTGGCGACCACGACCACCCGCAGACCCGCGAGCGCCGCCGACGCCGCGTTCGTGCCGTGCGCCGAGGCCGGGATGAGCACGATGTCGCGCCCGGCGTCGCCGCGCGAGGCGTGGTAGCTCTTGATGGCGAGCAGGCCGGCGAACTCGCCCTGCGAGCCGGCGTTCGGCTGGACGGACACCGCCGTATAGCCCGTGATCTCCGCGAGCTGCGACTCCAGGGCGCCGATCAGCTCGGCGTAGCCCTGGGCCTGGTTCACGGGGGCGAACGGGTGCATGTCCGCGAACCCGGGCCAGGAGATGGCCTCCATCTCCGCGGTCGCGTTGAGCTTCATGGTGCACGAGCCCAGCGGGATCATCGTGCGGTCCAGGGCGAGGTCCTTGTCGGAGAGCTTCCGCAGGTAGCGGAGCATGCTGGTCTCGCTGCGGTGGGTGTGGAAGATGGGGTGGGTCAGGTAGCCGGTCGTCCTGGTCACCTCCGCGGGGAACGGCGAGGTGTCGTCGCGAGGCGACCATCCGGCCGCTCGTTCCTCGCGGCCTCCCGCCAGACCCATCCAGCCTCGCGACGCCGACTCCCCCTTCCCCACCTCTGCTGTCGGCGCACCACCCGTCGTCGGACCAGCGGCGGCAAGGAGCGTGGAGAGGACTGCCGCGATGTCGTTCTCGGTCGTCGTCTCGTCGCAGGCGATCTGGATGTGGTCCGCGTCGGGCTGGTAGAGGTTGTAGCCCGCCTCTGCGGCAGCGGTCACGACCTCCGCGGCCTTGCCCGGGACGACGGCGCGGACCGTGTCGAAGAAGGTGTCGTGCTCGACGGCGATGCCCGCCGCCTGCAGGCCTTCTGCCAGTGCGCGTGCGTGGGCGTGGACTCTGTTCGCGATCGCCTTCAGGCCCTCCGGGCCGTGGTAGACCGCGTACATCGAGGCCACGATGGCGAGCAGGGCCTGCGCCGTGCAGATGTTGGACGTCGCCTTCTCGCGGCGGATGTGCTGCTCACGGGTGGCGAGAGCGAGGCGGTAGCCCGCGGCGCCGTCGACGTCGATCGAGACGCCGACCAGGCGGCCCGGAAGCTGCCTCTCGAGGCCCTTCTTCACCGCCATGTACGCGGCGTGCGGGCCGCCGTAGAACAGGGGCACGCCGAAGCGCTGCGCGGAACCGACGGAGACGTCCGCGCCGAGCTCGCCCGGGGAGACCAGCAGCGTCAGGGCGAGCAGGTCGGTCGCGACGGTGACCAGCGCCCCCGCCGCCTTCGCCTCGGCCACGACGCCACGCGCGTCCAGGACACGGCCCGAGGCCCCGACCTGCTGCACGACCAGGCCGACCATGGTGCCGGGAGGCAGCGCTCCGGCGTCGGACACCGAGGCGAGACCCGCCGCGAGGCCCCTGCTGAGGTCGATGACGACGACCGGGAGGCCGATGGCCTCCGCGCGACCGCGCGCGACGGCGAGGGACTGCGGGAAGAGGTCGGCGTCGAGGACGACGTAGCCCTCCTTCGCGCGCGAGGCGCGCCACATGAGGGCGACCGACTCCGCGACCGCAGAGGCCTCGTCGAGGAGGGACGCGTTCGCGATCTCGAGACCGGTCAGGTCCTCGACCGCCGTCTGGAAGTTGAGCAGCGCCTCGAGGCGACCCTGCGAGATCTCCGGCTGGTACGGCGTGTACGCCGTGTACCAGGCGGGCGACTCGAGCACGTTGCGACGGATCACCGGCGGCGTGTGCGTGTTGTAGTAGCCCAGGCCGATCATCTGGCGCTTCACGACGTTCTTGCCTGCAAGCTCGCGCAGGTGCGTCAGCACCTCGGCCTCGGTGCGTGCCTTCGGCAGGTCGAGCGGGCGGTCGGTGCGGATGGTCTTCGGCACGGCCGCGTCGACGAGCGCGTCGAGGGTGTCGTAGCCGAGCTGGTCCAGCATCGTACGGACCTCGAGGCCGCGAGGGCCGAGGTGCCGGTCGGCGAAGACGTCGGGATCGTGCTGGGTCACGGTGGGCTCCAGGTGTTCGAGCAGGCATCGAGGGGACGACGAAGGTCCCTCCCCGCTCTGTCATCGGACACTGTGCGCCGCCTGGCGCACCGCGTCGACCTGAGAGTTTTGCCGGTCCGTCGTTCCGCGCGGGCCGGCGTGGGGGCCGGGCTCCGTGCGGCGGGACGCGCCGGCTTGCACCGTCGGTGGGCCGCGCGCGCCGGTCGGGCCGGCGCGGTAGGGCCGCTTTCCAGAGTTGCCTCGCCACGACGGTACAGGGGCCTGAGAGATTCCCGGGGAGGACTTGCTCCTTCGGCGCCGGCCACACCTTCCGGTGCTCCGGACTCTCCCGTCACGGTTCGAGCAGCATGAAGTTGTGGGGTCATCCTATCGGCTGCAGGCCGCGCGAGATCAGAGCCCGGCGGGGGTCTCGGCTCAGGGAGTGCGGTGCACGCGTCAGGCCAGCCGGAGCCGGCGGGCGACCTCCACCATCTCGTCCAGCACCGCACGCACCGCCGGGCCGGGCTCGTGCCGCGTCGACCGGTGCCGGACGACGAGCCGGCGCGAGCCGAGGCCCGGCAGCCCGACGACCGCCGCCCCGGATGGAACCTCGCCCTCCAGGGCGAGCGCGGGCAGCATCGCGACGCCCTGACCTGCGGCGACGAGCGCGAGCGCCGTGTCGAAGTCGGAGTAGGCATGACGCGTCGTGAAGGTCGCGCCGAGCGTCCGGGACAGGCGGCGCAGAGCGCGTCCGGCGGCGGTGTCTTCCTGGGGCGCGATCCACGCGAGCTCGCTCAGGTCGTCGATCCGCTCGGGCACGGGCAGCCCCGCCGGGACGACGACGCGCCACGGCTCGTCGAGGAGCGGCACGTCGTGGGAGCCGCGGGGGGCGGGGGCGTCGACGTCGACGTCGCGCTCCAGGACCACCGCGTCGAGGTCCCCGGCGCGCAGCATCCGGAGCGAGTCCGCGGGGTCGTGCTCGCGGACGTCGACCTCGATTCCGGGGTACCGCTCCGCGAGCGAGCCGAGCATGGGCGCGACGACCGCGCGGATGCCCGTCTGGAACGACCCGATCGCGACGCGCCCCGTGACCCCCTCGCCGAGGGCCGCGATGGCCTGGCGGGCGCCCACGAGCTCGGCCTCGATCCGCTCGGCGGCCTCGGCCAGGACCCGGCCGGCGGGGGTGAGGGTCACCCCGCGGGGGCCGCGGTCGAGGACGTCGATCCCCTCCTCCGCCTCGAGCCGCGCGATCTGCTGCGAGACGGCCGACGGCGTCACCCGGAGCAGGTCGGCGGCGGCAAGGACGCCCCCTGCCCTGTGCACCGCGAGGAGGAAGGCGAGTCGGCGCGGGTCCGTAGCCATGTAGTAATGCTACATGGTCCGTGCACGATCGTTCGATTGTGCTGAACCTGATTCCGGGGTCATCATTGGTACGGCGCCGGCCGGTTTCACCCTCCTCAAGGGGCTGGCGCCCACACCTCTCTCCCCACCCTCGCTCGTCACGCCCTCGGAGTCCTGTTCCATGTCCACGCTCATGACCGTCGTCACCACGCTCGGCTGGATCGGCGCCTTCGCCGGCATCCTGGCCTACGCCATGGTCAGCCGCGGGCGCTGGAGCGCGGACTCGCTGGCGTTCCAGCTCACGAACCTCGCCGGCGCCGCGGCGATGCTCGCGGTCGCGGCCGTCAACGGCGTCTGGCCGTCGGCGGCGGCGAACATGGCGTGGCTGGTCATCGGGGCGAGCGCGGTCTTCGCGCTCGGCCGGGCGCGGTCCCGCGCGAGGCACCAGGACGAGGCGGGCTCCGCCGTCGAGCAGCCGGCCTACGCCGAAGCCGCCTAGCTCCCTTGTCGGGCGGCGCGCGGGGCCGTCGAGCCGCCACCCGGGGCTGTGGGACTGCCGCGTAGCGCCTAGGACCGCGGGGCCAGGACGCCGGGACCGCCCCCTGGCGAGAGCCCGGACGAACCGGGAGACTCGGCACGATGATCCGCCTCGCCACCTTCAACGTGCAGCACGGTCTCGGTGCCGACGGCGTCGTGGACGCGGGGCGCCTGGCACGGGCCGTCGCGGCGCTCGACGCCGATGTCGTGGCCCTGCAGGAGGTCGACCGGTGGCAGGCCCGCTCCGGGCGCTCGGACCTGGCGGCCGTGGCGGCGGAGGCTGTGGGCGCGGCCGACCACCGCTTCGTCCCGACGGTCGCCGGCCCCGTGGACGTCTGGGGCGCACGACGACGGGCACGCGGCGACGAGCCGCCGGACGTGCCGGGCTACGGCATCGCCCTCCTCTCCCGCCACCCCGTGCGGGCGTGGCACCGCCTGCGCCTGCCGCTCGCCGTCCCGTGGCTGCTCGCCCGCGGCCAGGTGGCGCGCGACGAACCGCGTGCGGCCCTGGCCGCGGAGCTCGACACGCCCGACGGCCCCCTCACCGTCGTGTGCACGCACCTCTCAGCGGGTCGGGTCCAGCAGGCAGGACACAGCCGGCCCGGGCACGACCAGGCGAGCCACGGTCCCGGCCACAACGTGCTCCAGCTGCGCTACCTCCACGTCGCGCTGCGCGTTGCGCCCCGGCCGCTCGTCCTGCTGGGCGACCTCAACCTCCGTGGTGAGATCCCCGCGCAGGTCACGGGCTTGCGCCCGCTCGCGACGGCCCCGACCTACCCGGCGGCCCGGCCCCGCTTCCAGATCGACCACGTCCTCGCCGACGGCGACGTGGTCGCGGCCGGCGAGGCGCAGTCCGTGGACACGGGCGTATCAGACCATCGGGCGCTGGTCGTGGACGTGACGCTCACTCCCCCTCGACCGGACCTTCGACCGGCTCCTTGAGCACCAGCGTGAGGTGGCCGCCCAGGTAGCCGCTGACGATCGCCACCGAGCCGCCCATGAAGCTCGCCCACATCCCGAGCACCTTGTGGTCGCGGCGCCGGAGCATCCAGGACGTGAGATACGACAAGGTCACCGTGAAATTGAGCGCGGCATGGGCCGTGGCCACCCGGCGCGAGCCACCGGAGGTGCGCGTCCATTCGGCGAGGCCGGTGTACGCCGTCGGCACCCCGAACAGGAGGCCGGTGCCGATCAGGCGGCGCGAGGCATCCGCGTACCGGTGCGGCCCCGCCAGGTCGAGCATTGCGGCCGCCGTAAAGCAGCCCAGCGGCAGGTCGGTGAGCACGGGGTGCAGGGCATGGCCGAAGCCCTTGCCGCGCAGGATCTGCAGCGCCTCGCCCCGCGGCAGGACCATGCCGGCGACCTTCCCGATCACCGCGCCGATGCCGTCGAGCGTCTCTTCTCTCTCGAGGGCGCGAGCGCCCATGAGCAGGGCCGACCCTTCACCGGGCGTCGTAGCCGTGGTCATGAGGTCTCCTTCAGTCGTGGCAGTGCGTGCTCGCCGAACGTCTTGACGAACTCGTCCTGCGGCCGTCCTACGTGGTCATCCCGGTCGGCGCCCCGCGTCTCGAGACGTCTTTTCACGATAGGAGGAGACGGAATCACACGCGCGTCGCACGCGGGGCGGGCGGAACCGGTCCGAGGTGCGAGTGCCGCACAGCGCGCGCACCGTGTCTGACGACGGACACCGACGCCGTCGGACGGACCTGCGCCCCACCGGAGGAGCAACGCCATGCCCGCGCACGCCGCCCTCGGCCGGACGCCCGTCGACCTCGGCCCCGCCGAGACCCTCCTCGTGCTCCGCAAGGTGCTGGGCCCGCTGGTCGCCGAGGGCGCGATCATGCGCCGGCCCGCGGTCACCGCGTGGGCCGAACGGCGCCAGGTGGATCGCGACCTGGTCCGGACGCTCGGCTCGCTGCGGGACCGTCACGGCGGCGCGCCGCTGGTCCTGCGGCTGGGACCTCGCCGCATCGTCGTCGTGACGGAGGCCGACGACGTCGCCCGCCTCCTCCAGGGAACTCCCGTCCCCTTCTCGGCGGCCACCCGCGAGAAGCGCGGCGCCCTCGACCAGTTCGTGCCGCACGGCGTGCTCGTCTCCACGGCGGCCGGACGCACCGTGCGCCGCCCGGTCAACGAGGCCGCGCTCGACACCGGCCGGCCCGTCCACGGCGACGCCGACCTCATCCTGGAGGTCGTCGACCGGGAGGCGCACGGGCTGCTCGCCAGGGCCCGCGAGCGCGGCATCCTCGACTGGGCGGCGTTCACCGACGCGTTCACGCGCGCCGCGCGGGAGATCACTCTCGGGCCGACGGCCCGTGACGACACGCCGCTCACCGACACGCTGACCGCTCTGCGACGCGCGGCGAACTGGTCGTACCTGCACCCGCGGCGGAAGCGCCTTCGGCGGGACCTCGACTCCCGCATCCGCCTGTACGCGCGCGCCGCCCCGCCGCGGACGCTCCTCGGGCGCGCGCTCGCCCGCGCCGAGCAGGACGGCACCACCGGCATCGCCGACCCGGCCGGCCAGGTGCCTCACTGGCTCTTCGCGTTCGACGCCGCGGGCAGCACGGTCTTCCGGGCGCTGGCCGTGCTCGCCTCCCGGCCCGAGGCCCGGGCGGCGGTCCTGGCCGAGGTGATCCCTCCGACGTCGGACCACCCGCCCCTCCTCCCGGCGTCCCGCGCGGCCGTGCTCGAGGCGGTCCGACTGTGGCCGACCACGCTGCTGATCCTGCGGGACTCGACGGAGCCGACGGTCTGGGGTGCGCGCGAGCTGCCGGCGGGGACGGGCTTCGCGATCGTGAGCGCGTTCTTCCACCGGGACGAGCGCAGGCTGCCGTTCGCGCACGAGTTCACGCCCGGCGCCTGGTCCGACGGCCGCGCTGCGGACGACCGGGGGATCGTCCCGTTCAGTGGTGGGCCGGCGGCCTGCGCCGGGCGTGATCTCGTGCTGCTGGTGGCCTCCAGCTGGCTCACCCGGCTGGTGGCGGGTGGCAACCTGGACCTCGAGGGCCGGTCACGCTACCTCGCACGGGACCCGCTCCCCGCGACGGTGGACCATCTGGGACTGCGGTTCACGGTCGGACGATGACTGACCGGATCGCCGCTGTCTGGCTCAGCCGGCGGCGGCGAGGGGCGAGGAACTGCCGACCGGGGCCGCGCCGTTCCCAGGAGGGACGGGGTCGGCCAAGAAGTCGGAGACCTCCTGATCGCCGGGGAACGCCATGACCCCTGGCCGGGAGAACCAGTTCACGAGCCACGAAGCGAGGTCTCGCACGGGGACGTTCGCGTGGTTCGAGGCATGGCGCAGGCGCGCGAACGCCTCGTCTGCGTCGATGCAGTAGACGACCATCAGGACGCCCTTGGCCTGCTCGATCGCGGCGCGACGCTCGGCGGACGCCCGGATCGACGCCGTCGCCTCCCGTTGCGCGGCCTCACGCTGGGCCTCGGTGACGTCGATGAAGTACCCGATGAGCTCGACGACCTTCCCGCTCTCCGGGTCGCGACGTCCTTGTCCCGTGACCGCGAGCGTCCGGATCTTGCCGTTGGCGTCGTAGATGCGGTGCACCGAGCTGAACGGCTCGCCGGTGGACGCCGCCGACCGCAGGAGGCCGTCGACACGCGACCGGTCCTCCGGGTGCTTGTGCGAAAGCATGAGCTGCGTGGTGGGGACGATCTCGCCCGGCTCGAAGCCATGCATGACGTACACCTCGTCCGACCAGCTCCAGCGGCCGGTAGCGAGGTCGAGGCGGTACCGGCCGACGGGCGGCCGGTCACCGGATGCCAGGGCTGCCTCCACGGCATCGTCGAGAGGCGGAACTTCGTTGAGCTGCGCGATGGAGTTCACTTCTCTCCCCCGTCCTAGGCGCTTTAGGGGCCGCTGCTCGACCCTGAGCAAGACCACCCGCGCGAGGCGGGCGTCGGAACCGGTGCTTCTCGACAGTACTCGATGGCCAGACGAAAAGCAGCAGACGTTCTCCCCGCTCACCCGCAAGATCTAGCCGATCCGGGTCCCGCGACCGGCGCTGGTCGCAGTGAATCGTCGAGGTTCCCGGTCCCTGAGAGCGACCGGAAGCCGCCCGGTCTAGCGTGGGATGCGGTCGAGGAGCGGCCACCGAAGTCGAGTCCCCGGACCGGGCGTCTCACGACGACGGAGGACGACGTGAACCAGGACCAGACCCAGTTTCCGCCGCAGCAGCAGGTGCCGCCCGGCTCGCCGCCACGAAGGCCGCCATCAACAACTTCTCCGTGAACCTCGCGGCGGAGGTCGGTCCCCCGCAGCATCCGGGTCAACGCAGTGGCGCCCGGTCCGGTGTGGACACCCCTGCAGCCGGCGACGCAGTTCGAGGAGAAGGTCGCGACGTTCGGCCAGGACACCCCGCCGGGGCGCGCGGCACAGCCTGCCCAGCTCGCGCCCGCGTTCGTGTTCCTCGCGTCGCAGACGACGGCGTCGTACGTGTCGGGCGCCGTGCTCGGCGTGACCGGCGGCAGGCCGGTGTTCTGACACGCTGGTCTTGCTGTGTTGCCGGGCTGCGAAGCCGCCGCTGCCGGGCTGCCAAGCCGCCGGGCACGCGAGGACGGCGACGTGCGGCGATGATGGCATGACCAGGATCGCGGTTCGAGGCACCGACCGGAGGTGGCCATGACGGACGATGGCCCGGCGTCGCGATCGCTGGGGCCCGAGGGGCGGAAGGAGACCCCCGAGGAGCGGGCGGACCGCAACTGGAACGAGCTGCTGCAGGAGCTGCGGGTCATGCAGACCGGCGTGCAGATCCTCACCGGGTTCCTGCTGACGCTCCCGTTCCAGCCCCGGTTCACGCGGCTCGACGAGTACCAGCTGACGGTCTACCTCATCCTGGTCGTCGCGGCCGTCACCGCCACGGCCTTGATCGTCGGGCCTGTCAGCGTGCACCGATCGCTCTTCCGCAAGCACCTCAAGATGAGCGTCGTCACGGTCGGCGACCGCATCACGCGCGCCGCGCTCCTCGTGCTCGCGCTGACCGTGACGGGCACGGCGCTGCTGATCTTCGACTTCGTCGTCGGGCGCACGGCGGGAATGGTCGCCGGCAGCGCGGTGCTCGCAGTCCTGCTCCTCCTCTGGATGGTGCTGCCCGAGGTCCTGCGGCGGCGCGGCTAGCCGCGCGCCTCGCCGGCCACCGGCCGGCCGCCGTCTGCTCGCGAACCCGGGCCCGGCCGTCGCCTCAGAGCGTCTTGTGCCAGGCGACGATGCGGTCCGTCGCCCGTGCGACGACGTCGGGCGCCGCCGCGAACGACAGCCGCACCCAGTCGCGGCCGCGCACGCCGTCGAAGTCGGTGCCCGGCGTGATCGCGACGTTCGCCTCGGCGAGCAGCCGCTCGCAGTACGTGACGGAGTCAAGGCCGGTCCAGTCGATGTTCCCGTACAGGTAGAACGCGCCGTCGGCGGGCGCGACGGGCCGCCAGCCGAGCTCGTCGAGCCGGTCCAGCAGGCGTTCCCGCGACGCCGCGTAACGCGCGACGTTCGCGGCAGCGGCCGCGTAGCCCTCCGGCGAGAAGGCCGCGACGCCCGCATGCTGCGCGAGCGCCGGCGGCGAGAGCGCGACGTTGCCGGCGAGGGCATCAACGGGTGCCACCAGCTCGTCGGGGAGGACGAGCCAGCCGAGTCGCCACCCCGTCATCGCCCAGTACTTCGAGAAGGAGTTCACGACAACGGCACCGCGGTCGGTGTACGTGGCGGCCGTCGCCTGCGACACCTCGTCCGAGTACGCGATGCCGTGGTAGATCTCGTCGCTGATGAGGCGCACCTCGTGCTCCGCGCACCACTCGGCGACGGCGGCCAGCTCGGACGGCGTGATCATCGTGCCCGTCGGGTTGGCCGGGCTCGCGACGACGAGGCCGTCCAGCCCGCCGCCGTAGTACGCCTCCTGGAGCTGCGAAACCGTCGGCTGGTAGCGGGTCTCCGGGCCGCAGTCGAGCTCGACGACCTCGCAGCCGAGCGCCGCCAGGATGTTCTTGTACGCCGGGTAGCCCGGCCGGGCCAGGGCGACGCGGTCGCCGACGTCGAACGCCGCGAGGAACGTCAGCAGGAACCCGCCGCTCGAACCCGTCGTCACCGCGATCCGCGCCGGGTCGACCTCCACGTCGTACCAGCGGCGGTAGTGGCCAGCGATCTCGGCCCGCAGCGCGGGCACGCCCATCGCCTCCGTGTAGCCGAGGTCGGCGGTGCGCAGCAGCTCGGCGGCACGCTCGCGCACCACGTCCGATGCGCCCGTGGACGGCTCCCCGGCGCAGAGGTTGAGCACGTCCTCCCCGGCGGCGCGCCGCGCGTTCGCGGCCGCGAGCACCTCCATGACGGCGAACGGCGGGACATGGGACCGGCGCGAGACCTTCATACGGGCCATCATGCCCTCGCCGGCTCGCCCACCGCTCCGGCCGGGTCGCGTTGACGACGGTCCGCGGGTCGGAGGTCGACCACAAGAGCCTTCATAAAGAAGTTGTCCACAATATCAAATCCTGCCATGCATCACGAACAGCCGTTCGATAGAGTCGCCCAAGGGGTTCCGGACGAGGATCGAACGCACCAGGGAGGTGGCATGGCAATCGAGATGGCAAGCGGGACGGCGAGCGAGACGGCGACGCCCGGCGCGCGTCCCCTCGAGGCCGTGCTGGCCGACCTGGAACGCCTCACCGAGGAGCTCGTCGCGGTCGCCGGGCCGTCCGCGCTCGACGCCGCGGACGCCGCCGGGTCGGTCGTCTCGGGGCTGGCGGTCCGGCTGACCGCGGCCTCTCCGCGAGTCCGTGCCGTCGCGTCGCGGCTGCAGACAGCCCGGCTGGCGTGGCTGCCCCGGATCGAGGCCGAGGGCATGTGGGCCGTGCGCGGAGCCCGTACGTTCGCGTCCTGGCTCGCCACCGCTGAGAACGTCGAGGTGGGCACCGCGAAGCGGGAGGTCCGAACCGCGACCACCCTGTGCGAACACCTGCCCGCGACCCTCGAGGCCGCGGCCACCGGCCGGATCGGCCCTGACCACCTGAGGATCCTCGTCGACGGCGGCCCGACGTCGGAGGCCCGCCGCGAGGCCCTCGCCGGCCGTGCGGTCGACCCCGAGGACCCTGCGAGCGAGCCGGTGACGGGCGAGGAGCGCCTGCTCCGCCTGGCCGTCGCGAGCAAGCCCTCGCCGTTCCGTCGTCTGGTTCAGCATTTCGCGCGCATCACCGACCCCGAGTCGGACGACCGAGGCTACAAGGATGCCGTCGACCGCGAGTTCCTCGAGCTGGCAAAGACGTTCGGCGGCTATCACGTGGCCGGCTTCCTCACCGACGAGAACGGCCTGGCTCTGGCTACCGCGCTCGCCTCCGTCATGGGCGCCCCGACGGCCGCCGACGACCGCACCGCGAGCCGGCGTCGTGCTGCGGCCCTGGCGGATGTCGCCCGCACCGTCCTGGACAACGGCCACACCGGCACGGGGGCCGCCGTGCGCCCGCACCTCGCTGTCACCGTCTCCTGGTCGGAGCTGCAGGCCATGGCTGGCACTGGCACTGGCACTGGCACTGGCACTGGCACTGGCACTGGCGAGCCTGGTCGGCCGGGGGAGCCTGGCCGTTCCGGCAGGCCCGGACTGCCCGCCTACTTCACCGAGACTGGCACACCCGTCCCACCATCGCTCCTGCGGAAGCTCGCGTGCGACAGCGAGGTCACCCGGGTCGTGTTCGGCCCGGACTCGCAGGTCCTCGACGTCGGTCGGGCCCAGCGAACCGTGACCGGGCAGCTCCGCCGCGCCGTCATCGCCCGTGACCAGCACTGCGTCTACCCGGACTGCGACCAGCCGCCCGGCCGGTGCGACGTGCATCACGCCGAACGCCACTGGGCAGACGGAGGGGAGACCTCGGTCCGCAACGCCGCGCTCCTGTGCCGGCATCACCACACGCTCGTCGACACCGGTCGCATCAGCATGCGTTGGGGAGGCCGCCCGAACAGCGAGGAGCCGATCGGTGCAAGAGAGGACGGCATGAGCAGCACCAGCGGGTGGGCCTTCACCGACCGCCACGGCAAACCGATCACGGGATACCGCGAACACACGGCCGCGGCATGAGTCCGTGCAATCGCCGCTCACTCCGAACTCGACCCCATCGTGGGCAGCCGCAGGGGCCCGCTGCCTGTTGACAGTGGAGCACCGGCAGCAAGGCGTCCGGGCCGCAAGCACCGGGCAGCGGGCACCTGGCACAGGGCACGCGGCACAGGTGACCCCGGCACCTGGCACAGGGCACGCAACACAGGTCACCCCGGCACCGAGCACCTAGCCGTCAGCGGCACCGGGCAAGCCGTCGGGGCAGCCAATGCTTCAGGGCCGCCAGTGGCCGGTCACCTTCGAGGCGGGCCGCCAGCCGGGGACACCGTCGTAGCGGCGCATTCAGTGCCATTCCGATGCATTTCGACCGCAGGTACCGTGGGTTCATGGCGGGACGAGGCGAGGATCGCGAGGACGACCCGGTGCGCAGGGCTGCGCAGTACCGCGTGGACCGGGAGGCCGCGCGCGAGGCTGCAGAGAGTGCAACCGAACCCGGGCGGGCGGGGACAGGCCGCGGCGTCCGGAACGCCGCGAGCACCCAGGACGCTGGGGACACTCGGGACGCTGACGACGACCCCGGCGCAACGGAGGGGGTCCCCGGCGGCCCGCGACGCATCCGGATGGATGAACGCTCACGCTATGTCGACACGGTGATCGACCAGGCGATCCGGCGCGGCGAGTTCGACAACCTGCCGCTGCATGGCAAGCCGATCCCCAGCCTGAAGAGCGGCGCTCACGACCCGGACTGGTGGCTGAAGAACCTCGTCGAGCGTGAGCAGATCACCGGCGTGCTGCCCTCAGCCCAGCTCCGCAAGGACGACGCCGAGCTGGACGAGGCGCTCGACAGGGAGGCTCAAGAGGAGCGTGTCCGCGAGATCGTCGAGGAGTTCAACGCCCGCGTGATCGACGCGCGCCGCCAGCTCTTGGGTGGCCCGCCCGTCGTCACGCCGACCCGGGACGTCGACCAGGAGGTCGCCCGCTGGCGGCAGCGCCGCGCGACACGCAGGGCGGCCCGGTCAGGCCCGGACAGCAAGGCCCGCACCGACCGCACCGACCGCGCGGCGGGCGCGGCCCGCACCGCCGACGCCGGAGCGTCACCGTCCCGAGGACGCGAGCGGCCGGCGTCGGACAGGCGGGGGAATCCAGACCTGCAGACGACGAGCGATCGCGCCACGAGCGAGAAGAAGCCCTGGTGGCGGCCCTGGTAAGGCCGCACTCACGGTTCAGCACGCGGGGCAGCATCGCTGCGCCTGGCGAGCCATCAACCCGGTCCGGCTCGGCGGCGGCGCGGTACGCCCGGGTCCCGCGTCCGATGCCGCATCAGCGCGGAAGGTCGAGCTCCAGCGTGCAGCACTTCACCGAACCGCCACCCTTCAACAGCTCGGACAGGTCGATCCCGACGGGCTCGAATCCGCGCTCGCGCAGGCGCTCGTGCAAGCCCGTCGCCCGGTCGGTGAGGAACACGTGCCGGCCATCCGACACGGCATTGAGCCCGAGGACGGCGGCGTCCTCGTCGCTCGCCACGATCGCGTCCGGGAACAGGTCACGCACCACCTCCTGTGAGCGGGAGCTGAACGCCGGCGGATACCAGGCGAGCGTCCGCTCACCGGAGACGGCTCCGTCGTCGAGCACGGCGAGCGCCGTGTCGAGGTGGTAGTAACGCGGATCGACCAGCTCGAGGGTGACGACCTCGACGTCGAGCAGCCGGGCGGCCTCGGCGTGCGCCGCGAGGGTGGTGCGGAAGCCGGTGCCGGCGAGCAGGACGTCCCCGGCGAGCAGGAAGTCCCCCTGACCCTCGTTGAGCTCGACCGCCTGACCGAGGCTCTTCAGCCCGACGACGGCGCCCGGCCCCGAGAACCACGCCTCGTAGGCGGGGCCTTCGGCGCGCCGCTCCGCGTGGACGAACCGCGCGGCGAGTGCGCGCCCTCCGACGACGGCGCCGCCGTTCGCCGCGTAGACCATGTCCGGCAGGTCAGCCACCGGGTCGACGACCTCGACCTGATGGCCGTGCGCCTCGTACGTCGCCTTGAGCTCCTCCCACTGCGCGACGGCGCGCGCCGTGTCGACGCCGCTCGTCGGGTCCATCCACGGGTTGATCGCATACACGACGTCGAAGTACGTCGGCGGGCACATGAGGTAGTGGCGCGGGGTCGCCGCGCGCGAGGCCTCGGTCTCCGGGCTCCCGGCGGGGCTGGCAACGGCGGTGTGCGTGGGGCTCAGCGTCATGGCCTCCACCGTAGGATCGGCCCGTTGCGCAACAAACCACGATCCGTTGCGCAGATGGTCAGCATTTCTTGCGACACGCGTCCTCGTGGTGAACGATTCGTTCATCGCCCATCTGACCACCCGGGCCCGACGTGGACAGGAGTCCGCCGTGGACGAGACCAACCGCCGCATCGTCGGCTACCTGCTGCGGGACGGCCGCGCCACGTACCAGAAGATCGGCGACGCCGTGGGGCTCTCGGCCCCGGCGGTGAAGCGGCGGGTCGACCTCATGGTGGCGCGCGGCGAGATCGCCGGGTTCACGGTGCAGGTCGACCCACACGCCCTGGGCTGGGACATCGAGGCGTACGTCGAGGTCTTCTACCGCGGCATCATGCCGCCGACGGCGCTCGCCCGTGACCTGGCCCCGATCCCGGAGGTGGTGCGCGTCGTCACGGTGACGGGCGACGCGGACGCCATAGTGCACGTCATGGCACGGAGCATGGCGGAGATCGAGGAGACGGTGGAGCGCATCCGGTCGAGCGCGAAGATCGACAAGACGCGCACCGCGATCGTCATGTCGCGCGTGATCGACCGCCCGGCATCCTGAGCGCTCAGGCCGGTCCGCCCGGGCTCACCCCGGGTTCAGACCCCGTACTGCGCCTCAGAACCCGTACTGCGCGACGATGAGCGCTCCCGCGACGAGCCAGTACGGCATCGACCCGAGCAGGAGCGCTCCTCCGACGACGGCGGTCGTCCGCGCACCCTTCCACCCGCCGGCCCGCCCAGCGGCCGCGCCGAGGAGCACGAGGCACCCGGCGATGGTGATGGCCTCGGCCATCGCGGGAGACAGGAGCATCCCGAAGATTGCGACCGCGATGCCGACGACGCGCTCGTCGCGCGTGAGGAACGGCCCGCCAGGGCGGGCATGCGGCTGAGCACTCTGGTGCGTTGCCATGATGTTCCCTCCGGTGCCGGACGACGTCATCGACACCTGTCCCCATCGTCCCACCGCGCGGGCGAGGAGACCAGGCCGCCCCCCGACCTCAGCCCGCGGCGTGAGGCGCCACGGTCGCGGAACCGACATAGCAGCGGAACCAGCGGGTCGTCTCCCGCCACACCACCTCTCGCACCGGCGGAGCGGACAGCGTCACGTCGTGGAGCGCACCCTCGACGCGCACGAGGGTGCACAGGTTTCCGAGGTCCGTCGCCCGGCGCGCGATGCCCACCACGTCAAGCACCGTGTCGGTCCGAACCATGTCGTCGCTCCACCGCAGTGGGGCCGTCGACCGGGCCGACAGCAGCACCAGCACCGGCAGGTTGAGACCGAGTCCGCGCGCGACCTGCTGGTGTCCGCGGAAGATTGCTGCGAGCCAGCCCGACGTCGGTTTCCAGGGCGCCTCGTCCGACCGCCATGGCACGTCGAGGTCCCATTCGCCGTCCAGCCTGCTCGAGATGGACCGGACGTAGAATCCGCGGTCGAGGAACAGCACCTGGCTGCGCGGGGCGATCGCGGCCTGCGCGCCGATCCCTGGCTCGAGCACCCGCCGGCCGACCTGCCGCGTCTGGAACTCCAGCCACGGCGAGTTGAGCACGAGCCCGGCCGCCCGGCCGGGGTTGCGCGCCGCCCACAGGCTGAGGGTGAGCCCGCCGGTCGAGTGGCCCATGAGAATGAGCCGTCGGCCCGACGTCGTCTCGGTAGCCGACGCGGATGGCCCCAGGCCGTGGCCGATGGCCGCGAGCGCCGCCTCGATGTCCTCGTCGTACGTCGCCAGATCGGTCACGTACCCGGGGGTCTGGTGCTGGTGCAGGCTGCGGCCGTACTTGCGCAGGTCAAGGGCGTGGAACCGCACGCCGAGACCCTCCCAGTACTCGGCGAGGTGCGTCTGGAAGAAGTAGTCCTGCCAGCCGTGGAGGTAGAGCAGGTCCACGCCCGCGTCGGGCACGCCACCCGTACCGTCCGCCGAGCCGCCGCCCGACGTCGGACCGGTCACTCCGGGTGGCCCCTGCACTGCGGAGAGGTCTCGCCAGAAACGGGCGAACCGCTCGGCGAGAGACTCGGTGCGACGACCGCCCGGCGCGCGCTCGGCCGCAGGACCCGCGTCCTCGGGCGGGCGCAGCATCGGGCGAACGAGGGTCGCTACGACGTCGCCCTCGTCGTCAGGGGCGAGGTGGAGCGTGAGCCGCTCGTAGCCGTGCAGGAAGTCGGGCCCCCACCCGACGTCGGAGTCGCTGATCACGCTACTGAACGTAGCGTCAGGGCCAGCTCCTTGCGCTCCTCGTGGTGGAATTCGTCCGGGTGGATGCCACGTTCCTCGAGGAGCGCGTCGATCTTCGGCTCGAGGCCCCACCTGGGAGTCACCGCAGCGCCCACTCGGCCGGGTAGTCGTCCAGCCAGGCGGCGAGCGAGCGGGCCGGGCGCGACGCCAGGCGCTCGACGGTGTCGCCGATCTCCTCGTAGACCCCCGCGGCGATCGCCGCGCAGCAGGTGACCCAGGCTTCGAGGTCCGACCGGGCCAGCCGGCCCCAGTTCCGGTACGCCTGCTGGACCGTCTGCGGCTCGTAGGTCACGGCTCGCCCCGCCGTCCGGCCGATGACCTCGGCCGCCTCAGCGAGCGTGAGCGCCTCCGGGCCGGTGAGCAGGTACGTCGCGCGGTCGTGGACGTGGGCACGTTCGTCGAGGAGCACGGCTGTCGCGGCGTCGGCGACGTCGTCGTGGGCCACAGAGGCCACGCGACCGTCCGCGCACGGGGCGCGCAGGACGTCGTTGTGCACCGCCTCCGGGAGGTAGCTGTGGAAAACCGAGGTGCGCAAGATGGTCCACGCGAGGCCGGAGGCCTTGAGCCGCTCCTCGGCATGCCACAGGTCGCGGGCCCCCGTCGCGATCGCGTGGCGGTCGGCACCGGCCTGCGAGACGAGGACCACCCGCCGGACTCGGGCCTCCGTCGCGGCGGCGACGGCCGCCTCGCTGTTGCGACCCCCGACGAGGAACACGCTGTCCGCACCGACGAAGGCGGCCTTGAGCGCCACGAGGTCGTCCGGCGGGCAGACGGCGACCTCCGTCTCCGGAAGGGGGCGGCCATCCGTGAGGTGCGGCGTTCGACGGCGGTCGGTGACGACGAGCCGCTGACGTGCGCCCTCGGCGGCGAGCCGGAACGCAAGGCGCGAACCGAGCCGGCCGCCGGCTCCGGTGACCGCGACCAGCCCGTCCCTCGTCGTGCGCGCCATAATCCCACCGTATGCCGCCCGGTCGCTCTCCCGCGCGTGGCTCCCGGCCGACGATCCACAGGGCTGCCCCCCGGCCTACCTCGCACGCAGCGCTTCGAGGACGATCCATCCACACAGGTGTGGACAAACCCTGTGGAAAACTCGGCTGTGGGCGCTGTTCCGGGACGGGTCCGGGACGGGTCCGTGGCGGGTCCGTGGCGGGTCAGGCGGTGGCGTCTTCGGCGAGGCGGGGATTCCGGCCGGTCCGCGCGAGCTCTGCCCGCACGAACGCCACCACTCCGTCCGCCGCAGCCTCGACCTCCGCGAGGCACGTCTCGAAGTCGTCGTGACCGCCGTACCAGGGGTCCTCGACGTCGAGCACGTGCTCCGAGCCGCCGGGCGGCACCGCCGGCGCCGCGGGGTCGAACGAGCGGTACATCCGGATCTCGGAGGCGGTGCCGGCCACCCCGCCTGCCGCCGGCTCCGACGCAGCGCCGACCGGCGTATCCGCCACACGGCCCGGTGCCAGCGCGCGCAGCCGGCGCGCGTGGTGGGCCGTCATCGCGAGGACGAGGTCCCGGGAGGCAAGGTCAGCCGGGGTCACCTGGCGGGCGCGGTGCCCGTCACCGGTTGAGTAACCGTGCGCCGCAAGCACCGCCCGCGCCCGCCGGTCGACAGGGTTGCCGTGTTCCTCGTCGCTGACGCCGGAGGAGTCGACGACCACCAGGTCGCCGAGCCCGGCCGCCTCGAAGCGCTCGCGCAGGACCACCTCGGCCATCGGGGAGCGGCAGATGTTGCCGGTGCACACGGTCATCACGCGGTACGTCACCGCGTCATTGTGCCGTGCCCGCCGTGCCCGCCGTGCCCGCCGTGCCAGCCGTGCCCGCCGGGGCGGACCCGTAAAAGGGGACCGGCGAGAACGCCCTGCGACCTGTGCGACCCGCGCGGGCGGAGCCGGTTGTGCAGAGATCGGGCGCAGGCGAGGCGAGGCGGGCGACAGGCATGGAAGAGCCCGCGGGCCGGAGGCGAACCTCCCTGCCGTGCTGGACGAGTGCACGGCACCCGCGGGCTCCGGTGGTCACGAGAAACTCGCTACCCGTCCCGCGCGCCCCTCATCAGGGCGCGAAACGCTAACGCGTCGCGCGGCGACTAGCGCGCGACCACCTCATGGGTCCGAAGAAACTTCATGCTCTTCGATCACCTCCTTTCTCATGTGCCCACGAACTTACGCCGCACCTCCCCCGTCGCCAACACCTTTTTCCACGGGTGAACACGGCTCGTGTCCGGAGGTGGCCCGAGTCCCCCGCCGATGAGCCGGAGGTGAGCGTGGCCGGAGTCCCCCGCCGATGAGTCCGTGTCGCACCGACGGTCCTCCCAGCATGACCGTGACGACCACCGACGCCACGACGACGTCGGCCGACGGCACCACCCTCGCCTACGACACGACCGCGGCCGACGGCACCACCCTCGCCCACGACACGACCGCGGCCGACGGCACCACCCTCGCCCACGACACGACCGCCGCAAGCGACGCGACCACCGACGGGGCCAGCACCAAGGGCCGGACCAGCACCAACGGCCGGGCGAGCACCAATGACGGGAGGAGTCCCGCCGGACGAACCCACACAACCCGACCGACGGACCCCGCCGGGCGAACGGACCTCGCCCAGGCCCTCGTGGTGGTCGACGGCGCCCTGACGCGCCGCCTCCAGGGCGTGCTCCCGCTGGCCGCACTGCTGCCCGTGGTCGTCGTCCGGTACGACCGCCGAGGTCGTGGCGGCAGCTCGGACACCCCGCCGTACGCGGTCGAGCGCGAGATCGAGGATCTCGCCGCGGTGATCGACACCGTCGGCGGGCGGGCCGCGCTCCTCGGCGTCGCGTCGGGCGCCTTCCTCGCGCTACGCGCCGCGGCTGACCTCGGCCCCCACCGGGTCGTGGCGGTGGCGGCCTACGAGGCCCCGTACGACGTCGCGAGCGGCGGGCCGGCAGCCGACCCACGCCAGATCCACGGGGTCGAGGAGCGAGTCGGCGCGGGCGACCCCGGCGGCGCTGTCGAGGTCTTCCTTGACGTCCTCGGCATGCCGGCCCGGTACCTCACGAGGATGCGGAGCTCGCCGTCGTGGGCGTCACTCGAGGCGGTCGCGCCCACCCTCGCGTACGACGGCCGGGTCATGCGGTCCGTCACCGGCGGCGAGGGCGCGCTCGTCGCGCGCTGGCAGGAGGTCACCCAGCCGGTCCTCGTGGCCGACGGCGGAGCGAGCGCCGCGTTCGTGCGCGCCGCGGGCGACTCCCTCGCCCGGGCGCTGCCCCACGCACACCGGGTGACGCTGCTGGAGTGCGGTCCGGAGTCCGGCCATGACGTCGACGCCGCCGCGCTCGCGCCCGCCCTCGGGGCCCTGCTACGGCACGGCCTGGTGGACTGCCCGGGCTGAGCCCGGCCGTCAACCAGGCGACCGTCAGCCCGGCTTGCGCGCCGTGACCAGGATCCGGGGCGCCTCGTCGACCAGCTCCTGGCCGGCCGCGAACCGCAGGTGCAGCGCGCGAAGTGCCGCCTCGTGCCGAGCCACCGCGGACGGCGTGAGGCCGGCGAGTCCGGGCACCTGCCAGGTCGCGACGCGCAGGTACCAGAGCAGCGAACCGAGGTCCGTGAAGGTGCGCACGCCCGCGTGCTCCTCGGTCCGGAGCACCTCGAGCCCTGCCGCCGTCAGGCCGTCGGCGATGACGTCGACGGTCACGTCGTCGGGGTCCCAGGGCAGGGGCACGCCGAGGGCCTGGTTGATGCCGATGCCGTCGCGGGTGTCGATCTGCTCCGTGCAGAACGTGCCGCCCGGCGAGAGCACGCGCGCAACCTCGACGGGGTCGATCGTGCCGTAACGGCTGAGCACCACGGCGTAGCGGGCGTCGAAGAAGGGGAGCAGGACCTCTCCGGCCGCCGCCTCGACCTGCCGGACGTCCACGCCCAGCGGCGCGAGCCTGCGCCGGGCTGCCAGGAACGTGTGCCCGCTCTCGGTGGCGGCGGACCCGGCGGGCGGGCGGAGGCCGGCGAAGAGGGTGCCGTCGCCGGTCCCGATGTCGAGCACCGGCCCGCGAGCGCCGGAGACGAGTTCCCGGGCGGTCGCGGTGTAGTCCCACGGTGGCCGGTCCTCGGTCAGGCGGCCCGCGACGGGTGTCGCTTCGAGGCCGTCGGGGAGGAGCGTGGCCGGCGTCGCCGGCGCGGCAGGCGCGCTGCGAGCCCAGGAGACGTGGTCCTCGAAGGGCGCGTCCGGCGCCGGTGCGGGAGCGAGCGAGACGTCGAGCATGGGGGAGATTGTGGCGCAATTCCGGGCAACGACTCGACACCGGTCAAACCAGGCTTCCGAACGGCCCGAGCGGGCTCCGGGGGCTCGCCCCCGGGGAGGCCCCAGCATGACGAAGGCCCCGGCTCCCTGAGGGGAGCCGGGGCTTCGCAGCGCTTGCCTACAACGTGCACTGTCGTGCTCTGTGCGCGAGGGGGGAGTTGAACCCCCACGCCCTTTCGGGCACACGGACCTGAACCGTGCGCGTCTGCCTATTCCGCCACTCGCGCGCTGCTGAAGGAGACTAGCACGTCCCCATCTGCGATCCCGAATCCATATCGGGAGATGCCGACCACACCCGCGCGGGGCAGAATCCCCGGCGGGGAAGGCTCGTCGGTCGATCACTGCGGGGTGATCGGTGGGCGATCTTCCCGAATCACCCGCCAATCACCCGGTCCGGCGCGCCGATGTGCTCGTGGGTGGTCCGCCGGCACCGGCGCAGTCCGGTACGGTGCGAGTCCGCCCGCCCATCTCTCGCCCGGAAGATTCGAGAAGATCCGCAGGACATCCACAGGATTCCGGTCTGTGGCCTCCCGCCGATCTATACGATCTAGGTAGTCTGCCCGCGACGCGCCGTAACCATGGCGTAGGACAACGAAGAAGCTTCGGTACCCGTCCGGCAACCGCCGCACAACCTACCGGAAGGACGACGTCGGATCGCAGGCTCCGGGAAAGGAGGTGGCATGGGCGCCCTTGATCGCTTCGAGAAGAGCGTGGAGCGCATGATGAACAACGCGTTCGCCAAGGTGGGTCGTGGCGAGGTGAAGCCTGTCGAGCTCGCGAGCAGGCTCCGCAAGGAGATCGACGACCGTGCCGCCGTGGTGGGTCGTGACCGTACCGTCGCACCGAACGAGTTCACGATCGAGCTCTCACCGGACGACTTCGCGCAGATCGAGGCCTGGGGCGCACAGACCCTGGCCGACGAGCTCGCCGCGAACATCACGACCTACGCGGCGTCACAGCACTACGCGTTCGTCGGGCCGGTCAGTGTGACCTTCGACGAGAAGTACGAGCTGGTCCCGGGCCGCTTCCAGGTGCGCTCGCGGAGCGTGCAGGGAAACGTCGCGCCGGCGACCTCGGCGAGCCCGAGCGTGCGCCACCCGCTGATCGACATCGACGGCCAGCGCTACCTGCTCACCGGCCCGGTCACGGTGATCGGGCGGGACGCGGAGGCGGACATCGTGGTGGACGACCCGGGCGTCTCCCGCAGGCACCTGGAGATCCGCGTGACGGCGGAGGGCGTGATCGCCACGGACCTCGGCTCCACGAACGGTCTGTACGTCGAGGGGCACCAGGTCCCGGCGGCGACGCTGCTGGACGGCAACACCCTGACGATCGGCCGCACCAGGATCATGTTCTGGACGGGCCAGGCCTCCGGGGCCGAGAACGAGGAGTGGTGATCCACCCGCATGAGCGAGCTGACGTTCACCCTGCTGCGGCTGGGCTACCTGGTGCTGCTATGGGTGTTCGTGCTCTCCGCGGTCGCGGTCCTGCGGCGTGACCTCTCTGGCCCGCGCCAGCCGTCGTCGACCCGCCGCAGCCGCCGTCCCGAGATGACGAGCGCGGCCGCGCCGGTCAGCACCCCCACCCCGGTCGCCGGCGGTGCGGGGGGGCGGGCCCCGCAGCCGCGACGCGGGCCTGCGCGGCTCGTCGTCGTCGCGGGCCCGCTGACGGGTACGACGATCCCGCTGACGGCGTCGGCCATCCTCATCGGCCGCGCGCCCAGCTGCACGCTGGTGCTCGACGACGACTACTCCTCGTCGCGGCACGCCCGTATCTTCCCGCAGGGCGGCCAGTGGTACGTCGAGGACCTCGGCTCCACCAACGGCACGTTCATCGGCGAACAGCCGATCCAGGGGATCGTGCCGCTCGCGCCGGGTGTCGGCGTGCAGATCGGCCAGTCCGTCGTCGAGCTCCAGGGATGACCAGCACGTGACCGTGACCTTGCGCTATGCCGCGCGCTCCGACGTCGGCCTCG
Organism: Antribacter soli; assembly: GCF_021568775.1. Lineage (GTDB taxonomy): Bacteria > Actinomycetota > Actinomycetes > Actinomycetales > Cellulomonadaceae > Antribacter > Antribacter soli. The sequence continues at coordinate 41,613 of NZ_JAKGSG010000021.1, read as the reverse complement.
TACGTTCCAACAACCAGGACTCGGCGTACGCCGGACCCAACCTTCTCGTCGTCGCCGACGGCATGGGCGGGCACGCCGGGGGCGACGTCGCGTCCGCGCTGACCATCGCAGCCCTCGCGCCCCTCGACCGGCCGGACCACGGTCCGGACCAGGCACTGACCGACCTGGAGCAGACTGTCGACCGCGCGCGCCAGGACCTGGTCCGCGCCACAGTGGCCAGCCCGGAGCTCGCCGGCATGGGCACCACGGTCACAGCGCTGCTGCGGACGGGCAACACGCTCGCGATGGCCCACCTGGGCGACTCGCGCGCGTACCTCCTGCGCGAGGGCGTCCTGACGCAGGTCACGGTCGACCACACCTTCGTGCAGCACCTGGTCGACACCGGGCGCATCTCGCCCGACGAGGCCGAGCACCACCCGCAGCGCAACGTCGTGATGCGAGTGCTCGGCGACTTCGACCTCGATCTGACTCCCGACATGTCGGTCCGCGAGGCGCGACCGGGCGACCGCTGGATGCTCTGCTCGGACGGCCTGTCCGGTTTCGTTCCGTTCGAGCAGATCACGGACCTCCTCACGGAGACCCCCGAACCGATCGACGCGGTGGAGCGCCTCGTCTCGCTCGCGATGCGCTCGGGCAGCACGGACAACATCACGGTCGTCGTCGCCGACGTCCTGGACGACCGGAACGCCGCCGTCGCGGGGCCTGAGGCCGCCGCCGCACGCGAGCCGCTCGTCGTCGGCGCCGCCGAGCTCGCGGGCGTCGGCGCCCGCCTCTCCGCGAGCAGGTCGGGGCAGGCTTCCGGGACGACGGCCCCCGGTGCCCCGCGCGCACCCGGCACCGCTCCGCCCGACGGCGGCGACGCCCCCTCCTCGATGACGCAGACGATGGCGCAGGCGTTCGACGCCGTCGCGGCGGCGCACGACGGCGGCGGCACGGACGGATCCTCCGAGGCGCACGGCGCCGTCGCGACGCTGACCGACCCGCTCGCCGTCCCCCGCTCCGTCGACGGCGCCGAGGCCGGACCGGAGAACCTCGACGATCCGACGGCGGACGACGCCGACGCGCGCCCCGCGCCCAAGGCTCGCCCGTGGTTGACGGTGCTCGGCGCGCTCCTGCTGGTCGGCGGGCTCGCCGTCGCCGGGTGGGCCGGGTACCGGTGGACCCAGGGCCAGTACTACGTGGGGGCCGCCGACGGCCAGGTCGCCATCTACCGCGGCATCCCGGCCACAGCCGGCCCGATCACGCTCTCGCGGCCGGTCGAGCTGACCGGCACCGCGGTGGCGGACCTCCCGGCGTACATCGCGGACGCCGTAGGCGAGACCATCCGCGCCTCGTCGCTCGAGGACGCCCGCAGCCGCGTCGACCGGCTCATCGCCGAGGCGGAGGCCGAGACACCGGAGCCGTCCGCCTCGCCGAGCGCCTCCCCCACCGCCTCCCCGAGCGAGGTCGTCAGCCCGACGCCGAACCCGTCGGAGACCGCGGGATGAGCGGCGTCGCGCCGGCCGAGCCCGGCATGCTGCAGACGGACGAGCGTGTGCCGGCCCGTGTCGCCGAGGCGTTCCTCCTGGTGGTGGCACTCGTCCTCAGCGTTGGTGCCATCTGGATGGTCGGCGAGTCGATGGTCGGCGGGCTGCCGCCGGGATTCTGGACGTACACGCTGGGGCTGACCGGGCTCGCGCTCGCTCTCCACCTCCTGCTGCGGTTCCGGGCACCGTACGCCGACCAGGTGATCCTGCCGGCGGTCGTCCTGCTCAACGGGCTCGGCCTGGCGATGGTGCTGCGCATCGACCTCGAGGACGCGCGGTTCGCCACGCCCGCGAACGCGGGACGCCACTTCATGTGGATCCTGCTCGCGATGCTGTGCGCCGGGGTGCTGCTGTGGTTCCTGCGCGACCACCGCTCCTGGCGCAAGTACACCTACACGGCGATGATCGCCGGCATCGTGCTCGTGATGCTCCCGCTGATCCCGGGCCTCGGGAGGCCCATCAACGGCGCCAAGGTCTGGATCTTCATCGGCCCGTTCTCCCTGCAGCCGGCGGAGTTCGCGAAGATCGCGTTCGCCGTGTTCTTCGCCGGGTACCTGGTCACCAACCGGGACACGCTGGCGCTGGCCGGCCGCAAGGTGCTCGGGCTGCAGCTCCCGCGTGCGCGGGACCTCGGTCCGATCCTCGTGGTCTGGGCGATCTCGCTGGGCGTCCTCGTCGGCCAGACCGACCTGGGCACGTCGCTGCTCTTCTTCGGCCTCTTCGTCGGCATGCTCTACCTCGCGACCGAGCGTGGCGGGTGGGTTGCGATCGGCCTGGTGATGTTCGCGTCGGGCGCCGTGCTCGCCTGGTCGATCTTCGGGCACGTGCAGAGGCGTGTGGACATCTGGCTGAACCCGTTCGACCCGGAGCTGATCACCGGGGCGTCCTTCCAGATCGTCCAGGGACTCTTCGGGCTCGCGCACGGCGGCATGTTCGGCGCCGGCTGGGGCGAGGGCATGCCGTATCTCGTTCCGTACGCCTACTCGGACTTCATCTACTCGGCGCTGGGCGAGGAGCTCGGCCTGACCGGCCTGCTCGGGATCCTGCTCGTCTACCTGGTCATCGTGGAGCGTGGCCTGCGCAACGCGATCGCGGTCCGCGACGGCTTCGGGAAGCTCCTCGCCGGCGGTCTGGCGTTCGTCATGGCCCTGCAGCTCTTCGTCGTGATCGGCGGCATCACGCGGATCATCCCGCTGACCGGCCTCACGCTGCCCTTCATGGCACAGGGTGGCTCGTCGCTGCTCGCCAACTGGGTCGTGGTCGCCCTCCTCCTGCGGATCTCGGACAACGCCCGACGCCCGTCCGCCCTGCCGATGCGCGGTCAGCTCGCCGGCCCGACACCGCACGAGGTCGGCCAGGGTCCCTCCGGGACGGGCGCGCTGCCCGTGGCCGCCGGTGCCGCGCGCGACGCCGTCGCCGTGCCCGGGCGGTCCGCCAACCCTCCGGGCGAGTCGTCGTTCGGCCCGCCTGCCGGACCGGCCGACGGTGCTGCCGCCGATGGAGCGGCCGGCGGTGCGGAGACCACCGTGATCGTTGACGGCCCCCGCGAAGGAGGTACCCGGTGAACGCGACCCTGCGCCGCCTGTCGACGGTCGTCATCGCCATGTTCATGGCGCTGATGGTCTCGACCACCTGGATCCAGTTCGTCCGGTCCGGCGAGTACAACGAGAACCCCAACAACAACCGCAAGATCTACGCCGAGTACGGCAACTTCCGGGGTCCGATCGTCGTGGGCGGCGAGGCTGTGGCCGCCTCCGTGGCAGTGGACGACCGCTACGGCTACCAGCGGGTCTACGGGAGCGGTGACGCCACCCGAGCGCAGATCTTCGCCCCGGTCACGGGCTTCTACTCCGTGACGGGCAACATCTCGGGCATCGAGAACGCCAAGGACTCCTTTCTCTCCGGCAGTGCCGACTCGCTCTGGCTCGACCGCCTGCAGAACCTCATCACGGGCGAGGAGGTCCAGGGCTCCTCCGTGGTGCTCACCCTCGACCCGGCCGTGCAGCAGGCCGCCTGGGACGCGCTCGGTGACCAGAAGGGCGCCGTCGTCGCGATCGAGCCGGCCACGGGCAAGATCCTCGCGCTCGTCTCCCGACCCACGTTCGACCCGAACGTCCTCGCGACCCACGACGACACGGCGACCACGAACTACGAGGCCCTGGCGAACATGAAGCTGCCCACGGCCACGATCGACGGGTCGGCCGCGAACAGCCCCTACGGCCCGCTGACCAACCGCGCCATCGGCGCGACCTTCTTCCCGGGCTCGACGTTCAAGCTGGTCACGTCGGCGGCCGCGATCGAGAGTGGTCAGTACACGCCGAGCACGCAGATCCCGGCGCCCGACACCTACCTGCTCCCGGGCACCTCCACCGAGATGCAGAACTTCGGCGGCGAGCGGTGCTCGGCGACGGGCCAGATGACACTGCTCGATGCGCTGCGGATCTCCTGCAACACGGCGTTCGCCCAGCTCGGGACCACTCTGGGCGAGGACGCGCTGCGCGAGCAGGCCGAGGCGTTCGGGTTCAACGACACGCTCGAGATCCCGATGTCGACCACCGCGAGCAGCTACGAGGCCGACATGTCGCCCGACAAGGTCGCGCAGACCGGCATCGGCCAGGGCGGGGTCAAGGCCACGCCGCTGCAGATGGCGATGGTGGCGGCCGCCATCGCGAACGACGGCGTCCTCATGGAGCCGTACCTGGTCCAGCAGATTCAGGACAGCGACCTCGCCGTCATCGAGGAGACCTCGCCGAAGCGCTACAAGACGCCGATCTCGCCGTCCACCGCCGAGGCGCTGACCCAGATGATGCTGGCCGTGGTGAACGACGGCTCCGGCACGGCGGCCCAGATCCCGGGCGTGGCCGTCGCGGGCAAGACCGGCACCGCCGAGGACGACCCCCGCCAGCCCACTCTCTGGTTCACGGCGTTCGCACCGGCCGAGGCCCCGGAGGTTGCCGTGGCGGTCGTCCTGGAGAACGGCGGCGAGTCGACCAACGAGTCGACGGGCGGCCGTCGCGCCGCGCCGATCGCCCAGCAGGTCATCCAGGCGGTGCTGAGCAGATGAGGCCGATGGAGGGGGCCCGGCTCGGCGAGCGCTACCGCCTCGTGCGGCGGCTCGCCGTCGGCGGGATGGGCGAGGTCTGGGTCGCGTTCGACGAGACGCTGCGCCGCGACGTGGCCGTCAAGGTGCTCCGCGAGGAGTACACGGGGAACGAGGACTTCCTGCGCCGCCTGCGCACGGAGGCCCGCAACAGCTCGACGCTGGTGCACCGGAACATCGCCCAGATGTACGACTACGGCGAGGAGCGCGGCGCCGGCTTCCTCGTCATGGAGCTGGTCCTCGGTGAGCCGCTCGCCGACCTCCTGGAGCGGGAGCCCGTCCTCGCACCCGCACGGCTCCTGCCGATCCTGTCGCAGACGGCGCGAGGCCTGCACGCCGCGCACGGGGCGCAGGTGGTGCACCGCGACGTGAAGCCCGGGAACATCCTGCTGGAGCACTCCGGCACGGTGAAGATCACCGACTTCGGCGTGTCGGTCGCCAAGAACCAGGTGCCGATGACCGCGACGGGCATGGTCATGGGCACGGCCCAGTACCTCTCGCCGGAGCAGGCCGTGGGCCAGCCGGCGACCGCCGCCTCCGACATCTACGCCCTCGGCGTCGTCGCGTACGAGGCGACGGCGGGCCGCCGTCCCTTCACGGGCAAGACCCCGGTGGACATCGCGATCGCGCACGTGAACTCGCCCGTGCCGCCGCTGCCGACGTCTGTGCACCCCGGCCTCTCCGAGGTCATCGTCCGCATGCTCGAGAAGGACCCCGGGCGGCGCTACGCGTCGGCCGACGAGCTGGCCCGGCTCCTGGACTCTCTCGCCACCGAGATCGCCGCCGACCCGTTCGGCACGGCGCGGTACACCTCGCGCCGGTCGCGGCGCGAGTCGGCCGGCGCGACCGCCGACCCGCAGGCCGTGTCGTTCCCGCCGACCGTCGCGCCGGCACGTGGCGACGGACAGAGCGGCGGACGTGGGGCCGGCCACGGTGGTGGATACGGCGGCGGCCACGCGAGCGGGAACGGCGCCGCCTTCGACCCCCACCTCCTGCCGCCGCGGCACGCCACCCCGTCCGGCCGGGCGGTGCACCAGCACACCGCCGCGCCGGCTCCGCTGCCCGACGCCGGAGCGCACCCGGGTGCACCGGTCCCGCAGGGGTACCAGCCGGGCTCGGGCTACATCCCGAGCGCGCTCGGGACCGACGCGCCGTCCCGCTCCTACCCGTCACGGCGCGAGGTCCAGGCCACGACCCGGTCGGACATCCGGCGCGTGCAGCCCGCCCGTCCGGGTACGTCCCGCGGTCCGCAGGGCTCCGGGAGAGGCGCCCGGACGGCGTCGGGCATGCTCGACCGCCTGCGCGAGTCGCTGGGCGGCCGGCTCTCCTGGCCGCTCGTCGCGCTGGTGGGACTCCTGCTCGTGGTCCTGGTCGCGAGCCTCCTCGCGAGCCGTGGCGACGACGACGCGGCCGTCACGCCGCACCGCGACACGCAGGGTCTGTGGAAACTGAACACCGAGAACGCTGAAACCATGGTTGCCGAGGCGACGTCCAGTCGCCCCGACTCTGGGATGATGCTCCCTGACGAGTTGCGCGATGGTCATCGCGTGGCCACGACACCGAAGGACGTCTGAGTGGTGGACAACACGCCCCGGGTACTCGCCGGCCGGTACGAGGTCGGCGAGCTCATCGGTCGCGGCGGCATGGCCGAGGTGCACATCGGGCACGACACGCGACTCGGTCGTACGGTCGCGATCAAGGTGCTGCGCTCCGACCTCGCCCGCGACCCGTCCTTCCTCGCGCGCTTCCGCCGCGAGGCGCAGGCCGCGGCGGCGCTCAACCACCCGTCCATCGTCGCGGTGTACGACACGGGCGAAGACGTGCACCACGACTCCCAGGGCGGTGAGGTCCACGTCCCGTTCATCGTCATGGAGTACGTGGAAGGCCACACCGTCCGCGACATCCTGCACGACGGCGCCGCGGTGCCGATCGAGGAGGCCGTCGAGATCACGGTGGGTGTCCTGTCCGCGCTCGAGTACTCGCACCACGCGGGCATCGTGCACCGTGACATCAAGCCGGCGAACGTGATGATCACGCCGACCGGTGCGGTGAAGGTGATGGACTTCGGCATCGCGCGCGCCATGGCGGACTCCGCGTCCACGATGACGCAGACGCACGCCGTCATCGGGACCGCCCAGTACCTCTCCCCCGAGCAGGCGCGCGGCGAGCAGGTGGACACCCGTTCCGACCTGTACTCGACGGGCTGCGTGCTGTTCGAGCTGCTCACCGGACGTCCGCCGTTCCAGGGCGACTCGCCTGTCGCCGTCGCGTACCAGCACGTGGGGCAGGCGCCGCAGCGCCCGTCCGAGATCGCGACCGACGTCCCGGACGTGCTGGACCGCATCACGCTCAAGGCCCTCACCAAGGACCGCGACCAGCGTTACTCCACCGCCGCGGAGTTCCGCGCCGACCTCGACGCCGCGATGCGCGGCGGCCAGGTCGCCGCGCCGATGATCGGCGGCGGCGTGGGCATGGGCGGCGCCGCGACCACCGTCATGATGGGCCCGGCCGCCGGCCAGTACCCGCCGTACGGCGGCGCCGGGGCCACGCAGGTCATGGCCCCGATGGGCAACGGGACTGCGGCGCCCGGCTCCCCGTGGGGCGCCCCGGCGGGCCCGACGACGCCCGGCGGCGGCTTCCCGGGCCCCGGAGGACCGGGCGGGCGGGCGCCGCAGCGCCAGGAGACGGACACCAAGAAGACCCTGCTGTGGACCCTCGTGGGCATCGCCGCGGCGGCCCTCGTGGCGATCGTGATCTTCCTGCTGATGCAGCCCGGGACCGAGCAGGTGCGCGTGCCCACCCTGACGGCCGGCATGACCACGGCGGAGGCCGAGGCCGCGATCACGGAGGCCGGGCTGGTCCCCGTGCTGACGGTCGATGCCGAGGCCACCGTCGAGCAGGACACCGTCACCGGCGTGACGGACCCGCCCGCCGGCGAGGAGGTCGACGAGGGCTCCGACGTTCTCGTCTACTACGCGGGCGAGCCCGGGGCGGCGACGATCCCGGACGTGTCGGGCCAGACCCGGGAGGCGGCCACGACCGCGCTGGAGGCGCGCGGCTTCACCGTGAACGCCGTCCCCACCGCCGAGAACCACCCCACGATCAAGAAGGACCTGGTCATCAAGACGGACCCGGGCGCCGGTGCGACCGTCTCCACCGACACGACGATCACGCTCTACGTGTCGACGGGCAAGGTGACGGTGCCCGACGTCCGCGGCGACGCCCAGGACGACGCGGTCCGCACGCTCCAGGACCTCGGTCTCAACGTGGACACGCGCACCGTCGAGAGCGAGGAGCCGGTCGGTACGGTGGTCGAGCAGAACCCGCCCGCGGGCGACGTGGACCAGGGCTCGCGCATCACGCTCGGCATCGCCGAGGAGCCGGCCCCTGACCTGACGCAGGTCCCGACCGGCCTCGTGGGCATGACGCAGGCCGAGGCCGAGGAGGCCCTCGGCGGGGCGAACCTCAACTCCCGCATCGAGACGGCGTACTCGGAGGTGGTCGACCGCGGCGAGGTGATCTCCTCGAACCCGACGCCCGGCTCGCAGGTCGAGACCGGCACGGAGGTCACGATCGTGATCTCGCTCGGGCCGCAGGGATCGGGCAACAGCACCCCGACCCCGACGCCGACCCCGACGCCATAGCGCGACGCGCAACGACGAAGGCTGCCTCCCCGGTCGGGGAGGCAGCCTTCGTCGTTGCGCGGCAAGGTTGGTTGCAGGAGACGCCGGTTGCGGGATCAGACCGGTTGCGCGACCAGACCGGTTGCGCGGGAGCGTCAGTCCTGGTGCACGAGCGGAGCCATGCCGGCCGACCGCTCCACCGCACCTTCGAGCCCGCAGGTCTCCAGCCAGTTGGCCAGGAGCCGGTGTCCGCCCTCGGTCAGCACGGACTCAGGGTGGAACTGCACGCCGTGCAGCGGCAGGACGCGGTGCTGCAGGCCCATGATCACGCCGCTCCCGGTGGTGGCCGTGACCACGAGCTCGTCCGGGATGCTGTCGGGTGTCGCGGCGAGCGAGTGGTAGCGGGTCGCCGTGAACGGGTTCTTCAGGCCGGCGAGCACACCGGCGCCGTCGTGCTCCACGAGGCTCGTCTTGCCGTGCATGAGCTCCGGCGCGTGCGTCACCTTGGCGCCGTAGACCTCCGCCAGGGCCTGGTGCCCGAGGCAGACACCGAGCATCGGGGTGGCCGAACGGGCGCACGCGCGGATGACGTCCTCGCTGCTGCCCGCCTCGTGCGGCGTACCGGGCCCGGGTGACACCAGCACGCCGTCGAACGGCGTCCCGTCCTCGTCGTGGAAGACCCCGTCGGCGTCCGGCTCCGGCACGGCGTCGTTGCGCACGACGACGGTGCTCGCCCCGAGCTGGTCGAGGTAGCCCACGATCGTGTAGACGAACGAGTCGTAGTTGTCGACCACGAGGATGCGCGTCATCCCCCGATCGTACTGGGCCGCGGGCGAGTACCGGTTCCCGGCTCAGCCTCCGGCGCCCACGGTCGTGTCGTTGAACGGCATGTACTCCGCGAGCCACGGGTACACCCACTCGAAGCACGCGGCCACGACCGCGCCCCCGAGCACGACCGCGAGGACCACCCGCAGCCACAGCGGCCCCGGCAGCAGACGCCAGATCGCCCCGTACATCACTCCACCCCCGCCGCGTCGAACGTGATTCCGGCGTCGAGCAGCTCCTGCGGCGTGCCCTCGCTCACCGGCGCCCAGTAGTCCAGCGTCCCGTGGACGATGTACCGCTCCCTCGCGGAGTACATCGGGTGGCAGGACGTCATCGTGAGGTATCGCTCCGTCAGCTCGGGCAGGGGGTCGCCCGCGCGCAGGCCGGGTACCGGGGCCACCACCTCGACCTGCGTCGGCGCGACGATCTTCGACTCGGTCACGCGGTACACGTACCAGGTGGTCTCCGTCCGCACCACGACGGGATCGCCCGGCTGCAGCTCCGCGATCCGGTTGTACGGCTTGCCGTAGGTCGTGCGGTGGGCGGCCGTCGCGAAGTTGCCGACGTCGCCCGGCATCGCGGTGTCCGGGTAGTGGCCGATGCCGATCGTGTCGAGCACCGTCGGCTTGTCGGTGCCCTCGGCGACCGGCTTCACGTAGTCCGCGCCCCAGCGCGGCACGTAGAGCTGGGCGAACACGGTCGCTTCGGCGGGCTGGGCGTCGACCGGAGGCGCTTCCTCGTGCCGGGTCGCCACGCTCGGCCCGGCCGACTCGGCCGGCGCCGGTGGTGGCGTCCAGTCGAGACCCGCGATGATCTCCTGCTGGTGGCGGTCACCCTCCACGTCGGTCCACCAGAGCTGCCAGACGACGAACAGGCCGAGCAGCACGCCGGCCGTGACGAGCAGCTCGCCCACGACGCCGACGACCGCGGCGACGACGCCGCCCGCGGTGGGCGACCGACGTCGGGCACCCGCATGCTGCGGACCCGGCCACACGGGTTCCGGGCCACGGCCCGAGCTTGCCCCGCCCGGCGCGGGTGACGACTGGCGCAGGGTCACGAGAAGACGTCCGTTCCCTCGGGTACGCGAGCGTGGCGCAGACCGCTGCCGCCCGTGAAGGCGGGCAGCTCGACCTGCTCGTGACGATGGACGGACCAGCCGAGGTTCACCCAGTCGACGTAGTCGAGGTAGGTCTGCACCCCAGGCGAGCGGTCGAGCGCGGCACTGAGCCGATCCGGGTCGCCGACCGCGGTCACGACGTACGGGGGAGAGAAGACCTTGCCGTGCAGCAGGAGGATGTTCCCCGAGCACCGGAAGGCCGACGTCGCGGTCACGCGCTCGCCCTGGAGCGTCATCGCCTCCGCGCCCCCGGCCCACAAGGCGTTGATCACGTCCTGCAGGTCCTGCTGGTGCACCACCAGGTCGTCCGCCTGGGCACCCGCGACCGAGACCGACGACGGCGGTGCGTCGTCGAGCGACACCGTCAGGCCCGGGCCGGACACGGCCACCGAGCCGGACACGACGCCCTCGCGCGCGGCGAGCAGGGCGTCGCGCGAAGGGATAACGGTCCCGACCGGGTCGTCCAGCGCGCCGATCTGTGCTGTCAGCGCCTCGACCTGCTCGGACAGCTCGGCGACGCGCCGTGTCTCGGCGTCGGCGAGCGACACCAGGTCCTGCGGCTGTCGAGCATCCTCCCCGCCCGCGAGCTGTGCGCTCATCGAGAAGATCAACCCCGCCGCCGCGAGGACCGCACCGACCGTGATCGACGACCGCAGCCCCCGGCGCACCGGGGCGGCCTCGAGCGTGCCCGTCTCCGTCATGCCGCCCCCTCCACGCGCCCGTCGCCCACGCATCTGTCGTCCGTCATGCTCGCCCGGCCTGGCGGCCGGCTGGCCGGCGTCTGTCGTTGATCGGCCTTCAGGCCTTGTGTCGCCGGCCTGTCATCGGCCTGCCGGCGCCTGTCGTCACGCACCGGTCACGGCCGCGTCCCTGTCAGGTCCCGGTGACCACTACGCTAGTCCACGATAGCTACCGTCGGCCGCATGCGGCCGTCCCCCCAGGACAGGAGCCCGCCTCGTGCCCGAGTCGAAGACGCGCAAGAAGAAGGTCGTCCCGCGTGCGGAGCGGACGGCCGCAGCCGACCGGCCCAGTCCGCCCTGGCTCGCGCCCGTGATGGTCGGTCTGATGGTGCTGGGCCTCGCCTGGATCGTGACGTTCTACCTCACCAGCGCCGACCTCCAGCTCCCGCTGCCGTGGATCGGCAGGTGGAACCTGGCCGTCGGTTTTGGCCTGCTGATCGCCGGTTTCGGGCTCACGACGCGCTGGAAGTGAGCCGCCGAGCCTGAAGGCGGCGGGCCGGGTGACCGGCCCACCGCCGTCTTCCACAGCTGTGGGTAAAGCTGGGGAAAAGAGAGGTACGCGACAGATCTCGGCTTGGACGAACTGAGCCGACGGATCAGAGCATCCCGACGCTCGAGTACTTCCAGGCCGCAGCCAGCACCAGCAGGACCGCGCCCGCGACCGGCACCAGCCACGCCGTGACCGGTCGCAGCGACCGTGGCGCGTAGGCGAACGCAGCGGCCACGGCGGCGCCCGTGATGAGCCCGCCGAGGTGGGCCTGCCACGAGATCCCGGGCACCAGGAAGCCGATCGCGAAGTTTACGCCGAGCAGCACCAGCACCTGCCCGCCAGAGCGGCCGAGCCGGTTCAGCACCGGGAGCATCGCGCCGAACAGGCCGAACACCATGCCCGAGGCGCCCACCACGGACGGTCCCCAGACCCAGCCCTGGGCGGTGAGGACGGGTTCACCGGAGAGCAGCAGCACGCCCACGGAGCCGCCGACCGCCGCAAGCCCGCACAGCGTGGCGAACCGCGCCCGCCCGAGCAGCGGCTCGAGGAACGAGCCGGTGATCCACAGGGCGTACATGTTGAACAGGATGTGCAGCGGGCTCGTCGAGTGCAGGAACGCGGCGGTGAGGAACCGCCACGGCTCCTGCAGACCGCCGCCCGGCCAGAAGTCCCACAGCGAGGTCCAGGCGCCGCCCGTCGCGAGCTGCAGCAGCCAGCTCGCCACGCACACCGCCACGATCGTGAGCGTGACGACCGGGCGGCCGTCGGTCAGCGAGCCGCCGAGCGCCGTCCGCACGCGAGGTGCCCGCCGCGCCGCCTCCCGCACGCAGTCGACGCACTGGACGCCCACGGCCGCCGGGCGCTGGCACTCCGGGCACGCCGGACGGCCGCAGCGCTGGCACCGCACGTACGACACGCGATCCGGGTGCCGTGGGCAGACGGGAACCTCTGCCGTTGACCCGGGTCCCACGCCTGGGCCGGCGGGCTCCGAGGGGCCCTCGGGCCCGCCCGCTCGCTCGCCGATGGCTCAGTCCTCGATCGTCACGGACGTGATGGCGATGTCCTCGACCGGGCGGTCGCCCGGACGGGTGCGCGCCGAACCGATCGCGTCGACGACCGCGCGCGACTCGTCGTCGGCCACGCGGCCGAAGATCGTGTGCTTGCCGTTCAGCCACGGCGTCTCGGTGGTCGTGATGAAGAACTGCGAGCCGTTGGTGCCTTCGGTCTCGCCCGTCACCGGGTTCCGGCGCTTGCCCGAGTTCGCCATCGCCAGGAGGTACTTCTGGTCGAACGCGAGCTCCGGGTGGATCTCGTCGTTGAACGTGTAGCCCGGACCGCCCGTCCCGGTGCCGAGCGGGCAGCCGCCCTGGATCATGAAGTCGTCGATCACCCGGTGGAAGATCAGGCCGTCGTAGAACGGGTCCTTCTTCTCCTCGCCGGTGCGCGGGTCCGTCCAGACCTTGGTGCCCGTCGCGAGCCCGACGAAGTTCGCTACCGTCTTGGGAGCGTGGTTCGGGAGGAGCTCGATGCGGATGTCGCCGGAGGTCGTGTGCAGGGTTGCGAACATGTCTCAATCCTCCCACGACGACGCGGTGGCGCGCCGCGCCCGCGCGCAATCCGCGCCGGGTCCGCGCGGATCTGCGTGGAGCCTCCGCGAGGATTGCCGCCCTTTGGTCCGGGCTTGCCTCGCTTCGGTCGCGCACCGGTGGCAGAGTGGGCACACGAGGAATATGCACTGATCATCCGGCCCGAGACCGGCGTCCTGGGGGTTGTTCATGACGCGCAAGAAGGTGACCGACTACGTCGACACCAGCAAGATCGACGTGGCCAAGATCGACACGGAGAAGGTCAAGGAGCAGGCCGCGGTCGCAGCGGCCGTGCTCGCCGACGTGAGCTCGAAGGCTGCGGCCCAGGCGGGCACGCTCGCCGGCCAGGCCAAGGACAGAGCCGTGCAGGCCAAGGACTGGGCCGAGCCGAGAGTGGCGGAGTTCATCGCCTGGCTCACCCCGCGCGCCGAGAAGGCCTGGCACGACAGCGTCCAGGCGGCAGCCCCGCGGGTCGAGAAGGCCGCGGAGAAGGCGGGGCCGCTCATCGACACCGCCCACGACAAGCTCGTCGACGACGTGCTGCCCAAGGTGGTGGCCGCCTTCAACAGCGCGGCGGCCAACGCCGCCCATGCTGCTGAGGGCAAGGTCGCCGCGGGTACGACGGCGGCAGCCCAGTCGGCCAGGTCCCTCGCCGACAAGGTCGCCGCAAAGGCGGACAAGGCGTCCCGCTCCGGACGGAAGCGGGGTTGGCTGTGGGCGCTGTTCGGTGTGGGCGCCGCAGCCGTCGGCTACGTGTTCTGGCGGCGCGCCCAGCCGCAGAACGACCCGTGGGCCGAGCCGTGGGAGCAGGTCACGAAGCCCGACTACACCGGTGCCGCGCGCGACGCGAAGCACGCGGTGGCGCACGCCGCCGAGTCCGTGGGCGAGGCGGCGGGCACGGCCGTCGCCATGGGCCGCGAGGCCGGCGCGAAGGCAGCCCAGGCCGCCGAGGACCTCAGCGCGAAGGCCGCGCAGGCCGCGGAGGAGGTGCGGACGATGGCGGCCGAGGCTGCGGCCAAGGCCTCGGAGGCCGCGAAGTCGGCGGCTGACAGGGCGACCACGACGGCGAAGGTCACGGCGCAGAAGGCGAGCGCCCAGGCGCGGAAGGTGTCGGGCGCGGTTGCCGACAAGGCGACGTCGGCGGCGGACTCTACCGCAGTGGCGGCCGACGCGGCCGCCGACAAGGTCACCGAGGCGGCCGACATGGCGGCCGAGAAGGCCGCTGACGCCGTCGCCGACGCGGCCGACGAGGTCGCGGAGAAGACGAGCGAGCACCGGCCCGAGGGCTGACTCCATCGATCACGACGGCCCGGTCCCTTTTTGGGGACCGGGCCGTCGTGTTGCTACCCGCGGTCGCACAGCCGGTCAGAAGGGTCCAGCGCTCTCCGCCTGACGCGTCGGCCACCATCCCGACCCCGTCACGCGGGCGGACCACCTCGCCGCACTGGTGCCTACGTATCGGCCTCAGGCCATGGCGTCTCGGACCTTGGCGGTGTCGACGAACTGCTCGAAGCGCACGATCAGGCCGCCTCTGACGGTGAAGTGGTGGGCGACGCGGACGGCGAGGTCCTTGCCGGTGGCCTTGTTGCGGGCCGTGTAGCGGGCCAGGACCACGACGTGCTCACCGTCGACCACATAGGTGTCGTCGTGAGCGGTCCAGCCTTCCCAGTCGGCGCCGAGCCGCTCCATGACGTTCGACGTGACGCCCTCGGGAGTCCGGTAGGTCCCTGCGAGCGGGAACCCAGCCATCTCGGTCCATTCCACGTCGGGGGCGAGGGTGGCGCGCAGCGCCGGCAGGTCGCCCGCGGCCGAGGCGAGGTACTGGCGGCGCACCACGTCGCGCGGAGCCGCGGAGCTCGCGAGGTCGGTGTCGTTCAGCCCCATTGCATCTCACCCTTCGCGACCTTGCCGCCGATCTGGGCGGCGACAAGCAGCTCGGCGTCGGGGTAGCGGCGCACCAGCTCGGCTGTGACGGATTGGCCGTCGCTCTGGTCTGCGAGGATCTCCTCGAAGGCATTGAGGTAGTCACGGGTGTGGCGGACCGCCTCGACGGTCGCCGGCGCCCCGGGGGCGCGGTGGCCGGGCACCACGAGCTCGGGCTCGAGTGCCTCGATCTCGTCGAGGACGCCCTTCCAGACCGTGCGGGCGTCGGCACCCGTGTCGGCGGTCCAGACGTGCTGGCCCGAGAACACCAGGACGCCGCCGAGAACGACGCGGTGGTCGGGCTGCCAGAGGTAGTGGCGGTCGGCGAGCCCCGCGGCGCCGCCCTTGAGCTCGAACGGGTGGCCTTCGAGCTCGAGGTCGCCGGTGAGCGGTTCGAGCTCGATCAACCGCGTCGGGAGGTTCGCCCCCGATGCGGCCCAGGCCTGGAGCTTGCCCTCGTAGGAATGCTGGATGTGGTCGATGACCGGCGGGGTGGCGACGAAGCGTGCGCCGGGAAAGGCGTCGGCGAGGACTTCTGCGCCGAAGTAGAAGTCGGGATCGCCGTGACTGATGACCACCGTCCTCAGGGTCTTGCCCGAGTCGAGGACCGCAGCGGCCAGGCGGTGGCCGTCGGCTCGGGTGAACCCTGCGTCCACCAGCAGCGCCTCCCGCTCGCCGGTGACGAGGGTGGCGGTCTTGGCCTTGCTCCCGGCGGGGAAGTCCAGGTCGAGAATCGTGAACTCGAGCGTCGTCATCGCTGCTCCTCGTAAGGTGCTCGTTGCGACCCCGCCTGCTGCGGGCCCGCTTCACCTAACAGAAAGTATCTGCGCAGTCAGATATTCCGCGAGTCAGGGGGTGTGGCCCGGATCACTGGATTCAGCGCAGGCGCGGAATCGCCTCGCGGGCCGAGTGGCTCAGCGTCCGCAGGTCCTCAGCGAACCGCTTGCGGTGCTCGACCGGAATGGGTTCGACGAAGTGCCGCCGGACGTTCTCCAGGTGCACCCGGGTCGCCTCGACGGCTTTGGCCGCGCCCGCTCCCGTCAACCGCACCAGACGTCCGCGCCGGTCGCCCGGATCGAGAGTGCGCTCGACGAGTCCGAGCGCTTCCATACGGTCGATCAGCCGCGTCACGCCGCCGGTGGTGAGCACCTGCTCGCGGCTGATCGCGCGCATCGACATGCCCCGGTTGCCTTCGCGGGCCAAGATCAGCAACACCTCGTACATCAGGTGCGAGATCCCGCACTGCTCCTCGATCGCGCGCCCGAGCAGGTACTCCAGCCGGTTCGCCGCTCCGAGCAGCCGCCCGAAGGCAAGCACCAGGTCGTTGCCGGCGGCCTCCTCGGCCGTCATGATCTCCTCGCCCACAGTGCCCCTCTCCCATCGCAGAACCCCAAGATACGACGGCGAGCACTGTGTCTCGCGCCCTGGCGAGCTGTCGGGGGCCGGCCAGAGAGCGGCGATGCCTCGCGGGAGCGGCGATTCCCGGGGGAGAGCGCATGGTGAAGGAGCGGCCACCGTTCGTGAACTCTCCGGCGCCGGGAATGACGACGCCCACCGAGAGCCGAATGTATCGGCCCTGGTGGGCGGTGGTGGAGCCAAGGGGACTCGAACCCCTAACCCCCTGCTTGCAAAGCAGGTGCGCTACCAATTGCGCCATGGCCCCGGGGAACGGCCCGGAGTCAGTCCAAGCTGTCCGTGACCTCGGACCAGAGGTCCCGGCCCTCTGCGTCCTCGTTGAGCTTGCGCCACAGGACGTAGCCAGCACCAGCCGCGAGCAGCAGGATGAGCAGCTTCTTCACGATTCCTCCTGGTGGGACCGATCGAGGTCCGGGGAGTGGGGCTAGGAGGACTTGAACCTCCGACCTCTTCCTTATCAGGGAAGCGCTCTAACCGTCTGAGCTATAGCCCCATAGCGCGAGCGTCGTGCCCTTGCGCCGCACGAGACCTTACCGCAGGCAGGGGGTCTGTCCCAAACCGAAAAGCAGGGTCTGCGGTGTGACGTGCGCCCGAGTGATCCCGGGCGCACGTCGAGGGTACGTCAGTCGTCCGTCAGCGTCATGTGCACGCCGCCGACGAGCGCCGCCGTGATGTTGTACAGGAACGCCATGAGGGTCGCGAGCGCCGTGGTGAGGATGATGTTGCAGATCGCCACGAGCGTCGCGAGGGAGAGCCACCGATTCATCTCGAAGTACTGGGTCAGGTTGGTCACGTCGTACTGCGGCCCGATGGCGTTCGCGACGAACTCCTCGACCCTCACGAACACGCCCAAGCTGTTGAGCACCGACCAGAACACGCCCGTGGCCACCACGACCATGATGGCCACCGCGACCGACAACAGGAACGCGAGCTTCATGACCGACCACGGGTCCACCCGAGACACGGCCAGCCGCACGCGACGCGGACCGGCGGGAACGCGCGGGAGCTGCCCGCTCTGCGGCTGCGGGGCGCCGGGCGGAACCGCGCCGGGCCTGGGCACGCCGCCCGCACCGGGCATGGCGCCCGGGATCCCGCCCGGCGTTCCGACACCCGGCACTCCGACGGGGACGCCGACCGGGACCGCGGTGCCGCGCACCCCGCCGGCTGCGTAGTGCATCTCCGGACGCGAGCCCGGCGGGGGAGGGGCAGGGGTCTCGTCGTCGGTGCTTGACTCGGGCAGCACGGAAGACACCTTCTTGGCGGCGCTGCGAGCAGCCGCGAGGGCCGCGGCCGCAGCCTTGACTGCTCCGGCCTTGACGCCGGCCGCGGCATCGGCCAGCGGGGACGACGCCTCGTCGCCCTCGCCCTCTACCGCAGGGACGTCGTTGGACGTGCTCTGCTGGACCGGACGGTTCCACGGCTCGCGCACCGGGGAGGCCCCGACCGTGGCGGGCGCGGTACCGGGCACTGCGTCGGCCGCAGAGCGCCCTGGCAACCCCTTCCCGGACGCCGCGCTCGTCGGCACCGTGGAGAACGGGTTCGCCGCCGGAGGCGGCGGGACCGGCGGCACCGCTGTCCGCCCGGAGGCGGACCCGTTGACGGCTGCGGGACCGGGGGCGGACGTCGACGGGGCCGTCGCTGCCGGCGAGCTGTCGCCCGCGGCGTAGGCGGAACGCCAGATGCCGCCCTGCACGGGGACACCCGACGTGGAGCTCGAGGACGACGAGCCGGTCGGCGGCGCGGACGGCGGCACGGGCGACGAGAGCCCTGACGGCGAGGTGCCCGGCGTCGGCGCGGACTCGTGAGCTGCAGGCGTCGGCACGGCAGGCGTCGGCGGGGCGGGCGTCGGCGCGGCAGGCTTCAGCGCCGAGGACGCCTCGGCCGCAGGCTTCGACTCCGCGGCCTTCGACTCCGTGGGCCCGGATCCCGGCGCGGGGGTCTGCGGAGCCTTGGGCCCGGGTTCGGGTTCGGTGCGCGCGGCCCCGTCGGGCGACTCCGTCGATCCAGGCCCCGTCGCGGTCTTGGGCCTCGCGAGGTCGTCCACGCGCTCGGCCGTGGTCTTCTCCTGAACCGCAGCCGGCTCGGGGATTTCACCCGCGCCGGTACTGCCGGCGCTGGACGCGGCGCTGCCGGGCGATGCGTTCCCCGGCACGGTGCCGATCCGCACCTTTGTGATGTCCAGGTCCTCGTCGAGCTCCGGCGACGTGGCCGTGCCCGTCTTCGGCCCGCTGTTCTCGCTCGTCGTCATCAGCTGTCCTCGCGTCCGGTGCTGTCCTGCTCAGGGGTGCTCGGAGCCTCGCCGAGACTCGCCTCGCCGCCCACCGTATCGCGGTCGACGGACTCGCCGTCCTCAGGCACTTCGCCCTCCTCGTCACCGAGGTTGCGCTCGGCGTTCCGGGCCACCGCGATAATACGGTCCCCCTTGTCCGGCTTTGCGAAAGTCACGCCCTGGGTGTTCCGTCCAGTGAGGTTCACCTCCGCGACGGCCGAGCGCACGATCTTGCCACGCTCCATGATCACCAGCACCTCGTCGTCCGGCTCGGTGACGAGCGCCCCCACGAGGTCACCGCGCGCCTCGACGAGGTTGGCCACCTTGATGCCGAGGCCACCACGACCCTGGACGCGGTACTCGGAGACCCGGGTGCGCTTCGCGAACCCACCCTCGGTCACGACGAACAGGTCCGACCCCTCGGCCACGACGTCCGCGGACAGGAGCTCGTCGTCCCCGCGGAACTTCATGCCGGTGACGCCGGAGGTTGCACGACCGAGCGGGCGCAGCGTCTCGTCGTCGGCGGTGAAGCGGATCGACTGACCCTTGCGCGAGACGAGGATGAGGTCGTCGTCGGCGTTCACGAGGCGTGCGGAGACGAGCTCGTCGGGGTTGCCCTCCTCGTCCTCGCGCAGGTTGATCGCGATGAGGCCGCCCGAACGGGGGGAGTTGTACTCGGCCAGGCGCGTCTTCTTGACCAGGCCGCGGCGCGTCGCGAGCACGAGGTGGTCGGCCGCGTCGTAGTCGGGGATGTCGAGAACCTGTGCGATGTGCTCGTCCGGCTGGAAGGCGAGCAGGTTCGCGACGTGCTGTCCCTTGGCGTCGCGGCCGCCCTCCGGAAGCTCGTAGCCCTTGGCGCGGTACACCCGGCCGAGGTTCGTGAAGAACAACAGCCAGTGGTGGGTCGTCGTCACGAAGAAGTGGTCGACGATGTCGTCCTCACGGAGCTGAGTGCCCCGGATGCCCTTGCCGCCGCGCCGCTGCTGCCGGTAGCTGTCGGAGCGCGTGCGCTTCGCGTACCCGCCACGGGTGATGGTGACGACCATCTCCTCCTCGGCGATCAGGTCCTCGATGGACACGTCGCCGTCGTACGGGAGGATCGTGGTCCGTCGCTCGTCGCCGTACCGCGTGACGATCTCGTCCATCTCGTCGCCCACGATCGACCGCTGGCGCTCGGGCTTCGCGAGGATGTCCCGGTAGTCGAGGATCGCCGTCTCGAGCTTGGCGTGCTCGTCCAGGATCCGCTGGCGCTCCAGGGCAGCGAGCCGTCGGAGCTGCAGCGCCAGGATCGAGTTGGCCTGCTGCTCGTCGACCTCCAGCAGCTCGATCAGGCCCGCCCGGGCCTCGTCCACATCGGGGGAGCGGCGGATCAGCGCGATGACGGCGTCGAGCGCGTCGAGAGCCTTGAGGTAGCCCACATAGATGTGGATCTGGTCCTCGGCCTCCTTCAAGAGGTAGGCCGTGCGCCGGCGCACCACGTCCATCTGGTGCGTCGTCCAGTGGCGGATGAACGCGTCGATGCTCAGCGTGCGCGGGACGCCGTCGACGATCGCGAGCATGTTCGCGCCGAAGGAGTCCTGGAGCTGCGTGTGCTTGTAGAGGTTGTTGAGCACGACCTTCGCCACGGCGTCGCGCTTGAGCACGATCACGAGGCGCTGGCCGGTGCGGCCAGACGTCTCGTCGCGGATGTCGGCGATGCCCTGGATCCGGCCTTCGTTGACGAGGTCGGCGATCTTCGAGGCGAGGTTGTCAGGGTTCACCTGGTACGGCAGCTCGGTGACCACGAGGCAGATCCGGTTCTGGATCTCCTCGACGTTCACCACGGCTCGCATCGTGATGGAGCCGCGACCCGTGCGGTACGCCTCCTCGATGCCCTTGTGGCCCAGGATCTGCGCCCCTGTCGGGAAGTCCGGGCCCTTGATGCGCTGCAGCAGGGCCTCGAGCAGCTCCTCGCGGGAGGCCTGCGGGTTGGCCAGGTGCCACCGGACGCCCTCGGCGACCTCGCGCAGGTTGTGCGGCGGGATGTTCGTCGCCATGCCGACCGCGATGCCGGCGGACCCGTTGACCAGGAGGTTCGGGAACCTCGCCGGGAGCACGACGGGCTCCTGCGTGCGGCCGTCGTAGTTGTCCTGGAAGTCGACGGTGTCCTTGTCGATGTCCCGCACCATCTCCATGGCGAGCGGGGCCATGCGGCACTCCGTGTACCGAGGCGCGGCCGCGGGGTCGTTGCCGGGCGAACCGAAGTTGCCCTGGCCCGCCACCAGCGGGTATCGCATCGACCAGTCCTGCACCAGCCGGACCAGCGTGTCGTAGATCGCCGTGTCGCCGTGCGGGTGGAACTTGCCCATCACGTCGCCGACGACTCGTGAGCACTTCGAGAAGGCGCGGTCGGGCCGGTACCCGCCGTCGTACATCGCGTAGAGCACGCGCCGGTGCACCGGCTTCAGGCCGTCCCGCACGTCGGGCAGGGCGCGCCCCACGATCACGCTCATCGCGTAGTCGAGGTACGACCTCTGCATCTCGAGCTGGAGGTCCACCTGCTCCACGCGGCCGTGATGCACCGCCAGGGGTGCCTCACCGCCGGGGATGCCGTTGTCGGGGTTCTCCACGCCGGGTGTCTCGTCCGTCACCGTCTGTTCTTCCTTCCCACGCCGGTGGGCGTGTCACTTCGACTCCTGGGCTCCGGCTGCGCGAGCCGGCGACGACCGCCACAGGTGGGCGACCGCCGTCGGGCAACGTGCTAGATGTCCAGGAACCGCACGTCCTTGGCGTTGCGCTGGATGAAGCTGCGGCGGGACTCCACGTCCTCGCCCATGAGCACCGAGAAGATCTCGTCCGCTGCGGCCGCGTCATCCATCGTGACCTGCAGCAACGTCCGGTGCTCGGGGTCCATGGTGGTGTCCCACAGCTCGGTGTAGTCCATCTCGCCGAGGCCCTTGTAGCGCTGGATGCCGTTCTCCTTCGGGATCCGCTTGCCCGCGGCCGCGCCGGCCGCCAGGAAGGCGTCACGCTCCCGGTCGGAGTACACGTAGTCGTGCGGGGCGTTCGACCACTTCAGGCGGTACAGCGGCGGCTGCGCCAGGTACACGTGGCCGTGCTCGATGAGCGGGCGCATGTACCGGAAAAGCAGCGTGAGCAGCAGCGTCGCGATGTGCTGGCCGTCCACGTCGGCGTCGGCCATCAGCACGATCTTGTGGTACCGCAGCTTCGAGATGTCGAAGTCCTCGCCGATTCCCGTGCCGAAGGCCGTGATGATCGACTGGACCTCCTGGTTCGAGAGGGCCTTGTCCAGGCGTGCCCGCTCGACGTTGAGGATCTTGCCGCGGATCGGGAGGATCGCCTGCGTGTGCGGGTTGCGGCCGCGGACGGCCGAACCGCCGGCGGAGTCGCCCTCGACGATGTAGACCTCGCACTCCTCGGGCCGGTTGGACTGGCAGTCGCGCAGCTTGCCCGGCATGCCGCCGCTGTTGAGGATGCCCTTGCGACGCGTCGCCTCACGTGCCTTGCGCGCCGCGATGCGGGCCTGGGAGGCCTGGATCGCCTTGCGGATGATGTCCCGCGCCTCGGCGGGGTGCGCGTCGAACCAGTCGGTCAGCCGCTCGCGCACGACCCGCTGCACGAACGTCTTGGCCTCGGTGTTGCCCAGCTTCGTCTTGGTCTGGCCCTCGAACTGCGGCTCGCCGAGCTTGATGCTCAGGACCGCGGTGAGACCCTCGCGGATGTCGTCACCCGTGAGGTTCTCCTCTTTCTCCTTGATGATGCCCTTCTCGCGGGCGTAGCTGTTGACCAGCGTCGTCAGTGCCGCGCGGAAGCCCTCCTCGTGCGTGCCGCCCTCGGGGGTGGAGATGGTGTTCGCGAAGGTGTGGACGGACTCGCTGTACGCGCTCGTCCACTGCATCGCGATCTCGACGCTGATGCGCCGTTCGGTGTCCTCCGACTCGAAGTCGATGACCTCGGGGTTCACCAGCTCGACCTTCTTCGCCGAGTTGAGGTGCTTCACGTAGTCGGTGAGGCCGCCGTCGTACCGGTAGCTCACGCTTCGGCCCGACGCCGCTCGCTCGACATCCAGCCCGCTGACTGCCGGGGCGTCGCCCGGCTGGGCGCCCTCGGCCGCCGCGGCGAGCATCTCGGGCGTGATCTGCGGCACCGCGCCGGTGACCTCGTCCTCGAGGTCAGCGTGGCCCTCGCGCTCGTCCGTCAGGGTGATTCGCAGGCCCTTGTTGAGGAACGCGTACTGCTGGAAGCGCGACCGCAGGGTTTCGAAGTCGTACTCCGTGGTCTCGAAGATCGAGCCGTCCGCCCAGAACGTCTGGGTGGTGCCGGTGTGCTCGTCCGGACCCAGCGCCGCGAGGCGCTCGACCTCCGTGACCGGGTTGCCGCCGTCCGCGTACTCCTGGCGCCACCGGTAGCCGTCGCGCTTCACGTCGGAGACGAACCGCGTGCTCAGGGCGTTCACGACCGACATGCCGACGCCGTGCAGGCCGCCCGAGACGGCGTAGCCGCCACCGCCGAACTTTCCACCGGCGTGCAGGATCGTCATGACGACCTCGAGCGTCGGACGCCCCTCCGTCGGGTGCATGGCCACCGGGATGCCGCGGCCGTTGTCCTGCACGCGCACGCCACCGTCCGCCAGCAGCGTCACGTCGATCGTGTCTGCGTGGCCCGCCAGAGCCTCGTCCACAGAGTTATCCACAATCTCGGTCACGAGATGGTGGAGTCCGCGTTCGCCGGTTGATCCGATGTACATCCCCGGGCGCTTGCGGACGGCCTCGAGGCCTTCCAGGACGGTGATGTTCCCGGCGTCGTAGCCGCCGTCGATTCGCTCTGTCACGGGCTGTGGTACTCCTCGTCTTTCAGGCACACGACGAGCACGCCCCACAGGTGACGGCTGGGCCGGACCCGGGTGAAAAAAGACTGGCGGCAGCCACGCTCGTCGGCGGCTGGTCGGTGCTCAGCGTTCCGGGCGGAACCCGGCGCGGTTGACCTGCTCAGTCTACCTTCTGGGGGCCGGAAACCAGGGATCTCACCGGCTCCTGTGGACAGTTCTCCACAAGGTTCTTCCACAGGGGTGACAGGGCGGTGCGTCGACGTTCTCGGAAGAGCGCCACAACGTTTCCAGGAAGCAGTTCGTGGGGTCGGTATGAGGGCGCATATCGGGAAATCTCCGCCTTGCGACCCTCACCCCTCACCGCCTCGGCGACCTCCTGGTCGCCCGTCTCTCCGAAGAGGTCCCATGCCCAAGAACCTGGTGCGCGCCGCGGCTGCCGCGCTGACCGCCGGCCTCATCCTCACCCCGACCGCGGCGATCGCCGACGAGACGGAGTCCCTCGACCCCGTCTCCGACGCCGCGACGACTGCGGACGCGGCGGTACCGACCGGCCTCAACCCCATCTCCCTCACCGCCGTCTGCGACAACGGCGAGGCCTTCCTCGATTACGTCATCGAGCCCCACCCCGACGCGGAGACCAGCCTTGCTACCGCGACCTGGAAGTACTCCTACCAGGGCCAGCCCGTCGGCGAGGCGCACGGCGTCTACATGGGGGCGTTCACGGGCCGCCTTCCTTGGTTCGACCTGGCCCCGCAGGGTGACGGCTGGGTGATGCGTGAGTACGGGATCCCTGTCGACGACATCGACCTGTACTTCTCGGCGAACACCGCGCGCGAGGACGACGGGTTCACACAGATCGAGGTCACCGTGGAGGAGCCGCCGCTCGACAACCCCTGCGGGCCGCCCGCGCCGCTCGACGTCGTCGTGTCTCCCGAGCTTCCCGCCGGTGTCCAGTACCCGATCACCGCCTGCGATGCCGGACCGGAGGACGTGCCGCTCCCGAAGGACACCGAGGCGATCAGCTACCGCCTCGACGGGAGCAACCTTGTTGCGACAGCCAGCTCCGGCTACTCGTTCGGGTGGTACGGCGAGGTCAGCAGCAAGCTGCCGTGGACTCCGCGCTCGACCGCCGGCAACTACTTCGGCTACTACGACGTGGTCACGGCACTGAGCATGCCGGCGTTGACGCCGGCCTGCGGAGATGCGCCGACGGCCGCCGCCGCGACCCCGACCGCCGCAACCCCGGCCGCCGCTGCAACCCCGACGATCCCGATGCTCGCGGAGACCGGGGCCACCGTCACCGGCGCGTCCGTCCTGGCCGGACTGCTCGTCGCCGCCGGCCTGGCCCTCCTGAGCTCCCGCGGGGGGTTCGGGCGCCCGCCTGGCCGGTTGGCCTCGGGGCCGACAAGCGCCGAAGGCGGGTACCCCCACGGGGCGCCCGCCTTCGGCGCTTGTCGGCCCCGGAAGGAGAGGTGGTCGGCAGGACGGCGTGATCGCCCGCTGACCGCGCACCGCTGACGCCGGACAACCGGGGCGGGCACCCTTCGTGGGTGCCCGCCTCAGTCATGTCCGCTGCTCACGGAGACCTGGGTATCCCCACTCAAAGATGGGCATTTCGCCCATCTGCCGATTTCTGGTCTAATACCAGGCGCCACCCGACTGTGCATCTCGAAAGTTGCGCACTCTCGCTACCGCGAAGGAATCCGATGATGAAGAAGATCCTGGCGGGCGGTGCCCTCATGGCGCTCGCTCTCGGAGGGCTGGTCGCCACCGCGACACCGGCCTCTGCTCACACGCCCGTTGCCAAGGCCGACTGCACCGGTCTGACGGTCGACCTCACGGCCTACTCGAACGGCCGCAACTCCGTGACGGTCGTCGTCGACGGCAAGGAGCTCGAGGCGACGACGTTCGCCCGCAGCTTCCACGAGACGTACGAGTGGGCCGGGCACGGCATCGACCCGGCGTCCGTGAAGTCCTGGTCCGTCGCGATCGACGCCACCGACGGCAACCAGTTCGACCGGACCCTCAGGGGTGGCCCGCTCGAGGACTGCACGCCGACGACGACGCCGGTGTCGCCGGCCGCACCGACCGTCAACTGCGACATCACCTCGGTCGACGAGATCGCCAAGCCTGAGGACACCGAGTCGATCACCTACACGAAGGACGCCGCGGGCATCCTCGCGACGCTGAGCCGCGGCTTCGCCTGGGGCGACCTCGGCCCGTACACGCAGCAGTCGACGACGACCGCGACCTACCCGGCCGCCGCACTCGCGGAGCTCCTGGAGGCCCAGGAGTGCGAGACCGAGCCGACGCCGACCCCGACCCCGACGCCCACCGAGGCGGCTCCCACTCCGGTGACGACGCCCACGCCGACCCCGACGCCGTCCGCCGAGCCCACGCCGTCACCGTCGGTCACGCCGACGCCCTCGGCTTCCGCCTCGCCGGCGCCGGTCGCCGGCACGCCCCCGATCCTCGCCTCGACGGGCGCCCAGGTGGGCGGCGCGATCCTGTTCGCGCTGCTGCTCGTCGCCGGCGGCTTCGGCCTGGTCTGGGCCCGGAAGCGGATCCACAACAACGGCTGATCTGACCGCCCCGGTCTCACGGAGGGCTCCCCGCCATGGCGGGGAGCCCTCCGTCGTTCCCGCCGCGCGCACCCCGGCCGGACGCACCACACAGGGGGTGAAAGACCGGAAGGTGGTCAGGAGGGGCCTCGCCGGACTGGTTCAATACGGCTCAAACATCCCTTGTGCGCACGGTCCCGTGCGTCCTCTGCTAGGAATTCCATGCACAAGATTCTTGCGAGCGTGGCGACGACCGCGCTCGCCCTGGGCGGACTGACCGTTGCCGCGATGCCCGCCGCAGCCGACGTCGCCCCGCCCTCCTCGCCTGCAGCGCCCGAGCTCGTGGTGCCGGCCGACCCCGGGCAGATCACCGACTGCGACGCCACGATCGAGGACGTCGTCGTCCCCGAGGACACCGAGGCGATCGACTACACGTTCGACGGCAGGTACCTCGTCGCCCGGACGATGCCCGGCTACACCTTCGGGTCGGGAGGGTCGTTCGGCAGGTACCGGCACACGCCCGACGAAGACCCGCGACAGGGCGGGTTCCTCACCGGCCACACCGCTGAGCTCGGCATCGAACAGCTTGTCGCTCCCCGGTGCGGTCTGACGGTTCTCTCGTACGAGCCCGTCTGCGTGGACGGCACACCTCACCTGAAGTATGAGATCGCACGGCCGGAGGGTGCCACGCGCGATGACATCGCCTTGATCTCCTGGGAGGGTGACCGCGCTGGGTGGGAGGTCCTTGCCTCCGGGTCCGGCCACGACTATCCGCTGTCCGGCCTCTACCACTGGCCGGATATCGTCGTGAATGCGGACGGCACCTACTCGAGCCGCGACAACCCCCAGGTGCGGGTGGCCGACGTCGATCTCCACTTCTCGGCCGGGTACCTGGGAGCCGACGGGATTCGGCGGTACTACGCCACCTTCTTCGAGGACGCGCCGATCACCAACCCCTGCGGCACGGACGCGACGGTCCCGGCCGCGACGCCGGTCGCCAACCCGGTCTCGTCGACCAGCCAGAGCCCGTCGGCCGCCGCCGACAGCACCGAGGTGCTGCCCGAGACGGGCGCCACCGTGGGCACAGCTGTTGGCGCGACGGCTCTCCTGCTCGCGCTGGGGACCGGCCTGCTCTGGTACCGCCGGCGGCTCGTCGCGCGCGACTGACCGCGACCACCCTGACACCGTCGGTCGAAGGAGGGCGGGCACCCCACCGGGGTGTCCGCCCTTCTCGCGTCCGTTCAGCCCCAGGTGTCCCGCGGCCCGGGCCCACGAACGGCCCGTGGCCCCCGGCGGAACCCTGGACCCGCCGGACCGAGGACCGTCACCTCCTCCACGACCCCCTCGCCGATCTCCTCGGCCATGCGGCGCAGCAGCGTCGGGACGAGCAGCCGGAGCTGGGTGGCCCAGGCCGTCGAGTCGGCGCGCACCAGGAGCACCTTGTCCTCGAACGTCTCGGGAGTGCAGTGCTCGGCCACGTCCGGCCCCACCACGTCGCGCCACCGTCCGATCACGCCACCGACGGAGACGTCCTCGGTCCACCCCTTCTCGCGCAGGAGGCGGCCCAGCACGTCGGACACGAGCTGCGGATCGCGCGCCCCGGGCCCGGTGCGCTCCTTGCGTGGCTCGGCCAGGGGAGAGCGTCGTGCGGACGAGCCGGGCCGCAGGCCCCTGGCCCGCGCGGCCGCCTTGGCCCGGTTGAGCGCGGCACGCGCCACCTCGGAGGCAGGCGTCAGGGGTGCGTCGCCCCCGGAATCGGCGCCCGCACCGGTACCCGCATCGCGCGGCTGCCCGACGCCGGAGCTCGGCTCGAGCGGTTCGTTCACCTCAGGCACGGGTCACCTTCCCTGGTTCCACGTGGAACCGAGCACCCTGGAGGGCGGCCGGCACGTCGTCGGGCACCGCGGCCGTGACGAGGACCTGCCGCGCGGGCGCGACCAGCTCGGCGAGCCGCTCCCTGCGGCGGACGTCAAGCTCGGCGAAGACGTCGTCGAGGATCAGTACCGGATCGGCGTCGACGCCGAGGTCCGGGTTCCAGAATGCGGGCCCCGTCTCTCCTCCGCCGAGCAGCCGGTACGAGGCGAGCCGTAGCGCCAGGGCGAAGGACCACGACTCCCCGTGGCTGGCGTAGCCCTTCGCAGGCAGGCCGGCCAGCGTGAGCACGAGGTCGTCCCGGTGCGGCCCGACCAGGCTCACGCCGCGCTCGAGCTCCTGCGACCGTGCCTCGGCGATCCCTTTCAGCAGTGCCTCGCGCAGCTCCGCGAGACCAGGAACCTCCCGGGGCACGTCGCCTGCGAGCGACCAGCGGTAGCCGATCTCGGCGGCCCCGACCGCCGCGCTCACCTGTTCGTACGCGGCCGCGACTGCCGGTCGGAGCGCCGTGACGAGCTGCAGGCGCAGCGAGAGGATCTCCGCGCCGAGCTCGGCGAGCCGGGCGTCCCACACCTCCAGCGTCGCCACCTCGGGCGATGCGCTCCCTGTGGACGGCGCGGTCCGCGCCCCCCGACGGATCGTTCGCGCAGACTTGAGCAGCGCGGACCGCTGCCGCAGCACGCGGTCGTAGTCCGACAGGACTCCCGCCACACGGGGAACCATGAGCACGAGGAGCTGGTCGAGGAAGCGGCGGCGGCCGTCCGGGTCGCCCTTGACGAGGGCGAGGTCCTCGGGCGCGAAGAGCACCGTCCGCAGGATCCCGAGGACGTCCCGCGAGCGGACGGGCTGCCCCCGGTTGATCCTGGCGCGGTTGGCCTTCCCGGGCGTGATCTCGACCTCGACGGTGCTTGCGCGGTCGCCCCGGACGATCCGGGTACGCACCACGGCCCGGTCGGCGCCGGCCCGGATGAGCGGAGTGTCGGTCGCTACCCGGTGCGAGCCGAGCGTCGCCACGTACCCGATCGCCTCGACGAGGTTCGTCTTTCCCTGCCCGTTCGGGCCGAGGAAGGCGTTCACCCCGGGCTCGAGCTCGACGTCGACGGCCGGGTACGACCGGAAGTCGAGCAGAGAGAGGTGCGACACGTACATGACGATCCCGAGGCGACGGATTCCTGTGGACAAACCTGTGGACACGCATTGTGGAAAACCGTGTGGAGAACCCTGCTGTCAGGCAGGACACCACCGGGGATGAGGACTGCCCTTGCAGGGCCGAGAATCCCTCAAAACTGGCTCAAACTGGCCCAAATTTACCGCCGGGCCAGGCGACCCGACCGCCTGAGCGAGCGACCGCCGTCGTCCACAGGGGCCTGTGAATGAAGCAGTGGGCTCAGCCGTGCACGTCCGGTCAGTCGACGGCCTTGACCGCGTGCCCGCCGAACTGCTGACGGAGCGCCGCGACGGCCTTGAGGGCCGGCGACTTGTCCTGTCGCGACGCGAACCGCGCGAAGAGCGAGGCAGAGATCACCGGGAGCGGCACGGCGAGATCGATGGCCTCGTCGACCGTCCAGCGACCTTCGCCGGAGTCGTCCACCCAGTCGTCGAGGAGCTCGAGCTCCGGGTCCTGCTCGAGCGCCTTGACCATGAGGTCGAGCAGCCAGGAGCGGACGACGGTGCCGCGGGTCCACGCCTTCATCGTGCCGTGGACGTCGGTGATGACGTCCTTCTTCGCCGCCAGCAGCTCGTAGCCCTCGGCGTACGCCTGCATGAGACCGTACTCGATGCCGTTGTGGACCATCTTCGCGAAGTGGCCGGCGCCGACCGGCCCTGCGTGGACGAATCCCTCCTCGCGCGGGCCCTCGGGGCGCAGGGCGTCGAAGACCGGCATGAGCGACGCGATGTCGGCGGGGGAGCCGCCGACCATGAGTCCGTAGCCGTTGTCGAGGCCCCACACGCCGCCCGAGACGCCCACGTCGACGTACCCGACACCCTTGACGGCGAGAGCGGCTGCCCGCTCCTGGTCCTCGACGTAGTGCGAGTTACCGCCCTCAATGACGATGTCGTCCTGGCCCAGGAGCTCGCCGAGGGCGTCGACCACGCCGCGGGTCGGCGCTCCCGCCGGCACCATGACCCAGATCACGCGCTGCTCCGCGGGCAGCGCCGCGACCAGGTCCGCGAGGGTCGGGACGTCGGACACCTCGGGCCGCGGGTCGTAGCCCGTGACCTCGATACCGCCCCTGCGCAGGCGGGCACGCATGTTGTTGCCCATCTTCCCGAGCCCGACCAGGCCGATGTGGGTGACCATTTCCAGCTTCCTCCAGATGGGCGCGGATCGCGCCGTGCCCGACGACGGACGGTCGCCTCGGGTCGTGCCCGGGGCAGAAACTGCGGGCTGCCCCGCGCGAGCTCAGCCCGCGAAGCGGATCGGGACCAGCAGGTAGCGGTACGACGAGTCGTCCTCGCCGTCCAGGGACTCCTGACCCGTGAACTCCACAGGCTTGTTCGGGTGCGTGAACGACAGGCGCACGAAGTCTGTTCCGAGGGCGCCCAGGCCGTCGAGCAGGAACTGCGGGTTGAACGCCACAGCGATGTCCTCGCCGACCAGCACGGCCTCCAGGGCCTCCGACGCCTGGGCGTCGTCGCCCTGGCCGGCGTCCAGGACCACCTGCCCGTCGGTGAAGCTGAGCCGGATCGGCGTGTTGCGCTCGGCGACGAGGCTGACGCGCTTCGCGGCCTCGATGAGCGGGCCGGTCGCCACGACCGCGTGGATCGGGGTGGCGTCCGGGAAGAGACGACGGACGGCCGGGTAGTCGCCGTCGACGAGCTGCGAGGTGGTGTGACGCCCGCCCGCCTCGAACCCCACGAGGTCCAGGCCGGCACCTGTGGACAGCCCGACGTTGACGAGGCTGCCACTCCCACCGAGCGACTTCGCCACGTCATTCAGCGTGCGTGCACGGATGAGGGCGACCGCGGAGTAGCCCGGCGTGGCCGGGGTCCACGTGAGCTCGCGGAGCGCCAGGCGGTAGCGGTCCGTGGACAGGAGCGTGATCTTCTCGCCCTCGATCTCGACGCGGACGCCGGTCAGCAGGGGCAGCGTGTCGTCCCGGCTCGCCGCGACGGTGACCTGTGACACGGCCTGCGTGAACGCCTCGCCCGAGACGGTGCCGCTCAGCTCCGGCATCGCGGGCAGCGACGGGTAGTCCTCCACGGGCATCGTGAGGAGCGTGAACCGGCTGGCACCGCAGGTGACGATGACCTTCGTGCCCTCGAGCGCGACGTCCACAGGCTTGTTGGGGAGGGCACGGGAGATCTCGGCCAGGAGGCGGCCCGACACGAGGACGGTGCCTGGCTCGGCGACCTCGGCGGGGATCTCGGAGCGGGCGGAGGTCTCGTAGTCGAAGCTCGCGAGGTTGATGATCCCCTGCGCGTCAGCCTCGATGCGGACGCCCGCGAGAACCGGCGCCGGCGGGCGCGTCGGGAGCGTGCGGGCGGTCCAGGTCACGGCATCGGCGAGGACATCGCGCTCGACCCTGAACTTCATGCCGCTTCCATCTCCCTCTATGACGCCGACTGTCCTGGCAAACCCTACGCGAGGTCCGGGCTCTCAGGCACCCGGGGAGCTGCCACTCTTGCGGTGGGATCTGACCTCGTACTAGTGTTCCAACGAACGGGTGTTCGAGGCCACGGGGCAGGAGCGTCGGGATGGCCGGTCGAGTCGGCCGGGTGCCTGATGAAGGCGGGGGATCTTCCTCTTCCATTAACTCTGTCGTAGTCGTAGTAGGTGTTGTGGAACTTGGGGAAATCGACTGTTTCCGCAGGTCAGCGGTGCTATCTGGCTGTGGAGCATCTGTGGGGTGACCTGTGGGTTAACTGGGGGTGCCTGTGGGCAGCGGATCTGTACACACACGCCGTCCACCGATGAGTGCCTCTGCGCCCACAGAGATAGGCCAGTAGTCCACACCCGTCCACAAGGTTGTTCACAGGTGTGCACGGGTTCGATGGTCGGTTCGACCGAGTTCTGCACAGCTTCGGTCCACATGGATGGGGACGGCCGGAGTCGAGCCGCGGGACTCCGCGCCTCAGGATGTGGACGAAGGTGTGGAGGTGCAGATACGCAACGTCCCCAGGCGGAGTCCACAGGGTTGTGGACCGACTGGGGACGCAGGGTCGTGTTGGCGCTCTCGCGGGTGTTTGCGCAGGTGAGCGCCTCAGCCGCGGTGCTGCTGCTTGATCCGGCTCGTCAGCTCGGTGACCTGGTTGTAGGTCGAGCGCCGCTCCGCCATCTGGCCGGCGATCTTCTTGTTGGCGTGCATCACCGTCGTGTGATCGCGGCCGCCGAACTGCTGGCCGATCTTCGGCAGCGACAGGTCGGTGAGCTCGCGGCACAGATACATCGCGATCTGCCGAGCGGTCACCAGCACGCGCGAGCGGGACGACCCGCACAGGTCTTCGATGGTGAGGCCGAAGTAGGCCGCCGTCTGCGCGATGACGACGGCGGCGGTGATCTCGGCGGAGTCGTCATCGGTGATGAGGTCCTTGAGGACGATCTCCGCCAGTGCGAGATCGACCTGCTGGCGGTTGAGGTTGGCGAATGCCGTCACCCGGATCAGGGCCCCCTCGAGCTCGCGGATGTTCGTCGAGATGCGGGAGCCGATGTAGCTGAGGACCTCGTCCGGCACGTCGAGGTGCTCGGAGGCCGCCTTCTTCCGCATGATCGCGATGCGGGTCTCGAGGTCGGGAGGCTGGACGTCGGTGATGAGGCCCCACTCGAATCGTGAGCGGAGCCGGTCCTCGAAGCCGTTGAGCTGCTTGGGGGGAACGTCGGACGTGATCACGACCTGCTTGTTGGCGTTGTGGAGCGCGTTGAAGGTGTGGAAGAACTCCTCCATCGTCTGTTCCTTGCCCTGCAGGAACTGGATGTCGTCGATGAGCAGGACGTCGACGTCCCGGTAGCGGCGCTGGAAGGCGCCGGCCTTGCCCTCGCCGATGGAGTTGATGAAGTCGTTGGTGAACTCCTCGGAGTTCACATAGCGCACCCGCACGTGCGGATAGAGGTTGTGGGCGTAGTGCCCGATCGCGTGGAGCAGGTGCGTCTTGCCCAGCCCCGAGTCGCCGTAGATGAACAGCGGGTTGTAGGCCTTCGCCGGCGCCTCGGCCACGGCGACTGCGGCCGCGTGCGCGAACCGGTTGGACGAGCCGATGACGAACGTCTCGAAGATGTACTTCGGGTTCAGTCGTGTCGGTTCGTTCGACGGCTTGGGCGCCGGCTGCGGCGCGACCGGGATCTGGGCCGCCTCGGGCTCGGGCGGCTCATGTGTCAGGGACAGCGCGGCGGGGCCTGAGATCTGCGACGGCCCGGCGAGCGAGACGTGGCTCAGCTCCGGGTCGACGGTGATACCGAAGCGGATGTCCCGGCCGAGCACCGAGGAGATCGCGGACACCAGGTCGTCGCGCACCGCGGTCTCGAGGTAGGTTCGCGTCTGCTCGTGCGGCACCGCGATGAACACCATGTCGTCCAGGACCGCCATCGGCTTCGCGAGCCTGATGAAGGCGAGCTGCCGCGGACTCATATCGGGTCTGGACTCGAGCGTGGCCAGGGTCTGTGCCCAGACGTCACCGATGTTCTCGTCCGGGTTGGCCACTGGTGTTCCTTCGTGTCGTCGTGCTCGTGGGATCACTGAAGTCTGCCATGATGGGTCACCGTCCACACAGTTGTCCACAGGTTGTGGATGCCGTGAAACACGGTGCTCGTGTGGTGCTCGTGACAGGCTCCCGGTTTGACCCGAGAGCCGCCCGCGGCGTAACGTCTGGTAGCCGTTCCAGGTACTTCAGCGCGCCCAGAACCCACCGTACTGAGGCCCCAGGCCCGGCTCGGCCCGGTCGAGCGCGCTACGCTGCACGGCCTTGTTACCACCCCTGCATCGTCGAGGACTGACGGTGTGCCTCCCCGACGTTCTTGGAGTACCTCGTGAGCAAGCGGACCTTCCAGCCGAACAACCGCCGGCGTGCCAAGACCCATGGCTTCCGGCTGCGCATGCGCACCCGTGCCGGCCGCGCCATCCTGGCCGCTCGCCGTAGCAAGGGTCGCGTCGAGCTCTCTGCCTGAGCCGTGCTTCCCGCGGCGCACCGACTGCGCCGTTCCGTCGACTTCGAGCGGGCGGTGCGCCGCGGCACGCGTGCAGGACGATCGACCTTGGTGGTTCACCTCCTCGTCACCGAGGAGGACTCTGAACCTCCACAGGTCGGTTTTGTCGTATCTAAGGCCATTGGTAATGCCGTGCAGCGCAACATCGTGAAGCGCCGGCTCCGGGCCGCGGCCGCCCCGCACGTGGCGGGCCTGCCGCCCCGGGCCCGGGCAGTCGTGCGTGCCCTCCCGGCCGCTTCCAAGGCAAGCTACGCGGACCTCGCCGGCGACCTGGCCTCGTGCCTCACCCGGGCCGTCGCGCGGGCGACGGCCGCCCCCGAGGCGACCCGTCCGACGTCGGGCAACGATGCCCGACGCGTGACCGGTGGCGTGCGATGACCGGCCTCTTCCGCCTGACGACGCTCGCCCCGGGGACTGCGCGAGCCGGGCTCGGCGACCTGCCCGTGACGGTCCTCGTGGGGATGATCCGGGTCTACCAGACGTTCATCTCACCGATGAGCGGGCCGACGTGCAAGTACTACCCCTCGTGCTCGCAGTACGCGGTCATCGCGCTGCGACGGCACGGCGCCCTGCGCGGGCTCGGGCTCGCGCTGTGGCGGCTCCTGCGGTGCAACCCGTGGAGCCTGGGGGGCGTGAACGACGTACCGCCGGCGCGCGGTGGCCGGGCGAGCGATGCCCCGGCCGACGTGCCAGACGGGAAGCCGCACACGCACTGAGCCCCTGCGCTCGCCCCGGGACGCGGCCCGGGAACCCTGGACTTCGCGGTACACGACTTTGGAGCACTCCTGATGGACTTCTTCGCGTTCCTCTACCCGATCGAGTGGGTGGTGGCCTGGATCATGTACGGGTCCCACACGCTCTTCACGATGCTCGGCCTTGCATCCGGACCGGGCACCGCGTGGGTGCTGTCGATCGTCGCGCTCGTGATCGTGATCCGTATCGCCCTGATCCCGCTGTTCTTCAGGCAGATCAAGGCGTCCCGCGGGATGCAGATGATCCAGCCCGAGCTGCAGGCCGTCCAGAAGAAGTACAAGGGCAAGACGGACCCGGCGTCCCGCGAGGCAATGACCCGCGAGACCATGGAGCTGTACCGGAAGCACGGCACCAACCCGTTCGCGTCCTGCATGCCGCTCCTGCTGCAGTCGCCGATCTTCTTCGCGCTCTTCCGGGTACTGAACAGCCTGGAGCCGATCTCCAACGGCACGCACTCCCGCGACGCGATCGGCCCGATCACCCAGAACGTCGCCGGTGACATCGAGAGCTCGACGCTGTTCGGCGCCCAGCTGTCCGACGTCTTCCTGACGACGGACTCGTGGGTCTCGCGCGCCGTCGTCATCGCCCTCATCGTGGCGATGTCGGCCACGACGTTCCTCACGCAGCGTCAGCTGACCATGAAGAACATGCCGCCGTCGGCGCTCGAGGGCCCGATGGCTCAGACGCAGAAGATGATGCTGTACTTGCTCCCCGTCGTCTTTGCGATCTCGGGCGTGAACTTCCCCGTGGGCGTCCTGATCTACTGGACCGTCACCAACCTGTGGTCGATGGGCCAGCAGTACTACACGATCAAGCGCATGCCGACACCGGGGTCGCTCGCCGAGAAGCAGCTCAAGGAGCGCCAGGCGCGCAAGGCGGCCGAGAAGGCTGCAGCCCGGGGTGAGGTCGTCGTCGTGGACGCCCCCGAGGTCGAGGCGCCGCGCGGAGGACAGCGCGTCCAGCCCAAGCGCAAGAGCCGGCAGAAGCCGAGCTCGCAGGTGAACCCGCGGCCCGCCACGGCGCAGTCCGCTCCCGCGGGCGGCGACGAAGCCGACCGTGCGACCGGCGAGGCGGACGACGACACTTCGAAGCAGAAGAAGAAGTAGGAGGATCACGCAGATGAGCCCCACCACCCCGGCGGAGACCGGCACACCCGCGCAGGACGAGGCGACCCCGGTCGTCAAGGACCTCACGGCACGCCTCGAAGAGGAGGGCGAGATCGCCGCCGACTACCTCGAGGAGCTGCTCGACATCGCGGACCTCGATGGCGACATCGACCTCGACATCAAGTACGACCGCGCGGCGGTCGAGGTGGTGGCGGACGACACCGAGCCGCTGGCGCGGCTCGTCGGCCGCGACGGTGAGGTCCTCGACGCACTGCAGGAGCTGACGCGCCTCGCCGTCCAGGCCAAGACGGGCGAGCGGAGCAGGCTGATGCTCGACATCGCCGGCTTCCGGGCGGCGCGCCGCGAGGAGCTCACGCGGATCGCGGAGGCGGCGATCGAGGAGGTGCGCTCCACGGGTGCCGAGGTGGAGCTCGAGCCCCTCAACGCCTTCGAGCGCAAGGTCGTGCACGACGCCGTCGCCGCCGCCGGCCTCGCGAGCGACTCGCGGGGTGTCGAGCCGCAGCGGTACGTCGTGGTGCAGCTGGCTGGTTCGGCCGACGCCGAGGTGGGCTCCGGCGACTGAACCCGGCAGGTGCGAGGGGCCGGTGCGCGTCGACCGATGCGCACCGGCCCTTTGTTCGGTCCCGCTGCGTCGGGCTGATGCCGGGCGGTGCTCCGTGGAGCGTGGGTTGTCGTGCCTGCTGCGGCGTCGGGTGTGGTGCTCGCCAGGCTGTCTGATGGTGCTGTCGGGAGACCGCCAGGAGGATTGGCGGCAGGAGAGATGGAGAGACGATGGACGAGGTCGGAGAGCCCCGAGGCGAGACGCTCGACGCGAGCGACGCCGAGACGCTCGGCACGAGTGACGCCGTACGCCAGTACTTCGGCGGCAGCTACGACAAGGTGGCGCAGTTCGCGGCGTTGCTGCTCGAGCAGGGCGAGCTCCGCGGACTGATCGGCCCGCGGGAGGTGCCGCGCATCTGGGAACGGCACATCCTCAATTCCGCCGCGGTCGTCCCTTACCTGCCGTCGTCGGGCTCGGTGGCCGACATCGGATCTGGGGCGGGCCTGCCAGGCATCGTGATCGCCATCATGCGGCCCGACGTCGAGGTCCTTCTCGTGGAGCCCATGGAGCGGCGGACCGTTTGGCTGTCCGAGGTGGCGACGACCCTGGGACTCGGGAACATCCAGGTGAAGCGCGGGCGCGCGGAGGAGTTCCACGGCGCCTTCGAGGCGGATGCCGTGACCTCCCGCGCGGTCGCGGCGTTGTCGAAGCTCGTTCGCATGAGCATGCCGCTCGTCCGCCCGGGAGGGGAGATGGTGATCCTCAAGGGGCGCAATGTGGCGCTCGAGATCGAGCCGGCGCGCAAGGCGCTCCGCTCGTTCCGCGCCGGCGAGCCCGAGATCCTCGAGGGCGTGACGGTCCCGGGCGTCGAGGCGACGACAATCCTGCGTGTTCGTCGCGGGAAGTAGCTCGTTCGCCCGGCGGAGCCGTTTCACGTGAAACAGCATCGGCCCGTCATCGGCCCGTCGCCTGATGGCGACGGGCCGATGCGCGTCACACGGCCCGTGCAGCGGCCGCAGCCTTGGTTGGTCGTCTGCCGGATCTGCTCGAGTGAGGTGCCCGTCGCGTTGTACGGGTGGCTGCACCCACGGCTCGAGGCCCAGCCGATGCCGGCGCCGCTGCGCTGAGCGACGGCCTGCGCGGGGGTGGCGAACGTCGTGGCCTTTGCCCGTGGGGCGATCGTGAGGACGAGAACGGCGACGACCCAGGAGACGGCACGTCTGAGAAGTCGGGGGTCGGCAGCTCCTCGTGCGGTAGGGCACGCCTGCGTCGAAGAACCTAGGCGCGACGCCGTGCCCGGAGGGCGCATCGACTCAGGTCGAGGATTGTCAGTTCCGGCGAACGCGCACCGGTGTGACCCGCTGATTCCGATCCGGCACGTTTCACGTGAAACGGCGAGAGGTCGGGCGGACAATTCGTCGACGGGCGGCGTTTCGACCCGGTGGGGCCGTGTCCACGACCGTAGCGTTACACGGGTGTGGTTCTTCAGGAGGAAATCGAAGCGGCAGAAGCCGGCGAGCGGTTCCGAAACGGCTGCTGAGCCCGTCGCGGACGCGGCGGCTGGGCCTCTGATCGAACCGGGGCCCGCGCCGGAGGCGGCTCGGTCGCTCGAGCTGGCGCCGGCACCGGTGGCCGCAGCGCTGGCGACGGTGGACGTGGACCCGGAGAGCGGGTCTCCCGCCGGGGTGGAGTCGGAGAGCCCGGAACCGGAGTCCGTGCCCGATCTGGAGGCAGACCTGGGGAACCCCGAGGTCTTGCCTGACGCAGATCGGGGCCCAGAGCCGAAGATATTGCCGGATGCAGAGCCGGACGTCGCGCCGGAGCCGGACGCCGAGCCCGACACCAACCCGGAACCGGACACCAACCCGGAACCGGACGCCGAGCCGGAGCCGGAGACGGACCCGGACACCAATCCGGAGGTGGTCCGGGGCGTCGAGCCAGACCCGGAGACGGTCCCGGACCTGGAGCCCGATTCCGGCCTGAGTCCGGACACAGACCCGGCGGTCACGCCGGAGGTGGATCCGGGCAACCCGTCCGATCCAGAGGTGGACACCGAGCGCTCACCTGAGCCCGAGGTTGCCGTCGAGCCTTCGTCCGGCGCGTCGGCCACGTCGGCGGTCGGCTCCCCGTCCGATTCCCCGTCCGAATCGGTGGCTCAGGACTCGGTGGGCGAGGACTCGGCGGCGGACTCGGTGGGCGAGGACTCGGACGGCGAGGAGCAGGATGCCGAGGAGTCGGCGGCCGGGTCCGTCGTGGACACGGATCGAGAACCGGCCGGCCGCGCGACATCGCTCGTGCCGGGGTCGCTCGACGGGATTCGTTCGGAGGCGATCGTCGCCGGACCGGCCGCTGCGTCGTCGGCCTCTGTGGCGCTGGCCGTGCGTCCCGCAGAGGTGGACGCGGGTGC
Organism: Antribacter soli; assembly: GCF_021568775.1. Classification (GTDB taxonomy): domain Bacteria; phylum Actinomycetota; class Actinomycetes; order Actinomycetales; family Cellulomonadaceae; genus Antribacter; species Antribacter soli. The sequence goes on along the minus strand of NZ_JAKGSG010000021.1, from coordinate 2,767 downwards.
CGACACCGGCGAGGCCGTCGGCGAGTCGGCGCCCACCAGCGCGGATAGCAGCCCGAACGACAACCGCAGCGACTACAGTGTGCGCGTGACGGATCCGATCCCTGTGCAAGGGCTCTCCGCTCCGACCCCCGCCGTTTCACGTGAAACGGCGTCGGCGGAGCAGTGGCCCTCGAATACGCCCCAGTCCGCCCAGGGCCTCGGCGAGGACCGCTACGTGAGCGAGGAAGACCGCCGTGCGGCACTCATCGCCAGCGTCCCGATCGTCGACGAGACCACACCACTTGCCGCCGAGCTTGCGATGGACGCCCGTCGTCGCCTCGAGCTCCACGGGCGCAAGTTTCCGCGCCCCCCGAAGACGCGCATCATCACGGTGGCGAATCAGAAGGGTGGCGTCGGCAAGACGACAACCACCGTCAACCTCGCCGCCGGCCTGGCTCAGGCCGGTCTGAACGTCCTCGTGATCGACAACGACCCGCAGGGCAACGCGTCGACAGCACTCGGCCTGGAGCATCGCGCAGGCACACCCTCTGTCTACGAGGTCCTCATCGAGGACGCGCCGATCGCCAGCACCGTGCAGGAGTGCCCCGACGTCCCAAACCTCTGGGGCGTCCCCGCGACGATCGACCTCTCCGGTTCCGAGATCGAGCTCGTGTCGCTCGTTTCACGTGAAACGCGACTTCGCCGCGCGCTCGACACGTACCTCGAACAGCGCATCGCGAACGGGGAGGAGCGGATCGACTACGTTCTGATCGACTGCCCGCCCAGCCTCGGCCTGCTCACGGTGAACGCGTTCGTCACGGGGCGCGAGGTCTTCATCCCCATCCAGTGCGAGTACTACGCGCTGGAGGGTCTGAGCCAGCTGCTGAAGACGATCGACATGATCCGCGCTCACCTCAACCCTGACCTGCGCGTCTCGTCGATCCTCCTGACGATGTACGACGGCCGCACCAACCTCGCCCAGCAGGTCGCGAGCGAGGTCCGAACGCACTTCCCGAACGAGACCTTCCGCACGACGATCCCGCGGTCGGTGCGCATCTCTGAGGCTCCGAGCTACGCCCAGACGGTCATGACCTACGACCCGTCGTCGACCGGCGCGCTGGCGTATCTCGAGGCCGCTCGGGAGCTCGCGGAGCGAGGACAGGGCTTCTCGAGCCCGCGTCGTCCGAGCCCGGCGGGTGTCGCGCAGGATGGCCAGTGGTGAGGGCGTTGACGATGGAGGAAGCACGATGAGCACCCAGAAGCGGCGAGGACTCGGGCGCGGCCTGGGCGCACTGATCCCTACCTCCCCGGAGGATGACGATCGGCGCGACGGTCTTGGTGCGGTGACCGCTCTCGCAGTCGAGGAGCGGCCGGCTCCTCCCGCGATCGCCGGGGCCGGCGCTCCTGATGAGCCGGCAGTCACGCCCGAGCCTGTCGCGGCACCCCATCAAGCCCCCGCACCTGCGGCGGTAACCGCACCCAGTGCGGACGGGCTCCCGGCGGGCGCGGCGCCAGAGGCGAGCGCAGTGGCGCCGGTCGCGACCGAGATCGTCTCCGCCACGCCTGACGGGGAGCCCGGACCTGCGGCAGAGACAGAGTCGGCTGGGGACGCGTCGCACGTCGTGGAGCCGGGAAGGCGGGCACCGTCGGCCTTCCGCCCGGCCTCTCGGCCGAAGTGGGACGCGGCGATCGAGAGCGGGCGCCTGTCGGTCTCGAACGACGGCACGCCCAGCGACTCGGCGAGCGCGCTGGACTCAGCGTTCTTCGGCGGCGACGTTTCACGTGAAACCCAGGACCTCCTGCCGGTCCCCGGCGCCAGGTTTGCCGAGATTCCCGTCGGGGCGATCCGGCCGAACACGCGGCAGCCGCGAACGATCTTCGACGAGGGCGAGCTCGACGAGCTGGTCGAGTCGATCAAGGAGATCGGCGTGCTGCAGCCGATCGTCGTCCGGCCCGACAAGACGACGCCGGGCGCATACGAGCTCATCATGGGCGAGCGCCGTTGGCGCGCCACGCAGGCCGCGAACCTCGACACCGTCCCGGCGATCATCCGGGAGACCGACGACTCGGACATGCTCCGGGACGCGCTCCTCGAGAACCTCCACCGTGCGGCGCTCAACCCGCTCGAGGAGGCAGCCGCCTATCGCCAGCTCCTCGACGACTTCGGTTGCACCCACGAGCAGCTCGCGTCCCGCATCGCCCGGAGTCGACCGCAGATCTCCAACACGCTCCGGCTCCTGCGGCTGCCGCCTCTCGTGCAGCGACGGGTTGCGGCAGGGGTTCTCTCTGCCGGCCACGCGCGTGCACTGCTCGGCCTGAGCGATGCAGCGGAGATCGAGCGACTCGCCCAGCGCATCGTGTCCGAAGGCCTCTCGGTGCGTGCCACCGAAGAGATCGTGATGCTCACGGAGACCGGCGGCGCGGGAACAAAGCCCCGCAAGGCACCGCGTGCCGGGGGTCGGCTCGAGGCGGTCGACGACCTCGCCACGCGCCTCTCCGACCGGTTCGAGACCCGCGTGAAGGTCAATGTCGGCAGGAGCAAGGGTCGCCTGACCGTGGAGTTCGCCTCGGTGGACGACCTCAATCGCATCCTGGCCGTCATGGCGCCCGAGGATCCGGGCCTGCTCCGGTCCCAGACTGACGACGGGGCGAGCGGCGACGACCTGGACGAGGACTGACCAGGCCTGACGCGCCAGAACCGAACGCGCACAGAGAACTGGCCGGGGGGGGGGGGGGGGGGCCGCGGCCCCCCCCCCCCCCCGGGCGGGCGGACGGACGCCGGCGGGGG
>NZ_JAKGSG010000020.1 GCF_021568775.1 Antribacter soli | reverse complement strand
CCCCCCCCGCCCCCCCCCCCCCCCCCCCCCCCCCGCCCCCCCCGCGGGGCGCCCCCCCCCCCCCCCCCCCCCCCGGCCAGTTCTACTTCGGCAGGTACTACCTCGTGCGGCGGGGGAGCGCCGTCTCGACGATCCGCCGATAGAGCGCGGCCACGTCCTCGCCGGCCGCCGCGACGGCCTGGGGGAACAGCGACGTCTCGGTCATGCCCGGTGCCACGTTCACCTCGAGCACGTACGGGGTGCCGTCCGCGGCGAGGATCAGGTCCGTGCGGGAGAGGTGCCGGAGGGCAAGGGTCTTGTGCGCGCGGACGGCGACCTCCGCGACCGTGGCGGACTGCGCTTCGGTGAGGCGCGCCGGGGCGAAGTACTCGGTCTCGCCGGCGACGTACCGCGCGGAGTAGTCGTACCCGCCCTCGGCCACGATCTCGACGGCGGGAAGCGCCTCCGGTCCCTCAGGTCCCTCGACGACGCTCACGGCGAGCTCGACGCCGTCGATGGCCTTCTCCACGAGGGCCGTCTCGCCGTACGCGAAGCACTCGACCATCGCCCGGGGCAGGCTGTCCGCACGCTCGACGCGGGTGACGCCCAGCGCTGAGCCGCCCTGGGTGGGCTTGACGACGAGCGGCAGACCCAGTCGTGCGACCAGGGCGTCGAGGACCGGCTGAGCACCGAGGTCGCGGAAGAGCGACTGGGGGAGCGTCACGTACTCTGGCGTCGCGATGCCGGCCGCCATGAGGGCCGCCTTTGCGATCGGCTTGTTCCACACCGTGCGACTCGCACGCGGCCCGGTGCCGACGTAGGGCAGGTCCACGAGCTCGAGTATGTCGCGCACGGAACCGTCCTCCCCGACGGCGCCATGCAGCACAGGCCAGACGACGTCGGGCCGGGTCTCACGGAGGAAGGCGAGCAGGTCGGCGTCGACGTCGTGCAGCACGACCTCCACCCCGACGGAGCGGAGCGCCTCGGCGACGCGGCGGCCGGAGCGCAACGAGACATCGCGCTCGTGCGACAGCCCTCCCGCGAGCACCACGACCATGGGCCCCCGGCCGCGCCGGTGAGGCTGCTCGGGCACGCCGGACGCCGCAGCGCCGGACGTCGCGGCATTGGACGAGGCGACACCGGACGAGGCAGCACCAGACGCCGCGGCTCCGGCAGGGACGGACGGGGCAGAATTGGTCATTTCATCACTCATTCGCTGAGGTGTCGCAGACATGCCAGAACCTCAGGCCGGGCGGCCTGAGGTTCTGGCGGGGGCAGGCTGTGAACCGACATCGCCGGGCGTCACGCCAGGTCGGGCGCCGGGCTCTCGACGTCATCGGTGTCGGGATCGGGCATCGCGGAGGTGCCGAAGAGCTCGACCAGCTCGGCCTCGGCGTTGACCACGGTGGCCAGCCGGCGGACGCCCTCGCGGATGCGCTCCGGCGTCGGGAAGCAGAACGAGAGCCGCATGTGGTCCGAGCCCTGACCGTCGTAGTAGAACGCGGTTCCGGGCACGTAGGCGACGCGCGCCGTGACGGCGCGGGGGAGCATCGACCGCGCGTCGAGACCCTCTGGCAGGCGGACCCACACGAAGAAGCCGCCGTCGGGGACGTTCCAGGTCGCGGAGGGGATGTGCTCGGCGAGCGCTCCGACGAGGGCGTCGCGACGCTCGCGATACAGCTCGCGGTAGGCCTTGATCTGGGCCCTCCAGTCGTACGTCTCGAGGTACGTCGCGACGGCGAGCTGCGACGCGTTCGACGGCGAGAGGATCGACGACTCGCTCGCGAGGACGAGCTTCTCGCGCACCGCGTGCGGCGCGATGACGAAGCCGACGCGGTACCCGGGGGCGAAGGTCTTGGAGAACGACCCCAGGTACAGCACGCCCTGGTCGTCGTAGGAGCGCAGCGCGGGCAGCGGCTCACCCTCGAAGCCGAGGAGGCCGTAAGGGTTGTCCTCGACGACGAGCACGCCGTACCGGCGGCAGATCTCCAGGACCTGCGGGCGGCGCTCGACCGACAGGGTCACGCCTGCGGGGTTCTGGAAGTTCGGGATGGTGTACAGCAGCTTGACGCGCCGGCCCTCGGTCACGAGCCGCGCGAGCACGGCCTCGAGCTCGGACGGCACGAGGCCGTGGGCGTCCATCGGCACGTGCACGACGTCGGCCTGGTACGACCGGAACACCCCGAGCGCGCCCACGTACGACGGCGCCTCCGCGAGCACCACGTCGCCCGGGTCCACGAAGATCCTGGTGACGAGGTCGAGAGCCTGCTGCGACCCGGTCGTCACCACCACGTCGTCCGGGTGGGCCTCGACGCCCTCGAGCGCGACGACCTGGGTGATGTGCTCCCGGAGCACTTCCTCACCCTGGCCGGACCCGTACTGCAGGGCGGTCGTGCCCTTCGTGAGGATGAGGCGCTGCATCGTCTCGGCGATGACGTCGAGCGGCAGGCCTTCGAGGTACGGCATCCCGCCGGCCAGGGAGACGACCTCCGGGCGGTTCGCCACCGCGAACAGCGCCCGGATCTCGGACGCTCGCATCCCGTGCGCACGTGCTGCGTACGCACCGAACCACGGGTCCAGTCGGGTGCCGGCAGTCTCGGGATGCGTCGGGTCTGTCATGCCCCTCAGTGTCGCACGCACCATCGTGAGAAATCGTGAGCAGTCCGCGAAAACCCTGGTGCCCGACGCCGGTGGGTCACCTCCCGTGCGAGAGGCGAGCCACCGGCGTCGGGCACCAGTGGGGAACGGTTACTCCGCCGAAGCCTCGGCCGCGGCCGGTGCGAGGATGTCCTCGATCTCCTGCGTCAGGGCGCGCTTCGGCCGGGCGCCGATGATCGACTTGACGACCTCACCGCCCTGGTAGACGTTGAGCGTCGGGATCGACACGATGCCGTAGGCCATCGCGGTGGCCTGGTTCTCGTCGGTGTCGAGCTTGACGATCTTGATCTTGCCCTCGTACTCCTCGGAGAGCTCCTCGAGGATCGGAGCCACCATCCGGCACGGGCCGCACCAGGTCGCCCAGAAGTCGACCAGGACGGGGATCTCGGAGTCGAGGACCTCGGTCTTGAAGGTGTCGTCGGTGACCTTGACGGTGCTCATGCTTCTCCTTGTGCTCTCAGTCGTGTTCAGTCGAGAAGGCTGTCGAGGTAGGCCTGCGCGTCGAGCGCGGCGGCGCAGCCGGAGCCTGCCGCGGTGATCGCCTGCCGGTAGGTGTGGTCGACCGCGTCCCCGCAGGCGAAGACGCCGGGGATGTTGGTCCGGGTGGTGCGTCCCTCGACGAGGATGTAGCCGTTCTCGTCGAGGTCGACCTGACCCTTGACGAGGTCGGTGCGCGGCTCGTGCCCGATCGCGACGAACAGCCCGGTCACAGGCAGCTCACGAAGCTCGCCGGTCTCGAGGTCGCGCAGCGAGAGGGACTCGACCCTGTTGTCACCGGTGATGCCGGCGACCTCGGAGTTCCAGGCGAACTCGATCTTCGGGTCGTTCGTGGCCCGGTCGGCCATGATCTTCGACGCCCGGAGCGCGTCGCGGCGGTGCACCACGGTGACCTTGGAGGCGAAGCGCGTGAGGAAGGTGGCCTCCTCCATCGCGGAGTCGCCGCCGCCGACCACTGCGATGTGCTGGTCGCGGAAGAAGAAGCCGTCGCAGGTGGCGCACCACGAGACGCCGCGGCCCGAGAGCCGCTTCTCGTCCGGGAGACCCAGCTCGCGGTACGCGGACCCGGTGGCCAGGACCACGGTCCGGGCGCGGTACGTCTCACCGCCGCCGGTGCTGATCGTCTTGACATCGTCCGTGAGCTGGACCTGCTCGACGTCGTCCCAGATGACCTTCGCGCCGAACTTCTCCGCCTGCTCACGCATCGCGTCCATGAGGTCGGGGCCCATCACTCCGGCGGGGAAGCCGGGGAAGTTCTCCACCTCGGTGGTGTTCATGAGGGCGCCGCCGGCGGTCACCGAGCCGGCCACGACCACCGGCGCGAAGCCGGCGCGGGCCGCGTAGATCGCCGCCGTGTACCCGGCCGGGCCGGAACCGATGATCACCACATCGTGGATCGCGGCCTCGGTGGGCACGGTCTGCTCTTCGGTCAACGTCATCTCCTCGCTGCATCCACCGGCCCGGCGCCCCGGGGCGGCACCCTGCGTCAACACGCGGGCAGGCACCAGTGTTCCAGCCGACGCCATGTGGCGGCCCGTCGTCCACGTGACAGTGAGCACACCGGCTATATCGACAGAGATCAATATAGCGGACGTCGTCGCGTGGGTACACAGCACGGCGAAGGCCGCCCTCTCAGAGGAGAGCGGCCTTCGCCGTGCTGTGCTCAGCAGGACCGCGTCAGGTCAGCGCGATCTCGTTGAGCTCGAGACGGAACTTGAGGTCGTTGTCCGACGGCGACTCGGGCAGCTCCGTGATCCACAGGACGAACGTGTCGCTGACGACCTGCTCGGTGAAGACCAGGTCGGTCGTCGTGGCGAACGCGCCCTCGGCGAGGACCTGACCACCCGAGGGGTCGTCGGCTGAGGTCAGGCGCACCTGGACATGCCCGCCCGTGCTGTTCGTCAGGAGCTGGATCTTGTTGACCGGGGCCGCCTCCTGCAGGTGGATGACGTAGCCGACGCCTGCCTGCAACCCGCCGAAGTCTGCGCGCTTGTAGGACTGGGTGAACCAGAACGTCGACGGGTCGGCGTCGTAGGCGCGCGGTGCGGCCTCTGGGTGCTGGCGTTCTGCGTCGGGCTTGGCCTGGTCGCCCAGCGGGTCGACGCGCTCACCCGACGCGATGATCGGACGCACGGTCACCGCGGGCGGTGCGGACCCTTCCGTAGCCGGGGCCGAAGCCGCCGCAGACGGGTCGGCCGGCGCCGACGCAGCAGGCGGTGCCTCGCCGACCGGCGACTCGGGCCCCCCGAGTGCGTTGCTGATCGCCCAGAACAGGCCGGCGATCACGGCCACACCGACGAGGCTCAGCACGATCGGCGTGGGATTGACGCCTCGCTTCGGCGCGGGCTGCGTCTGGAACCCGTTCGGGTCCTGGTAGCCCTGCGCGTACGCATTCGGGTCGTAGCCTGCCTGGTCGTAGCCGGCCTGTGCATACCCGGCCTGGTCATAGCCCTGGGGATAACCCTGTGCGTAGGCGTTCGGGTCGTATCCCTGGGGATACTGCTGAGCAGGCGGGTAACCCGGGTACTGCTGCGGTTCCGCGGGCGGCGGGGGCACGGGCGCGTGGCCCGACGTCGGGGGGTACTGCTCCGGCTGGTACTGGTAGCCCTCCTGGGGATAACCCTGGGGATATCCACCGGGTTGCCCGGAACCGTCCGCGACGGGCTGTGCGTCGGTTCCCGGGTTCCGGGCGATGCGGCCCGTCACCGGGCGCCGCACGGGGGGCACACCTTCGGACCCGAATGCCTGCGCGACGGAATGTCGCTGCGGGTCCTCCGGGTTGGGCTGCACGAATCCTGGCAGCGAAGCCACTACGGATACCTCCCCCCACGGCGCGAGGGCCGTGATCACGTCGTCGGGTGTTGCCGGTCCGGACGCGCCCCACGACGCGTCGAAGGTGCGGTTCACAAGGTCGTCCAGCGCGGGGTCCACGTGCGGGACCAGCGCCGACAGCGCGACGATGGCTCCGGCGTCGTCCCGCTGCGCCGGCAAGGGTGGCGAGACGTCCTTGGCGACCCACCGCGTGCCCTCGAGCTCGATCCCCGGCCAGCGTGCGGTCATCGCGTAGTAGAGCAGTGCGACCAGCCCGCGCGCGTCGAGCAGCGCGGGCAGGCCGTTGAGCGTCTCCCCGCTGGCCAGCCCGGCGTCGAGGCCCAGGCCCGTCACCACCACGCGGTGCCCGTCGACCCGTACGCACTCCGGGCGCAGCGCGGTGTGGTGCACGCCCCGGCGGTGGGCGGCCGACAGCGCGGACGCCGCCTCGCCCACCAGGGCGCGTGCCTGCTGGCCGTCGACCAGGCCGCCGGCCACGATCTGGGTGAGGGTCACTCCCGCGAACTGCTCCGTGACGACGTACGCCGGGTCGGTTCCCACGTCGAGCACGCGGGCCAGCCGGGGGTCCGACACGAGAGCGGCACGGCGTGCGGAGTCCAGGCCGTCGGCGGCGTAGGGGCCGCCGACGAACGTGACACGGACCGGCCTGCCGAGGATCTCGTCGACAGCCTCCCAGGCCGTGGTCATCGCGAGGTCCGAGGTGGCGGGCCGGATCAACCTGTAGCGCTCGACCAGCGCGGCGCCGGGCTCGACGGTGCTCACAGGACCTCCTCGCTCGGTTGGGGACAGTACCAGACGGGCGGATCTCGCCCGCCATGCTACGCGGCGGGTGAGAGCGCCTGCGGGGCCGTCCACAACATCGTCCCGCCCCGTGGGCAAAGGTGCCCGGCGCCGGGCGGTGACGACCCGTGGGTGATCGTCAGCGGCGCAGCTTGCGCAGCAGCGGGCCGGCCAGCGTGTCGAGCTCGCGGACGCGCAGCACCTTGAGGAGAAGCACATAGACGCCCAGCATCACCAGGCCGCACACCGCGGTGATCCACAGGCCGCTGAGCATCGTCAGGATCCAGGAGCCGTCCCACACGAGGGCGTCGTCCCCGCCGACCAGCCGGTACACGCCCCACGCCGCGCCACCGGCGACGAACGCCGCGAGCCCCGCCCTCAGGTGCAGGCGCAGGATGCGCCCGGCGTCGAGGCGACCGCCGAGCTTCGTGCGCAGGCCGTTCGTGCGCAGCAGCACCGTCACCCAGTTGGCCAGCGCGTAAGCGCCGCCCGCCGCGACCACCCACTGCGTCGACGGCAGCCACTGCACGCCGGCGAACAGCCCCGCGACGAGTGCGACGGTGGAGGCGACGGTGATCCAGAAGATCGACCGGCCGTCCTCGTAGGCGTAGTAGACCCACTTCATGAGCGCCATCGCCCCGAGCGGCACGAGGCCGAGCGACAGCGCCACGAGCACGGGGGAGACGGCCCGCACGCCCGCTTCGCTCAGCGTCGGAACCAGCAGTGCTGTGACCGGGGTGGCGAGCACGACCATCGCGACCGTCGCGAACACGGTGAACACGCCCACGGTCCGGACGCCGAGGGACAGGTCGTCGCGCACACGTTCGGTCTCGCCGGCGGCCGCGGCCTTGCTCAGGCCCGTGAACAGTGCGGTCGCGATCGAGACGGTCACGAGCGAGTGCGGGAGCAGGTAGATCAAGAGGGCCTGCGAGTAGGCCATGTTGCCCGCGGTGGCGTCCACCGTGCCCGCGGCGGTCGCGAGCGCCCCGGCCCTGGTCGTGACCCGGGTCAGGTACAGCACGCCGAGCTGCTCGAGGAGCACCGCGGCGAACGTCCAGCCGGCCACGGACCCCGCGGAGCGCAGCCCGATGCCACGCACGCCCAGCCGGAAGCGCCACCGGAAGCCCGACCGCCACAACGGCACGATCAGCACGAGGGCCTGCACCGCGATGCCCAGCGTCGCGGTCCCGGCGAGCAGGATCGTGCGGGGGGTGTCCCAGGCTCCCAGGTCGTCGAGGCGCCCGCCCGGTGCCTGCCCGAACGCGATCACGAAGACCCCGAAGCCGATGATCGACACGACGTTGTTCAGGACCGGTGCCCACATGTACGGGCCGAACTGCCCGCGCGCGTTGAGCACCTGGCCGAGCAGCGTGTAGAGCCCGTAGAAGAAGAGCTGGGGGATGCACCAGAAGGCGAACACGGTGGCGAGGGTGCGCTGCTCGGCGGACCAGCCTTCGGTGTAGCCGATCACGATCAGCGACGAGCTCGCGGTGAGGACCGCGGTGAGCGCCAGGATCCCGACGCCCGACAGGGTCAGCAGCTTGTCGAGGCGCTCCTGCGTGTTCTCCGCCCGGTACGCCTTGACGATCTGCGGCACGAGCACGGCGTTCAGCGCGCCGCCCGCGAGGATCGCGAACATGACGTTCGGAAGCTTGTTGGCCACGTCGAACGAGTCGGCGACGGCGCCGACACCGCCGACGGCGGCGACCAGGAGCACGTTCCGCACCAGGCCGCCGAGGCGGGAGACCGCCGTCCCGGCCGCCATCACGACCGAGCTGCGCCCGAGCGCGGTCCCGCCCGAGGCGGGAGCAGGACCCGAGGCGGGAGCCGGGACGGGAGCCTGGGAGGTGGCGGCCTGCTGGGTCATCGGTCCTCCGTCCACAGGCCGCGGGGCCCGGGGATCACGTTGGTGTCGCGGGTTCACGTCGTGGCCGGACGGGGTGCGGGAGTCACTCTGGGATTCACGGAGCGGGTCACCTCACAGAGCGGATCACAGAGCGGGTCACTGCTGACGTGCGTGGGCCGGGCCTGCGGGCGCCGCTGAGCCTTCCGTCGTCGACCCCGGGGTGGCCGCGGCGGTCGCAGCCGCCTTGACCTCGCCCGTCGCGGCCTCGACGTCCGCACTGGTGGCACGGTACGGGGAGCGTCCGCGCCGTACGGTACGCCAGATCCCCGCGACGAAGAGCAGCGCGATGAGGCCGCCGCCGATCCAGGTGCCGATCGCCTCCCACTCGGCGTTCACGCGCACCTCGAACGAGGAGACGCCGATGCGCTGCTCCGAGGGCGTCAGGACGTCGACGGTCACGTCCACGATGCCCGCGCCGAGCGCGCGCACCGGCACCAGGACGTCCTTCTCGCTGTGGGCCGGGATGACCTCCTGGGGCCGTCCTTGCACCTGGAGGCGCAGGTCGTCGGGCCGGAGCGCGACGGTGACGACGGCGTCGACCGGCAGGTCGTTGCGGATCCTCACCGGCAGGCTGCCTGCGGACGTCAGGAAGTTGATGCCGACACGGGGCACCACGGCGACCTGGGCGAGCGTGGCGTGCGCGTGGTCGACGGCGGCCGTGACGGCCGCTCCCCGCGCCGGGTCGGCGTCACGGTACGTGACGGCGAGCGGTGCGACGAGCCGCGGGTTCACGTCCGCCGTCACTACCGGGGCGTTGTCGCCGGCGACCGACGAGAAGGCCGCGACCTGCGTGCGAACGCGCTCGAGCGACCCGACGACGTCGGGCGACAGCTCCCCGCTCTGCGGCGCCTCGTCGGCCAGGGGCTCGCGCGGGGTCGCCGGGACAGGCCCGGCGAGGAGCTCCGCGAGGGGCGCGATCCGGACGAGACCGGAACCGACGAGCGTGGTGAGGGCGTTCTCGTAGGCCGCGACGTCGGGCTTCCAGTCGCGGGGAAGGCCGATGAACAGGTGCTGCGGGTCACCCGGCTGCGCCGCGACGGCAGCCAGCTCAGCGAGGATCAGCTGCAACGCCTGCGCGGTCGGCATCCCGGCCCCGGCCGGCGCGGCGGCGGCATCCTCGCCCTCGGCGGCGGCGTCCCCGCCGGAGTCCTGCGCGGTCGTCAGGTTGGTGCCGGCCACCAGAGCGTCGGTCAGGACCTCGTCGCTGACCAGGGCGGTGGCGACCTGGCCGCCGTCGACGGCGACGGGCGCCAGGCCCGACGGCGTGGTCGTGCTCTCGACCGGTGCGAGGGCGCCCGCGCCCACGACGACGAGGTTGCGCCCGGCGCTGAACGCGGTGCTGACGGTCGCCAGGTCCGGCCGGACGCCGTCGGCGGGCCACGCCAGGTTGGTCTGCCAGGACGCCGGCGCCGACCAGCCCTGGGGGAGCGGGGCGGCAAGGAACGCGCTGGTGGCCTCGACCCCGATGCCGGAGTGTGCCAGGGCTCCCAGGTCGGGGTCGTAGGCCGGCAGCGCGAAGACGCTCGTGCCGTCGCCGGCGGCCGTGATCTCGTCCGCCCAGGCGTGGAGCGGGCCCATGTCGCTCCCGGTCGCCGTGGCGGCGACCGCCACGGTGGCCGGGTCCACCGCCAGCGCGACCGTCCCGGTCTCCGCGACCTGCAGGAGCCGGTCGAGACGGCCGCCCTCTGCGGCCTGGCGGGCCAGCTCGACCACCTGCGCCGTGGCGTCGGCCGGGTCGAGGGCCGGGCCGGTCACCGGCAGCGCGATGCTCAGGTCCACCGGCTGGCCGGGGGCGGAGCCGTCCTGGGAGTCGTAGACCACGAAGGAGCGCAGGCGGCCGAGACGGCCGGTGCCGTCCGACACGGTGACGGCGAGCTGCCGTGGGCCCCAGCCCTGCATCGTGGCCTTGCCGAAGTTGTACTGGAAGACCATGGTGGCGCTCTCGCCCGGGGCGAGCGTCGGCACCGGCTGCTGGTCGCCGCCCCGGGTGCCGCTGAACGAGGTGTCGAGCGGGGCGCTGATCCACTCTGCCAGCGTCTCTGGGTCCGTCACCGTCCGGAAGTTGAGCCGCAGCTCGGCGCGCGCCCCCTCGAGCGGCACGTCCTGGTTGTTCGTGACCCGCGCGGTGATCGTGACGAGCTCCGTGCCGCGGGCGACGGGCTTGTCGATCTCGACGAGCTCGACCGTCACGGGGTCGGTGACCGCGACGGCCTCTTCGGCGGCGGGCGCCGCCCCGTCCGCCTGGGCGACGGACGCGCCTGAGCCGAGGGCCGACGTCGGACCGGCGACCGCACCTGCGGCCGTGGGCGCTACGACCGAGAGCGACCCGGCCAACAGGGCGGCGAGCGCGACGAGCCGCGTGCGGCCTGGCCGGCGGCGGGAGGTGCTGGGCAGGAGGTCGTCCGAGGTCGGCGTCATGACAGGTCGGTGGGCTCCGTCGGGGGCTCGCCGGGCCGCAGGGCCTCACGGAGCGCTCGGGAGTCACCGAGCAGCTCCAGGGCGGCGGCGGCGAGCCGCTGCTCGTTGGGGTACGACAAGCGATCGGGGAGGTCGCCCACCGGAACCCAGAGCGCGTCCTCGGCCTCGCCGTCCGGATCGTTCTCCACGGTCAGGTGCCCGCTCTCCGCGCGCAGGAGGTAGTGGTGCACGACCTTGTGCACGCGCCGGTCCTCACCGGTGAACCAGTAGTCGATGACACCGAGGTCGGCCTGGACGGTGCCGTGGATGCCGGTCTCTTCCCGGATCTCCCGTACCGCGGCCTCACGAGGTGTCTCCAGGCCCTCGAGGTGGCCTTTCGGGAGGCACCATTCCAGCCGCCCGGTGCGGTTGCGCCGCAGGAGCACCGCCGCCTCGTAGGTGACCCCCTCGGCGCGCAGGACCAGCCCGCCGGCCGAGGTCTCGTCCACCACCGGCAGGTGCGCCGGGGCGGGGGGCGGCGTAGAAGGTCGCAGCGTGCTGGGATCCACCCGCAGCGGAGCGCCGCCCGGCGGGGCGGGCACGTCGGGGCGACCGTCGGGACGGTCGCTCGCCGGCGCTGGGGTGGACATGCCCCAACCCTACCGACAGTCAACAGGCGACCTGGTCAGCCGCTCCGGCCTTGGCGCGACGAGCCGAGCCACCTCGCGACGGCGGGACGTCTGGGAGAATCGGTAGTCGTGTCCACCCCTTCGGCTTCCCGTGCCACCCCCGAGCAGGACCTCCTGCGCCGCGCCCTCGGCGTGCTGACCGAGCTCGCGCCCGCCGCGATCGAGCTGGGCGAGATCTTCCGCGCCGCCGGGCACGAGCTCGCGCTCGTCGGCGGGCCGGTCCGCGACGCGTTCCTCGGCCGGGCGAGCAACGATCTCGACTTCGCGACGTCGGCCACGCCGGACGAGACCCAGGCCCTCCTCGCCCGGTGGGGTGACGCGCACTGGGACATCGGCAAGGAGTTCGGCACCATCGGGGCGCGGCGGTACGCGCAGGCGGGGGGCGACGACGTCGCGGGTGGGAGCGACGACGTCATCGTCGAGGTGACCACCTACCGGACCGACAAGTACGACCCGGCCTCGCGCAAGCCGCTGGTCGAGTTCGGCGAGACCCTCGACGGCGACCTGTCGCGTCGCGACTTCACCGTCAACGCGATGGCGGTGCGCCTGCCTGACCTGACGTTCGTCGACCCGTTCAACGGCCTCACCGACCTGGCCCGCCGGGTGCTGCGCACCCCCATCGCGCCGGAGCGGTCCTTCGACGACGACCCGCTGCGCATGCTGCGGGCCGCACGCTTCGCCGGCCAGCTCGCGTTCCACGTGGAACAAGGCACGCTCGCGGCGATCGTCGCGATGGCCCCGCGCATCGAGATCGTGTCGGCGGAGAGGGTGCAGGCCGAGCTGTCGAAGCTGCTGCTCTCGGCGAACCCGCGTGGAGGCCTCGAGGTGCTCGTCGACACCGGCCTCGCTGACCACACGCTGCCCGAGCTACCTGCACTCCAGCTCGAGATCGACGAGCACCACCGGCACAAGGACGTCTACCAGCACTCGCTCACCGTGCTCGAGCAGGCCATCGCCCAGGAGACGGGCCCCGGCGGCCCCGTCCCGGCGCCCGACCTCGTGCTGCGGCTCGCGGCCCTCCTGCACGACGTCGGCAAGCCCGCCACCCGCCGCTTCGAGTCCGGCGGCGGCGTCAGCTTCCACCACCACGAGGTCGTCGGCGCGAAGCTGGTTGCCAAGCGGCTCAGGGCGCTGAAGTACGAGAAGCAGATCATCAAGGACGTGTCGCGCCTGGTGGAGCTGCACCTGCGGTTCCACGGGTACGGCGAGGGTGCGTGGACCGACTCGGCGGTGCGGCGCTACGTGACCGACGCCGGCCCGCTGCTCGAGCGGCTGCACCGCCTCACGCGTGCCGACTCCACGACGCGCAACAAGCGCAAGGCGCAGCGGCTGGCCGACGCGTACACCGACCTCGAGAACCGCATCGCGGTGCTGCGCGAGCAGGAGGAGATCGACTCCATCCGGCCCGACCTCGACGGCACGCAGATCATGGCGATCCTCGGCATCCCGCCGGGCCGCGAGGTGGGCGAGGCCTACAAGCACCTGCTCGGCCTGCGCATGGAGCGCGGGCCGCTCGGGCAGGACACGGCCCGCGAGGAGCTCCTCGCGTGGTGGGCTGCGCGCCAGGCCTGAGCGCACCAGCCTGAGCGCACCAGCCTGAGCGCCCGGGTCCGGCCGGACCCGGGCGGCCCGGCCCGGCCCGGGTTCAGCCGCCGAGGAGGCGGCTGAGCAGGGTCTTCTTGGGCGGGCGGGTGATCGTCGTGACAGTGATGCCCTCGAGGCCGCGCAGCCTCAGCAGCCGGTTGGCCACGTCGACGGTGTCCTCGAGAGGGGCGTGGTCCGTGAAGCCAGCGGCGAGCAGGGTGCGGGGCACCGTGCCGGCGTCGAGCAGCGCGCGCCACCCGGTGGGGTCGAGCGCCAGGTACTCGGGACCGGCCGTGTCGGCCGTCCTGTCAGCGCCCGTCTCGGCGTGGCGCTCCGGGCCGGCCTGATCCGCGCCCGCCCGGCGGCCCCGGCCGGTGCCTTGCGCGTCGGTCACCGACCGCGCGTCGCGGACGGTGCGGCGGTGGACGAGGACGTCGGTGAGGCTGTCCCCGACGATGTGCGCCCCCGCGCGCTCCTCGTGGTCGAGGAACACGACCTGCCCCAGATACCCCTCGGGCCCGGGCGCGAGGTCGACGGCGTAGACGTTCCCGCCCCAGTCGTGGCCCACGGGGAACCACAGCGGCGACCCGACCGCGGCCTGCACCCGGCCCGCCGGGTCCTCAGGAGCCAGCGTGCCGCCGTCGAGCGCCCAGCTCGTGAACCGGTGCTCCGGCAGGAACGCCGTGCGCAGGACGCCGCCGTTCAGCGGGACGATCTCGAAGCCGTAGAAGTGGTCGTCGTGGTCGCCGGTGGCCAGGACGAGCTCGCCAGACCCGGCGGCGGCGTACAGCGCCCGCACCTCCTCGGGGAGCGGTACGCCGAGGGCCGACTCCGCCGCGCTGAGCTGGTCCTGGGTGGCGCCCGCGACCCAAGGGTTCTTCTCGCGGACCAGGCGCGCGACCGCCGCCGGGTCGGCGGACGGGGCCGGCCGCGCGCCCGTCGTCGGCGCGAGGCGGGCACGGTAGGCCGCGGGGAGTGCGCCCGGGACGAGCACGATGTCCTCTACCGGCGCCGAGTGCCCGCGCGTGACGTGCGGCGGCAGGTCGAGGACGTGCACCACGTCGTCCTCCCGGCTCGGGCCCGCCACGACGTGTACAGGCACTCCCGGGGGCGGGACCAGTGCGGACAGCGCCGCCAGCGCGGCGTCCAGGCGCTCGCGAGGACCCTTCACCGTGCGGCCCGCCCGCGCCGCCGCGACGGCCTCGCGGGCGAGGGCGCGATGGAAGGCGCGACGGGGTTCCTGCTCCCCGTCGTCGCTGTACCGGCCGCCCCACGACCGTGGTCCCACGGTCCCCTCGAACTCGCTCACCCGCGCGCCGGGCGGCGCCGACGCGCGCAGCGCATCGACGAGGGGCTCCCAGGAGTTCCAGTCGTGGAGGGGCGTCACTGGCCCATCATGGCCTGCAGCACCGCACCTCGCCGCTTTACAAATCGCCCAAAAGGGGTCAACCGGGCTCTCCGCGCGCCACAAGACCCAGAGAAGCATCGAAGTGCGGGCCCGCCAGAGACCCCCGCCCCGAGCCTGGGCGAGCTCGGCCGTCCGTCCGCCGGATTTTGCCGCGCGTCCCGCCCGGGCGCGTCGACCGGGACGCCCGTAGACTCCCGCCATGGCAGAGGTGATGGTCTTTGCCGGGGCCGGGGGCCGACGGTTCGCACAGGAGATGTGCGTCGATCTCGGCGTGCCCCTGAGCGAGAGCACGACCTCCCGCTTCGCGAACGACTGCCTGCAGGTGCAGCTCATGGAGAACTGCCGCGAGCGCGACGTCTACCTGGTGCAGCCGATCGTCACGCCCACGCAGGAGAACCTGATGGAGCTCCTGCTCATGATCGACGCGGCGAAGGGCGCCTCCGCCCGCCGCATCACCGCCGTCATGCCGCACTTCGCGTATGCGCGCTCGGACAAGAAGGACGCACCGCGGATCTCCATCGGCGGGCGCCTCGTGGCCGACCTGCTCGAGACGGCCGGTGTGAACCGCATCCTGACGATGACGTTGCACGCGCCGCAGGTGCACGCCTTCTTCCGCGTGCCGACCGACCAGCTCAACGCGCTGCGTGAGCTCGCCCTGCACTTCGCGACGAGCGACCTGTCGAAGACGACGGTGGTCTCGCCGGACCTCGGCAACGCGAAGAGCGCGTCGGCGTTCGCGAAGATGCTGGGCGTCCCGGTCGCGGCGGCCGCGAAGGAGCGCTTCGACGGCAACCGCGTCGAGATCACGTCGCTCATCGGGGACGTCGCGGGCCGCGACATCATCGTGCTCGACGACGAGATCGCCAACGGTTCCACGATCATCGCGATCCTCGACCTGCTGCGTGAGCACGGCGCGCGGACGGTCCGCATCGCGTGCACGCACGGCATCTTCGCGAACGACGCGGTGCAGCGGATCGCCGCCGACCCCGACGTGGTCGAGATCATCACGACCAACACCATCCCGTCGGCCGAGATGCTCGCTCACGACAAGCTGACCGTCATCAGCGTCGCGTCGGCCTTCGCGGAGGCCGTGCGCCGGATCCACAGCGGTGAGTCGGTGAGCGCGCTGTTCGACCCGGCGCACGTCTAGCACCTGCCGACCGGAACCTGCCGACCGGAGTGACGAAGGAGAACGGAGCGGAGCCAACCGGCTCCGCTCCGTTCTCCTTCGTCAGGTCCTGCAGCAGCACCCCGCGGGTCAGTGCCCGGGGCCGCCCTCCGCCGGCGCGTTCACCGGCTTGCGCATCATGAAGGTCAGCGCGACCGCACCCAGCATCACCACGGCCGCGACGAGGAACGCGAGCTGGGAGCCCCCGGTGAGGGCGTCGGCGGCCGGCTGTCCGGCGTCGGCAAGCGCCACCGAGCGGACCGTCATGAGCGCGACGAACAGCGCGGTGCCCGCCGCGCCTGCGACCTGCTGCACGGTGTTGATGATGGCGGAGCCGTGCGAGTACAGGTGCGGCTCGAGGTCGCCGAGACCCGCGGTGAACAGCGGCGTGAAGATGCCGCTGAGGCCGAGGCTGAGCAGCACGTGTGCACCGAGCACGTAGAACGGCGACGTGGTCGGGGTGATGAACGCGAATGCGGTCACGGCGAGCGTCACCCCCACGACGGCGGGCAGCATGATGGGGCGGGGGCCGACGCGGTCGTACAGCTTCCCGATCGTCGGGCCGAGCAGGCCCATCGCGAGGCCACCCGGCAGCAGGAGCAGGCCCGAGTACAGCGGCGGCAGGCCGAGTGCCTCCTGCAGCACCAGCGGCAGCAGGATGAACGCACCGAACATCGCGATCATGCTGACGGCCAGGATGCCGATCGCGAGGCTGAAGCTGCGGGCGCGGAACACCCGCAGGTCGAGCAGCGCGCTGTCGGTGCGCTGGCGCACGAGCTGGCGCCACACGAACAGGCCGAGGACCGCGACGCCCAGGAGCAGCGGGACCGCCGGGTGAACCGGTGCGCCGCCACGGGCGGACTCACCGAGCGCGGACAGCCCGTAGACCAGCCCGCCGAACGCGAGGAGCGCGAGCAGCAGCGACAGCGGGTCGAGCGGGTGGCGGTCGCGGTCGGCGACGTCGCGGATCCACAGGACGCCCGCGAGGAGTGCGAGCAGCGAGATCGGCAGCACGACGCCGAACACCCCGCGCCAGCCCAGCGGCCCGAGCACCGCGCCCGACAGCGTGGGACCGAGCGCCGGCGCCGCCGCGATGACGAGCGTGATGTTGCCCATGACGCGGCCGCGCATGTGGTGCGGCACGATCGTCATGATCGTCGTCATCAGCAGCGGCATCATGATCGCCGTGCCCGTCGCCTGCACCACGCGGCCGACGACCAGGAACGCGAAGCCCGGCGCGAGCAGGGCCAGCAGGGTGCCGAGGCTGAACAGCGACATCGCGAGCAGGTAGGCGCCGCGCGTGCCGAGCCGGTTGATGATGAAGCCCGTCGCCGGGATGACGACGGCCATGGTGAGCATGAACGCCGTCGTCAGCCACTGACCGGTGGTGGCCGTGATGTTCAGGTCGTCCATGATGGGCGGCAGAGCGACGCCCATGGTGGTCTCGTTGAGGATGACGGTGAACGCCGACGCCATCAGCAGGGCGATGACGACGAAGCTCTCGCGGGGTAGTCGGTCGGGTGCGGGCGCTGCCTCGGCCGGGCCATAGGCGGCGCCGCCCGACGGCGGACTGGTCGCCTCGGTCTGTGCGGTCATGGTGGGTCTCGGTCCCTTCCGGGGTTGGTCTTGAGCTCCGGCCGGGGCCGGCGGATGACGCGAGCGACGCTGCACACGACCTGTGTCTAGTGACACCCATTGATCGTCGGGTATTCCACCCGGTCGCCGCGACCTGATATCTCAGACGTCTGCCGAGAGCAGAACTCATCGTCCGCACGTGTCGTGACTCGCCAGAGATATGCCGCGAGACCAACGCCCAGGTCAGGCGCCGACCGTCGCACCACCACCACCGGCGTCGTCCGGCAAGACGGTCCGTCGCCGCCTCTCCCGCGCTGGTGACCGACGCCTGTACAGCGCGCGGGACGTCATCGCCCCGCGCCGCACCGGGGCGTGTCGGGCGTCAGCCGACGGCCGGGCCCACGTACTCGAACGGCACCGGGTCGCTCACCACGAGCCGGCTCTCGCCGTCGACCATCGCGAGGACCACCGCGCGCAGCACGTACTCGCCGTCGGGGCGCGGGGCGTCGTAGCTGGTGACGCCGTCCGCCACGTCGCCCGGCCAGCAGGTGGTCTCGACCGGGACGTCGGTGAGGCCCGAGATCACGTGGGTGGCGCCGTCCTGCTCCCAGGCGCTGTACTCGCCCGAGGGGAAGCCCTCGTCGTCGGACCTGCTGAGCATCAGACCGCCGCCTTCGTGCCAGCCGTGGTCGAGGTCGACCACCACGTCGCCCTGCGACCAGACGAGCTGGACCTCGTCGCCGAAGTCGAGCGCCGCGTCGTCGACCTCGTGCTCCAGGAGGATCGCCTGGTAGAGGTTGCCCTCGGCGTCCGGCGTCATCGGGCCGGCGAGCTGAAGACGGAACCGGTCGTCCTGCGTCACGAGCTCCGAGACGTCCATCCCGCACTCGGCACCTTGCTCGGCCCAGCCCTCGGGGACATGCCCGGCCTCGAAGGGGATCGTGCTCGCAGCGGTGGCGGGGGCGTCGCCGCCGGCGGCCTCCGCGGACGGCGCCGCAGCGGCAGCGGCCGGAGCCGAGGTCTCGGCCCCGGCGGCGTTGTACGTCACGTCGCAGGCGGCGGTGATCGCCGCGAGGCAGACCGTCGTGCCGAGCAGCATGCCGGTGCGGAGGGTGCGGGCGGCAGAGGCGCCGCCCTTCGTGCTGTGGATCGTCATGTGGCGCATCGTCGCAGGTGGCCCGGCCTTTGTGGCAAATCAGGCGCATCGGAAGAAGTCCCCATCGATCCCTCTGGGCAGCTCGTGGTACTGCGGCTCCGCAGCGATCAGGGCGCGGCGGCCTCGGCCGGTTCCGCCGTCGGCTCGGCGGGAGCGGGCACCGCCGTCCCCAGCGCCACGCCCTGCCCGGCCATGAACGGCTCGGGGTCCGTGGCCTGGCCGTTCATCCGCACCTCGTAGTGCAGGTGGCAGCCCGACGACGTCCCCGCACCCGCCGGATCGATGCGCCGGTCGCCGCCCATGGACGCGACCTGCTGGCCTGCCGTGACGACCTCGCCGACGCGCACGAGCAGCGTCCCGGTGAGCAGGTGGCCGTAGGTCGTGTCGAGGCCGAGCCCGTGGTCGATCCGGACCGTGTTGCCCGTGCCCCAGCCGGTGCTTCCCGCGATGACGACACGTCCCGCGGCAGCCGCGAACACGGGCGTGCCGCAGGACGCCGCGATGTCCTGGCCCAGGTGAAAGGTCGACGCCCCGGCGATCCCGGTGCTGCGCGGCCCGTAGCCAGAGGCCTTGCTGCCGACCGCCGGGTTGGCCCACCCGCCCGCGCTGACCGCGGCGAACGAGATGTCGCCGGAGACGCAGGGAGCGGAGGCGGCCAGGGCCTGGAGCTCCTCGGGGGCCGCTCCGCTCAGCGCGGCGACGAGGGAGACTGCCTGGTCCCAGTAGCGGGCGTAGTGGTAGGGGTCGGCGTTGCGCTGGGCCTTGTGCGCGGCGATCGTCGGCTCCAGGGCGTCCCAGCCCGGCACGGCGAGCAGCCGGTCGTAGAACCGTCCGGAGGACTGCACCGGGTCGAGCCGTTCCTCGACGGTGCCGTACCACTTCTGCTCCTGGAACATGCCGACCGAGCTGGTCAGTGTGCCGTCCGGGTTGCGCACGCCGAAGCGGTCGTCGCCGTACGTGAGGTTGCGCAGGCCGGACTCGCCGATCGCCGTCATGACGGCGCTCGCCTGCGCTCGGGCCGGTACGCCGCGCTCCTGACCGACCTGCAGGATGACCGCCCCGTTCTGCAGCTGTTCCCCGGTGAAGCCCGCCGCGGACTCCGGCAGGTCCGCCGCGGGCACAACGGACGCCCCGGCGGCGCACATCGGGTTCGACCCGCCGGCCTGGCTGCCGGCGACCGACCCGCCGATGACGACCACCACGCCGATCACGAGGGCCGGGATCGCGATGAACGCCGCGACGATCACGACGAACAGGGCGACGAGCGCCCGACGTCGTCCGGCCTCGGGGCGTCCGTCCGGCCCGCCGGTCACGGCTGCTCCGGCGGGCGGATCTGCTCGGCGAGCCATGGTGCGCCACCGTCGGAGCGCACGAGGAGCACGGTGTAGTCGCCGACATCCGTGGGCACGCTGACCTGGGCGAGGAGCGCAGAGGACTCGTCGGTCACCGTGGGCTCGCCGGTCACGGCGCGCACCGGGATGAGCCGGGGGTCTACGTCCTGGTAGACGGGCTGTGCCTGCAGAGTGAGGTGGGGCGCGAGCTGCGCCCACCACTCCTCTGGTTCGAGCTCGGCGCGTGCGAACGCGGTGACCGTCGCACGGGCCGACTCGCGCGCCGCGGCCCGCACCGTGTCGTCCCAGGCAGCCACCACCGGCGCACCGGGAGCCGCGGAGTCGAACTCCGGCTCGGCGGTCACGGTGGTTGCGGCGTCGCCGGCGCCGACCTCGGAGGCGTCCACCTCGTCGGTCGCCGTCGGCGGTTCACCGCGGCCGGACGTCTCGCCCGACGCGCCGGGCTCGGGCGCGACCGCCCCGGCGGTCGGCATGGGATCCGCCTCGGCGCCGCCGGGCTCGACCCGAGGCCACCCGATCCAGGCGAAGACGCCGAGCGCGATCACGCCCACGACGATGAAGACCGCGCGCTTCATGACCCACCCGCCCTGTCGATCCGTGACAACTGCACCGCGCCGCCCCCGTCGTCAGTAGCGGCCGGCGCGGTCGCGCTGCGCCTCCGCGGTCGCGCGGACCTGAGCCTCGGCGCGCGCCCGCTGCACCTGGTAGCGCACCGCGAGGCTGCGGGCCGACCGGGCCGCCCCCGCCACCCGCTGAGAGGCGCGTGCGGTCCGCGCGCCGCGTCCCGCCGTGACGAGCGCTCGCGAGCCGGTGACCGCCGTCGACGTGCCGGCGGTGGCTCCGGCCGCCGCAGCGGTGAGTGCCACCTCGCCCGCCGCCCGCCCCGCTGTGCGCAAACGTCGTCCGAGCCGCTCACCTGGCGTATAAGGCTCGGGGACGTGCGTGCCGCCGGGCGTGCGCGCCGCGTCCGCGGCCGCGACCCAGGGCGGCGGCTCAGCGGCGGTGCGGGCGACCGACTCGGACGCGCTGACCGCGCCACCCACCAGCGCGCCCGCCGCGCCACCGGCGCCCGCCGCAACGGCGGACCCGGCGGTCGAGGGTGCCGGCTTCGGCCCGAGGCCGACGCCGAGGTAGCCCTTCACCTTCTCGTAGTTCTTGCCGAACTTCTCCGGCGCCTCCCAGTTGATCTTGGCCGGGGCGGGGATCTTCGACGGGCTGGCGCCCATCTTGGCCAGGCGCTCCGCGAGGGTGCGCAGGCCCTTGCGGACGCTGGCTCCGGCGACCACGTACGCGACGGCCCCGGCGATGACCACGGTGTTGAACAGGTAGAGCCGGACGAGGAACGGCAGCCCGCTCGTCGCGCCGTAGAAGCCGAGCAGCATCTTCATCCACGCGACGAGGAACACCGTGGCGATCGCGACGAGGAAGCAGCCGAAGGCCACGCTCGCGAAGGTCTTGAACAGCGCGCCACGGGTGTCGCTCGAGACGACACCGACGGGCAGCTGCCACAGGAGCTTGATCGCCGACCAGCCGAGGAGCAGCACGGCGAAGATGGTGCCGCCCACGATCACTACCGACAGGACGAGGAACACGAACGCGCTGCTGAGCAGGCTGATCGCCGCGACGACCGTGCCCTCGGAGACCGACGAGGCCGCTTCGGCCAACGCCGGATCGCAGCCGCCGATGGCCTCGACCGCGCCATCGGTGCCGACGTTCTCCGTGTAGACGCCCTCGCAGGAAGTCCCGTCGATCATGGCGCCGTAGTTGAGGATCTGGTGCGGCGTGCGCACCAGCGTGTCCACGAGCTGCCCCTTGAGACCGTCCCGGATCGCGTCGGTGTCCTGCTCGAACGACGCGCCCTCGGTGGCGAACCCGGTCGCGATGGACATGCCGGCGTCGCGCGACTGCATGATCACGCCGTTCGGGCCGCCGATCGTCGCCATGGGGTTCGCGAGGAACCCGGTGGCGAGGGCGGCGATGGCGCAGCCGATGAGGAGCTCCATGAAGCCGCCGGCGTACCGCCCTCTGATCAGCCAGAAGCCCACGACGAACGCGAGGATGATGAGCGTCAGCGACAGGATGCCGATCTGCGACACCATCGACTGGACGATGACGCTGATGCCCGCGAGCGGCGACAGGATGAAGCCGAGCCAGTCCATTCCGAGCACCCAGTCGAGCACCCAGATCTGCACGGACACGAGGTTGCGGTACCAGCCCCAGAACAGGCCGGTGAGCGTCGAGTAGATCTGGGTCCCGACGTCGGGCACGCCGAGGAACGACCCCGTGTCGAACTGCAGGTCGAAGTCCCAGACGGACACGCCGTGCGTGTCGGTGAGATCGACACCCGCGGTGCCGACGTCCTCGAGTCTGATCATGCGCCGATCACCGTCCCTGCCGAGCTCGTCGGGGTCGTCTTCACGGTCTCCGAGCGGGTCATGACCAAGGGGGCCATGATCTTGGCGCGCCCGTAGCGGGCCTGGAAGTCGCGCAGCAGGCACTCGCCGCGCCGCTCGTCCGGGACGCCGACCACCGAGTCGATGACGGGTGCCGTGTTCTCGGTGACGAGCTTGACGAGACCCTCGTCGACGGGGGCGTCGGCGGCCAGGCCGTGCAGCCACCGCAGCCCGCGGCGGGCGAGGTTGGCGTCACGGTGACGCAGGAGCACGCGGAACGGGACCAGGCCGCGCACGACCTCGTTGCCGAAGTCCTCCTCGGCGTCGTGGCTGCCGAGCAGGAGGGCGGCCTTGTGCTTGCGGCCGTCACGGATGAACATGCCGATCTCCTCGGCCGCCTCGGGCGACGACATCGTCTTCGCGGCCTCGTCGGCGGCGAAGATGTCCAGCCGCGTGCGGTCTGCGAAGCAGCGCTGCCGGGCGAGCGCGGCGATGAGCGCGAACGTGGCGCGCCCGAACACCTTCTCGGCCTTGAGCTCGGCGAACAGGTGGCTGTGCTCCATGTCCGCCCTGGACGGGAGCTGGAGGCGGTGGGTGTGCAGCACGATCGCCGGCGCCTCGATGTCGAGCGGCGGCAGGGTGTCGTCGAAGACCGCGCGGCCGAAGTCGAGCTCGGAGAAGATCCGCATCTCGTCGGCGAGGCGCTGCGCCCCGGCGAACTCGCAGTCGTGCTCGAGGTGCCGGGCCAGGGAGCCGAAGCTCGTGATCTCGTGCCGCCACATGTACTCGGGGTGCAGCACCTTGGACAGCAGCACCGTCTGGTCCGACTTCGTCTGGACGGACAGCAGCACCGAGAGGAAGGACCGGGCGACGCGCGGCGCCTGGGCGAGCGGCAGGATCCGCAGCGGGTCGACGGAGAGGGTGGCCTCCTCCGAGATCTCGACCACCTGCGACCCGGAGATCCCCGAGACGGCGATGCCCCACTCGCCCATCTCGGTGTGGTCCACCGCCATGAGCGTGGCGCCACGGTCGACGTTGTCCATGGCGACCGTCTTCATGGAGACGCTCTTGCCGGCTCCGAGCTCGCCCACGAAGCCCATGGCGAGCGCGACGTCCAGCTTGTCCGACGCCCCTGCGAGGTCGACGAACACCGGGTTCGGCCGCGACGCCCCGTTCGAGATCTCGAGCGCGAACAGCGACCCGGCGCGGTCGCCGAGCTCCGTCGTCGCAAAGGGCACGGCCACGGCGAACGACCGCGCCGTGGTGATCTGCGAGTACTCGCGGACCACCCGCGTGGTGGGCACGCCGGGCATCGTCGCCTCGAACAGCATGGGCTGGATCGTGGGGTCGGTCCGCAGCGCGAACTGCATGGACGCGAAGTACTTGGTGAGCGAGCGGGCGTCGTCGGCCACCTCGTCGGGCGAGGACCCCGACACCACGAACATCGTGGTGGCGTCGACCTCGACCTCGAGCTCGTCGGCGTCCATGACGGCCTGGTACTCGCCGAGGGCGCGCGCCGTGATGTCGAGCGACGAGCCGGCGCGCTCCTCCTCCTCGCGCTGGTCGAACTGGTCGTTCAGGGTGCGCACGGCGCGACGGTTGCGGTTCGTCACCTCGTCGCGCGACCGGACGGTCATGCGGATGGCCCAGTCGGCCTCGACGCCACTCTCGTCGAGCCGGCCGATCCACTCGCACTCGGGGAACGTGATCCCGCCGGACGGCGTGTCGGCGACGACGAGGGTGGTCTGGTAGGAGGCGAGGTCCGGCGCGGTCGGGTCGAGCACCTTGACGAACGGGCGCTTGAGGATGGCGAGGGGCCCGAGGCGCTTCGGGGAGTCGGTCTGACCCGCGGGGTCGATCAAGGCGGTGGGCAGCAACGACGGCCCGGAGAGGTGGAGCTCAGCGTCGAGCGACCCGTCGACGGGCACCGCGGTGTCCAGCCCCAGCCCGCGCTTCATCGAGTGGCCGAAGACCCACGCCATCTCCGCGACGGACGCCGGCCGCGGGTCGAACGCCGACGGCATCTCCTTGCGCAGCCCCTCGGCCTGCGCCGCTCGCACCGCGATCGCGTGCTTCGACGGCGTGGCCCGCGGCATCATCAGCGCGTCCTTGAGCGACGCCCAGCTCGCCTGCAGCGGCTCCATCACGGCGGACGCCCCGGGGTTCGCGAGCGGCGCCGCGATCCAGTACGCCCGGCGCCCGATCTCGATCTGCTCGAGGAAGTCGAGGGTCGCCTCGCACTCCTCCGCCCAGGCGACGTGCTGCTCCAGGTCGACGCCCTCGATCATGGCCTCGACAACCGACGCCGGGTCGGTCGCCGCGACGAGCCCGAGGTGCAGGGACTCGCCCCGCAGCGCACGGTACAGGGCCGTGTGGTGCCGCCGCGCCGCGTGCTTCTTGTCGTCCGGCTGGAACGCGTAGGGGATGGGCGACACCCGCCAGACGGCCCACACGGTTCCGGAACGGGTCCACATGAGGCCGTCGGTCAAGGAGGAGATCTGGCTCAGCATCAGTTGTCCCCTTCGTGGCGCGGGTCAGGTCGCAGGTCAGGTGGAAGGTCAGGTCCCGTGCCGGGCCCCTTGACCAGGGATCCGGCCAGGAGCTGTCCGACTCCGGTCAGCCGCGCCTCCCGTCGTCTCGCCTCGGACTCGGGTGCCTCGGGCGAGGGCCCGCCGACAGAGGACGGCACGTCCCCCGGCGTCAGCGGTGGCAGGGCGGGCGGTACGGGGTCGGCGTGGAGCACCGGTCCGGCCGGGACGACCGACGGCCAGGGCGAGGCGACCGCCGAGGGCGCGCGACCGGCGTCGGGCACCCGTGCGGGGACCCTGGCCGCGAACGCGACCCGGTGGGTGACCAGCCGCGGCTTGGGCAAAGTGAGCTGCCGGCCCGAGAGCCGGCCGGGCGTCGAGGTGAGGTTGAAGGCGTCCATGATCCAGCCGACGGGGTTGCGCCCCGTGTTCGGGATCTTCCCGGTGGCCCAGACCGCGCCCACGACGAGGCCCACGGCCACCAAGAGGTTCATGAAGCCGCCGAAGCGGGCCCACAACGAGGCTGTCTTCCACAGCGCGAAGGCGACGAGCGCGCCCGCGCCGATCTGGGTGAGCGTGTACGGCCCGCCCCAGATGCGCGCGCCGCTCGGCATCTTCCCCACGAGCATGGGGATGCGCCGCGCCTTCGTGTAGAACTTCGCGGTCTCCATGCCGCAACCTCCTCACCTCGCACTACGCCCGTCGGGTGCGACCGGGTCGCCCGCAGGCCCACCCCCGCCGTCCGACGGGCGACCGACTCCGCGCGTCAGACCAGGGTCTGCACCGACACCACGGGCGGCGCCGAGCTGCCGAACTCCTGGTCCGTGAGGTCCTTGGTGACGTTGATGCCGCCGTTGACCAGCCACAGCACCACGCCACCCACGATCGCGGACATGACGATGGCCGCGATCGACATCTTGGTCTTCACCGCGGTGATGACCACCATGAGGATCACCACGACGAAGGCAACGGACTCGATCGCGCTCTTGACCTCCTCCGACTTCACGGTGATCAGGTCCAGGAAGCCGTCCGCGCTGACCATCCCCGCGGGCGCGGGGGCGGCGGCGACGGCGAGGTTCATCAGCTCGAGCATCATCAGTTCTCTCCTTCGTTCTCCTGCCCGGCACTGCCGGACACGGGGGTCTGGGTCCGCACGGCCTGGTCCAGGCCGGCCACCTCCCAGCGGCCGTCACGCGCGATGAGCGTGACGGCGTACTGGGCGGTCGTCTTCTGGCCGTCCGGCCGGGTGAGGTCGACTGTGGCGAGCACGTACGAGCCGTCGCCGTCGGCCGGGTCGTCGGAGATCTCGTGCGAGCCGACCAGGCCCTTGACCGCGACGGCCGTGTACGGGGCCGGGGTCACGGCGGCGATCGCTGCGCCGGGCCGCGTGTAGCGGGAGATCTCGCCCTGACCGGCGACCATCGCGGCCAGGAAGCTCGCGACCGACTCGCCGGCGGCGCTCGTGGGCGAGATGGTGTGGGGGTAGTCGAGGTCGGGCGCCTCGGCGGTGGCCGGGGCGGGCACGGGCGCGGGGAGCGCGAGCGCCTCCACGGCGAGGGCCTCCTCGGAGACCGCGACGTGAACGGGCACACGGAAGTAGCGGCGCACCCAGACGAGCGCGGGTGCCTGGCCCTCGGCGGGCGGCGCGGCCCCGGGCGCCGGCTCGGCCACGTCCACGCCGACCGTCACCGACCAGTTCTGGTCGCCCGTCTGCGCGACCGACGCCACGGACGAGTCCCGGATCGTCAGCCCCGTGTCGGGCAGCTGCCCCACGGGGGCCGACGTCAGCGAGTCGACGAGCTGCTGGTCGTCGCGGTCCGCGCGCAGCCACGTCTCCACGAGCTCGGTGGCGCGCTCACCCGCCGCGGCGCTCGCGGCGTAGTCGGCGCCGCCTCCGGTCGTCGCGGGCCCGGTCGTGGCGGGCCGCAGCAGCACCCAGGCGAGCGCGATCGGTCCGGCCGCGATCGCGAGGGCCAGCCCGATCGCCCAGGCCTTCGTCACGAGCGCGGGACCCTGGGTCCACTCGAGCACCTGCGGCGGCTCCTCGCCGGGAGCGACCGGGCTGCCCGACGTCGGACCGGACGCCCCGGGCGCGCGCGTCGCCCCGGCCTCCGCGCCAGCGGGCAGCGTGGCCGGTGCGGCGCGCCGGTCGCGGCGGCGGTCGAGGACTGAGCTCATCGGGCGCGCACCTCCCGCTGCAGCTTCGCGTCGATGCGGGCGCGAGCGGCGCGCGCCTTGCGCGCGCGGTCGTTGTCGAGGAGGGCGCCCAGGCGGGCCGCGGTGTCCTCCTCGCCGAGCGGGTCCTCGTGCAGGGAGTCGACGAGGGCGTTCACCTCGGGGCCCAGCTCGATCCGCGCCGCATGCACCACGGCGGTGTCCCGCAGCAGGGACCACGTCTGGTCGGCCACGATGTCGACGGCGGTGTCGACGCGGGGATCGACCTGCAGGTTCCCGCTCATGCTCCCGCGTGCGGTGTCGATGTTCGCTGCGCCCGGGTCCAGCTCGTGCTCGCTCATCTCGCCTCTCCCTCGTCCGCTCTGCTCGCGTCCGTGCCCGCCCTCCTGCACCTACCGACAAATGGCGGCCTTTGCTCTCGTGTGACGACACGCGTGAAACGACACGCAAGCGATGTGACCCAGATCACACACTGCATCTCGTGGCGCGGCGAACGGGCAACAGTGCCGGGCAACACCCCCTCGAAAGAGTCAAGGCGAAGAAGGGGGGATCGCCATGCCCACACGCATGCCGACACGCGGGCCCGGACCGGGCACGCTCATGACGGAGCTCGACCACGACTGGGCCGACCTGTGCGGCACGCGATCCTTCGCGGCGGAGCTCGACCGCCTGGTCGCCCGCTTCCCGCAGCTCGCGGGACTGCGGAACGGGCGGTCGGTGCGCCTGGAGTCGGGCGACGCCGACCCGGTGCTCCACGCCCTCCTCGCCGAGCACGCGGACGGCAGCTTCGCCGCCGGCCGCGCCGTGCTCCAGTGCATGCTCCCCGCGGTGCGGACGATCGTGCGCCGCTCCCGTCGCCACTACCCGGACGTCCAGGACCTGGAGCAGGAGACCGCGGCCGCGATGTGGGACGCCATCACCTCGTACGACCTGGCGCGCGCCGACCGGGTGGCGATGCGCCTGCAGGGCCACACGCTGACGCGCGTCGTGGGCGACCGGGCTCCGTTCGCCCACGGGTCCCGCGCGAGCCGCGGCCCGCAGGTCGAGGAGATCCCGACGGAGACCGAGGTCCTCACCTACCTCGAGCGGCCGGTGGCGCCGGAGGACGCTCCCGAGGCGTGCTTCTCGCCGGCGAGCCTCACCCTCGGCCCGACGGGCGAGGTGCTCGACGTCATCGCCTGGGGGCTCGGTCGTGACGTCCTGACGCGCGAGGAGGCGGCGCTCCTCGCCCGCCTGTACGCGCCGGACCCTGACCTGCCCGAGTACGCGGAGCTCGCCTCCGGGCGCGGGAACTACCAGAAGCGGGTCGCACAGGAACTTGGGATCTCGCACGCTGCGTTGCGCCAGCGTGCGAGCCGGGCGGTACGCCGCCTGGCGGAGGCTGTCCAGTCCGGCGGCATGTCTGGGGGGTCGCCGGGCTGAGACAGGACGGGGCGGAGAGCCGGTGGGCGTACCCGCCGGAGTCCCGTCGCGGAGGGGTCCTCTGGGGAAGGGAGGACCCCTCCGCCAGCCCTGTCTCGCCACTTCTGTCGTCAGTCACCATTCCTTCAAGCCATCTCCACATCTTTTGACCCGGCCTTGACCTATCGGTCCGCCCGGCTCGGTCGTTACCGTTCGACCTGCCGGGTTCGCCCGTCTGCATCAAGATGGCCTGCGGCGGTTCCCACCGGGGACCGCCACGGCGATCGATGCAGTGCAGGGGGCGCACGGTGGATGCGGAGACCGAAGGGGACGTGGTGACCACGAGTGTCGGCGAGAGACACGGGAGACAACCGAGCACCGGGCAGTGGCCGGCCGTCACGGGGCAGCAGCGCCCGGTGAGCGGCCAGGTCCCTGCCGCGCGTCCACGTCCGCCCGCCCCGGCGAAGCCCACGCGGGCGCGCCGTCGGCCGGCGCTCGTGGCGCTCGGCCTCGCGCTCGTCGCGCTCAGCGTCCTCGCTACGGTGTACCTGACGACGACGCTGGGCGAGACGCAGAAGGTGCTCGTGCTGGTCAACGACGTCGCGCGCGGCGAGGAGATCACGTCCGCCGACCTGCGCGTCGCCGACCTGCCCCTCAGCCCGAGCGACCTGACGCCCGTCGCGGAGGGCCTGGCCAAGACGGTGGACGGCAAGCGCGCCACCGTCGACCTGCTGGCGGGCCAGCTCCTCACACCCACCAGCTACGCCGAGGAAGTCGGGCCCGCCGAGGGCATGTCCGTCGTCGGCGTCTCCCTCGCCGACAACCAGATGCCCACCAGGACGCCCTTGACGTCGGGAGACCGCGTCCGGATCGTCGAGACGCCGGTCGCGGGCGGCGAGCCGCCGGTGGAGGATCCGTTCGCCATCGACGCGATCGTCCGGAGCGTCGCCCCGTCGGACCTGGGTGACCAGACCGTCATAGACCTCGAGGTCGACAGGGCGGACGCCGCCGCCCTCGCCGCCCGTGCGGCGACAGGCCGCGTCGCGCTCATCCTGGACTCGCTCGCCGACGGGAACGGGTGACCCGTGGCCCTCGTTGCGCTCGTCAACGCCAAGGGCTCACCGGGGACCACGACGACGGCACTGGTACTGGCCCTGCAGTGGCCGCGTCCGGTGCTGCTCGTCGAGGCCGACCTCGCGGGTTCCTCCATCCTGGCCGGCTACTTCCGTGGCCAGCTCGCGCACGACCGCGGCCTGAGCCGGCTTGCCCTGGCGCACAGCCACGGTGACCTGGAGGGCAGCCTCTGGGCGCAGACCCTGCCGCTCGCCGAAGGCAGTCAGGACAAGAAGCTGCTACCGGGGATCACCGGGCCGCACGTGGCACCCGCCGTCGCGAACCTGTGGGCCGCGCTGGCGAACCAGCTCCTCGCGCTCGAGCGTGGCGGCATGGACGTCCTCGTCGACCTGGGTCGCATCGGCCCGGTCGGCGGCGGCGCCACCCGCGAGGACCGCGAGCCGATCCTCCGGCTGGCCGACCAGGTGCTCGTCACGACCGGTTCCCGCCTCCCGGACATCGCGGTGACCCGCGAGCTGGTCCGCGCGCGCACCTCGGTGGTCGACGCGGCCGCGCGCGACCTCACCAATCTCTCCGCCCTCACGGTCGGCCCGGGCCGTCCGTACCAGGCGAGCGAGATCGCCTCGACCCTCGGCCTGGCCTCGGTCGGCGCGATCGCCTGGGACCCGGTGAACGCCGAGGTCCTGGCGGTGGGCGCCCCGCCGGGGCGCCGCTGGAGCGGCTCCGCCCTGGTCCGGTCCGCCGCCCCGATCATCGACGCGGTCACCGAGCGGATCGAGCAGCGGCGCGCCCGCTTCGCGACGGGGGAGGAGAACTGATGGCCAAGCAGCCCGCGGAGCTCCCCGAGCTCGGGGGCCTTCCCCTCTTCCAGGACGCGCACACGGGCGTCCACCCCGGCACGGTGCCCGACGCCGGACCGGTCGCCCCGGGCGTCCCGCCCGCCGGTGCGGCACCCGGCCCGGGCGGCCACTCGCCCTGGGTGGGCGCACAGACCAGGGCGGGCTCCGACGTCGGGCAGCCTGGGCGGGGGGCCGCTGCGTGGACCGAGGCCGCCGCCGGGGCCGACACCGCGTCGCGGACCCGGGACGCCGAGTTCTGGGCGCAGGTCAACGGCCTGCGTGGCGAGGTGTCGCAGCGCCTGACGACGGCGCTCGCGGCGCGCGAGCTCGACGAGGACACCCGCGAGGCGCTCGGCCAGGAGCTCATCCAGCAGGTCGTGCGCGACCACAACGACGCGTTGCTCAACGCCGGGCAGCGGCCCTGGACGCCCGAGTACCAGGTCGAGATCACGCGGGCGCTCTTCGACGCGCTGTTCCGGCTCGGCCGGCTGCAGCCGCTGATCGACACGCCCGACGTGGAGAACATCGAGATCACAGGGACGCAGCCCGTCCTCATGCTCATGGGCGACGGCTCGCGCCGGTACGCCGAACCGATCGCGGACTCGGACGCCGAGCTGATCGACTTCCTCCAGTTCCTCGCGGCGCGCGACCCCGCGAACGAGCGGTCGTTCACCCGCGCGAACCCGTTCCTCAACCTCGACCTGCCGGGCCGCGTGCGCCTCGCGGCCGTGGGCTGGGTCGTGCCGTGGCCGCGGGTGACGATCCGGCTGCAGCGGCTCCAGTCCGTCGACCTGGCGATGCTGCGCGGCACGGGCACGGTCGACGCCGTGCTGGAGGAGTTCCTCGGGGCGGCGGTGCGGGCCCGCAAGTCGATCGTGGTCTCGGGCCAGGGCCAGGGCTCGGGCAAGACGACGATGCTGCGGGCGCTGTGCGCCGGCCTGGATCCCTGGGAGTCGGTCGCCACGATCGAGACCGACTACGAGCTCTACCTGCACCTCGAACCCGAGAAGCACCGCCGCGTCGTGGCGCTGCGCACGCGCGAGGGCTCGGGCGAGATGAACGTGTCGGGCCGCCGCGTCGGCGAGATCGACACCAACATCAACGTGTACGAGTCGCTGCGCCACAACATCTCCCGCGTCATCGTGGGCGAGGTGCGCGGGCCAGAGATCGTGTCGATGTTCCAGGCGATGCAGATGGGCAACGGGTCGCTCTCGACGGTGCACGCGGACGGCGCGCGGGACGTCGTCGAGCGTCTGGTCGGCATGGCCGTCCAGGACTCGACCCTGAGCGAGACGTACGCGTACCGGCAGGTGGCGCAGTCGATCGACCTCATCGTGTTCCTCAACGTCGACATCGACCGCGTGACGGGCCGCCGCGTCCGCTACGTCTCCGAGGTGATCGAGGTGACGCGTGGCGAGCAGGGCAACCCGGTCGCGGTGACGGACCTGTTCGCGCCGGGCGACGACGGGCGGGCCGTCCCGGCGCACTCGCCGTCGTTCCTGACGGACCTCGAGCGGTCCGGCTTCGACGCGTCGTTGCTCAACTACCGCTCCGGGCTGTGGGGGAACTCGCCGTGACCACGCTCATCGCCATCTTCTCCGGGCTGGGTCTGGGGCTCGGCCTGTGGTTCATGGTCGTGGGCGCGCAGAAGTCCGAGCCCGTGCCGCGGCCGGTCCGCACCGAGCCGCCGTTCGCGGGCCTGG
This sequence comes from Antribacter soli, assembly GCF_021568775.1. Lineage (GTDB taxonomy): Bacteria > Actinomycetota > Actinomycetes > Actinomycetales > Cellulomonadaceae > Antribacter > Antribacter soli. Next base: position 160,452 of record NZ_JAKGSG010000020.1, on the reverse strand, counting down.
TGCGGCTCGTCGGCCTCGACAAGGGCGGTCCGCTGTACCCGCAGCGCCGGCTGCTGTTCGTCGGCGCGGCCGTCGGCGCGGTGGCGGGCATCTTCACCGGCTGGTGGTCGCTCGCCCTCATCCTGCCGGTCCTGATCGTCGGGCTGCCGTCGCTGTTCCGGACCACGACGTCGTCGGCGGACGTCGAGAAGCTGACCGACCTGACGGCCTGGGTGCGGTCCCTCATCGGCGTGCTGTCCGGCGGGGCCGTGGGCCTCGAGCAGGGCATCGCCGCGACGCTGCACGGCGCGGCGCCTTCGATCCGTCCGTCTCTTGCCCGGCTGGTGGCGCGCCTGGAGGCGCGCCAGCCGATCAAGCCGGCGCTGTACCGCTGGGCCGACGAGATGGACGACTACTCCGCCGACATGATCGCCTCCGCCCTGATCCTGGAGTCGGAGAACCGGACGGGTGCGGTCGCGCAGGCGCTGCGGCAGCTCGCGGAGTCGCTGTCGGCGCAGGCCCGGGCCCGTCGTGAGATCGAGACGGAGCGGTCCACGGGCCGGGCGACGGTGCGCTGGGTGACGATCGTGACCCTGCTCGTCCTGGCGGGGACCTCGATGACGGGGTACCTCAGGGGGTACGCGAGCCCGACCGGCCAGGTGGTCGCCGTCGCGCTGTTCGTCGCCTACTGCGGGTGCCTGCTGTGGATGCGCCGCATCTCCCTGGGCCGGCCGATCCCGCGGTTCCTCCCCGCGTCCGAGAGGGGTGCTTAACCGATGTGGACCTACGCGGTGGCGGCAGGCGTCGTCGGCGGGCTCGGCCTGCTCCTGATAGTGCGGGAGTTCGTCCCGTCGCTGCCTCGCCTGCGCTCGGCGCTGGACCGGCTCAGCGGGGACGACCAGGTAGGCCCGGTCGTGGTGTCCGACGACGAGGAGGTCACCCGGACGCAGCACTACACGCAGGTCTTCGGGGCCTGGGCGCAGCGGCGGCTGCCGTCGTCGGTGCTGCGGCCGCTGGGGCCGACGGCGGCGGACCTCGATCTGATCGGCAAGACGGCGACCGAGCACTACGGCGAGAAGGCGCTCGGCGCCGTGATCGCGCTCGTCGCAGTGCCGTTCCTCGGGCTGTCCGCCAGCCTGCTCAACCTCGGGCTGCCGGTGTCGGTACCGTTCGGGGCCTCGCTGGTCTTCGCCCTCGGCGCCTGGTACCTGCCCGACCTCGACGCCCGGTCCAAGTCCCGGCGCGCCCGGCAGGAGTTCGCCCGGGCCGTGTCGACGTACCTGGAGCTCATCGCGATCGAGCGGATCTCCGGGGCCGGCGCCACCCAGGCGACGTTCGCCGCGGCCGAGGTGGCGCGCAGCTGGCCGTTCCGGCGGATCGCGGAGGCGCTCGAGCGCGGGCGCTGGGAGGGGCGGCCGCCGTGGACCTCGCTGCGGGAGCTGGGGGCGGAAGTCGGTGTGGACTCGCTCGGCGAGGTCGCGTCGATCATCGAGCTGGCGGGCACGCAAGGGTCGGCGATCCACGACCAGCTCCAGTCGAAGGCGTCGGCCATGCGGGACGCGCAGCTGGACGTGGAGCAGCAGATCGCGCACGACGCGACGGTCCGTATGACCGTCCCAGGAACTTTGACCGTCTTTGTCTATTTCTTGATGCTGATTTACCCGATCGGCGTGACGATGTTCCAGCAGGCGCCGTGACCGACGTGGTTACGCGGTCCGTGAACCACGATGCTGACATCACAGTCTGCCCTGTCGCGAATCGGGCATCCGGGGAACACTCGTGTCACACGAACCGCATACCAGCCATTTGTCGAATCTGACAGCACCACCGGGAGTCGCGATGTCAACCACCCCCAGCACCAACCACTCCCCGGCCGTCCGGGCTGCCGCACGGGTCTCCGCGCGGGCCGCCGGCGCGTCGGCGGCGTTCGGCGAGGTCTTCGCCGCACGTCGCGCTGAGCTGCGCGCCCGCCGCGCCGCACGGCGCGCCGGGTCTCCGGACGACGAAGGGCTCGAGTCGATCGAGGTCGTCGTCCTGTCCGTCGTCGGTCTGGGCATCGTCATCGCGCTCGGCGCGGCCATCAAGGCCCTCGTGGACCGCTACATGGAAGGGCTCGGCTGACAGGACCGCACGTACTGCCCGTCGCACACCAGGGAGGTCGCACCGTGAACGTGAGCGTCCTCACCGGTGTGCGCCCGCGCCCTGAGGCCGACGACGCCGGGGCCGCGTCGATCCAGACCGTCATCGTGTACCCGATCGTGCTGCTGCTGATCTTCGGCATGGTCCAGGGAGTCCTGTACTTCCACGCGCAGAACACCGCCCAGGCGATCGCGAACGGCGCCGTGCAGGCGGCGCGGGTCGAGGGCGGGAGCGTCGAGGCCGGCTACCAGGAGGCGGCGGCGCGGCTGGAGCGCGCGGGGGAGGGCGTCTTCGCCGACGTGCGGATCGCGGTGGACCGGGGGGCCACGACCGCGACCGCGACGGTGACGGGGCTGGCCCCGTCGATCGTGCCGGGGCTGCGCGGGCTGCTGATCGAGCAGACGGCGACCGGTCCCGTGGAGCGGTTCACCTCGGAGGGTGCGCCGTGAGGGGGGCCTGGGTGTCGTCGGTCGGGGCGGCGGAGCCGGAGGTCGTGCGCGCGGGCAACCATCCGCGCGCTCGTTCCTCGCGCGCTCCCGCCAGGCCCGTCCACGCCCGCGCGCACGACCTCCGGCTCCGCCGTGGTTCGCTCGCTCACCTCCGTGGGCGGAGTGATGAGGGCAACGTCGCTGTGAACACCGCCGTCATCTTTCCCGTGCTGCTGCTCGTCGGGTTGCTGCTCATCATGGCCGGGCGGATCGTGCTGGCCCAGGGTGTGGTGCAGTCCGCGGCGAACGAAGCGGCGCGGGCGGCGTCGATCAGCCGGAACCAGCAGGTCGCGGCGGTCCAGGCGACGAGCACGGCGACCACGACGCTCTCCAACTCGAACGTGAAGTGCGCGAGCACCTCTGTGGCGCCGTCGACCGAGGCGTTCGGCCTGCCCCTCGGGGAGACCGGGACGATCACGGTGACGGTGTCGTGCGTGGTGCCACTCGCAGACCTCGGGATGCCCGGAGCACCGGGCAGCCGGACGATCAGCGCAACCGGGACGTCGGTCCTGGACGCGTACAGGGGGCGGCAATGAGGCAGGGGACCAGGTGGTGGTCGCGCGGCCCGCACGTGCCGGTAGCGGCAGTGGCGGGCGCCGGCCGGCGTCGGGCACGGGACGATCGCGGCGAGGTCTCGATCCTCGCCGCGGGCCTCGTGCCCGCGCTGATCATCGCGATCGGTCTCGTCGTCGACGGGGGCGGGAAGCTGCAGGCCGAGGACGAGGCCGAGTACGTGGCCGAGCAGGCCGCGCGAGCGGCCGCGCAGCAGGTCGGCATCGCGGCCCTGCAGCGAGGCGATGCTCCGGTGATCGACCCGGTTGCGGCCGTGACGGCCGCCCAGCAGACGCTCGACGCCGCCGGCGTCGTGGGCGCGGTCGACGCCGTGAACGGCGCGACCGTGCGCGTGAGCACCGAGGTCACGTACCGCACCAAGTTCCTGCCGCTGATCGGCATCCACGAGCTGACGGCCACGGCGACCGCCGAGGCCCGCGCAGTCCGCGGTATCGGGGAGGAGGCCCCATGATGAGCACCTCGACACAGCACCGGGCGACCGGGCGGGTCCGGGCGGCAAGGCCCGGCGCGCCAGAGCCAACCGGTCCGGGGATCGCCGTCCGTGTGGCGCGCGGCCTCGGCGCAGCGCTCGCGCTCCTCCTCCTGGTCGTCGGCATCCCCGTCGGCTTGTGGTTCTTCGGCGGCCCGATCGTCACCGGCGAGATCACGTGGGACAGCGTCCTCACCACGCTGAGCACCCCCGACGTGACGGGCAGCGTGCTGCTCGGCCTCGTCAAGGTGGTGGGCTGGCTCGCGTGGGCCACGTTCGCGGTGGCGGTGCTCATCGAGGTGGTCGCGGCCGCACGCGGCGTGCGGTCCCCGCGGCTGCACGGCCTGGGCCTGCAGCAGCGCGCCGCGGCCGCGCTCGTTGGCGCGGTCGTGACGATGCTCGTCTCCGCCCCCGGCGCCGGCCCGGCCTTCGCAGCCACGGCAGCCGGCCCGACGGCGGACCTCGCGAGCCCGACGTCGGGCGTGAGCGTGTCCGCGGAGGCAACGCAGTCGGGTGGGACGACGACGGAAGCAGCGGCGGCGATCCCGACGACGGCGGAGACGCCGGCACCGCCCGCGACCTACACGGTGAAGGCCGGCGACAGCCTCTGGCGCATCGCCGCGCAGACCCTCGGTGACGGTGCACGGTTCAAGGAGATCGCAAACCTCAACTACGGGGTGGCGCAGCCGGGTGGCGGCACGCTCGACGCCTCGCACTGGATCGAGCCGGGCTGGGTGCTGACGCTTCCTTCCGACGCCGCCGAAGTAGTGAGCTCGTCCGTCGTGACAGCCGGAACTGTGGAGGGTGAGCCGGACGAGCTCACTACTTCGGCGGGAGGGACCCATACGGTCGTGCCCGGCGACACGCTGTGGGAGATCGCGGAGGACGAGCTCGGCGACGGCACGAAGTACCCCGAGCTGTACGAGGCGTCCAAGGACACGGTGCAGCCTGGCGGCGCCCACCTGTCGGACCCCGACCTGATCCTTCCCGGCTGGAACATCACCGTCCCGGGCGCGACCCCGACGGCCGCCCAGACCAGCGCGCCTGCACCCGAGGCCCCGGCCCCGGCGCAGCCAGGCGAGTCGACGGGGGAGAGCGGGAGCGCGCAGGGCGAGGGCACGGTCGAGGGCGGGACCGACGCGGCGGGCGAGGCGAGCGATGCCGCCGCGGCTCCCGAGGCGGTCGCCGAGCCGACCGCACCCGCGGCCGAGCAACCTGCTCCCGAGCCGAACCCGGCGCCCGCCGCTGAGGCCCCGGTGGGTGACGCCGTCACGTCCGAGGACCTGTCGACTCCTGAGATCGCCGAGTCCGCGCCGGCCGCCGAACAGCCGGTGCCCGAGCGGCCGGCTGAGCAGGCCGCCCCGGCTCAGCCCGCTCCCGAGGCGGAGTCCACCGCGCCGGCGACGCCCTTCCCGGAGGGGGCGTCGATCGGCGCCCCGGAGGACGAGTCGCTCCCGGTCCCGAACCCGGCGGCCGCACCCGCGGACACCCCGATCGCCTCGCAGTTCCAGGCGGTCACGCCCGACGACCTCGTCGCCGACCCGACCCTCGAGCAGACGCCCGAGCAGGGCTCGACAGGCATCGACCCGTTCGACGACGGCGTGCTTGCACCCGAGCTGACCGCCCCGGCACCGGAGCAGGCCACGTCTCCGACGAGCGCTCCCGTGGAGGCTGAGGGAGCGCCGGAGGCGCAGGCCGAGACCGCTGCGCCCGAGACGACGGAGGCGGGCGGCGCGGCCGAGGACACCGCGGCGAGCCCGGACACGACAGTTCCCGACGCGGCGGCCGACACGGCGGCGCCCGAAGCGGGCGCACCCCAGGCGGGGGCGACGCTGCTGCCGGAGGTGACCACGGCTCCGCCGTCGGGCAGCGTGGGCGACGAGGTGAGGCCCGAGGACCTGGCCGCGGACGGCGCCACGGAGATGACGGCCGCCCCTGAGGCGACCGCTGCCCCGGAGCCGGTCGCAGAGGCGACCGACCCGGAGGTCGCGGCGGCGCTCGCGGACGCGGACCTGGCCGAGGAGCTCGACGAGAGCCTCGACGTGCGGACGGTCACCGGCGTGGGTGGCCTGCTCGCGGCGGGCATCCTCGCCCTGATCGCGGCGAAGCGTGCGAACGCCCGCCGTCGGCGCAAGGCCGGCGAGCGCATCGCGATCCCGGCCCCGAGCAGCCCGCCTGGCGTCCTGGAGCAGCAGCTACGCGCCGTGGAGGACACGTTCGGGCGCGAGCAGGTGGACCTCGCGCTGCGGAGTCTCGCGAACTGGCACCGGGAGCGGGCGCTCCCGCTGCCGGGGGTGCGGGTCGCGCGTCTGAAGAGCGGCGACTTCGTCGAGCTCTACCTGGACCGGCCGGCGCAGCTTCCGCACCCGTGGGCCTCGACGACGGACCGTTATGTGTGGCAGCTGTCTGCGGCGGACCTGGACGGCGTGCTGGACGACGCCCGGGGCGACGCGCCGTACCCGTCGCTGGTGACGATCGGGCACGACGACGAGGACGCGCACCTGATGCTCGACCTGGAGAACGTCGCGTGCCTCGACATCCGCGGCACGGACGAGAGCGCGCAGGCGACGCTCGCGGCGCTCGCGATCGAGCTCGCGACGTCCCTGTGGGCGGACGACCTGCAGGTCACGGTCGTAGGTGCGCTCGGCGACCTGCCCGGCGCCGTCGACACCGGACGGGTGCGGCACGTGCCGAGCCTGGCCGGGATCGTGCGCGAGCTGGAGGCGCGCGCCGCCGACGTCGAGCGGACGCTCGGCCAGGTCGGTGCCTCGTCCGTGGCCGACGCGCGGGGCCGCGGCCTTGCGATGGACGCGTGGACGCCCGAGATCCTGCTGGTGGGGGAGCGGCTCGGGACCGCCGAGAGGACCGCGCTCGAGGCCCTGGTCGACAGGGTGCCGGGCGTGGGGATCGCTGCCGTGACGTCGAGTGCCGACCTGGGGGAATGGGTATTGGATCTGACCGGTGAGCTGACCGGGGGCGACACGTCACGTGGCGTCCTGGTGCCGGCCTACATCGCGGTGCGGCCGCAGCAGCTCGACGCGGAGACGTACTCGCGCGCGCTCGACCTGCTCGGGGACCCGGAGCAGGTGCCCGGCCCGGAGTGGGCGCGGAACCTGCCGCCGGCCCCGGAGCCGGCCGTCGAGGAGATCCGTCCGCAGGTGGTTCCGGTGGGTGCGGCGGCACGTCGCGCCTTCGGCGGCGGCGTGGGCGTGGTGGAACGGCCGTCCCTCCCGGGCGGCCCGACGGCGGACGGTGAGCCGGGCGCTGCGGCTCCCGTCGAGCCTCTCGCGGTGCCGCGCGCAGGCAACCCGTGGGTGGAGCCGACCGCGCCCAAGCCGGCGCGGACGCCCGTGGTGCGGGTGCTCGGACCGGTCGAGCTGGCCGGGATGACCGGGACTCCGCTCCCGGCGTCGCACCAGCGGCAGGCGCTCGAGCTCGTGTCGTTCCTGGCGTTCAACCCGGGGGCGCGTGGGGCGGACATCTCGAAGGCCCTGTGGCCGTCGCGCGAGCCGAATCTGGCGACGCGGCGGTCGGCGGTGTCGCGGGCGCGGCGCTGGCTGGGTGTGGACGCGTACGGATACGAGTACCTGCCGCGTTACTGGTCGTCGGACGACGGCTCGCAGGTGGACCAGGAGTCCGCCGGGTACCGGCTGCGTGGTGTCACCACCGACTGGGACCAGTTCTGCGAGCTCGTCGGGCCGGACGTGACGTCTGCGCCGCTCGAGGATCTGCGTTCCGCTCTGACCTTGGTGCGCGGGCGGCCGTTCGAGGACGCCCCCGCCCGCAAGTACGTGTGGGCGGAGACGCTGCTGCAGGAGATCACGGCCGGCGTGGTGGACGTGGCGCACGAGGTGGCGCGCAGGGCGCTGGTTGTCGGTGACATCGCGCTGGCCCGCGAGGCGTCCAAGGTGGGGCGGACCGTGGACCCGGTGGACGAGCGATCGTGGCGCAACGGGATCAAGGCCGAGTGGGCAGACCGGAAGCCCGACGCGGTGGTGCGGCTCGTCGACCGGCTGCGGGACCACCTGGAGCAGCTGGAGCTGGAGCCGGAGCCGGAGACCGAGGACCTGATCTCGAAGGTCCACGTGCTGGCGGGGAAGAGGACGCGAGAGCGCTGACCTGCTTGGCTCGTGGGGCTGGGCGGCTCGGGGCCGCGTTGGTCCGGCCTCTGAGCAGGTCCAATGCGTCCGCTCTTGGCGAGATGTTGTGAATTATCACAGCGAGCCCTTGCCTGACTTGTCATCTCCACAGACGCTTGGACTAGCGTTCCGACCCTGACCGCTGCGACGTGACCCCAGAAGGAGCCACCATGCCGTCCCCGACCGGTACGCCCTTGCGTGTGGTTGGCGTGCTCGCGGGCCTCGCCGTGGCGGCTGCCGCGACGGTCGGGGTGGTGTACCTCGTGCGTGATGGGGCTCCGGGGACGGGAGCGATCCCGGGGCCGGGGACCGGTAGTCCTTCGCTGTCGCCTTCCGCTTCTTCCTCTGCTGCGGAAGCCGGGCCGAGCCCGTCGCCGACGACGCCGGAGGAGCTGAAGGCGAAGAACATCGCCGAGGCGAAGCAGCAGATCGTTCGGTACTACGAGGCGATCGCCGCCGTCTCCAACGCTGGGTTCGGAGACTGGGAGGCGAATCTGTCCCCATTCTGGGGGCATCCAACGATTGCGCGCTCGATGTCGCAGACCTATGCATCATTTGCTGAGTCGGGGTACTACACCAGCGGCCAAGCCGTCGTCCAGACCATGACTGTCACCGATTACAGTCCCGATGACTCAGGGTTCGAGAGCGTTGGCCTCGACGTTTGCGTGGACTTTGGTGCCGTCCAGACCTTCGGGCGTGACGGTGTCGAAAAACCTCGCGATGCCGCCACGCCAACACGGTACGTGTTGTCCTACCTCATGCGACACCAAGGTCCTGAGACCGAGTGGACGGTCAACGATGAACAGCGGCATGTGGAGCAGCCATGCTGAGCGCAGCGCGCTGGCTTCGGCGAGCGACGGGCCCAATTTCTGTCGTCACCGCACTGATGTTCGGTGGCTACGCCAGTCCGGCGTCGGCGGCGCCTACAGGCTGTACTGAAGTCCTCAACCCAGACGGGACGGTCACAATCATCTGTGAGGGCGATCCCGGCGGTGGTGAACCTGGTGATGGCGGTGGTGGCGGCCAACCGACATGTCGGTTCAACGGAACTGAGGTTCCGTGCTCGAGCCCTTACGGCACGTGGGACGGACGCTGTTACCTCCGCGTGGCTGATCCACAGCCGCCTTCGGATGCCGCTGTCTGGGAAGACAATGCGGATGGCGTGATCCTTGAGTGCACCCCCTACCCCTGCGTAGTGGCTGGCGGTGACGTCGAGACATGCCTTGGCCACTCGTACTACTGGGCCGCAGACCCACCCGATGCCGGTCCTACCCCTCGCCAGCTCGCTGAGCGGGCAGTTGCACAGATGAACCTGCGGATGGGCGAGATCGGCAGCACGCCTCCGACAACTGCCACGAAGCCAGCCGCAATGGGAGTCATCGGACTCCCGATGTGGCTGTGGGTCGCAAACCGGGCTGAAAACACGACCGGCCCAATTACGCGCACCGCGGCAGACGGAGGCCTTTCGGTCTCGGCGACCGGAACGTTGGACCGCATCACGTGGACCGTCACGGAAGCCGACACTGGCGTCGCGCGGGCCACCGTCACCTGCCGCGGCGAGAATGCCGCCGGCACGCCGTATGACGGTCGGGACAACGCGTCCCCGTCTCCGACCTGCGGCATCCCTGCGGATCTGAACCTGTACGCCGGCCGCTTCACCCTGACTGCGACGGCCTATTGGACGGTGGAGTGGCAGGGCGCTGGCCAGTCGGGAACGATCAACGTGCCGCCGCAGACGAACCGCGTGCCGGTGACCATCGGAGAGCTCCAGGTCTTGCTCTCCCACTGAGACGCCGGTCAGCCGGCGGCATCGGCAGGCGTCCCCCGGACGATGATCCCGAAGACATCGGCCGCCTCACCGGATCCTAGCGGCGACGAATCGCCAACTTCACCCGCGTCGCGTGGCCAAGGTAACGAGTGGTCTGGTGAGCTATGCCCATGGATTCGCCGGTCGAAGCAGCCCTCCGCGCGCGCATCATCTCTTGGGTCAAGGAGCGAGCTGAGGCTAACGGCGGGTTCCTCCATCGCGATGAACTGCTCGACTTCCGGATCGACGGGCAGAAGCTGCCCGTCATCGACTACTCCCGCGGCATCCGTAATCCAGCTGTGTTCGAGTCGACTCTGTCGATCGTGAGTGCGGCCGATGGTCCGTACGACGACGTCGAGTCGGAGGACGGACTGCTCCACTACGCATATCGGGACGGCGACCCCTGGAGCGGGGACAACAGAAAGCTCCGCAACGCGATGAGCACGGGCATGCCGCTCATCTTGTTTCGGAAGGAAGTCCCGAACATCTACACCCCAGTGACACCGGTGTATGTCGTCGAGGACTACCCCGAGGACCGTACCTTCATCATCGCGCTCGACGAGGCCTTCACGTTCGTGAGCGACGTCAGGCACCTGTCCGAGCCGCAGCGCCAGTACGCTCGACGGCTCGCAAAGTCGCGGCTCCACCAGCCGGCATTCCGTACTCGAGTGCTCGTTGCCTACGAGACGCGGTGCGCGGTGTGCGAGCTCAAGCACGGATCGCTCCTCGACGCGGCACACATCGTTCCCGACACCCATGAGCGTGGGGTGCCGACGGTGAACAACGGGCTCTCGCTGTGCAAGATCCACCACGCCGCCTACGACCAGAACATGCTGGGTGTCACGCCGGACTACGTCGTACGGATTGCCCATGATCTTCTCGAAGAGATCGACGGTCCGATGCTGAAGCACGGGCTCCAGGAGATGCATGGCCGACAGATCCAGCTACCGAAGCGGCGGGCCGACCATCCCGGCCGAGAACTGCTTGCCTGGCGTTACGAGCAATTCGGCGTCCTTGCCTGACATCGACAGCTCTGCCGGTTTGACCACGGGGCCCGCGAGCCGAGCTAGAAGTCGACTCGCCCTCAAAGAGGCCTCGCGCCTGGAGTAGACGGGGACTTTTCCACAGGGTCCCCTGCGCTTGTGTTGCGTACTCGCTACGGTGTTCGGCGGGGGTTGTTCCGTCGAGGCAGGGGGTTGCCGTGGTCCGTGGTTTGTTCGGCCCAGGAGTTGTGGCGCTCGTGGTTCTCGGGCTTGCGGGGGCCTGCACGGATGGCGGTGAATCAGGCCCGACGCCGGAGCCGACGCCGACCGTCGCAAGTCCCTCGCCATCGGCCTCGGAGCCTGAAGTGGTAAAGCCAGAACGGCCGGAGGCGATGGACCGCGACGATGCCGAGGGCGCGGCTGCTGCAGCGATCTACTTTCTCTCGCTGCGGTCATACATGATGGTGAGCGGGGACACCGCCGAGTGGGAGGCGATGTCGCACGAGTCCTGTGGGTTCTGCAGTGGAGACCTCGAGCAGGCCCGTCAAATCCACGAACGCGGCGACTCGTTCTCTGGCGGACGGATCCTGGCAACGGTCGTCGAGGTATACGCGCGTGACAGCCTCACCGGAGTCACACCGCTCGACGTCGAGATGGACGAGTCGGTGACCTCGATTGTGGACCATTCCGGGCAAGAGATATTCCGGAGCGACCGAAGCGTCGAAGTGAACCGCGTCGAGATGGGCCAGATCGATGGCGAGTGGGTAGTCGTCGAAGTCGCTTCCCTCCTGGCGGGCGGGTGAGCGGCGTGAGCCGAACGGGCAAACACATCGGTGGTGTTGCGCTGATCGCAGCCGGGCTTGTTTTGCCAGCTGGACCGTCGACCATGGCTGACGATCGACCGGTCTATCTGTCCGGGAATACTAGGGCTGACGAGCACTCCGTGAATGTTGAGGCGCGAGTTCCTGAATCAACAGAATTCGCCCCCGCCGACGCGCCCCCTGACACCGCCCGCTACTACCGCGCCACGCCCGACCTCTGCGCACTCCTGGACCTCGACATCGCCGGCAACGTGCGGGGCATCCGCTACGACATCGCAACGTCGTGCGCCGAGGGGATCGAGCTCGGAGGCATCCCCCTGGAGTGTGCGGAGGGCGAGGAGTACAGCGCGGCGCTGTTCAGGCAGGTCCAGACGAGCACCGGCTGGGGCGAGCCAGAGCTGGTGGCCGGCGAGGAGTGTCGAGCACCGGCAGACCTGAGCGCCGAGGCCGCCCGTGCGTGGGGCGCACTGCAGATCGCGCCGCCCGGCATCAACGTGCAACCGCCGGACGGCTGGACGCTGGTCAACATCGACACGATCACCTACACGCAGGGCGGTGCGCAGGAGTTCGACGTCGTGCTGCTGGGAACGCCGGTGACGATCCGCGCGGTACCGACGGAGTTCACCTGGGACTACGGCGACGGCACGCCCGCGCTGGTCACGATCGACCCGGGCGCACCGTACCCCCGTCACACGATCAGCCACGCGTACGCGGCGCCGGGCAGTGCGACGGTGTCGTTGACGACCAGCTGGCGCGGCCAGTTCCGGGTCGCAGGCGAGACCACGTGGACAGATGTCCCGGGGACGGCGGTGACCCAGTCGTCGTCAGGCCCGATCGAGGTACACGAGGCCAGAACCCGACTGGTCGAGGACCTGTACCCGTGACCGCCGATGAGTTCCCGCCGCCCCCGCCGTCGAACCTTCCAGACACCCAAACAGGGTCTGACCAGGGAGGTTCCCATGTCGTTCCAGGCTTATCTCGACGCCGTCGAGGACAAGACCGGGCTCACGCCGCGTCGCCTGATCGAGCTCGCGCACGAGCGCGGCTTCGACGCCGACACGAAGGCCACGCCCATCCTCGAGTGGCTCAAGGAGGACTACGGGCTCGGCCGAGGGCACGGGATGGCGCTCGTGCACGTCATCAAGAACGGGCCGACGATCAGCACCAAGCACGTCGGCTCGGAGGGTTCGCACCGCGACGAGTCGGAGACGCTGTGGCTCGACGGGAAGGCGACCAAGCCTGCCTGACGCCGGTCCGAGGCGCGGGCGATCCATCGGGGCTTCTGCCACAGTAGGCCGCATGACGGACAAACCCGCCGAGACCGAAGCCACTTCGACCACCGATGGAGCGTCCGCCTACGGGTCACCGTCCGCCGCGGGGCCGCGGCCCCCGTACGGCCCGGGGTCCCTCGGCGGAACCGCAGACGCCCCATCACAGCCCGAGGGGCTGCCCGCGACCCCCGAAACACTCACCCCAATGACGGACCCCGGCCGCACCATCGCGCTGGTCGGCATCCTGCTCGTCGCGGTCGGCGCGTGGCTCGCGGTCCCACTCTCGCTGTGGCACGTGCCTGACCTGGACCTCGGGTTCACCCAGAACAACGTGGCATACGTGGTCGGGCAGGTGGCGCTGCCCGCCACTCTCGTCCTCGCGGCCGGTGGGACGACGCTCGGCCTGCGCGGGTTGCACCTCGCCGCCCTGATCGTGACCGGCGCCCACCTCCTGCTCGAGGTGGTCATCGGAGCAGTGCAGCTCATTCTGGGCGCCCGCGTCCCGCTGACGGTGGGCACAGGCATGGAGGTCTTCGTCCTGGGGCTCGCTCTCGCCGGTCTTGTCGTCTCCCGGTCGGCGTCGCTCCGCGGCCCGACGACGCAGCGGTGGGTCGCCCTCGGCCTCGTCACAGCCGCCGCCGCGCTGAGCATCCTCCCCGATCTGATCCGATACCCGGTGGACGACATCTCCTACCTGCCGCTCATGCTTCCCGGGCTCGCGGGCGGCATCGCTGTGGTGCTGGCCGCCGGACTCGTTGGCCTGGCGCGTCCCTGGGCGCGGTACACCGCGGCCGGCGTGCTGGTCGCGATCACGGTCTTGCTCCTCGTAGGCCTGCCCTGGGGGTGGGAACTAGACGAGTACATGATCGTGTGGGTCGTCGGCGACGTCGCCCGTGGGGCGCTCGTCCTGATGGCGGCAGTCCTCGCGTTCCTCGCGGCCCGCCGCCTGCGGCAGGCGCCCCAGCAGGCACGCCTCGTGGAGGGCGCGTCCCCGGCCTGAGCACTGCGCCGCCTCAGGCGAGGTTCGCGCCCACGGTGCGCGCGACGTCGTCGGGTAGCGGATAGGGGCGCTCGCGGGGGAGCAGCGACGCGTCCCCGCGCCGCCGGCCCCACCCGCGCGCCCACATTTCCCCGCGACTCAGGCGTCAACGACGCCATACTCCCGCAGGATCTCCAGGATCCGCACCGGCGACCCCGTCAGGTCGGTCGCGCCCGCGGCCAGCGCCTGCACCCGCTCCGCCGGACCGCCCGACCCCACCAGAACCACCGGCATCGCCCGGTCCACCTCGCGAACACGGGCAAGAAGGCGCAGGCCGGCGTCAGGCAGGTCGTGGCCCAGCTCGCTCCGCGACATCCCGGAGATCACCGCCCCGTACGACCGGTCCTGCATCAGTCCCATCGCCGACTCCGTGGTCGACGCAAGATCCACGGTGACTCCCTGCCGGCGCAGCGAGTCGAGCATCAAGGCGTTGTCCTGCGGGGTGTCGTCCACCCAGAGGACCGAGCGCGGCCGCCTCGTCGGCGGCTCCGGCTGCGTCCACGGGGCACCGGGCGCCGTGCGCCGGTCCACGGGTTCGGAATCGTCGTCGTCCGCATCCGCGTAGGGTTCCTCCGGCGCCGCCGGACCACGCCCGGGGGAGCCCGGCCCGCCCTGCCAGGGCGGCAGCGGCGGCCCGCCCGGCACGGGCCCACCCGGCACCGGCGCCCCGGGCACCGTGTCGCCCCGCTTCTCGAGCCCGCGGTCCTCGTCGAGCCAGGGCGGCGGCCACTCCGGGTACGGCGGCTCCGGATACGACGGCGGACGCAGGCCGGCGAGGTCCGCCCGCAGCCCGACCACCTGGCGCTGCAGGTCGTCGATGAGCGCAGCCTGCTGGTCGCTGAGCTGCTTCACGGTCACCTTCTGGCCGCCGAGCTCGAGCGTCACCTCGGACCCGCCGAGCAGCGCCTTGAGCTGCGCGCGGAACAGCAGGAGCACCGTGAGCACGAGCAGCGGCCACAAGAGGGCGGCGATCGCAGTGAGGAGGTCGGCCACGTGGCGAGGCTAGTGCTCGGCCGACGTCGCGGACAGTCCCGCTTCGCCCTCGCATCCCAGCAGGTCAGCCGGCGAGCATGTCCTGCATCGTCGCGATCTCGGCGGTCTGCGTCTCGACGATCGACTCCGCCATCGCGACGGCACCCTCGTGCTTTCCGTCGGACACCTCGCTCTCGGCCATGTCGATCGCGCCCTCGTGGTGCTCGATCATCTGCTCGAGGTAGAGGTCGCCCGCAGAGGCGCCGTCGGCGTCGGCGAGGGCCTCCATGTCGGCCTCGCTCATCATCCCGTCGCCGTGGTCCATGCCGCCGGCCATGTCGGCGCCCCACTCGTCGAGCCACTCGTTCATCTGCTCGATCTCAGGACCCTGCGCGGCCTTGATCTGCTCGGCCAGATCGACGACCTCCGGGTCCACGCCGTCCTTCGCGAGGAGCACGTCCGACATCTCGATGGCCTGCTCGTGGTGCGGCACCATCATCTGGGCGAACATCACGTCGGCCGAGTTGGCGTCGGCCGAGGTGCCGTCCATGCCGTGGTTGCCCATGCCCGAGTCGTCGCCGGAGCATGCGGTGAGCAGGGCGGCGGACGTGATGGCGACGGCCGTCGCCAGGATGCGCTTCATCGGGGAGCCTCCGAGGTGAGGTGCTGCGGTCGCTCCGACTATACCCCGGGGGAGTATCCGAGGCGGCTCAGGACGCCCACAGGTGGAGCGTGACCGCGACGAACCAGCCGAGCACCAGCGCGGGGCCGAAGGGGATGCGCTCGCCGCGGGCGCCTCGCGCAAGCTTCCAGACACCGACCGGGAAGACGAGCAGGTACGGGATGACGAGGGCGCCCACCGCAGGCGCCCAGCCGAGCCAGCCGGCAAGACCCGCCAGGACGGCCGCAAGGCGCAGGTCGCCCCGGCCGGTCCCGCCCCACCACCACTTGACCCAGAACACGCCCGCTACCGCGGCCCCCGCCAGCAGCGCCCGCCCGAGCGGCCACAAGGTCCCGTCGGCGACGGCCTGCCAGGTCGCCCACGCGCCGCACAGAGCGGCCAGGGTCCACACGAGCGGCGTCGGGATCCGGTGCTCGGCCAGGTCCACCACGAGGACGGTCCCGCCGACGAGCGCGACCAGCAGCATCGGCACCAGAAACGCCCAGCCGTCGGTCACAACCATGACCAGCAAAGACGCGCCACAGAGCCCGACCGACACGAGCGCCGCGCGCAGGACGTACCGGTTCCACCCGGGGGCCGACGTGACGCCGTCGGGCACCCTCACGACGCCCCGGCCGGCTCCCATGCCGGAGGCCCGGCCGGGTCCCCGGCCGCCACCCGTGCGCCGAACCGCCACAGCACCATCCCCGCCGCGAGGTACGCGAGGGAGAGTGCGGCGAAGAGCCAGGGCGACCAGCCGGCGTCGGGCACCAGGAAGGCTGCGAGCGCCGCGGCCCCCACGAAGGCCGCGTTGTAGAGGACGTCGTAGAACGCGAAGGCGCGGCCGCGGAAGGCGTCGACGGAGTCGCGCTGCACGATCGTGTCGACCGCGATCTTGGCCCCCTGCGCCGCGAGCCCGAGCGTCAGCGCGGCCGCGAGGACCGCGGCCCGGCCGGGCTCGGGCAGCAGCAGGAGCTGAGCCGCGGCGGCGGCGAGCAGCATGATCGCGATCCAGGTCTGCGACGCCATGCGCCGCGCGAGCCACGCGGTGAGCACGATCGCGAGACCGCCGCCCACGCCAATCATGGCGATGACGGTCGCGAAGTTCTCGAGGCCGTTGCCCGGCAGCAGGTTCCGCGACATCAGGATGGAGGCGATGAACACGACCCCGTACAGGAAGCGGTGCACGGCCATGACCAGCAGCGCCTGGCCGGGGGTGCGGCGGGCGGCCAGGTAGCGAGCGCCGTCGGCCAGGCCACGCGCCACGCGCGCCACCTCACCGCGGATCGTGCCCGATGCCGGTCGCTCCGGTCCCAGCAGGTCTCGCCTCATGCGCAGCCCCAGCAGGGCGGCGAGGCCCATCACCACCGCGGCGCAGGCGAGGGCGGCGGAGTCGCGCGCCCGGCCCTCGGGCAGCCCGAGGCCGAGCAGGAGACCGACGCCGCCCCCGAGGAAGGCTGCGCCGGCGCCGAGGGTCGGGGTCACCGAGTTGGCGGTGAGCAGCAGCTCGCGCGGGGCGACCCGCGGCAGGCCGGCGCTCAGGCCCGCCAGGAGGAACCGGTTCACGCTCAGGGCCGCCAGGCCGAGCATGTAGATCGTCGGCGTGACGCCCTGCGTCAGCATGAGCACGGCCATGGTGCCGGTGATGAGGACGCGCACGGCGTTGCCGAGCACGAGGACCTGCCGGCGCGACCACCGGTCGAGGAAGACGCCCGCGAACGGCCCGACGATCGTGAACGGGGCGAGCATCGTCGCGAACGCCGCCGCGATCGCCTGGGCGCTGCCCTGCGACTCGGGCGAGAAGAACAGCAGGTTCGCGAGCCCGACCTGGAACATGCCGTCGCCCGCCTGCGAGACGAGCCGCACCGTGAAGAGCTTGCGGAACCCGTCGAGGCGGAGGAGCTCGCGGAGCTCGGAGAGGACGCCCACGCGCTCACCCTAGGCCCAGCGCCCGTCGCGGATCGGCGGGTGACCGTCGACACACCGCGGAGAACCCGGGTCGCCGGGACCGGGCGGGGGAACCTGCGATAGCCTCGTCGATCTGGCAGGGGGTCTGCCCCGTGTTGTCCAAGTTGTCCGGGCGAGCAGCAGGAGATACGTGGTGCTGACAGGTCCTCCGGTTCCCCCGCCCTCTGGGCGGCCGACAACCCGGCAACTGCTCCCGCATGACCCCGCGCAGGTCGGTCCCTATCGGATCCAGGCACGTCTGGGTGCGGGCGGCATGGGCACCGTCTACCTCGGCGCCGACGCGGCGGGGCGGTTCGCCGCGGTCAAGGTCGTCCGTTCCGACCACCTCGGTGACGACACCTTCCGGCAGCGCTTCCGCCGCGAGGTCGCCGCCGCGGCCCGGGTCCGCAGCCGGTTCACCGCGGACCTCATCGCCGCGGAAGCTGACGCTCCGGAGCCCTGGCTCGCCACGCAGTACGTGCCGGGGCCGACGCTCACCGAGGCGGTGAGCGACCGCGGACCGCTGCCCGAGGCGGCGGTCCGGGACCTTGTCGCGGGGGTCGCCGAGGCGCTGTGGGCCATCCACAACACGGGCCTCGTGCACCGGGACCTCAAGCCGTCCAACGTCCTGCTCGGACCCGACGGGCCGTGCGTGATCGACCTCGGCGTCGTCCGCACGAGCGAGGCGACGACGCTCACCACCACGGGTCTGCAGATCGGCACCCCGATGTTCATGGCGCCGGAGCAGGCGCGCGGCGACGTCGTGACCCCGGCCGCCGACATCTGGGCGCTCGGCGGGCTCGCGTACTTCGCCGCCACCGGTGACCGCCTGTTCGGCGCGGGGCAGCCGAGCGCAGTCCTCTACCGGGTGGTTCACACGGAGCCCGACCTCTCCGGCTGCCCCGCCGGCCTGCGTCCCCTGATCGCCGCGTGCCTCGCGAAGGACCCGGCCGCGCGGCCGTCCGCCGCCGCGATCCTGGCCGCGGTCCGGCCGGGCACGCGGCCCGCGGTTTCCAGCGGGCCGACGGCGAGCGGGTCCGGCGCCGCACCGACGGACCCGCCGTTCGTCGCCGGGGACCCGGAGCTCACGGGCGCCGCGACGCACCTCGCGGCCACGGGCTTCCGCACCCCGGTGAACCCGAACCCGGTCAGCCCGGCGCCAGCGGCGCCGCCCACCGGTCCCCGACGTCGCCGGCTCGTGATCGCGGGGGCGATCGCGGCAGGGGTGGTCCTTCTCGGCGCCGGCGTTGCCACGGCGCTGGTGATGCAGCAACAGGCCAAACCGCTCACGGAGGGGGCCCCGTCGGTCGTCGTGTCAGTACCGGCAACGGAGACCTCGGCCCCGGCCACCGCGGTCGCGGTCGAGCCGACGTCGTCGGCCGAACCCAGCGCCGAGCCCGTGCCGTCCACACCTGTGGTCGAGACCGAGCCCGCGACGCCCGCCCCTGTGGGGCCGAGCCTCTTCACCGCAGGCGGGGTGACCCTGGCGGGGAATGCCGTCGTCGGCCAGACGCTGACCGTCGCGGCCGACGGCTTCTGGAGCCCCGCT
This sequence comes from Antribacter soli, assembly GCF_021568775.1. GTDB lineage: Bacteria > Actinomycetota > Actinomycetes > Actinomycetales > Cellulomonadaceae > Antribacter > Antribacter soli. The sequence goes on along the minus strand of NZ_JAKGSG010000020.1, from coordinate 141,615 downwards.
CCCGACCCCGCCCTGACGACGTGCGCCTGGTACAAGGGGAGCAACAGGCTCCAGACCGACGGGACCTGCTCGTACATCGTCGCTCCTGGCGACGTCGGTCACATGATCGGCGCGACGCTCGTCGCGGCGCACCCCGGCTATGAGAGCACCGAGGTGCCTTCGCCGAAGAGCGCGACCGTCGTCCGGGCGGTGTTCGCCGTCGACGGGCTGACCGTGAGCGGCAAGGCGACCGTGGGATCCACCGTGACCTGCAACGTCCCCGGCCTGGAGAAGTACCCAGCGGCGCAGCGGACCTTCCAGTGGCTCCGTGGCGAGTGGAAGGACGGCGTGGCGACGAAGGTGGTGTTCGGGACTAACAGCCCGACGGCCAAGCTGCCGGCGGAGACGGCCGATCACAGCGTCTGGTGCCGGATCAAGCTCAGCCAGGGCGGGTACGACGACCTGGACATGATGAGCTCGAAGTTCGGCTTCGTCAGCGCCGCCTCGTAGCGTCGCGGAGTCAGCTCCTGGCACGCCCCGCACCGTAGCCGCCGCCGATCGAGACGCCGAGCCCGAGCAGGAAGCCGACGTCGTACCAGCCGCCGGTGTTGTGCACCTCGTAGATCGACACGCTGTCGGTGAACAGCGAGATCACGAACGTGACCAGGACGATGAAGCCATGCCATACCCCGAGCCAGAACCCGGCGGGGCGCTCGCCACCCGGCGCCGGGACGTCCACGGCTTCGTTCACACCCGGCGCGCACGCGGCCAGTGCGAGCAGGCAGACAGCAAGGACGATTGGCACGGCGAAACGCGCAGCGCGGCTCATTCCTCCAGAGTCGCACCAGCCGTCGCGGCCACCTGCACGACCCGCCGCCCTTCCTGTACCTGGGTGTCGCAGGTCGTGCGGTGGCCGGCGACGGCGCACGGACGGGCCGCGGTGCACCCGCGCGACCCGTCCGGCGTCGGACGGCGGTTATGACCGCCAGGTGTCGCTGAGCGTCAGGGCGCCGTTCGCGCCGACCGTGGCCACACGGTTGGCGCCCGACTCCCAGGTGACGTTGCCGGAGCCGTCACGCTTGACGTACTTGTACTCGAAGGTGGTGCCCGCGGGCAGGTCCACCGTGCCGGTCCACACCGGGTACGACGCCGACGAGAGCGCCACGCCCGAGGCCGGGTTCCACGAGCCGAGCTGTGCCAGGTTCCCGACGACGTACACGTTCTGCCCCCACACGGTGGTCGCGTTCACCGCGAAGGAGACGTCGCCCAGCTCGGTCGGCGGCGGTGTCGAGCCCGAGAGCGCCCCGACGTGGATCGCGAGGGCGCCGTACGCGGGGACGGTCGCAGTGAACTGGCCGGCGGAGCTCACCGTCCGGGTCACGGAGCAGTCGGAGGCGGCGACGACGTCGCAGTACACCCCCGCCGGGAGCGACGTCTGGTAGGTGCGCGTCACCGCGGACCCCGTGTTGTTGATCGTCACGTAGCCCGTGGCGCCGCGGCCGTACGCGATGTGGTTGTTGCCGTCGTCCCACCAGTTCGTCACCGCGGTGCCGTCGACGGCGTTGTGGAAGCCGACCATGCCGCGGACCTCGGTCCAGCGCTGGGTGCACACCCACTGGCTGTTGCTGCAGCTCGCGTCGGGCACGGTGGTCGACGTCGCGCCCGGCGCGCCGGTGTCCGTGCCGGACCAGCGGTACCCCGAGTACACGGTGGGCGACCCGTACGGCCACGAGAGCAGGAACGCGTTCGCCAGCGTGTACTTCGCGCCCCAGTTGTAGTTCATCGTCTCGCCGTTGCGCTCGGTGTCGTGGTTGTCCACGAACACCTGGGCGCGGTCCGAGGGCAGCTTGTTGTCGCCGATGTAGCGCAGGTCCTTGATCTGGCCGTCGAACCGGGACTTCAGGTCGCGCGCGTACTGGAACTCGTGCGAGTCGCCGCTGCCGAGGTACTCGGACGGCTGGATGGGCTCGCCCGACGCGCCGATCACCTCGTGCACCCAGAACACGTTCGGGTTGGTCAGGCGCGACTTGACGGCCTCGAGGTCGGCGGCCGGGATGTGCTTCGCTGCGTCGATGCGGAAGCCGGCGACACCCAGCGACAGGAGGTCGTTGAGGTAGGCCGCGAGACGGTCGCGCACGTAGTCGGAGCCGGTCCGCAGGTCCTGCAGGCTGACGAGCCGGCAGTTCTGCACCTGGTAGCGGTCCTGGTAGTTCGAGATGTTCGTCCGGCAGTCGTTGAAGTCGTTGTAGCCGTACGTGCCCGGGAACGAGTCAGGGCCGTAGGTGCTGCCCGCGACGCCCGTGGCGGTCGAGGAGGCGGCGGCCATGTGGTTGACGACGGCGTCCGCGATCACGCCCACGCCCGCGGTGCGGCAGGTCTGGACCATGTTCTGGAACTCCGCGCGCGTGCCGAGCTTCGACTCGATCTGGTAGCTCACCGGCTGGTACGAGGTCCACCACTGGGACCCCTGGACGTGCTCCTGGGGCGGCGACACCTGCACGTACCCGAAGCCGGCCGGGCCGATGGTGCTCGTGCACTCGGCAGCGACCGAGTCCCAGGTCCACTGGAACAGGTTCAGGATCACGTTGCCCCGGCCGTTCGGTGACGGCACCACCGGGCTGGGGACCGGGGTCGAGGCGCTCGCGGGGGCTGTGGCCGCCAGGGTGGCGGCCGCGAGGCCGAGCGGGAGAGCGAGGGCGGTCGCCGTCGCCAGGGCGGTCAGTGCCCGGCTCAGGCGGTGAGCGGGTTGTGTCCATCGTCGCGTCATTGCGGCTCCATTGCTGGTCCCGGCGCGGCGCGTACGTCGTTGCACGGCCTTTCCGGATCTTGCTGCAAGAGGTTACAGAGAACGTTGCGCGACACGCCAGTCCTCTCGGCGAGGACCGCGTGTCGTTTCCGGCCGGAATGCCCGCCATGTGCGTCCCCCGCGGCGGTCAGGACCCATTCGCGGTGCCCGAGGCTTGCGCTGGGCTGCGAGGATGTCCGGCATGGCGCGATTCGGGGCGGTCGATGTGCACTACCCGGTCGAGGGCGGGGCGCGAGCCGCCCTCGTCGTCGCGATGGAGGCGACGTTCGCCGAGGTGGTCGACGAGCGGACCGTCTGGCTGGACGAGGCCGCCCCCTACCGGCCCGGCCGCTTCTACGAGCGCGAGCTGCCGCCGCTGCGAGCGCTGCTCGACGGCGTGGAGCCGCTCGACCTGCTCGTCGTCGACGGGTACGTCGACCTCGACCCCGCGGGTCGGCCGGGGCTCGGCCTCCACGTGCACGGGGCCGGCATGGCGCCGGTCGTGATCGGGGTCGCCAAGACGGCGTTCCGCGCGGCGACGCACGCCGTCGCCGTGGTGCGCGGGACGTCAGCGCGGCCGCTGTGGGTCACCGCCGTGGGGATGTCACGGGAGGATGCGGCCGCGCAGATCGCCGCGATGTCCGGGGGCGCCCGGCTTCCCGAGGCGCTGCACCGCGTCGACCGGCTGGCCCGCGGGACGCTGCTGCCGCGGAGCTGACGGGATCCGACGCCGGGCTCATCCCCGCCCCCGATCGGGGGCGCAGGTAGCCTTCCAGAATGGAGGGCTCCCGCACCGTCCGCGCACCCCGCGGCACCGCGCTCACCGCCCGCAGCTGGCAGACCGAGGCCCCGCTGCGGATGCTCATGAACAACCTCGACCCCGAGGTGGCCGAGCGTCCCGACGACCTCGTGGTCTACGGCGGCACCGGCCGCGCGGCCCGCTCGTGGGGCGCTTTCGACGCGATCGTCCGCACCCTCACGGACCTGCGCGAGGACGAGACGCTGCTGGTGCAGTCGGGCAAGCCTGTGGGTGTGCTCCAGACGCACGGGTGGGCGCCGCGAGTGCTCATCGCGAACTCGAACCTGGTGGGCGACTGGGCGACGTGGCCCGAGTTCCGCCGGCTCGAGGCGCTCGGGCTGACGATGTACGGGCAGATGACTGCCGGGTCGTGGATCTACATCGGCACGCAGGGCATCGTGCAGGGCACGTACGAGACGTTCGGCGCGGTGGCCGAGAAGCTCGCCGCCCGCCAGGGCGGGCATGGGCTCGGTGGGGGCACCCTGACGGGGACCCTCACGCTGACCGGCGGGTGTGGCGGCATGGGCGGCGCGCAGCCGCTCGCGGTCACGCTGAACGGCGGCGTATGCCTCATCGTCGACGTCGACCCGGCGCGGCTGGCCCGGCGCGTCGGGCACCGGTACCTCGACGCCGTCGCGGGCGACCTGGACGAGGCGGTCGCCCTCGCGCTGGCCGCCAAGAAGGAGGGCCGGGCTTACTCGGTGGGCGTCGTCGGGAATGCGGCCGAGGTGTTCCCCGAGCTGCTGCGGCGTGGCGTGGAGATCGACATCGTCACGGACCAGACCTCGGCTCACGACCCGCTGTCCTACCTGCCGCTCGGGGTCGCGCTCGAGGACTGGGCGGACCTCGCCGCGAAGGACCCCGCCGGGTTCACCGACCGGGCGCGAGAGTCGATGGCCCGGCACGTGGAGGCGATGGTCGGCTTCCTCGACGCGGGAGCCGAGGTGTTCGACTACGGCAACTCCATCCGCGAGGAGGCGCGGCTCGGCGGGTTCGAGCGTGCTTTCGACTTCCCGGGCTTCGTCCCCGCGTACATCCGGCCGTTGTTCTGCGAGGGCAAGGGCCCGTTCCGCTGGGCGGCGCTCTCGGGTGACCCGCGCGACATCGCCGCGACGGACGCCGCAGTGCTGCGGCTCTTCCCCGACGACGACCACCTCCACCGCTGGATCCGCGGCGCCCAGGAGCGCATCGCGTTCCAGGGCCTGCCCGCGCGGATCTGCTGGCTCGGGTACGGGGAGCGGGACCGTGCGGGGCTGGCGTTCAACGAGCTCCTCGCGTCGGGGGAGGTTCGCGCGCCGATCGTGATCGGCCGCGACCACCTCGACGCCGGCTCCGTCGCCTCCCCGTACCGCGAGACGGAGTCGATGCTCGACGGCAGCGACGCCATCGCCGACTGGCCGCTGCTCAACGCGCTCACGGCTGCGTCCTCCGGGGCGACCTGGGTGTCGATCCACCATGGCGGCGGCGTGGGGATCGGGCGGTCGATCCACGCGGGGCAGGTGTCCGTGGCGGACGGGACGCCGCTCGCCGCAGACAAGCTCGCGCGGGTTCTGTCCAACGACCCCGCGATGGGCGTGATCCGCCACGTCGATGCGGGGTACGAGCGGGCGGTGGAGGTTGCGGAGGAGCGGGGTGTCCGGGTCCCGATGCCAAAGTAACCGAGCCTTCAACCAGCGCTCACCACGGCACTGAAGTACCGACCTCTTCCCGGCCCTCACCGCGACAAACGTCACGAAGGGGGCGGACGCGGCACGGCGAGCCTGCTAGCCTCGCCGCATGTCCGCCCCCCGGACGCCCAGGCATCGCGCGGGACCACGTGTCCCGGCGCGGGCCCCGATCGTCTCGTCATTGCCGACCCGAGCGGCAAGCGGCGTTCGCCACGCCAGGACGCTCCCGCGGACGTCGGCTGTCGCTGCCACGGTGGTCTTCCTGGTCGTGAGCCTCCCGACCGGGGCAGCGGTCGCCGCCCTCACGGGCGCCGTCACGCCAGAGCAGGCCGGCCCGCTCGGCCCGGTCGTCGCGGCGCTGCCGGTGTTCGACGACGGTGGGCGTGACGCTGGCGCTGCCGCTCTGGGGGACGTGGCCGGTCCGGTGGTGGAGCCGGATGCGCAGGACCCGGCTCGTGCCGACGACGGAACTGCCGGTGACACGGTGGTGAGTCCTACCACCTCAGGGGACGGCACGGAGGCCATGCTGGGCGACCTGGGTGCCCCGGTGATCGTGGTGCCCGCCGAGCCGTCGGCATCTCCCGAACCATCGGCGAGCGCTTCCGCCGCGGCGGCCGAGGGCGGTCCCGAGGTGCTCACGCCCGAGGCGGCGGCCGTCGTCGAGCTGACCAACGCGGAGCGGGCTGCGGCGGGCTGCCCGGCGCTGACCGTCGACGAACGGCTCACCGCCGCGGCGCGGCTGCACAGCGAGGACATGGTGGCGCAGGGGTACTTCGACCACACGAGCCTGGACGGGCGCACTCCGTGGGACCGTGCGAAGGCACAGGGGTACACGAACCCGTCGGGCGAGAACATCGCGGCGGGACAGCCAGATGCCGAAGCGGTCGTGCGGGCGTGGATGGACTCGCCCGGGCACCGGGAGAACATCCTGAACTGCGACTTCCGCGAGATCGGCGTGGGTGAGGTCGACCAGGTCTGGACGCAGCTGTTCGGCTGGGGCTGAACGAGGGCCGCCCACGGCGCGCGTGCTGACAGCGCCGGTGCGGGGCCCAATCACGCGCTGAAGGCGGCGACGACGTCGGCGAAGCGCGCCGGAGAGTTCACCCGCTGACGGTCTGAGAGCGGTCCGAGCAACCTCATCTCGGGCGATACGCTCCGTCCGCTCGTGCTGGGACGCAAGTGGACAGCACGACGAGTCAAGAGAAAGAAGACGGCATGAAGGCATGGCGCCGCGGAGCAGCGGCACTTCTCGCGGCCGCCGCCGTGACGGGCATGGTTCCCGTCGTGGCGAGCGCCGCCGAGACGGGGGGCCGCGTCGTCAAGGCGTGGTTCAGCAACGACATCTACCTCGTCCCCAGTACGGACGTGGGGTGGAACGACCCGTACAAGCAGCCACGCCGCCTGTCGTACGAGGAGTGGGCAGCGCTCGGGTCGCCTACGCCCGAGGTGCTCGAGGCGCACTACGCGGCGCTCCCGCACAGCACGACGGTCTACGGGTACGTCTTCGAGCCCAACCCGTACGACGCCCAGCTCACCTGGGACGACGTGCTTCAGGTCGAGGCCCTCTCCTTCGCGCAGTGGGACTCGGTCGGCAGGCCGCAGCCGGTGGTCGACCTCACCTTCTGCGAGGCCGCGTACTGCCACCTGCACAAGTGGGCGTCCGGCGACCAGGTGTTCCTTCAGGAGCAGCGGAACTCCAGTGCAGGGTTCCGGCAGATCTCGTACGGCGAGTGGGCACAGCTCGGTTTCCAGGCAGTGGTCAACCAGGGAGTGGGCTTCTACAAGATGCCCTTCTCGGACACGATCTTCACCCTCGAGGCCAAGTACCTCGACCCCGCGACCCCAGTGCCCGCCGGCTACTTCTTCGGCTGCAACGGGCAGTCGTACGAGTGGTGGCGGTACTACGGGTTCCCGCCGCCGCAGGTCTTGACGAGGCCGACGGCGGCCGACAGATACACCCGAGTCGCGACCAGATCCGACATCTGGTACTCGGGCCCGGCCGGTGCGCAGAAGCTCACGCTGGCCGGCTGGCAGAGCGTCGGCTCTCCTGCACCCATCGTCGACGGAGGGACGATCACGTCCAACTGCTCGCAGACCTCTCCGCCGAGCAGCTGAGGGTTCCACTGCCGCCCTCTCGCGACCACTAGATGAAATGCGGCGATGTGTCGGGTGATATCCGCGCGAACTGGTGCTCAGGGCGCAAAGCGGCAGCAGACTCCAGGGACGGGCCGGAATGTCCGGCCCCTCCCAGGAGGAATGCTGTGTTCTCTGTCGTGAGGAAGTCGATGGCAACGATCGCCATGGCTGCAATGACCGGTTCTCTGGCTGTGTCCACCGCCGCACCGGCCGCCGCGGACTGGTATCAGGACGGCGTCTTCGCCCTGCAGTACACGGACGAGCTGTGGCGGGTCGACAGCGCGTCCGACACCGCCCGTCAACTCACCTTCGACGAGTGGGCGGCGCTGGGCTTCCCGACGCCGCAGCCGGCCCCGACCAGCTATGTCAAGTACTCCTGGTCTCCCACGGTGTACGCCGTCACCTTCTTCGGCGACGAGCGCGACGAGTGGCTGTGGGAGCAGATCAGCTTCGGTCAGTGGTCGCGTGCCGGCTACCCGTCGCCGTGGAACGCAGGCTGGATCGAGGGGTCCTACTTCTACAAGTGGGGCACCTCCAGCGAGCTGTTCGTCGAGGGCCCCGACGGCGTGAACCACAAGCTCAGCCACGCCGAGTGGCAGGCCAGCGGCTTCATGCCGCCGGCGGATCGCTCGAACGAAGGCTTCGTGAAGTACACGTGGGACTCCACGATCGTCCGGATGACCAACTTCGGGTGGGGCCAGGGTTACGCCATCGGTTACGACGAGTGGCGCAGCGAGGCTTTCCCGACGCCGCAGGCGGTAACGCGGGTCGCCGGTGACCAGGTCTACCGCTACTACGGCAATCCGACCATCTGGTACGCCGGTCCCGGTCTGAACCGGCCGATCACGGGCGCAGAGTGGCAGGCGATGGGCTTCCCGGCGCCCACGGTGTACGGCGTGCCACCGCGACCGGCCGACAAGGACTGCGCCGACTTCGCGACGCAGGCCCAGGCGCAGGCGGAGTACAACTACTACTTCGAGGCCTACGGCGACGTCTGGGCCCTTGACGGAGACGGAGACCACATCGTCTGCGAGTGGCTTCCCTGATCGCTGCAGTTGCCCCATGGCCGGTCCCGCATGCACGGGGCCGGCCACGGCCACCTCCGCGGTGGCTGACCAGCCGGTCATTCGTCCCGCGCCGAGCGAGCCCGTCGACCAGTAGAACTCCGCCCGTCTTTGCCCGATCGCCCCTATCGCCCTGGAATCGGCGGGCGTAGCGTCGGGACGGAACGCGCGTGGTCAGAGCGGACCCGCCGTCGTCAGGAGGGAAGGACGCTGTGAATTCTCTCGTCAGGAAGGCGGTGGCCGCGATCACCGCGGCCGTGGCGGCCGGGTCGATCGTGCTGGGTGCGGTGGCTCCGGCGTCGGCCACCCCGTATGCGGACGGCTACTTCCGGATCGGGTACAACGGGCAGATCTGGGAGACGAACGTGGAGGCGGGGAGCGTCCGCCTCCTGACGTACGAGGAGTGGGCCGCCCTCGGCTATCCGACGCCGGAGCCGGCCCCCACGGACGTCGTCAAGTACGCGTGGTCTCCGACTCTCTACGCGGTGACCTTCCTCGGCAGCTTCGAGAGCGAGTGGGTCTGGGACACCCTGGACCACGCGGAGTGGCAGAGCGCCGGGTTCCCCGCGCCGCGCAATGCGGGCTGGATCGAGGGGTCGCAGTTCCACCAGTACAGGCTGAGCGACGATATCTTCGTCACCGGCCCGGACGGCGTCGTCCACAAGCTCACCTATTCAGAGTGGGTCGCCTCCGGAATGCGGAACCGCGCCTACTACTACCCCGCGTTCGTCAAGTACTCGTTCGACCCGACGATCATCATGATCACCACCGACTTTCTCCGTCCCTGGGGAGAGCCCTTGACGTACGAGCAGTGGCGTGACCTGGCCTTCCCGACACCGTCCGTGGTGATCTGGCTCAGGGGCGACATGCTGTACCGCTACGAGGGAGATCCGACGATCTGGTTCGACGGACTGCATGTCCTCCACGCGCTCACGTACGAGGAGTGGGCCGCCCTGGACTTCCGGGAGCCAGAGGTCCGCCCCGCGCCGAGCGAGCCCATCAACTAGGACGGGCGACCGGGCGACGTCTGGGGCTTGACGGGACGGCGACCACATCGTCTGCGAGCGGCTTCCCAGATCGCTGCCGTTGCCAGTGGGCCGGTCCCGCGAAAGGGCGGGGCCGGCCCACGCAACCTTGGTCGGGTGAAATTTGCGATCTATCTGAAACGTCGTTGTTTTGTTATCGCTCGGTACTCGATACTTCTGCCCGTTGGCCGGAACCGTTCGGCCACAGAAAGAGGACAACGACGTGTCGATCTTGAAGAAGGCCCTGGCGGCGGTCGCCACGGTCGCGGTGGCGGGCTCGATGGCGGTCGCCACCGCCACGCCGGCGGCCGCAGACTGGTACGAGGACGGTGTGTTCTCGCTGCGCTACACCGACAGCATCTGGCGGGTGGACAGCGCCTCGGACTCCGCCTGGCCGCTCACCTACGAGGAGTGGCAGGCGCTGGGCTTCCCCACGCCGAAGCCGGCGCAGACGGACTACGTCAAGTACCCGTGGTCGCCCACGGTCTACGCCGTGACGTTCTTCGGCAACGAGCGCGACGAGTGGCACTGGGAGGCCATCACCTTCGAGCAGTGGTCGCGTGCGGGCTACCCGTCACCGCGCAACGCCGGGTGGATCGAGGGCTCGGAGTACTTCCAGTGGGGCACGTCCAGCGAGCTCTTCGTCTGGACCCCTGCCGACGACGTGGTGCACAAGCTCACGTACTCGCAGTGGCAGGCCAGCGGCTTCATGCCCGCGGAGCGCATTGCGAACGAAGGTTTCGTCAAGGTCTCGGGTAACGCGAACATCTACTACAGCGACGACCTTGGCGCGCGTTCTGCCTATGGTCCGCTCACCTATGAGGACTGGCGCTATTGGGACTTCCCGACGCCGCTGGTCGTGAACTGGTGACGAACCCGTCCCGGTGATGGTGACGTGGCCGGTCCCGCTCCTACGGGACCGGCCACTGTCATCCCAGCGGGTGAAGTTTCGCGGTGACAACGCGCCGGAGCGGATCTGGCGCCAGTCTGATATTCAGGGGGTGAAACATGTGCCTCTGAGTGTCGTGCCGCGCACATCTGGCCGGGGCCGAGACCGAAGGAGAATCCCATGTCGATCCTGAAGAGGGCGCTGGCGGCTGTCGCCACACTCGTCCTGAGCGGGTCGCTTGCGGTGGCCACCGCCACGCCGGCGGATGCCGACTGGTACGAGGACGGCGTGTTCTCGCTGCCCTACTCCGACGAGCTGTGGCGGGTGGACAGCGCGTCGGACGCGTTCTGGCCGCTCAGCTACGCGGAGTGGGCGGCGCTGGGCTTCCCCGCTCCGAAGCCGTCCCAGACCAGCTTCGTCAAGTACCCGTGGTCGCCCACGGTGTACGCCGTGACATTCTTCGGCGACGAGCGGCAAGAGTGGCTGTGGGCGACGCTCACGTTCGAGCAGTGGTCGCGGGCCGGTAGCCCGCCTGCGAGGATCGCAGGCTGGATCGCGGGCTCGTACTACTACCAGTGGGGTACGTCGGCCGAGGTGTTCGTCCAGGGCCAGGACGACGTGATCCACAAGCTCACCTTTGCCGAGTGGGAGGTGAGCGGCTTCATGCCGCCGGAGCAGCGGTGGAACGAGGGCTTCGTCCAGCGGTCCGGCAACCCGACCATCTTCTGGATGCCGGACCTCTCCGTGCCTCAGATGACGCCGATCACGTACGACGAGTGGCGTCGGCAGGACTCCCCGACGCCGAAGCTCGTGAAGTGGTGACACCGGTCACCGGGTGAATCGTGACTCGCTGACCTGCACGTTGCCTGCTCGCGTCACGGTGCGGGCCGGAGCCCGCCATCCGCGCTGATAATGTCCGCGTTGGCCGTCCCAGCGAGCAAGTCCGAGGTCACACATGAAACGTCTCCCCAGCATCCTTGCGGCCGTCGCCCTGGTCGTGACGACGATCGTCGGTGGTACAGGGCCGGCCACCGCCGCCACGTACGAGTACGTCAAGACGCGGTTCTCCGACACGATCTACCGGGTCGACGCGGGAGACTGGACGTACACGACGCGGACGGCGATCTCGTACGAGGAGTGGGTCGCCGCCGGTCGACCCACTCCGGACGTGTATGAGCCCACCGACTACGAGAGCCTCCCGTGGAGCCCCGTGATCCACGCGCTCACCTTCTGGCCGAACAACACCTGGCCCGAAGAGCACGCGCTGACCTACGACGAGTGGGTGACCCTGGGGAGGCCAGCGCCGGTCCGGACGTATGACCTCTGCGACGTGATGCTGTGCAATACGTGGAGGTGGGCGAACACCGAGGAGCTGTTCCTCAGCACCCAGAGCGACCCGGTCCACAAGCTCACGTTCGAGGAGTGGAACGCCCTCGGCAATCCCGCCCCGTATGTGAGCTACCTCGGAGTCTACAAGCTGCCGTGGGACGGCCGGATCGTCGTGGTGACGCCGGACAAGATCGGCCCTGGCACGACGCAGCCGCCGTCCGGTCTCTCGTTCCAGTGCCCTGCGATCTCGTACGCCCAGTGGGCGGGGTTGGACTTCCCGACGCCGCAGGTGGTCGCCTCGGGCCGGGACGACAGGTTCCTTCTGTGGACCAACAGCTCGACGATTTACTACTACGGCATCCTCGGGTACTTCCCGATCACGTACTCGCAGTGGGCCGGGGCGGGCTTCCCACCTCCCATCCGGACAGGCAGGGTGACCCCGCAGGTCCAGACCTGCTGACCGGCCGACCCGGCGGACGCGGCTCAGCGCCGCGTCACGCCGGGTCGTTCGGCATCAGCAGCCAGAACACCAGGTAGGCGATGATCTGCGGCCCGGGCAGGAACAGCGAGACCACCGCGAGGATGCGGACCAGGGTCGGGTCCCAGCCGAAGCGGCGGGCGATGCCCGCGCACACCCCGGCGATCATGCGACCCTGACGCGGGCGGGAGAGAGTCTGTGTGCTCATGCCTCGACGCTACGTCCGGCCCGGTCGCCTCGGCATCCGTGAGGTCCCGGGTTCGGACCCGGAACCTCGGGGTCCCGACCCTGAGTCGCGGGCCACGGGTCCGCGACGAACCGCCCCGCCACGCCGCGACCGTCCGTGACACCGGGTGAGAGTGGGGGTTCCATGGAATCCCGGGCGGGAGCCCGGTAGGACAACCGAACCGGGGGTGGCGCCATGAGCCAGGTGGTCGAGCAGCACGAGGAGCAGCCGGGCCTCAAGCGGGTCATGGGCTCAAAGCTCCTGCTCCTGTTCATCGTGGGCGACATCCTCGGTACGGGCGTGTACGCCCTGACGGGTCAGGTCGCGGGCGAGGTGGGCGGGGCGGCGTGGGCGCCGTTCCTCGTCGCCTTCGTGGTGGCGACCCTGACGGCGCTGTCGTACCTCGAGCTGGTCACCAAGTACCCGCAGGCGGCGGGCGCCGCCCTGTACACGCACAAGGCTTTCGGCATCCACTTCGTCACGTTCATCGTGGCGTTCACGGTGATGTGCTCGGGAATCACGTCGGCGTCGACGGCCTCGAACGCGTTCGCCGGCTTCGTCAACGACGCCTTCGACCTCGGGCTCGACGCCGGCAGCGGCGGCCTGCTCGCCGTGGCGCTCGGCTTCATGGCCCTGGTCGCGGCGGTCAACTTCCGCGGCGTGGGCGAGAGTGTCAAGGCCAACGTGGTCCTCACGCTCGTGGAGCTCTCGGGCCTGCTGCTCGTGATCTTCGTGGGCCTGTGGGCGGCCACGCAGGGCAACGCCGACTTCTCGCGCGTCGTCATCTTCGAGAGCCCGGACGACAAGAGCACGTTCTTCGCCATCACCGCGGCGACGAGCCTCGCGTTCTTCGCCATGGTCGGCTTCGAGGACTCCGTGAACATGGCGGAGGAGTGCAAGGACCCGGTGCGGCACTTCCCCCGCGTGATGCTCACGGGCCTCGGGATCACGGGCGTCATCTACGTGCTCGTCGCGATCACCGCCGTCGCGCTCGTCCCGGTCGGTGACCTCACCGACCCGGACAAGGGCTCGGCGCTCACGCAGGTGGTCGCGGCCGGCGCGCCGGGCCTGCCGTTCGACACGATCTTCCCGTTCATCGGCATGTTCGCCGTCGCCAACTCTGCGCTGATCAACATGCTCATGGCTTCGCGGCTGCTCTACGGCATGGCCAAGCAGGACGTGCTGCCGCACTTCTTCGCGAACGTGCACCCCTTCCGCCGCACGCCCTGGGTGTCGATCCTCGTGACCACCGGCATCGCGTTCGGGCTCATCTCGTACGTGGTGCGGGCGAACGCCACGGAGGCGGGCGCGAGCGCGGTCAGCCTCCTCGGCGGCACCACGGCCCTGCTCCTCCTGTGCGTCTTCGCGGTCGTGAACGTCGCGCTGCTGGTGCTCCGGCGACAGCCGGTCGAGCACAAGCACTTCCGCACGTGGCTGCCACTCCCGATCCTCGGGGCCGTGGCCTGCCTGTTCCTCGCGGGCCCGTGGGCGCGCAGCGAGGCGCAGCAGGGCCAGTACCCCATCGCGGGCGCGCTTCTCGCGGTCGGCGTGGTGCTCTGGGCGCTCACGTGGGCGGTCAACCGCTGGGTGCGGCACCGCGTCACGTCGTTCAGCGACGTCGAAGAGCTCGAGGAGATCCGCGAGGAGGGCCTGGAGGACGCGGACGAGCGGTAGACAGCTCCGGGCGTCAGCGACACCAGCAACGTGCTCCCAATGTGCTCCAAGTTGCTCCAATCATTGGAGCAGCTAGGAGGGCGGGCGTGAGCTCGGACTCTTTGGAGGATCACCACCCGCCCGGCGCCAGAACCTTCCGGATCCGCTTCTCGCTGACCGGCCCGTCGGTCCCGAGCTGCTGCGCGAACAGCGACACGCGCAGCTCCTCGATCTGCCACCGCACGTCGGCGAGCTCGGCCTCGCGCGCGGGATCGCGGGGTCCGGCGGCGTACGCGGCGCGCGCCTTCTCGTACGCGCCGACGACGTCGGACACCCGCCACGCCAGCTCAGCGTCGCGCGTCACGTTCGCCGACGCCTTCTCGAGCCGGTACTGCGCCGCCCGCAGGTACCGCACGAGGTGCGGGAGCCGCCGCGGCGGCGTCGCGGACACGAATCCCGCGTGGACCAGCCCGGCGGCATGGTCGCGGATGTCCTGCAGGGTGCTGAGCAGCGCCAGGCTGGACAGCGACCGTACCGAGCCCTCGAGCGTCCGGTAGGCGGTGAGCGCGGCGACGACGTGCCCGACGATCCGGTGCACCTCGTCCTCCAGGTGCGTTCGCACGAAGTCGCGAGCCTCCAGGTAGGCGGCGCGCGAGCGCACCGCTCCGGCGGGCGTCCCGCCCGACGGCGCGTCGTACCGAGCCTGGTCGGCGGGCGTGGTCAACGAGATCACCGCCGCGAGCTGCAGGTCCGCTACCAGCGCCTCGGTGTTCCGGTACGGCGAAGCGGCGAGCGTGAGCGCCTGGTTTCCGGACCAGCGCGAGGAGATGCGCCCCGGCGCCAGTGCCGTCTCCGCGAGCAGCAGCCGCCGCACACCGGCCACGTGGGCGGCGTCGCGCGCGTTCGCGTCCGCGAGCACCCGCAGCGAGACGGTGTCTTCCCCGCGTGGCCCGCGCTCCTCGACGAGCGCGGGATACCCGCGCACCACCACGCCCGCACCCATGTCGGTCGACACCGACCCGGGCAGCTCGGGCACGGCCTCGGGCCAGGTTGTCAGCGCGGTCGCCTCGGCGATCACTCCGCCGTCGGGCACCCCAGCGCCGGAAGGCGAGCCGGACGCAGAGGTGGGGGTGGCGGCAGAGCCGGTGGGCCCGGGCTGGATGGGCCTGGCGGGAGCGTCGCGAGGAACGAGCGACGCGGATGGTCGCCCGGGCTCTGCCGCCGACCCCGCCGGACCCGATCCAGCCGCCCCGGACCGCGCCGCCTCCCGCAAGGCCTGCCCGACCGCGCCCTTGACCGCGGACCGCACCGCCGCCTCCGCGCGCGACGCGAGGCGGCGCTGGAGTGCGAGGAGGTCCTTCGACTCGTCGAGCACGACCTCGCCGGCATTCCTGCCCGACCCGCGCTGCTCGAAGACGCGGAACGTCATCCGCAGGTGCGCGGGCAGGCGCTCGACGCGCTCCGCGTCCCACACCTCAGGCGGGATCACGACGTCGCGTAGCGCCCGGACGGCCCGCGTGAACGCCACGTGGTACGGCTCGGCCATGTCGCCCGCGCGCGTCATGTCCGCCCACGTCGGGGTGTTCTCGTGCAGCCAGCCGACGACGGCGCGCGCCACGTCCGGTGCCGGCACGAGCTGCACGCGCACCGCCTTTGGCAGCGACCTGATGGTCGCGACCGTCAGCTCCTCGAGGAGGCCGGGCACCATCCAGTCGAAGCCGTCGGGCGCCAGTCGCGGCAGCACCGACACCGGGACGTGCACCGTCACGCCGTCCGCATCGGCGCCTGGCTGGAACTGGTACGTCAGCGGCAGCGTGAGCTCGCCCTGCTGCCAGGTCTGGGGGAAGCCCTCCGTGTCCACGGAGGCCGACCCGACGAGCTGCTCCAGGGTGAACGACAGCCGCTCCGGGTCGTCGCGCCGGGCGCCGGTCCACCAGCGGTCGAAGTGGCGGGCGGAGACGACGTCGGCCGGGACGCGCTCGTCGTAGAAGGCGAACAGGTCGTCCTCCGACGCGACGAGGCCGCGCTGCCGCGACCGCGCCTCCAGCTCCTCCGCCTCCTCCAGGAGCTTGCGGTTCTCGTGGAAGAAGCGGTGGTGCGTGGTCCACTCGCCCTCCACCAGGGCGTGGCGCACGAACATCTCGCGCGCGGCCACGGGGTCCACCTTCGCGAACAGGACCTTGCGGCCCTCCACGATCGGCACGCCGTAGAGCAGCACCTTCTCGGTCGCCATCGCGGCGCCGTGCTTCGACGACCAGTGCGGGTCGGAGTAGGTGCGCTTCGCCAGCGACCCGGCGAGCTCCTCCGCCCAGTCGGGCTCGATGCGGGCGACGTCGCGCGCCCACAGCCGGGACGTCTCGACGAGCTCACCGGCCATGACCCACGCCGGCGGCTTCTTGCTCAGCGGCGAGCCCGGGAAGATCGCGAACCGCGCCCCGCGCGCCCCCAGGTACTCGTTCCGCGCCTGCTTGCGCGCCCGGCGGATCGCCTGCTCCCGCGCGGCCCCCTTGAGGTGCGCGACGGAGGACGCCTTGATCTCCCCGGTGTCCTGCATGCCGATCCGCGACAGCAGCCCGGCGAGCAGAGCCCGGTGAACGGTCTGGTCGTCCCACACCCACCGGTACCCCGTCCCCTCACCCTCGCCGTCCGAGACATCTCCCGACACCGGTCCGGACCCCGCCGTGGCGTCACCCGTACGCCGCGCCCGGAACGCCATGTCGATCCCGAGCGGCTTGCTCATCTCGCGGAGCTGCGCCACCACGTCCTGCCACTCGCGGATCCGCAGGAAGTTGAGGTACTCCGACTTGCACAGGCGCCGGAACGCGCTGCCCGAGAGCAGGCGCTGCTGCTCGCGCAGGTACTCCCACAGGTTGAGGTAGGTGAGGAAGTCGGAGCGTGGGTCGGTGAAGCGGGCGTGGAGCTGGTCGGCCTGGGCGCGCTCCTCGGCGGGGCGCTCGCGCGGGTCCTGGATGGACAGCACGGCGGCGATGATCGCGACCTCGCGCGCGACGCCGAGCCGCGCGCCCTCGATGATCATGCGGGCCAGGCGCGGGTCCATGGGGAGCTGCGCGAGGGTGCGACCGGTCTCGGTGAGGGTCGTGCGGCCGTCGGCCGTGGTCAGGGCGCCGAGCTCGGTGAGGAGCTGGACGCCGTCGCGCACGGCGCGGGTGTCCGGGGGTTCGACGAAGGGGAAGCGCGCGACGTCGTCGGGTGTCTCGACGACGCCCACGGAGATCATCTGGAGCAGCACCGACGCGAGCGAGGTGCGCAGGATCTCGGGCTCGGTGAACTCGGGCCGGCCCTCGAAGTCCTCCGGCGAGTACAGGCGGATCGCGATGCCGTCGGCGACGCGGCCGGAGCGGCCCGACCGCTGGTTCGCGCTCGCCTGCGAGACAGGCTCGATCGGCAGCCGCTGGACCTTCGTCGCCTTCGAGTAGCGGCTGATGCGGGCGGTGCCGGGGTCGACGACGTAGTGGATGCCGGGGACCGTCAGCGACGTCTCGGCGACGTTCGTCGCGAGGACGATGCGCCGGCCCGAGTGGGCCTCGAAGACGCGATGCTGCTCGTGGCTCGACAGACGTGCGTACAGCGGCAGGATCTCCACGTGCTGCGGGTGCCGCGGGTCCCGGACCCGTTCGCGCAGGTGACCCTCGAGGGCGTCGGCGGCGTCGTGGATCTCGCGTTCGCCGGAGAGGAACACGAGGATGTCGCCGTGGCCCTCGCGCATGAGCTCGTCGCACGCGTCGACGATGCCGGTGACGAGGTCCTTCTCCTCGGCCCTGGAAGTCTTTGTCGCCTTGGGCTTCCCGCCGCGGCCCGACGTCGGCCGCTCGCCCCGGGCGGTCCCTTCGCCCTGAGCGTCTGCCCGGCCGCCGGTCTCGTCGGCGTCGGGGACGAGAGGCCGGTACCGGATCTCGACCGGGTACGTGCGGCCCGTGACCTCGATGATGGGCGCCTGCTCGGGCAGGAGGTCCGTCACGTACGAGGGTGCGCCGCCGCGCTCGGCGAGGGCGGCGGGGGAGAAGTGCCGCGCGAACCGCTCGGAGTCGATCGTGGCCGACGTGATGATCAGCTTGAGGTCCGGCCGCTGCGGCAGGAGGCGGCTCAGGTAGCCGAGAAGGAAGTCGATGTTGAGCGACCGCTCGTGCGCCTCGTCGATGATGATCGTGTCGTAGGCGAGGAGCTGGGGGTCGCGCTGGATCTGGGCGAGCAGGATGCCGTCCGTCATGACCTTGACGAGCGTTTCCTCGCTCGACTGGTCGGTGAACCGCACCTGGTAGCCGACGATCTGGCCCATCGGGAGCGGCCGATCTCCACTGAGTTCTTCGTTGATGCGCTCGGCGACCGTGCGGGCCGCGATCCGGCGCGGCTGCGTGTGCCCGATCTGACCCTGCCGCCCCCGGCCCAGCTCGAGGAGGATCTTCGGGAGCTGGGTCGTCTTGCCGGACCCCGTCTCGCCCGCGACGATCACGACCTGGTTCTCGGCGATTGCCCGCGCGATGTCCGCGCGGCGCGCAGAGACGGGAAGCTGCTCGGGAAAGGTGATCGGGGGGAGGGCGGCGGCCTCGCGCCGTTCGGCGGCCCGGGCGAGCTGCTCGCGGCTCACCTGACCACGTGCGCTGCCCGACGCCGGCCGCCCGCCTCGCGTACGCCCCTCGACCGGGGCGCGGCCCCGGCTCCGGCCGGCCCGCCGCGAACCCGCCCCGGACCGGGCGCCGCCTGCTGTGCCCGAGCGGGCTCCGCCGTCGGACTCAGGCGTGGTGCGGGGATCGGAACTCACAACCCCCCATTCTAGAAGTGGCGGTCTCGTCCTTTTTCCGCTGGGTCTCGACGCCTCTCAATCCGTGCCCTGGAGCCGCTGCCGACGAGGAGCACGCGCCAACCTTACGGTGGCTGACGGCGGTCCCCCGCCCGCTTCTGCCCGGCCTCTGTCGTCCGCCTTCAGCGCCGGTCCGGACGGGAACCGTGATCGGTAGTTGGGGGGGGGGGGGGGGGGGGGGGGGGGGGGGGGGGGGCCGGGGGGCGGCCGGGGGGGGGGGGGGGGGGGGGGGCGTGATCGGCAGTTCGAGCTGCCGATCACGCGACGAACTACCGATCAGACGACGGAACCTCGAGACACCGGCCCGAGCCGGTCCCGCGCAGCTCGCCAGTACCGCCGCCGGACTAGATGCCCGACCCGCCGCCGGACGTGTTGGTCCACGAGGCGTGGTATTCGTTCAGCGAGTACCTCTTCTGCTGACCGCTGGTCGAGGTGATCTCGAGGCCGAACTGCATCGTGTCGAAGGTGGTGTTGCGCAGGAGGCCTCGGTCCGCGGCCCATCGCCAGGTCGCCAGGACGTCCACATGACCGTCATGGTTCTGGTTGGCGGGGATGAACTGTAGGACGTTCCAGCCAGGGTCGGCCTGGTAGACCCCCGAGTAGAGGATGCCGCCGATCGTCACGTTGCTCGCGATCTTCGTGCCCCAGCCGTTTGCGCTCGGGTACCAGCTGGTGAAGATCATGACCTCGTCCTGGTTGCCGGTGGACCAGACGTCCGCCGTCCAGTTCCACCAGTCTCCGCCGGCGGCGGGGGCTGACGAAGTGTTGTACGTGAACCCCGCGTTCGCCATCTGTGACAGGGGGGTCCGCGGCCTGACCGAGGTGTTCGGGTACGACTTGATGCCGCCGCCGGACTGGGTCGAGTCGACGTACCACGAGTTCATGCTGTTGACGTGCAGGCACTGCGAGTTGTTGCCCTGGTTGCCCCAGACGTTGTTGTAGATCGTCCAGTCACTCTGGGTGTACTCCCCGAACGTGTTGCACGAGGAGTAGACCTCGGCCTGCGCCGGAGGCGCGACCGGCGTTCCTGCGCTGGGCGGCGGGGCCACGGACACCGCGGCCGCCTCCGCCGCCGCTTGAGCCTCGGCTGCTGCTGCCGCCTCGGCCGCGGCGGCTGCCTCCGCCTCGGCTGCCTCCGCCTCGGCGGCCTCGGCCGCGGCGGTGTCCGAGGGGCTGGGGCTCGGGGTCGGGCTCGGGCTGGCGGTCGCGGACGCGCTGGCGCTGGCGCTCGCCTCCGGCGACGAGCTGATCAGGGGGCCGTCAAACCTGGGATCGACCGACGCGTCGTTGCCCGCGATGTTGCCGGAGATGGTCGGCGCGAGAGCGGCGGCGCCACCGAGGACGACCGCGAGGCCGACGACGACCGGCACGAGCCACCGGGGACGCAGGCGGCTCAGGAATGATGCCACGGGGTCTCTTTCCCTCTCGTGAGGCGAAGAGGGGGCCGGAAGGACGCGCCGCCCTCGGCTTCAGGCCAGACCTTGCACGGTTGCTGCGCAGGTCGTCAAGTCTTCAACGGCCCAGCCCGCCGACGACAGGGATGCCCAGAAGCCCGGCGATCATGAGGACTACCAGGGAACCTCCGTTCCGGAGAGGCGCTGATCGTCCGCCGAGGGGGGGAGAAGTCCCTTTCCTGGACCCGGACGCTCGCCTCGAGTGCTCTGCGCACGCAGGAGTCAATCAACTAGGCGGAGCACGGGCAGATGCGGATGGAGCTGTGGATGCGCGATCTTGGGCTGAGGGCATACGACGTCGTCCGGTTCAACGCCGATCTGCGGTTCTTCACCCTCGACGGCTCCCGGCTCCAGGCCTCGGACAGCCCGCCATAAGCGTGGGAGGAGAACGTCGGACGGCCCATCGGGAGGGTCTACGAGTCGTTGGACACCGGTCCCGACCCTGACTGACGCCACGCCCGACCTCGGGCCTCGAACTCCGGGGTGATCGTGAAGCGGTTCGGCGAGGGATTGCGCTGGGAATCCGCTGGGTCGGACCCTCACAACGAAAGCAAGGAGGCCCGGAATCCGCAAGATTCCGGGCCTCTACGCCTGCCGTGCGCCGTGGCGGCGACAAAACCCCCATTGTCGCAAGCCCAGGCAAGTGAATTTGCCGCGACCCCCGTCGCGGCGCGGAGCGCGCACCCTCGTCGTGCGCTCCGCCCCGCGACGGGAGCGACGTCAGAAGCTGCAGCCGTTGAGCATCGACTGCAGGGCCGTCTTCTCCGACTGCTGCAGCGTCAGGCCCCAGCGGTACTTGGTGTGGATCCAGAACTTCGAGTAGGCGCACCACTTGCTGGTGAGCGGCGGCTTCCAGGTGGACGGGTCCTTGTCCCCCTTGGAGGAGTTGACCGAGATCGTGACGGCGATGAGCTGCGGGCCGGTGAGGTCGTTGGCGAAGGCCTGGCGCCTGGACGTGGTCCAGGAGCTGGCCCCCGACCGCCACGCCTCGGCGAGCGCGACGACGTGGTCGATCGAGATGTCCGAGGGGCTGGTACGCGTGACGCCGTCGTACTGGCTGTACCAGGAGCCCGAGGTGGGGTAGCAGTCGGACCCGACGGTCACGTTGGTGCCGTCGCGCTTGAGGACGGTCTCGCGCGTGCTGCAGCCGTTCACCGAGGTCCAGTGCGGGAAGAGGTCGCGCGAGTAGCCCGTCATCGACCCCTCGGCGGCGACGGTGAGCGCGTTGAGCTCCGACTGGACCTGCGCCTTGCCGGGGACGTCGGGCGGGTACGCCTGGGACGGTGTGCCGGCGAGGGCGACGAGCAGGAACGCGGCGAGTGCGGCGACGAGCGCGCGCACGGCGTTCCGTGGGATGGCGGATGACCAGGACAGTGACATGGGGCAACCCTTCCAAGTATGGAGTTTGACCGAGTTGCCCATTTTGGCCAGGTTCGATGACGCCCGGATGACGAGGTGATGAAATTCCCGCGTCATCGGGGTGCTGCGATGAAATTCTGGAACAGCGGCAGCCTCAGTAAGGGCTCGGGGCACGAGAAAGGGCCCCCGCCTCCCCGTCGGGCCGCTGTCCGAGGACGCGGGCCGGACGAGGGGGCGGAGGCCCCGACTCGCGGTCGGTGCGACCGTCAGAAGCTGAAGCCCGCCTGGGCGGACTCGACGCCCAGCCAGAAGCCCAGGCCGACGAGCGCCAGCGTGCCGAGCGTCGTCAGGATGGAGATGCCGAGGGCCCAGCCTGCGACCCAGTGGTCGAAGCCTTCCTTGCCCGACTTCCGCAGCGCGATCACGTTGACGATCACGCCCACGATCGGGATGTAGGCAAGCAGGAAGCCCACGATGGAGAAGACGTTGCTCTGCGGGTCCTCCTCCTCGATCGCGACGGCCTCGGTGGCCTCGACCGCCCCGGTCGTCTCGAGGGCCTTTGTTGCCTCGACGACCTCGGTGGTCTCGGCGGTGGCCTCGACGGCCGTGACGGGCTCGGCGAGGTTCTCGGTGACGGCCTCGGACAGCTTCTCGGCGGCCTGGGTGTCGGTCTCGGCGGTCATGGTGAGTGGTGCTCCTCGTGTTTGGCCCGTTTGTTCCGCCATATTGTGATGTATCCCCATAGGGATGACCAGACCTAGGCGGGCGAACTCGGAGTGGTACAGCCGACCCGCCCGCCGAGGTGGATCACATCGTGTCGAGCTGGCCCGTGCTGGCGAGCGCGAGGGCCGCCACGATCCAGATGGCGGTGAGGACGCCGTAGAGCACGGTGAACGCGATCGACAGGCCCAGGCCCCACTTGGCGAGCTTGTTGTCGAAGCCTGCCTCGCCCGACTTCTTCAGGGCGATGGCGCTGAGGATGATGCCGATCACCGGCGCGATGAACGCGAGGATGAAGCCGACGATCGACAGGGTGTTGCTCTGCGGGTCGGCGACGACCTCGTTGGACTGCGGTGCGGCGGGGGTCTCGGACATTCTGGTGATGCTCCCTGGGTCGCGGGCGCGATGGCCCGTGCGTGCGGGCGTTTTTGCGACACGCCCGTATTACCCGGCTTAGTGTGAAGTATCTGTGCAAATCTGAAAAGGCCGTTCCATAGATTCGCCGGGTCACGCCACCTGGCACACAGGTGACACTGGTCGCATGAGCACCAGTGCACCCTTCGGCCCGACGGCGGACCTCGCCCACGGCGACCGCCACACAAGGGCGACCCTCACCCCGAGCAGCGTGGACCTCACGGGCGACCCCCTCACCGTCGAGCAGGTCGTCGCTGTCGCCCGCAGCGGCGCCCTCGTCCACCTCAGCGACGAGGCGCTCCGCCGGATGGCGGCGGGCCGGGCGGTCGTCGACGAGCTCGCCGGCGACGTCCGCCCGCACTACGGCATCTCCACCGGCTTCGGTGCCCTCGCCAGGACCCACATCCCGGCAGAACGCCGCGCCGACCTGCAGCGCAGCCTCGTCCGCTCGCACGCCGCGGGCTCGGGGCCGGAGGTCGAGACCGAGGTGGTCCGCGCCCTGCAGCTTCTGCGCCTCAACACCCTGACCACGGGCCGGACCGGCGTGCGGCCCGCCACCGCCCAGGTCTACGCCGACCTGCTCAACGCGCGCCTCACGCCCGTGGTCTACGAGTACGGCTCGCTCGGCTGCTCCGGCGACCTCGCGCCGCTCGCACACGTCGCCCTGGCCGCCACGGGCGAAGGCGAGGTGCGGGACGCCGTCGGGCAGAAGAGGCCCGCGGCCGAGGCCCTGGCCGCGGCCGGCATCGCCCCGGCGATCCTCAGCGAGAAGGAGGGCCTGGCACTCATCAACGGAACCGACGGCATGCTGGGCATGCTCGTCCTCGCGCTGCACGACCTGCGTGGACTCTTCGCCGCCGCCGACGTCGCTGCCGCGCTCTCCGTCGAGGCGCTGCTCGGGTCGGACGCGCCGTTCGCCGAGGACCTGATCGCGCTGCGGCCGCACCCGGGGCAGGCGGCGTCCGCCGCGAACCTGCGGGCCCTGCTGGCGGGCTCGCCCGTCATGGCCAGCCACCGCGAGACGTACCCGGACGGCTCGCCGGTGTGCACCCGCGTCCAGGACGCCTACTCGCTGCGCTGCGCGCCTCAGGTGCACGGCGCCGCGCGGGACACCCTCGCTCACGCCACCGCGGTGGCCGAGCGGGAGCTCGCGTCGGCCATCGACAACCCCGTGGTGACCCCCGACGGGCGCGTCGAGTCCTGCGGGAACTTCCACGGCGCGCCCGTCGGGTACGCGCTCGACTTCCTTGCGATCGCTGTCGCCGACGTCGCGTCGATCTCCGAGCGCCGCACCGACCGGTTCCTCGACAAGGCGCGCAACGAGGGGCTGCCGCCGTTCCTGGCGCACGAGGTGGGGGTCGACTCCGGGCTGATGATCGCCCAGTACACGGCGGCCGGGATCGTCTCCGAGCTCAAGCGGCTCGCAGTGCCCGCGAGCGTGGACTCGATCCCCTCGTCGGCGATGCAGGAGGACCACGTGTCGATGGGCTGGTCCGCCGCACGCAAGCTGCGGCGGGCGGTCGACGGCCTCGCGCGCGTGGTCGCGATCGAGGTGCTCACCGCCTGCCGGGCGCTCGACCTGCGGCTTGAACAGCTCGCCGCGGCCGACGGCGGTGCCCGCGGCAGCGCCCCGGGAACCGGTGCCGTGCTCCGGGTCGTCCGCGGCGTCGTCGCAGGCCCGGGGCCGGACCGGTTCCTCACGCCCGAGATCGAGGCCGTGAGGCGGCTCGTCGTGTCGGGCGAGCTCGTCGCGGCAGCGGGCGAGAGGGTGGGCGCGCTGCACTGACGCGCGGCCGGCGCGGTGGAGCGGCTGTTCCGGCGGCCGTTCCACCTCGCTGGGCAGCGAACGGACGGACCGGGGTGATTATCGGCGGAACACTGGCGTGGCGCCTGCCGTGCGAGCACCCTGAAGTGAGCGGGTCTTCACCCGCGCGTCAGGTCGGTGTGCAAGGATGCGCGCTCGGCAGGCATCTCGGCACCGAACAGACGGGGGCTCATCTGGTGGAACCGCGTCCGAGCGATGACGGCGACGACCGTGTCGACGAGCGACCGGCCGTCGCCGTTCCTGACGCGCCTCCGGGTGCGCCCGTGGAGCCCGCGGACTCCGTGGCCGCTCGGAGCCGCGCCCTGCGCACGCTTCGTCTGGCAGGCTCGAGCGCCCTCGCCGCGACGGTCGCCGCGACGGTGCTCCTGACCGCGGGCGCGAGCGCACCGCAGTCGCCGATCGGCCTGGCCGCCGCCCAGAGCGTGCAGATCCGCCTCACCGGCGTGATCGACGAGTCCTCCTCCGCGGGGTCCGGCATCAGCCCGATCGCGGGTGTCACCGCCGCCCAGGTCCGCGAGGTCCTCACCCGGGCGCAGCAGTTCATCGACGAGCGGGGAGTCTTCGTCGATGCGGAGGTCGCCCAGGCTGCGGCCGAGCTCGGCATGCTCTACGCCACGTACGAGGCGCAGCAGGCAAGCCTGGTCGAGGCCAACCAGGGTCTCCCGGTCGAAGGCCCGCGCGCCGGCTGGCTCCTCGTCGGGGGGCCCGACGTCGGTGCGCTCGCCGAGGACCCCGAGGCCGAGGCCGAGCCGGGGGCCGACGCCGACGCCGAACCGGGAGCCGGTGGCAAGGTCGGCGCCAAGCCCGAGCCGGGGGCCGACGCCGACGCCGACGCCGAGCAAGCGTCCCTGAGCGTGGTCGGTGTGGCCGACCCTGGCGAGGACCAGCACGCCGTGGCCGAGGAAGAGTCGGCGGAGGCCGAAGAGGGCACGGAGCTCGTCAGCTTCGAGGTCGTCGTCGTCGCGGCGATGCGGGTGGCGTCGCTGCTCGACCCGTGGTCGCCGAACGCGCTCGTCGAGATCGTCCCGGCGCCAGGCACTCCCGAAGCGGCCGCGGCGGACCTGCTCACCGCGCTGCGGGAGTCGGTCGGCCTGTACGGAGCGTCCACGACGGGATACCGCAACGGCCGCATCCCGGCCGACGTGCTGTGCGACCTCGACTTCGCGTCGTTCCACCGCCTGCGCTGCGACGCCGCCGAGCGCCTCGAAGCCCTGAACGTCGCATACGAGCAGGAGTTCGGGCGCTCGATCCCGATCACCGACTCGTACCGCTCGTACGACCAGCAGGTCGCGGTGCGCGGGACCAAGGGTCACCTCGCGGCGATCCCGGGCACGTCGAACCACGGCTGGGGCCTCGCGGTCGACCTGGGCAACCCCATCGCGGGCGGGGCGTCCGACGAGTACGCGTGGCTGCGCGTGAACGGCCCGGACTACGGCTGGGACAACCCGTCCTGGGCTCGCAAGGGCGGCTCGAAGCCCGAGCCGTGGCACTTCGAGTTCTTCGCCGGCGGTGCGATCCCCAACCGGGCGATCGACGCGGACGACGTCGACCGCTGGCCCACCCCGTACACCCGCGCGGCGAGCCCCGACAAGGACGCCGAGGAAGCCTCGAAGCCGGTCGCGCCGAGGCCCGCCGACCCGCTGCCGGTCCCCTCCTCGGCGCCGTCGCCCACGCCGCCGCAGCCGGCCCCGTCGCCGACGTGCGAGCCGAGCGTGACCGAGGTCCCGCAGCCGTCCGTGTCGCCCACACCGTCGGCCGACGGCTCGGCTCCGGCGACCAAGACTGCCGAGCCGCTGCCGAAGTGCGAGCCGTCGTCGACGCCGACACCCACGCCCACGCCGACACCCACGCCGACGCCGACACCCACGCCCACGCCGACGCCGTCGCCCACGCCGTCCCCGACGCCGTCGGAGGAGCCGACCCCGACGCCGACTCCGTCCGACCCGACGCCGACGCCGACGCCGACGCCCAGCGACGGTGACCAGACGACGACCCCGCCGGATGAATCGACGGGCGACCCGACGCCGGAGCCCTCGCCGGCGAAGGAGGAGGAGACCGTGACGGTCGACGGAGGGGACGCGGTTCCTCCCGAGCCCGAGCCCGAGCCCGAGCCGACGCCGTCGGACACGCCCCTCCCGTGAGCGGCGGCCTGCGGCTAGCCTGACGAACCGTGACCACCGAACCTGCCGCAGGCGACCCGCGCCGCTTCCTGCGCTCCGGCCGCCTGGAGGCCATGCCGCGCCGGTGGCGGGACAAGATCGCGGTGACGCGCTATCTGGCGGCTCAGGTGCTCCCGGACCTCCTCGAGCCGGTCGCGGAGCGCGAGCTCACCGCCCGGCTGGCGCAGGTCGCGCAGGACCCGGTCGGCCTCCGGCGTGCCATGGTGGACCAGGGCATCGTGCAGCGCACCCGCGACGGTGCCGAGTACTGGCGCACCGAGCGCACCGAGTACGACCCCGACGTGTTCGTGCCCGACGTGGGCCGCATCGCGGGTGACGTGGTGCGCCTGGGCGAGCCGGCGCCGGAGGACGACGCGATGAACGTGCGCGAGCACCGCGAGCCGAGGTCGAAGGGGGAGACGCGATGAGCGAGGAGCGTGCCGTCGCCGCGCTGGAAGCGGCGGGCATCCCGTTCGAGATCAAGCGGCACGGCCGCGTCGGTTCGCTCGAGGAGGCCGCGGCGGCGCGGGGTGTGGACCCGGCGCGGATGATCAAGACGATCGTGGTGCGGCGCGGCGAGGGTGACTTTCTCTTCGTGCTGGTGCCGGGCGATCGGCAGATCTCGTGGCCGAAGCTGCGCGCGCTGCTCGGCGTGTCGCGGCTGTCGATGCCGGACAAGGACGTCGCTCGCGAGGTCACCGGGTACGAACGGGGAACCATCACGCCGTTCGGGTCGTTTCACGCATGGCCGGTCGTCGCCGACGCCCGGCTCGGGGAGCCGGGACAGGTGTCCATCGGTGGTGGCGCTCACGGCGTGGGCGCTACGGTGGACGCCGCGGACCTCGTGGCGGCGCTGTCGGCGACGGTCGCCGACGTCACCGAGCCGCTGTGAACGTGTCACGTCCTGCTTGCTTTCGTGCAACCTGACCGTAACGGTGCGGGGGTGGACGGAACGGGCGTACAGGAGGAACACTCAGACAGGTAGGCATTTCTTGCCGAGCAAAGGCAAGATGAGGTCGCAGATCGACAAAGATTCGATATGACGTGGTCCGACACGCATCCACCGACTACGGAATACGGAGAGAACAACAACATGGACCCTCTTCCGTCAGACACACCCAACACCCGGACCGGCTCCGGAATCTCCTGCCGGCACACGTACGAGGGCTCGATCCTCACGCTCTGGGGCGACGTGGACGCCCTCCTGCGCGAGGCGGCGAGCCAGGCAATGTCCTCCCTGGCGGCCAGGCCGGCCGCGGCGCCCGTCATCGTCGACGCGCGCGACGTCACCTTCATCGACTCCTCCGGGGTCGCCTTCATCCTGCAGGTCTTCGTCCTCGGCCAGGAGACGGGCTCGCCCGTGCTGCTGCGCGAGCCGTCGCGGGCCGTGATGGAGGTCCTCGACATGGTGGGCATCAGCGAGCGCCTGCCCGTGGTCCCAGCCGCTGCGATCCCCGCCTGATCCTTCCCTGTACTGCCCGCACGTCAGGGCCGACGCTGTCACGATGGTGTGATGACCGGTCTTGACGGATCTGCCCTTCTCCGCGCCCGCTTGCGGGCCCAGCACCTGAGTGGTGCCGGGCTGGCCGGCGTCGCCGACGTCGTCCGTACCTTCGGCGCGGTCCAGGGCCAGGAGTTCCGGCCGGCCCTGTGGGGCCTCGCCCGGCGGTGCGCCTCCACGAGCGCGCCGCCGGGCGAGGCACTGCCCGCCGGACAACGCCGGCCCGGTGCGTCCGAGTCCCTCGCCCTGTTCGACGACGGCGCCTTCCTGCGCACCCACGCCCTGCGCCCCACGTGGCACCTCATGGCACCCGACGACGCCCGGTGGCTCCTCGCGCTCACCGGCCCGCGGGTGCACCGCACCAACGGGACCATGTACCGCCGGTTCGACGTGCCCGAGGTGGCGAAGGCGGTGGACGTCGTCGCCGAGCTCGTCGCGGAGCGGCCCCGGACGCGTGCCGAGCTCGGACAAGGCCTGGCGGAGCGGGGCATCGACACGACGGCCCCCCCGCCCGAGCCCGGCCGTCTTGGCGCGGGGCCCGGCATCACGCTGGGCCTCCTGCTCATGCGCGCCGAGCTCGACGGCGTGGTGATCAGCGGCCCCCTGCAGGGCAGGAACCAGACGTACGCGCCGTTCGACGAGCGCGTACCGGCCGGCTACGGCCCGCTCGGCGCGACGTACGACGAGGAGGCCGCGCTCGCCGAGCTCGTGCGGCGGTACCTCGCGACGCGGGCCGCGGCCACGGTCAAGGACCTGGCGGCGTGGTCGAGCCTCACGCTCACCCAGGTGCGTCGCGGGCTGGCCGCTGTGTCCGACGACGTCGTGCCGGTCCACGGCACGGGCGACCTGGAGGGGCTGACGTTCTGGCACCTGCTGGACGCCGACCCGCGGGACCCGGACCTCGCCGCACCGGGCGGGGTGGATCTCCTGCAGGCGTACGACGAGCTGTTCCTGTCCTACACGGAGTCCCGCTTCGTCGCCGTCGACCCCGCGGCGGCTCCCCTTGTCCGGCCCGGCGCGTACGTGCACCTCGTGGTGGCGGACGGGCGGGTCGTCGGACGGTGGCGCTGGCCCACGGGCGGCCCGGAGGACGCGGCCGCACTGGACGTGCAGTGGCTCCGCGACCCCGGACAGGCGCTGCTCGACGGGCTGGAGTCGGCCCGGGCGGCCCTCGCCGCCCACCTGGCGGGCTGAGCCCACCGGCCGGGACGGGGCAAGGACCACCGTAGGGGCCGTGGCAGGCTGGGTGCCGTGACCGTGAACTGGGCAGGCAACCTCACCTACTCGTCGCAGCGGGTCGAGCGCCCTGAGACGCTGGAGCAGCTCCAGGAGCTGATGGCGGGCACGGACCCCGTGCGGGCGCTGGGCTCCCGGCACTCGTTCAGCGACGTCGCCGACACGACCGGGGTCCACGTCGAGGTCGACGCGATCGACGACGGCCGCCCGCCGGTCGAGCTCGACGCCGCGACCGGCGTCGTCTCGGTGAACGGGGGCCTGCGCCACGGCGTGGTCGCCACGGCGCTGCAGGCGAGCGGGCGTGCCCTGAGCAACCTCGCCTCGCTCCCGCACATCTCCGTGGCGGGGGCGGTGGCGACCGCGACGCACGGCTCCGGGAACGGGAACCAGTGCCTGGCGGGCGACGTCGTCGGCCTCGAGCTCGTCACCGCGTCCGGCGACCTGCTGACGCTGCGCCGCGGCGACGCCGACTTCCCCGGGGCTGTCGTCGCGCTGGGCGCCCTCGGCGTCGTCACGCGCGTGGAACTCGCGACCCGGCCCACGTTCGACGTGCGCCAGGACGTCCTGACCGGGCTTCCCTGGGACGCCCTCGCCGAGAACCTCGACGCCGTGACGGGCAGCGCCTACTCGGTCAGCCTGTTCACGAGCTGGGACGAGCCCACGGTGCGCGAGGTGTGGCGCAAGGCGCTCGCCGTCCCGGGTGAGGCGACCCCGGCCGCCGTCGGGCCGGACGACGTCCTGGTTGCCCTGGGCGCGAAGCCCGCCACGGGGCCGCACCACCCCATCCCCGGCGTGGACCCCGCCGCCTGCACCGCGCAGCTCGGTGTGCCGGGTCCGTGGCACGAGCGCCTGCCGCACTTCCGCCTCGACTTCACGCCGTCGGTGGGCGACGAGCTGCAGTCGGAGTACCTGGTGCCGCGGGCGCGGGCCGTGGAGGCGATCGAGGCACTGCGGCGCCTCGGGCCTGTCGTGGCGCCGCTGCTGCTGACCAGCGAGATCCGCACCGTCGCCGCCGACGACCTGTGGCTCAGCCCGTTCGACGAGGACCGCATCGGCTTCCACTTCACCTGGGTCGCGGACGGGCAGGCGGTGCGGGCCGTGCTGCCCCGCCTCGAGGACGCGCTCCTCCCGCTCGGCGCCCGGGCGCACTGGGGCAAGCTCTCGACGGTCCCGTTGGCCGACGTCGCCGCTGACTACCCGCGGTTCGCCGACTTCCGGAAGCTCGCCGGACACCTGGATCCGGCCGGCCGGATGCGCGGAGGCTACGTGGAGCGGCTGCTGGCGGTCTGAGCCGGGGCCCATCGACGTGACGGGGCGTGCAACCATCGCACGTGACGCAGGCGTCGGACGATGCTGAACGAGGCCGCTCACTGTGCGTTGACAACGTCAACGCACAGTGAGCGGCCTCGATCGAAACAGTGCAACGGCGGGAACGTCGTCGCCCGGGCGTGTCCCGTAGCGCAGCCGCCGTCGTCGGGCACCGGTGAGTCCCCTGCGGCTAGAACTCGTCGCCCTCGCAGGCCCTGCCATCGTTGTCCGGGTCGAGCGCCGGGCGGTAGCCCGGGTCGCTCGTCCGCAGCGGCAGCGAGGCGCCGGCCTGACGAGCCTGCTCGCAGTTCCAGTAGAACACCTGCTGGTTGTTGTTCTGCTGGTTGTTGTTCTGCTGCTGCTCGAGCTCCTGCTGCTTCTGCGTGAGCGCGGTCTCAGCGGCGGTGAGCTGGTTCTGGCGCTCGGTGAGGGCCTGCTCGCGCGCGGCGACGTCGGCCTGCTTCTGGTCCAGCTCCACCTGGAGCGCCTCGAGCTCGGCCTCCCGCTCGTCCATCTGCTGAGAGATCGCCTGGGCGTCGTGCTCCTTCTGGGCGGCCTCCGACTGGGCGCCCGCGGTCACCACCATCGCGATGATGACGCCGAGCGCGACGCCCGAGATCCCGACGCCGGCCAGGAGGCCACCGCCGGGCTTGGCCGCCGGGGGTCGGCCGGGGCCACCGGGGCCGCTCGGGCGCGGGCCGCCGCCGGGACCGCCGGGGCCGCCGACGCCGGCCGCCGCGCCTCGCAGCGCCCGCAGGACGCCCTGACCCGCTGCTGCGATCCCGCGTTGCGGGGGCATTCCCTGACCTGGGTAGCCGGCGCCAGGGTGCTGTGCACCGGGGTGCGGCGCGCCGGGGTGCGGCGCGCCGGGGTGCGGCGCGCCGGGGTGCGGCCCGCCGGGGTGGGGTGCGCCAGGATGCGGTGCGCCAGGATGCGGTGCGCCGGGGTGGCCAGGTCCGTACGGGCCCGGCGCCGGCCCGGCGCCGGGAGGCGCGGCAGGCGGCAGGGACAGCGGCGCCATCATCTGGGTCGCGTCGACCTGCGAGGGCGCGGCCGAGGGGTAGCCGCCCTGCGGCACGAGCTGGATGGACTGGGTCCGGGTCTCCTCGCGCCGTCCGGTCTCGGCAGGCTGGGGGGCCGGCGCGTGGACCGCGGTCGCCTGCGCCGCGCCGTAGGGCGAGCCGGTGGCAGTCGGCGCGCCGGTATAGCCCGGGGGCGGCGGCGGGGCCGGAGGGGCCGGGGGAGCGGCGGGCACCTGCTCCTCGATCCAGTACTCCCATCCGGGGGGCGCCGGGGGCCACGCCGGGTCAGGCGCCCAGCTTGCGTCGGGACGGAAGCCTGGGGGCACTTGCCAACCCGGCGGCGGGTTGAAGCGCACAGCCATGGTCACTCCTTCACATCGGTGCGGGGCCAACTATCGGCCATCCGGGGCCCTCCGCGCCAGGGCCACCAGATGAAAACGGACATTCCGCCGCGTGTTCGGGGAGCAGTGTGTCAGAGGTCGCTGGTAGACCTGGGTCATGTTCCTGCTCGAGCGCGGAGATCCGCGGACTCTCGTGCACTCGGCGAGCGACCTGGTGGTCGCCGGCGAGTGCGAGTTCCGCCTGCTTCGCCGGCTCGACGAGGTGCTGGGGCGCATCCCGCGGCGGGAGCGCGCGGAGGACGCGATGCTGGCCCGCACCGCAGCCCTCGGCGAGGCGCACGAGCGTCGAGTCCTGGCCGAGCACGTGGCAGCATTCGGCTCGGCCGACGGTGGTGGGCCGGGCGGGGTGGTCGAGGTCGCGCCGGCGCGGCGCATGTCGGCCGACGAGCTGCTGGCGGCCCACTCCCGCACGCTCGCCGCGATGGAGGCAGGTGCCGACGTCGTCTACCAGGCGTCCTTCTTCGACGGCCGCTTCCACGGCCGGGCGGACTTCCTGGTGCGCACCGCCCGGGACGGGGTGGTGCACCCCGGCGACCGGTCCGGCGCCCCACCACCCGGAGGTCCTCGCTCCGCTGCGGGCCTCCGCGGGGACCCCGGGATCGGGCAGCCGCGGTATGCGGTGCACGACACGAAGCTGGCCCGCCGGGCCAAGGTGACGGCGCTGCTGCAGCTCGCCGCGTACGCGGACCAGCTCGAGTCGGCTCGGGTGGACCCTACCGACCATGTGCACCTCGTGCTGGGCACCCGCGTCACCACCACCCACCGCCTCGCCGACCTGCTGCCGGTCTTCCGCGCCCGCCGGGGCCGCCTGCTCCAGATCCTCGCGGAGCACGGGGCCGACGACGGCCCGCTCTCCTGGGGCGACGACCGGTACGTCGCCTGCGGTCGCCTGGCCGTCTGCGAGGACTGCGCGCAGGCCGCTGAGGCGCACCGTGACGTGCTGCTCGTCGGCGGGGTGTACGGGCGGCAGCGGGAGCGGCTGTACGCCGCCGGGGTCCGCACGATCGACGACCTCGCCGTCGCGGCCGAGCCGCCCGACGGGATGGCGGCCGGGACGTTCGACGGGCTGCGGCTCCAGGCGGGGCTACAGCTCGGCACCGTGCCCGGTCACGGGTCGGTGGAGCTGGAGGACCCGCACGACGGCGAGACCGACGGGGCGGGGGTCGACGCGGGCGCCGACGGGCGGCTGCGCTGGATGCTCGTCGGGAGCACTGCGATCGAGGGCCTGCCCGACCCGAGTCCGGGAGACGTGTTCTTCGACTTCGAGGGCGACCCGCTCTGGGAGGATCCGGGCGGTCCCCCCGTGGGGGAGTCGAGGTCGGCGGGTCTCGACTACCTGTTCGGGCTGGTCGTGCGTCCCGGCACGCCGCCGTTCCGGGTGCCCGGGCCCGACGACGACCCCGCGGAGGGGTTCACCGCGTACTGGGGCGACAGTCTCGCGGGGGAGCGGGAGGCGCTCGTCGCGTTCCTCGACGATCTCGAGGCCCGTCGGCGCACGTACCCCGGCCTGCACGTCTACCACTACGCCCCGTACGAGAAGACGCACCTGCTGTCGATCGCGGCCCGGCACGGGGTGTGCGAGGACCGCGTCGACCAGCTCCTGCGTGACGGCGTGCTCGTCGACCTGTACGCCGTCGTCCGTTCGAGCCTGCGCATCTCGCACCGGTCGAAGTCCATCAAGCGGCTCGAGCCGCTCTACATGCAGGACGACCCGTCGCGCGAGGGCGTCAAGGACGCGGCGTCGTCCGTGATCGAGTACGCCGAGTACGTCCGCGCCGTCGCGGAGGGCCGCACGCAGGAAGCGGCGGAGGTCCGCGCGCGGATCCTCGCGTACAACCAGTACGACTGCCGGTCGACGCTGAAGCTGCTGGACTGGCTGCGCTGGGCGCGGGGCGTCGTGGACGGCGCCGAGGTGCGGCCGCTGGCGGTCACGGCGCCCGACCGGGCGGCACCCCTGGCCGCCGTGAGCGAGGCGGCGCCGAGCGAGGGCGTGCCGAACGAGGCTCCGCCCGTCGAGAAGCCGAGGCAGGTGGCTCGCCGCGAGACACGCGAGCGGCGCGAAGCACTGGCCGCGGCGATCCGGGAGCGGGTGCCCGACGCGGCGAGCCGGCGGACGCCGGACGAGCAGGGGCTCGCGATCCTCGGCGCCGCGGTGGGCTACTACCAGCGCGAGGAGAAGCCCTTCTGGCACGAGCACTACGCGCGTCTCGAGCTGCCGCTCGAGGAGTGGCCCGGTCGGCGGGCGACGTTCCACGTGGAGCAGGCGCGCGTCGTGTCCGGTTGGGAGGTCGAGCAAGGCAAGCGCGCCCCGTCGCGGCTGGTCGAGCTCACCGGCCGCATGCTGGACGGCTCGCGGGCCGACGGCGGGGAGCTCGGGGTCGGCAGCGCCGTGCACGTGCTGTACGACCCGCCGCTGCCGCCCGTCGTCGGCGAGCCGGAAGCGCGGGCCGTGCGCGGCTTGCACGGCGGCGGGGAGATCGTCGAGGTCCGGACGCCCGAGGACGGCGAGCTGGACATCGTCGTGCTTCGCGAACGGCTCGGCGGCGGAGCCCCCGCGCACGACCAGGTGCCGCTCGCGCTCGCGCCGCAGCGCGGCCCGGCGCGCGACGCGCAGGAGCGGGCCGTCGAGGACGCGGCCGCCGCCGCGCTCGCGGTGTGGGACGTCGAGGAGGCGCTGCCTGCCGGGCCTGCGGTCGACCTCCTGCTGCGCCGCCCGCCCCGCCTGGTGGGAGGAGAGGCCCTGCCGGCGCCGAGCGAGGACCCGGCGGACGCGATCCATGAGGCAGTGACGCTGCTCGACCGGTCGTACCTCGCCGTGCAGGGGCCGCCCGGAACGGGTAAGACGCACGTCGGGTCGCAGGTGATCGGCCGGCTCGTGGCCGCGGGCTGGCGGGTCGGCGTCGTGGCGCAGTCGCACGCCGCCGTGGAGAACGTGCTCCGCGCGGCCGTGGAGAAGGCCGGTGTGCCCGTCGATGCCGTCGCGAAGAAGCGGCAGGACCGGCCGGGGCGGGCAGCCGCTCCGTGG
Organism: Antribacter soli; assembly: GCF_021568775.1. Lineage (GTDB taxonomy): Bacteria > Actinomycetota > Actinomycetes > Actinomycetales > Cellulomonadaceae > Antribacter > Antribacter soli. The sequence goes on along the minus strand of NZ_JAKGSG010000020.1, from coordinate 106,342 downwards.
CGCGAGCTCTCCGCCGACGAGCTCGCCGGGGCGGCGGTTCCGGGGAGCGTCGTGGGCGGCACGGCGTGGGACTTCGCGCACCCGCGCTGGCCGGAGGAAGGGCTCGACCTGCTCGTCGTCGACGAGGCGGGCCAGTTCTCGCTGGCGGACACCGTCGCCGTGGCACGCTCGGCACGCCGGCTGCTGCTCCTCGGTGACCCGCAGCAGCTCCCGCAGGTGTCGCAGGGCCGGCACCCGGAGCCGGCCGTGGCGGGCTCGGCGCTCGGCTGGCTCGCCGACGGGCACGACGTGCTGCCCGGCGAGCTCGGCTACTTCCTCGACCGCTCCTGGCGCATGCACCCCGAGCTGTGCGCACGCATCTCCCGGCTGGCCTACGAGGACCGCCTGGAGGCGCATCCCGTCGCCGCCGAGCGGTCGCTCGACGGCGTCCCGCCGGGCGTGGTCCACGTTCCCGTCGCGCACACCGGCCGGCGGCAGGCCTCACCCGAGGAGGCGGCGCAGGTCGTGCGCGAGGTGAGCTCCGTCGTCGGGCGCCTGTGGGTCGCCGGGCCGGGGGCGGTGCCGCGCCCGCTGACTGCCGCGGACGTGGTGGTCGTCGCGGCGTACAACGCCCAGGTGCACGAGGTGCGGCGTGCCCTGCACGACGCCGGGCTCGGCGACGTGCCCGTCGGCACGGTCGACCTGTTCCAGGGGCGGGAGGCACCGGTCGCCATCCTCACGACGGCGGCGTCCACGCCCGACGACGTGCCGCGCGGCATGGGCTTCCTGCTGTCGCGGCACCGCGTGAACGTGGCCGTCTCCCGCGCTCAGTGGCGCGCCGTCGTGATCAGCTCGCCGCGCCTGACCGACTACCTGCCCGGCGACATGGCGGCCGACGGCGTGCGCCAGGTCCTGGAGCTCGGCGCCTTTCTCGCGCTGACGTCACCCTGACGCCGCCGGTCAGAAGTCGCCGCCGCCGAAGTCGCCGCCGAAGTCGCCCCCGAAGTCTCCGCCGAAGTCGCCCTCGGCGCCTGCGTCGGCGCCTGGGTCCGCCTCGGCACCCGCACCCGGGTCGGCCTCGCCGGAGTCGCCGGCGAAGTCCTGGCTCGGGTCGCCGAACTCCGACCCGAACATCGCGTCGGCGATCGCCGAGCCGATGACCACGCCGGCGATCGTGCCGAGCAGGCTCGAGCCGAGCATCGCGCCGACGCCCGGGCCGCCGTAGCCGGCCCCGCCGACGCCGCCGCCGAAGTTCTGCACGAGGGTGCCGGGACGCCGCAGCTCGGCCCGCGTCGCCATCCGGGCGAGGGACCGCGGGTCGTCGGACGTGGCGCGCTCGGACGGCGGGAGGTCGTTGCTGAGCTGCGTCAGCACCTGGCGGCGCTGCTCAGGCGTGAGCTGGGCGAACGCCTCGGTGTGCGCCTGCTCGACGGCATCCGGCGGCGCGGTGCGCAGCAGGTACTTGTACCGCTCGACGGCGACCTCGTCCTCGCTGCGCCCGGAGTGACCGGCCGAGCCGTACGCGGGGCCGGGCGTCCCGTAGGCGGGGGCATCCTGCGGCTGGTAGCGGTCCGCCGCGCCAGGCGCCTGGTACGGGTTGTTGCGGTCGTTGCGCGGCTCGCGCCCGAAAAGCCGGTCGAGGAAGCCCATGGTCGTGCCCTTCAGGAGTCGGACGGTCCTGTGGTGGAACGAGCGCGGTCATCGCGGGGTTCCCGCCAGGGTGGAGGGCCGCCGTCGGGCAGCCCCGGGAACGACGACGGCCCGGTCGCCTTCCTTGCGAAAGGTGACCGGGCCGCCGGTGTTCAGGTCCGTAGGCGCGTCAGCGCCGGGCGGATCAGATCGGGCGGATGTTCTCCGCCTGCAGGCCCTTGGGGCCCTGCTTGACGTCGAACTCCACGCGCTGGTTCTCCTCCAGCGTGCGGTAGCCGTTCGACTGGATCGCGCTGAAGTGCGCGAACACGTCCGCGCTGCCGTCCTCGGGCGCGATGAAGCCGAAGCCCTTCTCCGCGTTGAACCACTTGACGGTTCCGAATGCCATAACTGCTCCTTGCAAGAGGCGACGACCCCGGCCTTCGGGATCGCATTTCACGGTGTCGTCGTCAACTCTTGGAAGAACGATCGATGCACTGCATACCCCACCCTACCCACATCTGCCGCCTCAGGCAGGGTGAGTCCGGACACTCGCGCCGGACGAGATGTGCGCCGGGTGCTAGAACGGGACCATGACCGTCTCACGGATCACCCTGAACAACGGCGTCACCGTCCCCCAGGTGGGTCTCGGCGTGTTCCTCGTGCCGGACGAGAGCACGCAGGTCACGGTGGAGAAAGCCCTCGAGCTGGGCTACCGCCACGTCGACACGGCGGCAGCCTATGACAACGAGGCGGGCGTCGGCGCGGCGCTCCGGGCGAGCGGGCTGCCGCGCGACGAGGTCTTCGTCACGACCAAGCTGCGCAACGGCGAGCAGGGGTACGACAGCGCGCTGCGGGCGTTCGAGGCGAGCCGCGCGGCGCTCGGCCTCGACGTCGTCGACCTGTACCTGATCCACTGGCCCGTCCCGTCGAAGGACCTGTACGTCGAGACGTGGCGGGCGTTCGAGCGGCTCCTCGCGGAAGGCGCCGTGCGGGCGATCGGCGTGTCGAACTTCCTGCCGGAGCACCTGGACCGCCTGGTCCGGGAGTGCGAGGTGGTCCCGGCGATCAACCAGTTCGAGCACCACCCCACGTACCGCCAGGAGGCCACGCGGGAAGCCGGTCTGCGCCTGGGGGTCGCGGCCGAGGCGTACTCGCCGCTGGGCCGCGGCCAGGACCTGGAGGCGCCCGCGGTGACCGCGGTCGCGGTCGACCTGGGCGTGACGCCGGCCCAGGTGATCCTGCGCTGGCACGTGCAGCGGGGCACCGTCGTGATCCCGAAGTCGGTCAACCCGGAGCGGCAGGCCACGAACATCGACCTGTTCTCGTTCGAGCTCTCGGCGGACCAGATGGCGGCGATCGACCGCCTCGACTCCCCGGACGGCCGTATCGGGTCCGACCCGGCAACGACGGCCTTCACCCAGTTCCGCCACTGACACATGGCAAGAGCGTGGGGAGACCGTGGGGAGGGCGTGCGGAGACGGTCACATCATCGTAACGATCGATCCCGGCTGGCGGACGCGACACACGAACGTCACACAAGGTGGCTACTTTCAGCGATCACGACGAGGCAAGGTGCCGCGTCTCCGCTTGAAGGGGAACAGAATGATTCGACGTTCGACGGCCGCGCGGGGGCTCGCACTCGCTGCGGTCCTCAGCCTTGGCCTCGCGGCCTGCTCCTCCACCGAGGACGGCGGCGAGGAGGGCACTTCGGCCGAGCCGCTCAAGATCGGCACGATCCTCCCGGTGACGGGCTCGCTCGCCTTCCTCGGCCCGCCCGAGATCGCGGGTGTCGGCCTTGCCGTGCAGGAGATCAACGAGGCCGGCGGTGTCCTGGGCAGCGACGTCGAGGTCATCCAGGGTGACTCCGGTGACTCGACCGACATGAGCGTCTCGACGAACACCGCGACCGACCTCATCGGCCAGGGCGTCTCCGCCGTGATCGGTGCCGCGTCCTCGTCGGTGTCCCTGAACGTGGTCGACCAGTTCGCCGAGGCCGGCGTCATCGAGATCTCCCCGGCCAACACGGCCACGGACCTCTCGGGCTACGGCGAGTTCTACGCCCGTACCGCCCCGCCGGACACGGTCCAGGGCTCGGCCCTCGGCTCGCTGATCCTCGACGACGGCCACACGAACGTGGCGGTCATCGTCCAGAACGAGGCCTACGGCACCGGCCTGCGCGACAACGTGCAGAAGGCGGTCGAGGCCGGCGGCGGCACCGTCGTCTACGGCGCCACTGGCGCGGGCCAGGAGTTCGCTCCGGGTGAGACGAACTTCTCCGCCATCGTGACCGCGGCTCTCGCCACGAGCCCCGACGCGATCGCGGTCATCGCGTTCGAGGAGACCAAGGCCATCGTCTCCGAGCTCGTCGCGCAGGGGTGGACCTTCGACGGCACCACGTACTTCTGCGACGGCAACACTGCCGCCTACACCGAGGACTTCGAGCCCGGCACCCTCAAGGGCGTCGTCGGCACGATCCCGGGCGCGCAGGCCGACGACGAGTTCAAGGAGCTCACCTCGGCCTGGTACGAGGAGGAGAACGGCGAGCCGCTGACCGACTGGTCCTACGCCGCCGAGTCGTACGACGCCGTGATCCTGGCCGCGCTCGCCGCCGTCAAGGGCGGCGCCACCGACGGTGCGACCATCGCCGCCAACCTCCGTGCCGTGTCCGGCGCCGAGGGCGGCACCGAGGTGACCACCTTCGCTGAGGGCGTCGAGGCGCTCGAGGCCGGCGAGGACATCCAGTACGTCGGCAAGTCCGGCATCGGCCCGATCAACGAGGACAACGACCCGTCGTCCGCGTTCATCGGCGTGTACGAGTACCAGGACGACAACTCGATCCTGTGGACCCGTGCCATCGAGGGCTCCATCGAGTGACCCTGAGCCGCAGGCTCAGGCGACGGACAACTGTCTGAGGTAGACACAGCGGACCGGTCATCTCCCGTACGGGAGGTGACCGGTCCGTCGTCGTCCCGGCTCGGCGCGGGCGCGCGCCGCCCGCCAGGCCAGGACCGAGGCTACGCCGACCGCGGCGCCCGCCGTGTTCATGACGACGTCCTGCAGGGTGGCGACCCGCCCGGGGACGAGGAGCTGCGTGAGCTCGATCGCCGTGGTGAACCCGGCGCCGGCGAGGACGACCAGCCAGGCCGGGCGCCGGGACAGCAGCATCCCGAGGATGCCGAACGGCACGAACATCAGCACGTTCGCCAGCGCCTCGAGCGCCCAGAAGGACATCGGGACCCCCGCGTCGTGCAGGAGGAGCAGCACCGCCTGGGCCCACTCGGGCGCGTCGGTGGTCGCGGGAGCCGGCCACATCGTGATCGTGAGCACCACGGCCACGTAGGCCCCGGACACCCAACGCAGCAGCCGCACTCGCACACGCCGACCCTAACCGCCACGCCCGCCCGGCGACGGCGGTGCCGGCGGCCGCCGCGGGCGGAGGAGAATCGGACCGTGCAGCACTTCGCCTCCGACAACTACGCCCCCGTCCACCCCGAGGTCCTCGCCGCGATCGGGGCCGCGAACGACGGCCCCGCGGTCGCGTACGGCGACGACCTCGTCACCGCCCGCCTCGCCGAGCGCGTGCGGGAGGTCTTCGGCGACGTCGCCCGAGCGTTCCCCGTGATCAACGGGACGGGCGCGAACGTCATCTCGCTGATGGCCGTCTCGCCGCGATGGGGCGGCGTCGTGACGAGCGACGTCGCACACGTCAACAACGACGAGAACGGCGCCCCGGAGCGGGTGGGCGGCCTGAAGGTCCTCGCGTCGCCGTCGGTGGACGGCCGGATCGGCGTCGACGCGCTCGACCGCTGGGCCGCCGACGCCGGCGACGTGCACCGCGCCCAGCCCGTCGTGCTGTCGCTGACGCAGGCCACCGAGCTCGGGACGGTCTACCCGCTCGCCGACGTCAAGCTCCTCGCCGACGCCGCGCACGCCCACGGCATGGCCGTCCACGTGGACGGCTCGCGCCTCGCGAACGCCGCGGCCTCGCTGGGCGTCGGCCTGCGTGAGCTCACCACCGACGTCGGCGTCGACATCCTCTCGCTCGGCGCCGCCAAGAACGGCGGCATGATCGGGGAGGCCGTCGTCGTGCTGTCCGACGTCGTACCGGTCGCCACCGGCAGTGCGCGCCCGGCCGACGCCGTGCCGTACCTGCGCAAGGCGACGATGCAGCTCGCGTCGAAGGCGCGGTTCGTGTCGGCGCAGCTCCTGGCCCTGCTGGGCGAGCCGGCGTCGGCGGGCGACCCGCTGTGGCTGCGCAACGCCGCGCACGCCAACGCGATGGCCGCGCGGCTGCGTGCGGGCGTCGAGGGCGCCGGGCTGGGTGACGCCGTCCGCGTGACCCGGCCCACGGAGGCGAACGCCGTCTTCGCGACCCTGCCGCGCGCGGCCGCCGACCGGGTGCGGGCGGACTACCGGTTCTACGACTGGGCGACGGGCGAGACGGCCGACCGTGTCGAGGTCCGGTGGATGTGCTCGTGGGACACGACCGAGACCGATGTGGACGGGTTCGTCGAGGCGATCGAGAAGGCACTCTGAGCAGACCTGGCCGGCGGAGCGCGGCAGACTGACCGCCATGACCGGTATGACGACGCCACGTCGCGCGGCGTCCGCCGCGCTGCCCGGCGCGGCCTTCGCCGTCGTCCTCCTGCTCGCCGGCTGCGGCTGGGCCGGGGAGCCCGGGCCTACGCCGCAGTCGCCGGCCTCGGCGGCGGGGCGGCCGACGGCGTCGCCGGAACCCAGCCCGACCCCGACGCCCACCGCGAGCCCCTCGTCCGGCCGGACGCCGAGCCCGTCGCCCACCCCGTCGCCGACCCCGACCCCGAGCCCCACGCCGAGCCCGTCGCCGGCGGACCCGCTGGCAGGCTGGACGCTCGAGCAGAAGGTGGGCCAGATCCTCATGGTCGGCGTGGACGTCCACGACCTGCCTCCCGCGAGCTGGGACGCGGTGCGCCAGCACCACGTGGGCAACGTCTTCCTTGCGGGCCGCACTCGCGCCGGGCAGGAGCCGGTGCGGAACCTGGTCACGAGCTTCACCGACCTGGTCGGGCCCGACACGACGCACGGGCAGCCGATGCTCGTCGCGACCGACCAGGAGGGCGGCCTCGTCCAGGTCCTGCGCGGCGACGGCTTCACGGAGCTGCCGCGCGCCCTGGACCAGGCGGCGCTGCCGCCGGAGGTCCTGCGGGCCGACGCGCGCACCTGGGGCGCGGAGCTCGCCGCGGTGGGCGTGAACCTGAACCTGGCGCCCGTCATGGACCTCGTCCCGCCGGACAACCAGGCCGCCAACGCACCGATCGGGTATTTCGGCCGGCACTACGGGACCACGCCGGAGTCGGTGACCGCTTCGGCGAACGCGTTCGCCCAGGGGCAGCGGGAGGCGGGCGTGGAGACCGCGATCAAGCACTTCCCGGGGCTCGGGCGCGTCACCGCCAACACGGACGACACGGCGGGCGTCACCGACACCGTGACCGGGCCGGACGACCCGTCGGTGCAGGTCTTCGCGAGCGGGGTCGACGCCGGTGCCGGGTTCGTCATGATGTCGTCGGCCGTGTACTCGCAGATCGACGCGGCCGCACCCGCGGTGTTCAGCCCGGTCGTCGTGAGTCTGCTGCGGGACACAGGCTTCGACGGCGTGATCATGACGGACGACCTCTCGGCGGCGGACCAGGTCGCCGCGTGGTCGCCGGGCGACCGGGCAGTGCTCGCCGTGGAGGCAGGCGTCGACCTGGTGCTCGCGTCGGCGGACCCGGCGGTGGCGCCGGCGATGGCGGACGCGCTCGTCGCACGCGCCCGCGCGGACGCCGCCTTCGCGGCCCGCGTCGACGAGGCGGCGCGGCAGGTCCTGGAGGCCAAGGCCGGCCTGTGACGGGAACGACTACGCTCCCTGCCATGTCCGACGTCGCACAGCAGGCCCGGCCGTTCCGCGTCGCCGTGGTCCCCGACTCCTTCAAGGGCACCGCGTCCGCAGTGTCCGTCGCCGAGGCGATGGCCCGTGGCGTCCGGGAGGCGTTCGCCGGGTCGGCCGCCGGTGTGGAGGTCCGCACCCTCCCGTTCGCCGACGGCGGCGAGGGCACGCTCGACGCGTTCCTCGGAGCCTGGGGCGTCCCGGCGCGCGAGTGCCGGACGACGGATGCGCTCGGCCGGCCCGTGACGGCGCGCTACGGGATCAGCCCGGACGGGCGCACCGCCGTCGTCGAGACCGCCGAGGCCAACGGCCTGCCGGCCGTGTCCGACGTGCCGCTCCGCCCGCTGGAGGCGACCACCTTCGGGGTCGGCGCGCTGGTCACGGCGGTGCTCGAGGCCGGCGTCGAGGAGATCGTGCTGTGCCTCGGCGGGTCCGCCACGACGGACGGCGGGGCGGGCCTGCTCCGCTCGCTCGGCGCGCGGTTCCTCGACGCCGCGGGGGCCGGGCTGCCCGACGGCGGCGGCGCGCTCGCGGCCCTCGACGGGATCGACCTGAGCGGTCTCGACCCGCGAGCCCGGAAGGTGCGCTGGCGCGTGGCGTGCGACGTGACGAACCCGCTGCTCGGCCCGACCGGCGCCGCGGTGACGTTCGGCCCGCAGAAGGGGGCGACGCCGGCCGACGTCGTCGCCCTGGACGCGGGCCTCGCCCGGCTGGCGGACGTCCTGGCGGCAGCGACCGGCGTGGACGCCCGGAACCTGCCCGGCACGGGCGCGGCGGGCGGGATGCCGCTCGTCCTGACGGCCGCGCTCGGGGCCGAGCTGGTCGCCGGGTCGCAGCTCGTCGCCGAGACGCTGGGCCTGGCCGACGTGCTGGCGGGCGCGGACCTCGTGCTCACCGGGGAGGGCCGGCTCGACACGCAGTCGCTGCACGGCAAGGTCGTCGACGCGGTGCGGCGCAGCACGCCCGCGGGCGTGCCCGTCGTCGTGATCGCCGGGGAGGTGGCTGCGCCGCTCGGCGACCTGCGGGCGGCCGGGATCACGGCCGCGTTCTCGATCGCCCCGGGGCCGCGGACGCTGGCGGAGCTGGGCCGGGACGTGCTGGCCGAGCTGGAGCGCACGGCCGCGAACGTGACCCGCCTGGTGCTGGCCGGGAAGTAGTCAGTCCGCGAGGCCGAGGACGTCGAGCGTCCAGGCGTTCTCGAACGCGATCTCCTCCCACCGCGCATACCGACCCGAGACGCCGCCGTGCCCGGCCGACATCTCGATCTTCAGCAGCGCCGGCGCCCCGGCCGCCCGTAGCCGGGCCACCCACTTCGCGGGCTCCACGTACAGCACCCGGGTGTCGTTGAACGACGTCGTGGCGAGGATCCGCGGGTAGTGCGACGCGTCGGCGGGCACGTTCTCGTACGGCGTGTACGACTTCATGTAGGCGTACACCTCGGGGTCGTGGAGCGGGTCGCCCCACTCGTCCCACTCGACGACCGTCAGCGGCAGCGACGGGTCGAGGATCGAGGTGAGCGCGTCCACGAACGGCACGTCCGCGAGCACGCCCGCGAACAGCTCGGGTGCGAGGTTGACGGCCGCGCCGACGAGCAGGCCGCCCGCGGAGCCGCCGTCGGCCACCATGCGGTCCGGTGCCGTCCAGCCGGTGGCGACCAGGTGCCGCGCCGCGGCGACGAAGTCCGTGAAGCTGTTGCGCTTGCGCAGCAGCTTGCCCTCGTCGTACCAGCGGCGGCCCATCTCGCCGCCGCCGCGCACGTGCGCCACGGCGAACACGGCGCCCCGGTCGAGCAGGGACAGGCGCGGGATGCTGAAGTACGGGTCGATCGCGGTCTCGTACGCGCCGTACCCGTACAGGATCAGGGGCGCGGGCTCGGCCGGGTGCTCGGCGGCGGTCACCTTGTCCCGGCGCCAGACGAGCGAGATCGGGATGCGGGTGCCGTCCTCCGCTACCGCCCACTCGCGGCGCTGCGCGTACTCGGCGGGGTCGTAGCCGCCGAGCACCGGCTGCTGCTTGAGCAGGGTCCGCGTCCCGGTGGCGACGTCGTACTCGTACACGGCCGACGGCGTGACGAAGGAGGCGTAGCCGACGCGCAGGTTCGGCTGCTCCCACGTGCCCACGCCCGCACCGACGGACTCCAGGGGCTCGCCGAAGGAGAGCTCCTCGAAGGCCCACTGCTCGCCGGCGGCGGACTGCGTCTTCTTGGCTTTCGCCTGCCCTGGTTCGCCGGGACCCTCGCGGGAGGCGCGCGGCAGGTCCCCGAGGCGCAGCACGCCGCTGCGGCTGATCGCGTCGCGCCGGAGGTGCAGCACGAGATAGCGCTCGCTCGCGCTGACGCCCTCGAGACGCACGTCGGTGGAGTGCGGCACGACGACGCGGCCCCAGTGCGTCGCGGGCAGGTCCGCGACCGGGAGCACCGTGAGCTCGAAGTTCTCCGCGCCGTCGTTGTGCAGCACGAGCAGCACGTCCTGGGGCTCGCCGTCGGGGCCGGGCAGGACGGCGTGCTCCACGGAGTACTCGACGCCCTCGCGGCGGGTCCGGACGACCTGGAGCTCGCCCGTCGGGTCCGCGGCCTCCAGGAGCCAGGACTCGCTGGTGACCTTGGAGCCGAGCGCGATCTCGATGTACGTCTTCGACCGGGACAGGGCCGCGCCCACCCAGAACCGCTCGTCGGGCTCCTCGAAGACGAGGACGTCCTGCGCGGACGGCGTGCCGACGCGGTGCCGCCAGATCCGGTACGGGCGCCAGGCCTCGTCGACGGTCGGGTAGAAGACGAACTGCCCGTCTGGCGTGAAGAACGCGCCGGGGGCGGTGTTGCGCACCTCGTCGCCGAGGTCGCGGCCGGTCGCGAGGTCGCGGACCCGCAGCGTGAAGCGCTCGTCGCCCTCGGTGTCCGTGGCGTACAGCAGCAGCGTGCCGTCGTCGGACACGTCGAGGGAGCCGAGGGAGAAGAAGTCGTGGCCCTCGGCCTCGACGTTCTGGTCGAGCAGGACCTCCTCGCCCGGGACGGGGACGCCCGGGTCGAGGACCCGCGGCGTCCAGTCGTCCGGCCCGCTCACGGCGTACCGGGCGTGGATCGGGTACTGCTTGCCCTCCACGGTGCGCGCGTAGTACCAGAAGCCCCCGTCGCGGCTGGGGAGCGAGAGGTCCGTCTCGAGGGTGCGGGCCTTGATCTCTTCGAAGAGCTGCTGACGCAGCGGCGCCAGGTGGGCCAGCTGAGCGTGCGTCCAGGCGTTCTCCGCCACCAGGTGGCCGACGACGTCCGGGTCGTCCTTGGCGCGCAGCCACTCGTAGTCGTCACTCACCACGTCGCCGTGGTGGGTGCGCGTGACGGGCCGGCGCTCGGCCACCGGTGGGGTGACCGGGGCGTCGGCGGGCTGCGTGGTCTGGCTGGCTACGGCGTCGGGCACCGGGCCAGCGTACGCGCGAGGCCCGGAGTGACGCTTTGCACACGAAGACCTGGGTGATAGCCGGGCAAAGGCTGGCATCGACGGAGGAATGTGACCGGCGGACGTGGGCCACGACACGGGGCGCGGCTACACTTCCCGCACGCTTGTGAAACCTCGGCGATACACGACCTGTTTAGTGTCGCTACATCGCCGGGGAGATCGGGCAGCTCACCGAGCACTCCTCGGGGACCTGCCCCCTGACCTGACGGAGGACCCGGCCGATGACAGCCGACCGACCGACCCGCGCGCCCGCCGGGCGACGGCTCCTTGCGGTACTTGCCGCGGCGCTGGCGACCCTGGTCGCCCCCGCGGCGCTCGCCCTGGCCCCGGCGGCCGCCGACGTGGCCCCACCCTGCACACCTGACGACCAGACCGCCTGCGTCGCGATGATCGTCCTCGACGCCGACAACGCGTTCGTCCCCGGGGTCTCCGGGACGATCACGGGTGCCGACTTCGAGGTGGACGTCACCTCCACGGCGGACGGTCCCGTCTCGGTGGCCGTCCCGTCCGTCGGCGGCTACACGGTCGCCATCGACCCGGCGACGGTGCCCGAGGGCATGAGCCCCGACGTGACCGAGCGGCAGGTCACGGCCCAGTCCGGGTCGACCGCCCGCGCCGCGTTCCGGATCGCCGTGGGGGCCGCGTCCACGCCGAGCGCTTCGGCCAGCGAGAGCGACGACGCGTCCAGCCCGGCGGCGACCGGCGCGGCGGGCGACGCCGGTGCGCCGCTCGGCGCGGAAGGCGGCGACGTCTCGGCGAAGGGGGTCTCGTTCGGTCAGTTCTGGCAGCAGTTCGGTTCCGGCATCCGGTTCGGCCTCCTGCTGGCTCTCGCGTCGGTCGGCATCAGCCTCATCTACGGCACCACCGGCATGTCGAGCTTCTCGCACGGCGAGCAGGTCACGCTCGGTGCCGTCCTCGGCTTCCTGTCGATCAACGTCTGGAACGTGCCGATCGTCCTCGCCGTCCCGCTCGTGCTCGCGCTCTGCGCGGGTACCGGGTGGCTCCAGGACAAGATGCTCTGGGGGCCCTTGCGCAAGCGCGGGACGCCGGTCATGCAGCTCATGATCGTCACGATCGGCCTGTCGATGGCGATGCAGTACGCGATCCAGATGGTGCCCCAGATCGGCGGGCGCTCGGTGCGGGTCCTGCCGCAGAACCCGGTCCCGCTGAAGCTCCTCGGGATCACGCTGAGCACCGCGTCCTGGATGGCGATGGCCGTCGCCGTCGTGGTGATCCTCTTCATCGCCTGGTTCCTCACGCGGACCCGGATCGGCCGTGCGACCCGTGCGGTGTCCGACAACCCGGCCCTCGCCGCCGCGACCGGCATCAACCCCGACACGATCATCCGCATCGTGTGGATCATGTCCACGGGCTTCGCGGGCCTGGCCGGAATGCTCATCGGCATGTCGTTCGGTTCGTTCAACTGGGCGCTCGGCCTGCAGCTCCTGCTGCTCATGTTCGCCGCGGTGACGCTCGGCGGCCTCGGCACCGCGTTCGGTGCCCTCGCCGGCTCGATCATCATCGGCCTCGTCGTCGAGCTGTCCAACCTCGTCATGCCGAGCGACCTGCGGTACGCGTCGGCGCTCGTCATCCTCATCCTCGTGCTGCTGGTCAGGCCTCAGGGCCTGCTCGGTCGCCGCGAGCGGATCGGCTGAAAGGAGAACCGCCATGGACGAGCTGACTCGAGTCCTCACCCAGGCGCTTGCCGAGCTCATCGCGCCGACCACGGCCGCCTACGCGCTCGCGGCGATCGGCCTCAACCTGCACTTCGGCTATACGGGCCTGCTGAACATGGGCCAGGCAGGGTTCATGCTGCTCGGGGCCTACGGCTTCGGCATCGCGACCATCGCAGGGGCCCCCTTCTGGCTGGCCTTCCTGATCGCGATGGCCGCGGGCGCGCTGTTCGCCCTGATCCTGGGCCTGCCGACGCTGACGCTCCGGGGCGACTATCTCGCGATCGTGACCATCTCGGCCGCGGAGATCATCCGCATGCTCGGCCGCTCCACCGTGTTCCAGGAGTGGACCGGTGGTGCCTCCGGCCTCAAGGGCAACCAGTTCAAGGAGACGTTCCAGGCACTGTCGCCGCTGCCTGACGGGCGGATGGCGCTCGGACCGCTCGAGTACATCAACACGGGCTCCGACTCGTGGTGGACCCGCCTGTTCGCCTGGGGCCTCGTACTCGTCGCCGTGCTCTTCGTCTGGCTGATCACGCGCAGCCCGTGGGGTCGAGTCCTGCGGGGCATCCGTGAGGACGAGGACGCGGTGCGCGCGCTGGGCAAGAGTGTCTTCTCCTACAAGATGCAGGCGCTGGTCCTGGGTGGCGTGCTCGGCGCGCTCGCAGGCCTGGTGTTCGTGCTACCACGCTCCATCGCCCCGGACGGCCTGGGCCGAACCGTCACGTTCTTCGTGTGGACGGTCATGCTGCTCGGCGGTGCCGCGACCCTGTTCGGCCCGGTCCTCGGCTCGATGCTGTTCTTCGCGGTCTACATGCTGCTCCGTGCGGGCATGCGCACCGGCCTCGAGGGTGTCGTGTCGAGCACGTTCGTCGAGCAGTTCGGCGGTCTGCTCGTGGGAGTGACGCTCATGATCCTGGTGATCTTCCGGCCACAAGGAATCCTGGGGAACAAGAGGGAGCTGGCGTTCAATGTCCGATGACACGACGGTGACCCCGGAGGACGTCGCGGTCGCCGAGGCCGCGCCCGCGGTGCACGCGATCGACCCGGCGACCGACACGGTGGCCCGCACCCTGGCGAGCGTCGAGCCGCGCGTCGGCGTCAGCAAGCCCGACACGATCCTCGTGGCCGACGGCGTGCAGCGCCGGTTCGGCGGCATGACCGCCGTCGACGTCGAGCACCTGGAGGTCCAGCGCGGCGCCATCACCGCGCTGATCGGACCCAACGGCGCCGGCAAGACGACGTTCTTCAACCTGCTGACCGGCTTCGACAAGCCCAACCACGGCCATTGGATGTTCGACGGCAAGCCGATCGCAGGCATGGCGGCCGCCAAGGTCGCGAAGTCCGGCATGGTGCGCACGTTCCAGCTCACGAAGGCGCTCTCCCGCCTCACCGTGCTGGACAACATGCTCCTCGCCGCGCGCGGCAACCCGGGGGAGAACCTGTTCGGCTCGCTCGTGAAGCCGCTGTGGGCCAGGGCGGAGCGGGAGAACACGGAGAAGGCGCTGGAGATCCTGGCGCGCTTCAAGCTCGACACCAAGAAGGACGACTTCGCCGGCTCGCTCTCGGGCGGCCAGCGCAAGCTCCTCGAGATGGCGCGCGCCCTCATGACGGATCCGACGATGATCATGCTCGACGAGCCCATGGCCGGCGTGAACCCGGCCCTGGTGCAGTCGCTCCTCGGGCACATCCAGGCCCTGCGGGACGAGGGCATGACCGTGCTGTTCGTCGAGCACGACATGCACGCCGTGCGCCACATCTCCGACTGGGTGGTCGTCATGGCCGAGGGCCGGGTCGTGGCCGAAGGCCCGCCCCACAGCGTGATGCAGGACCAGGCCGTGGTGGACGCCTACCTCGGCGCGCACCACGACACCGACCTCGGGGACGACGCGCTGCTCGACCCCGCGGTGCTCGCACGGCTCGAGGCCGAGGAGGAGAAGCGATGAGCGACGTCACGACCGGGGCGCCGGACACGGCGACCGACGCACCCGAGGCGACCGCGACGTCGTCTGCCACGAGCGGCCGTGAGCTGCTGCTCGAGGCGAAGGACGTCGTGGCCGGCTACCTGCCCGGCGTGAACATCCTCAACGGGTGCTCCATCCAGGTCGGCAAGGGCGAGCTCGTGGGCATCATCGGCCCCAACGGTGCCGGCAAGTCCACGCTGCTCAAGGCCCTGTTCGGTCTCGTGCACGTCCGGTCCGGCTCCGTCACGCTGAACGGCGACGACATCACGGGCATGAAGGCGAACGCCCTCGTGGCCCGCGGAGTCGGCTTCGTACCGCAGACGAACAACGTGTTCCCCTCGCTCACCGTCGAGGAGAACATGCGGATGGGCGTGTTCCTGCGGCCCAAGACGTTCGAGGAGCGGTTCTCGTTCATCACCGACCTGTTCCCGACCCTCGGGGACCGCCGCGCCCAGCGGGCCGGCGCGATGTCGGGCGGCGAGCGGCAGATGGTCGCCATGGCGCGCGCGCTCATGATGAACCCGTCGGTGCTGCTGCTCGACGAGCCGTCCGCCGGCCTGTCGCCGGTGCGCCAGGACGAGACGTTCCTGCGCACCCGCATGATCAACAAGGCGGGCGTGTCGGTGATCATGGTCGAGCAGAACGCCCGGCGCTGCCTGCAGATCTGCGACCGCGGCTACGTCCTCGACCAGGGCAAGGACGCGTACACGGGCACGGGCCGCGAGCTGCAGGCCGACCCGAAGGTGATCTCGCTGTACCTGGGCACGCTGGCGGAGGACGTCGAGAAGGCGGGCTGATCCCCAGGCTTCCCGCGAAGTAGTAACGCCGTCCGACGGACCTACTACCTCGGCATCGTGATGATTCCGAGGTAGTAGGTCCGTCGGACGGCATTACTACTTCGCGAGGATGTCCGCCCACACGAGCCGGTGGTCGCTCGACGGGAACGGGAAGACGCCGGTCAGGCGGGACAGCGGGTCGGCCGCGACCGGCCAGAACACGCCCGCACCAATGACCCGCAGGTCGCGCGACGGCAGCACGTAGTCGGCACGCAGGTTGCCCGGCGCCGTGTCGGCGAAGTCGGCCGTGTCGTACACGGGGTCGCCGGCGTGGGTCAGGTTGGCGCCGCCCTGGAGCGCGCTCGCCTCGACCGCGCCGTCCGACGTCGGCAGCGGGTCGCGGAGCCGGCGGCTGTCGAGGAGCTGGTGGATCGCGCCGTCGTACGAGTCGCCGTCGAGCGGGTCGGCGTTGTAGTCGCCGACGATCACGAAGCTCTCGCCCGGCTTCAGCCCGCCGCGCCCGCCCTCGTCGTCGTACACGTAGCCGGAGCGGCCCGGCGTCACGTAGTCCGCCCAGAACCGGATCTCGTCATGGTTGCGGCGACCGTTGCGGTCCTCCGCGCCGTCGAACGTCGGCGGGGTCGGGTGCGCGGCCAGGATGTGGACCGTCTCGCGGCCGACCCGGACGGGCACGTCCCAGTGCGACTTCGAGGAGAGCGGCAGGACGGCGAGCTCCTCGGCCGAGTACCAGTCGGCAGGCGCGGGGGTGGCGGCGTCGTCCGGCAGCACCGCTCCCGGCAGGTCCTTCCACAGGAGGTGCTGGAACGTGCGCGCGTCGTCGAGCTCGATCGGGTACCGGGACAGCACGACCATCCCGTACTGGCCTGGGAAGACGCCGAAGCCGAACGCGTCGTCTCCGCCGCCCACGGTCCCGTTGTTGTTCAGGTCGAAGCCGCTCGGGATGCCAGTGTTCGACGGCGCGACGAACGCGTACGGGTACTCGACCGGGGCGGCGCCGTCCTGGGACACCTCGAGGTAGTTGGTCCGGAAGAGGTCGGCCGCGACGCCGCCCTCGACGTAGTCGAACTCGTTCAGGAGCACGACGTCAGGCCGGGCCCGCTGGATCACCTGGGCGACGGTGCGTGCCTGGGCGTTCGTGCCGGTCGACAGGTCGGCCACGAGCTGCCCGGCGGCCGCGCGGTTCAGGGACAGGTTGTATGTCGCGACCCGGAGCGACCCGCGGGACGAGCCGGACGTGGAGGGCGACCTGCCGGCGTCGGACAGCCCGGCCGGGTCGGCGTCCCCGGCGGTGACGGGCGTGCTCGCGGCGGCCGTTCCACCGCCGAGGAGGGCGGCGGCGAGGACCAGACCGGTGGTGCGGAGGACTGCGGTGCGGGGCATGGGTGCTCCTCGGCGTGGACAGCTCTGCGGACATCACTGTGGACAACAGGCTTGGTGCGAGGACACCGTAGGCCCGTCCACCCGCCCGTGGGTGAACGGCCGGTGACGTGGCGCCAAACTCGACGTTTCGGGGCAAAGCCCTCAGGCCCGAGCGTCGCTGCGCGCCGCGCGCAGGTCCCAGGCGAGGACCGCGAGGGCCAGCAGCACGAACGCCGATCCCACGACCGGCACCGCCTGGACCCCGATCCCTGCGACCACGCCGGCGCCGAGCGCGGAGCCGCACGCGATGCCGACGTTGAAGACGGAGCTCGACGTCGCGGTCGCCATCTCGGTCGCGCCGGGCGCGACCTGCAGCGTGAGGTGCGAGATCGCGGGCGGGATCGCGCTGAACGCGAAGCCGAACAGGGCCAGGCCGGCCACGGCGACGCCAGGGACCTGGCCGAGCGCCCACAGGACGAGGAGCGCCAGGATCAAGGCCCCGAGGGCGACGGCGAGCGCGGACCAGGGCCGCCGGTCGAGGAGCTGCCCGACGACGAGCGTGGCGGCGACGCCGGCCAGGCCCTGGCCGAGGAGCAGCGGGCCCAGGTAGCCGTCGGCGAAGCCGCTGACGTCGAGCAGGAACTGGGTGACGAACGTGATCATCCCGAACGAGCCCGTGACCAGCAGCGCCGTGACCACCATCAGCACGACGAAGCGGCGCATGCTGGGGTGCGAGCCGCGCGACGTGTCGCTGGCCGTCCCCTCGGCCCGCGGCATGAACGCCACGACGGCGAGGCACGCCGCCAGGCTGACGGCGGACATCGCGAGGAACGAGACGCGCCAGCCGGCCTGCTGACCGAGCCACGTGCCGAACGGGACGCCGAGCACCGGGCCCAGCGAGTTGCCGATCGTGAGGCGCGCGATCATCTTGCCGCGGACCTCTGGTGTGAACAGCGCCGCGGCGGCAGGGATCACCACGGCCCAGAACAGCGCCTGGCCGAGGGCGGTGACCAGGCGGGCGGCCATCTGGTCCCAGTAGCCGACGGCGAGCGCGGACCACAGCGTGCCCACGGTGCAGACCGCGGTGGTGGCCGCCAGGACGGTCCGGCGCGGGATGGAGCGGGTGAGCCGGGCGAGCGGCACGGAGGCGGCCACGACGACGGCCGCGTACCCGGTGACCAGGAGCCCGATCTCGGACGTCGTGCGACCGAGGTCCGGCGCGATGAGCGTGAGCAGCCCGCCAGGCAGGTTCTCGGCGGTCACGAAGGTGAACGCGGACACCGACAGCGCGACGAGGGCCACCAGGGCGCGGCGCCGGTCGGCCGGCGACGGCTCCGCCGGGGCGGGCGGGCGGGCCTGGTCGGTCAACGTTGTCATGCGGGGCCTCCGTCGGTGAGTCGCTCGGTCTGGCGTCCGGACGACGAACGGCGCGGCACGCGATCGACACCCGGAGGCGGGCGGCTGCGCCGTCGGAGGCCGGCCCGTGGACAGTATCCCCGGGCCGCCGACACCTATCGAATCGATTTCACGAGGAGGCCTTGAGCCTATCCCGGAGAGCCAGCCACGCGGTGCGTCAGCGAGTCGACGACCCGGTCGTCACGGAGCCGAAGTTCTTGTAGAACTCGTCGGCCGTCAGCGTGATCGTGGCCCGGCTTGTGTTCTCCGTCCCTGCCGGTGCCCCCGTCGGGGCCCCACGGGTTGATGAGCGTGATCTTCTCCCCGTCGGCCGAGACGCTGTCGACGATGTAGGTGTGGTTGGCCACGACGTCGTCGTCGGCCTTCCATCCGTCGTCGCCGGTGGTCTTCGTCGACGCCACGACGGGCTTGCCCGAGTCGATCTGGTCCTGGATGGACGAGAGGCTCGGCGGGCCCACCTGTCCGAGCATCGACTCGAGCGTCTCGGCGCCTCGCGCCATGGTCTCGCCGAGTGCCCTGAGCTGCGCCACGTCGGCGCCATACATCCCGGACATGCTTGTGCTCCCATCCCGTCCGCGCCGACCGTATACGCAGGTCAGGGGCGTCACCAAGGGGGAGAGCCCCCATGCTGCCGGGTCGGCGGGCCGCCGGCAGCTATCGAACCGTCTTCCCGACGACCGTCTGGCGCACTACCACCGCGCTCCGCTCGCCCCGCACGGTGCCACCTTCGACGGCGACGAGCTCGAGCTCGCCCTCGTCGAAGAGGTCCACCGTTCCGCCGGCCTCGACGTCGACCCGCGCGCGGCGGCCGTCGTCGGACCTGACCAGGAGCCGTGCGGTGGGGACGCCGTCGCGCAGACCGGCGATCATCACTCCCACCCGCGTGGAACCGATGCGCAGCTGCGCGCTCTGCTTGACCCGGATCTCGTCAGACATGCGTGACCTCCTCTCGTCCATGGTGCGTCAGTCGCGGGTCGACGACCCGGTCGTCACGGAGCCGAAGTTCTCGTAGAACTCGTCGGCCGTCATCGTGATGGTGCCCGGCTTGGTGTTGCCGTCGGAGCCGGTGCCCCCGCTGGGACCCCACGGGTTGATGAGCGTGATCGTCTTCCCGTCCGCCGACACGCCGTCGACGACGTAGACGTGGTTGGCCACGACCTCGTCGTCGGACGGGCCGTCGCCGAACCACCCGCCGCCGTCCTTCGACGACGCCACCACCGGCTTGCCCGAGTCGAGCTGGTCCTGGATGGACGAGAAGCTCGGCGGGTCGGACCACGGCAGGAACGGGTCGGTGTCCGCGCTGTCCGTCTCCTTGCCGGTGATCATCTCGAGGGCCGTGGCGGGGTCGTCGTACTCGATGTCGCCGTATTCGCCGCCCATGAACACGGCTGCCGCCTTCTCGTAGACGGAGATCCACGAGGGGTTGCCGCTGGGGTCGCCCGCGGCGTCGCTCATGACGTTCGCCTCGACCGTGATCTCCACGGGCTCGCCGTCGCGGTAGAACGTGACGGTGTAGGTGCCGTCCTGGGCGTTGTACCGCATGTGCTCGCGCAGCCACTCCGGGTCCTGCTTCGCGACGGCACCGGCGGAGGCGAGGAACCAGCAGTCGGCGAGGCTGCCCTGATCGATCTGGTTCGGGTTGATCGCGGCGTCGTCGGTGGGGACCTGGCCGATGTCCTCGGGCTTGCCGAGATCGCCGCCGCCCTCCGGCTCCTTCTCCTTGTTGCCCGGGCCCCCGGACGGGTCGCCGCCGGAACCGCGGCTGGGGTCCGGGCTCACGTAGCCGCCGTCGCCTCGGCCCCCGCCCCCGCCGTCGAGCTCGTTGCTCGTGCGTTCCTGGGCGTCGGCGTTGGCGATTGCCTTCCGGCCGGCGTCCTCCAGCGCGGCGATCGCGCCCCGCAGGGAACTGGCGTGCTGCGAGTGCCACTCCTCGACGAACTGGTCCCCGCTCGGGCCGAACCACGGAGCTGCGACGACCTGGGAGCCCACCTGTCCGAGCATCGACTCGAGCGTCTCGGCGCCTCGCGCCATGGTCTCGCCGAGTGCCCTGAGCTGCGCCACGTCGGCGCCGTACATCCCGGACATTTGTGCTTACCTCCCACGTCAGACCCGACCGTAGTGGCAGGTCAGCGGTATCGCCAAGGGGAGTACTCCCCATACCCCGGGGCTGTCCGGGTGGCTACCCTGGCTCCGTCCGCCGTCGAGAGGGGAGTCTGTGCGCACCGTCGGTCCCGCCGTGGGCTTGCGAGCAGTGGTCGCCGCCGCGACCTGCTCGCTGCTGGTCGCCGCGTGCTCCCCGGGGCCCGAGGCGAGCCGCACGCTCGACGAGGCGCCTGCGCACTACGAGGCGGCGCTCGACGACGTTGCGGCGGCATTCGCCGGCGTCGTGGGCGACGTCGACTGGACGGCGGACGGGCCAGGCCTGGCCGAGGCGGCCCCGGACGGGTTGTGCACGTACTCGTCCCCCACACGGGAGGCGGTCGAGAAGCTGGACGTAGCGGCCACCGGAGCGCAGTGGGACGACGTCGTCGCGGCGGTCGGCCCCGTCCTCGCGGACCACGGGTTCGAGGTGGTCGAGGACGGTCCCGCCGTGGGTGGCTGGCTCGTCGTCCAGGCCGAGGACGATGCGGGGGCGGTGCTGCAGCTGAGGTTCAAGGCCCGGACCGAGCTCGCCGTGTCGAGCGCCCTCGTGCGCTCGGGCGTCGCAGGCTGCGAGCTGCCGTGACGCACGTCCAGGCCATGCCTACCGGATGTTCAGGCTGGTCAGAACCGGTATCGAATCGTTGCCCGCGGCACGCCCAGCGGACGCTCAGCCTTCGGTAGGGTCGGCCGGGCGGTTGCCCGGCGGCCGCCGAATCACCTCTCAAAACCGTGTGCCGCCCGACCGGCACCTGACGAAGGGTCAATGTGGTTTCTGCACTCTCCACGCGTCGTGGCCGCGCCCTGGGCGCTGTCGCCGCTACGCTCTCGCTCCTCCTGCTCTCCGGCTGCGGCGCGATCCTTGACGAGCTGGGCACGCCCCAGGAGGCGCCCCGCGACGAGCCGGGCGGCGAGGTGACGGCCTCCGCGGAGGCAGACATCTTCTCCCTCAAGGTCGGCGACTGCATCGACATGGACGCGCTGGAGGCGATGTACGAGGGCGACTCGGCGGAGCTCGACGCCGTCCCCGTGGTCCCCTGCGCGGACCCGCACACCGGCGAGGTGTTCGGCGAGACGACGCTCCCGGACGGTGACTACCCCGGCGAGGAGGCCGTCGACGCGGCGGCCGAGGAGTTCTGCCTGCCCGCCTTCACGGACTTCGTCGGGCTCACCTACGACGAGTCGATCTACCAGTACTTCCCGTTCACCCCGACCTCGGACGGCTGGACCATCGGTTCCGACCGCGTGATCCAGTGCGTCATCGTGACGGAAGAGCCGGTCACCGCGAGCCTGCAGGGCGCGGCCCAGTAGCAGATCGCTCACGCTGCCCGACGCCGGGGCTCGCCTTCCGTACGGATGGCAAGCCGGGCGTCGGGCCGCGTCGTCTCCGGAGGCGCGGCTCCCAGCCTGTCAGGGGCGGTTCGCCTGGACGTAGGTGAGCGAGCCGATCCGCGAGTCCTCGTGCGCGACCTCGCGCGCGTCGGCGAACCCGGCCGCGCTCAGCAGTGTTGCCAGGGCATCGCCGGCATTCGCGCGGGACCGCTGCTCGACGGCGCGGCGGCCGAGGCCGTGGCGGTGGCGGTGGCCACCGCGGGAGCCGCCGTGGCGGTGGTCGGCGTCGTCCCCGGGATCCCCGGCGAAGTCCAGGATCGTGACGCGCCCGCCCGGGGCGAGCACGCGGAACGCCTCGGCGGCGAACGACTCCTTGTCGTCGATGTGATGGAGCGCGAGCGCGGACACCACATGGTCGAGGCTCCCGTCCGGTGCGGGCAGGTGGTCGGCGTATCCGCGCACCAGCGTGGCCGACGCCCGGGTCCGGGTCAGCTTCCGGGCCGCGGTACGCAGTGCCTTGGGGTCGGGGTCGAGGCCGGTGACCAGGGCGCCCGGCACCGCGCGCAGCACCGCGAGGGCGAGGTTGCCGGTGCCGCAACCGACGTCGAGCACCGACTGCCCCGCCGAGATCGCGGCGAGGTCCACCAGGCGATCGTGGCGGCGGCGCACGCCGGCGAGGCGCGTGAGGGGGTCGTACAGGGGGAGGAGCCAGTCCCGTGCCGCCGCGGGAAGGAACGGCCGGGGTTCGGAGCCAGGTGCGAGATCGTCGAGGATCCGTACGGAGCCGTCGTGCGGGGTCATGGCCTGTCCTTCGTCGGGGGAGCGTGGTAGACCGTCGGGAGGGCGGTCACCTCCAGGATCGGACGGTGGCGGAGACGCGGAAGGGACGGATGACGGTGGCGATGGGACGTTCTTCGGTCGCGGCCGACGTCAACCGCACCCCCGACGGCCGTCCGCACCCGGCCCGCCTGCGGACGCGGCGCCGGGACGGCACGCCGGTCTACGGGTACGCCGTGCGGCCGGGCGTGCCGCCGGTGTCCGTCGTCCGGTTCGACGGCGCGCACCATCCGGGTGGTCTCCCAGGCGGCGGGCGCCACGTGCACGACTTCCTGGTGCTGGTCCACATCGAGTCCGGCGGAGGCACGGTCCGGTTCGACGGTACGGACCACGCCGTCCGCCCCGGCGACGTCTACGCCGTGGCGTCCGGTCGGGTGATGGAGTCGGGCACGTTGACGGGACTCCAGCACTGCGTGGGGTGGAGCGCCTTCTTCCTGCCGACGGCGGTGCCCGCCCTCGCCGCCGTCTCGCCGCTCGGCTGGGCCTATCACCCGCTGCTGCGGCCGTTCGCGCCGGATGCCGCGGACGGGCCGGACCACGGCCGGCTGGTCGTACCGCCTGCCGATCGCGGCCGCTGGTCGGCCTGGTTCGCGGAGCTCGCCGAGGAGACCGCCGACCCAGCGCGGCTCGGGGCGCCGGACGCCGCCGCGGCCGCGCTCACGCGGCTCCTCGTGGCCACGGCCCGGCTGGCCGCGGACGTCCTGGGCGCTGGCAGCCGGACGGCGGACCCGCTTGTCGCCCGGGTGTTCGAGGTCGTCGAGCGGCGGTTCGCGGAGCCGATCTCCTCGGCGGACGTCGCCGGGGAGCTCGGGTACACCACAGGCCACCTGACCACGCTCGTCCGCGAGCGGACCGGTCGCACGCTCCTCGAGTGGATCACCGAGCGACGCCTGACCGAGGTCCGGCGCCTCCTCCTGGAGACGGACCTGCCCCTGGGGGTCATCGCCGGCCGCGCGGGCCTGAGGGATGCGGGCTACCTTGTGCGACGCTTCCGCGACCGGTACGGCACGACGCCCCACCGCTGGCGGCGCGGCGAGCGCGCACCGGCGTGATGCGGACGGCACGCTCAGTCCCACCACAGGCGCCACCACGGGTCCTCGCCGCCTGTCTTGAACCACGGCGTGATCTCGTGCGGGCGGCAGCGCGCGTCGTCGATGCCGAGGGCCTCGGCGTGCGCGACCAGCTCGTCGCACTCGCACCCGTCGTCGTGCGTGCGGAACACCCGCAGGTCGCGAGGCGCGCGCACCAGGACGCCCTCGACCGTGACGCGCTCGTCGCAGCGGCGCGGTGACACGAGGTAGCCGTGGGCAACGACGTCGTCGGCGTGGGCGGCGACGGTGCGCAGCGCGGCGCCGATCGTCGGGCCGTCGTTCTGGCGCTCCGTGGCGAGAAACTCCTCGGGGAGCACCTCGAGCAGCCGGGCCGCGACCGGCCCGCCGAGATTGCGGAAGCCTGTGATCCCGCCGTCGAGGTGGACGGGCGTCCGGAACAGCGGCGCGAGCGCCGCCACGGCCCCGCACTCGTGCAGCCACCCGTGGCGTCCGGTGCCGCGCACGTGCAGCTGGTGCGGGAGGCCAGGTCCGGGCGCGCTCGCGAGCTCGGCGAGCCAGGCGCTCTCCAGGTCGGGGTGCAGCGGCACAGGCGCCCGACGCCGGGCGCTCGCCACACTCGGTCCGGTCACGTCGGTCATGGGATCTCCTCGTCGTCGGTGCTGACGAGACGAGTCTTTGCCGCGCCGGCCGGCGGCCGCAGACCTCCGGAGGCCCGCTGTGCACAGGTCGAGGGCGCTGGCGCATGTGGTCGACCTCGGTCCCGCACGCCGCCGTCGGTGCGCCCCGGACAGATCGGGGACGAGATTCCGGGTCTACGACCGGCCGTCCCCGATGACGGACGCCATGAGGCCGGGGAAGCGTTCGTCCAGCTCGGCCCGGCGCAGCTGGACGGCGTGGGTGCGCCCGTCGACGATCGTGTTCGTCAGGCCGGACTCGCGCAGGATCCGGAAGTGGTGAGCCATCGTCGACTTCGTCAGGTCGAGACCCCACTCATCGAGGGCCTTGGCCCGCGGCTCCCCGTTCGCGAGGAGGCGCACGACATGCAGCCGGACCGGGTCAGCCAGTGCCCTGAGCACGTCGACCAGCTCGACGTCGGACATGTCGGGGCTCGGATAGCCGGTCACGTCACCTCATCCATGGTTCGGCAAGTATCGAACAGTCATCTACCCTCAACTGTGTGACGATCGTCGAACAATCATATGCAGCCCGGACCGGATACGTCCGCCTCGGGATCCTCGCGGCAGCCCTGTTCGTCGTCGGCACCAACGCCTTCGTCATCGCTGGAGTCCTCCCGCAGATCGCCGCGGACCTCGGCGTCACGTCGGGCGCCGTCTCCTACTCGATCACCTGGTACGCGGTCGTCGTCGCGGTCGCCTCCCCGGTCGTGTCCGTGGTCTTCGCCCGCACGTCGCGGACCACGCTCATGGCGACCGGCCTCGTCCTCATCGCCGTGGGCACGTTCCTCGCGGTCGCCGCACCCACCCTGGTGTGGTTCATGGCCGGCCGGGTCGTGGCTGCGCTCGGCGGGGCCGGCCTCGTCCCCACCGCCACCGCGGCCGCGCCCGCCCTCGTGCCCCCCGAGCAGCGGGGACGGGCGCTCGCGGTGGTCGGCCTCGGTTTCACGATGGCCACCGCCCTCGGGTCACCGCTCGGCACAGCGCTCGCCGACGTCGGAGGGTGGCGCCTCGCCCTGGCCGCGCTCGCCGCGGTCGCGACCGTCCTTGCCCTCGTTGTCGGCCTCACCGTGCGCGGCTTGCCGACTGCTGTCGCCACGGGCCTCTCGGCCCGCCTGGCGGTGCTCCGCGACGGTCGCATCGCCCTGGCGCTCGGTGCGACGCTGCTGCTCTTCGCGGCGTTCAACGTGGTCTACCTGTTCAGCTCGGCCGTCACCCAAGGGGCGACCCATGGCGACGGCACCGCCCTCGCGGCGCTCCTGCTCGTCTACGGGGCCGGCGGGATCGTCGGCACGTGGCTCGGTGGGCACCTCACGGACCGGATCGGGAGCCGGACCACGGCCGTCGGCGCGCTCCTGGTCGAGGTGGTCGTCCTGGCCGCCCTCGTCCCGGCGGACGGATCCCTCGCGGCGACCGCCGTCGCCTTCGCCGTCTGGGGCGCGGTGACGTACGTGGCGCTCGTTGCCGTGCAGCACCGTCTGGCCGACGTCGACCCGGCCTCCGCGGGGATCGCCCTGTCCTGGTACTCCACGGTGATGTACGTCGGCATCGCCCTCGCGCCGGTGGTCGGCGCGCGTGCGCTCACCCTCGGCCCCGGTGCGGTCGACATGACCGGTGCGGTGCTCGCGGCCGGTGCCCTGGTGGTGTTCAGGCTGGGCTTCGCGCGCCGTCGCCCGCGAGCGGCCCGGCGCCCCGCCTGACGGTCGCCAGCCCCTGGATCGCGTGCACCGCTGCGACGAGCTCGTGCAGGTCGTCGACCACGCGGACGCCCGGCTGCCCCCGCAGCGCGGCTCCCCAGGTGGTCGACTCGGCGACCACGGACGTGAGAATCAGTGGCCGGCCGTGGGCTCCGGCGAGCTCGGCATGAACGCGGGCCTCGCTCCGCTCGGTCGCCTCGACGACGATCGTGCCGACCGCGAGCTGCGTGATCGTCTCCCGCTGGCGCAGCACGGAGTCCCGCGTCGGGGCCACGTCGGGCAGGAAGGGCGAGAGCACGAGCTCCCGCTCGCCCGCGGGTTCGCCATCGGACCCCGCAGCGTCCGTGCCCGAGGCGAGGATCTGGACCGTGCGGCCGCCCTCGTCGAGGGCGGCGCGCCGCGCCGTGGCCTCGATGCCTGCGGCGAGGCCGCCGATCACGGCGAGGCCGGCGCGCGCGAGGATCCGCGCGATCGCCCTGGCGATCTCCAGCGCCCAGGCGGACGCGCCGCGTGCCCCGACGACGGACATCCCGTCGCCGACGGGGAACTGCCCGGCGTGGAAGAGGAAGGGCGGCGGTTCGGGCGCCGAGCGCAGGCGTGCCGGGTAGTCACGGTCCAGCACGCTCACGAGCTGCAGACCGCGACCCTCCCAGTCGTCGAGACGGGCGGCGGCACGGGAGAGGAGCGTGTCGTCGCCGGGCGAGTCGGGGCTCTCCCAGACGGCGAGCGCGCTGCCCTCCCGGGCGACGTCGGCCGTGACACGACCGGGGCGCTGCCGCCCCGCGTCCCGGGTGACGAGAGCGAGCAGCGCGGCGTGCTCGTAACGCGGGGTGCTGGGTAGCTCGGGGTAGAGCCAGCGGGTCAGGCTGACGGGTCGGTCGGGATAGCGATCGTCGAAAACGAGCCCCTGCACAGGCGATGTGCCCTTCGTCCTTGTTCATACCGGTATGGCATGTCCAACTCTAGATATATCGCATCCTTCGCGCGCGGCACAATCTGTCGCCTGAGGTGCTGTTTGTCCATGAGCCGGAGGGGCAGCGAGGTCAGCTAGAGGTCGTCGGCGTCCACCACGCGGACCGTCACGCGGGCCGGCGAGCCGGCCAGCTCGGTGACGTCCCACTCGTCCTGGACCACCCAGCGGGGCAGCCGCGTCGGCAGCGTGGTGTCGCGGCCCACCGGGACACGGCCGTGCAGCTCGATGCTGCGCGAGACCAGGATGAAGCCCGTCGCGTCGAGCACCTCCACCTCGAAACCCGGCAGGGCGACCTCGAACGCGACGTCGGCGGCGTCGCGGCCCGGCGACGACCCCTCCCGGAGCTGCCCGACGAGGTGGTCCGTCTTCAGCTCCTCGAACGTGCCGAACCGGTACCACCCGTCGAGGTGGACCCGTAGCCGCTCCACGTCCTCGGTCGGGAAGACGAACGCGGACGCCGTGGCGACCCGGGCCGAGACGGACAGCAGGTCGGTGTCGTCCACGACCCGCACCGGGACGCGGCGGGCTCGCCGCAGGGGCGCCACGACCTCGCCGTCCAGGTCCTCCAGGTCGTACGCGAGGAGCCGGACCGTGAGCAGGTCGGGCGTCACGGGAGAGCGGCAGGTCCACGCCTCCGACGTGGACACCCGCACCGCGCGCTTCGCCGCCGTGCGAGACCGGGCGAACGAGATCCGCGACAGCATCGGCGGGAGCGTCGAGTCACGCCGGTTCAGGGCCAGCACCAGGGCGGGGGCGCGGACGCCGTCGTCGAACCGCTCGAACGCGCCGGGCGGGCTGAAGTGGAGCTCGCCCGAGAGGACGACCTCCTGGGCGTGGTCCGAGCGCGCGAACGTCGTGGTGACGAGGCGGGCGCGCACGGACGCGGACGTCCAGCCGAGCGACGCGAGGACCTCCGCGTCCACGTCGATGTCGACGTCCTCGATCGTCCTGCTCGCCATGGTTCTCCCGCCTCGTGGCATCCCGCCCGGGGGATGCTACCGGCGGGAGGGTC
Source organism: Antribacter soli (assembly GCF_021568775.1). Classification (GTDB taxonomy): domain Bacteria; phylum Actinomycetota; class Actinomycetes; order Actinomycetales; family Cellulomonadaceae; genus Antribacter; species Antribacter soli. Next base: position 78,452 of record NZ_JAKGSG010000020.1, on the reverse strand, counting down.
AGAAGTGCCGGTACAGCGGGCGCTGTGATCGCGGCGGGGGCGGTGCGGGGGCCGTCGTGGGGCGGGGCGGCGTCTCGACGCCCAGCACCGCCGCGGCGTCGACACCCCGGTCGCGGTACGCGTCGAAGATCGCCGTGACCGTCGGGCGGGCCAGGCCCAGCGGCTCCCCCAGCACGGCCAGCGTCTTCTTCTCCAGCTGGCGGACCCGCTCCCGGGTGACGCCGAACTCCTCGCCGAGGTCGGCCAGGGTGGCCGGGACCGGCGCGAAGAGCCGGCGCAGCAGGATCGCTCGCATCCGCGGCTCGAGCGACGCGACCGAGCGCTCCAGCGCCTCGGACGGCGTCAGGTCGGCCTCCTCCTCGGGCTCCGGAGCAGGAGCCTCCGGCTCCGGCGGGCTGATCGAGACCTCGGCGAGCGTGCGGAAGATCGAGTCCACCGTCCACGGGCCCACCTGCATCGACGCCAGGAGGTCGCCGACCGTGATCGACTCCAGGTCCGCGCCGGTGTGCAGCTGGTGCCGGCGCAGCACGTTGTGCAGCCGGGGCGTGAGCGGGAGGTTCTTCAGCAGCAGGCCGGGCGCGAGCAGCGGGAAGACCTCGTGCAGCGTGCGGGACGCCTGAGTCTCGATGGCGAGGTGCGCGACGGTCGCGATGCGCTCGTCAAGGTCCGGGCCGGCGGCGGCGTCGGCCGGACGTTCCCAGGCGGCGTCGGCGTCGGTGCCGCGGAGCCACGGGAAGGCGTCGACCCAGCGGGGGGTCGAGTGGAATACCAGGTCATCGTGCATGCGGGGCCAACCTTAGGGCGTGTGGTGCATGCCGAGTCTGGTCGCTCCGCGGTCGGCTGGTCCAGGGGCGGCTAGAGAAATCACCCGGGTTAGGTGGACACTCGTCCAGTTGCCGGGTGGCGGGTCGGACCTGCGAGAACGGTTGTGAGCGCGCGTCGCGCGCCGGCTCGGCCGGGCCACCCACCGGACGGTCCGTGCGACGTCCGGCGGCCGGGCGCCCCGGGCGGGCGTGTGACGATGGGGCGCATGACTGACGTCGCGACGATCGTCGCCGAGGTGGAGGACCAGGAGCGCGAGCTCGTGCTGAGCGCGTTCACGCACGAGGACGCCTGGCGCCTCGGCGCGCTGCTCGTGGAGCTCGCCACCGAGCGGGACCTGCCCATCACCATCGACATCCGCAAGGGCACGCAGCAGGTGTTCCACGCCGCGCGGCCCGGCACCACCCCCGACAACGACTCGTGGATCGAGCGGAAGGTGCGGGTCGTCCACCGGTTCGGGGCCTCGTCGTACCTCGTCGGGCTGCGCGCCCGTGCCAAGGGCTCGGACTTCAACGCCGACCACGGGCTGCCGTTCCAGGAGTACTCCGCCCACGGTGGCGCGTTCCCCGTCCGCGTCGCGGGCGTGGGCATCGTCGGCGTCGTGACGGTCTCGGGCCTCGAGCAGGAGGACGACCATGCGCTCGCAGTGGAGGCGCTGCGCACGCTCGCGGTGAAGTAGGGCCGGCGCCGTGAGCCACCTCCTCCTGGCGAACGCCCGCGTCGCCGGGGTCCGTGAGCCTGTCGACCTCCTCGTGCGGGACGGCGTCGTCGCCCGCGTCGCGCCCGCCGGCACGCCGGCCGACTCCGGCACGCCGGCCGACGCCGGAACCGGCGCCGTCCCCGAGCGCGTCGACCTCGACGGCCGCAGCGTGGTCCCGGGCCTCTGGGACGCCCATACGCACCTCACGCAGTGGGCGCTGGTCCGCCGTCGGCTCGACGTCGCGGCGGCGACCTCGGCCGCGCACGCCGCGCGGCTGGTCCGGGACGCCCTCACGGACCCCGCGACGGCGCCGCCCCCGGGCCGGCCGCTGGTCGGGTTCGGGTTCCGCTGGGCTACCTGGGCCCAGCCGCCCTCCGCGGCCCACCTCGACGCCGTCGCCGGCGACACCCCGGTGGTGCTCCTCTCGGGCGACCTGCACACCGCGTGGGCGAGCACGGCCGGCCTGCGGTTCCTGGGGATCGAGCACCCCACAGGGCTCCTGCGCGAGGACGAGTGGATCCCGGCGAGCCCGCGCATCGTCCAGGTGCCCGACGACGTCACGGACGCCCTGGTCGTCGAGGCCTCCCGGGCCGCGGCACGCCGGGGAGTCGTGGGCGTCACGGACTTCGAGGTGGCGGACAACCTCGCGGTGTGGCGGCGCCGCGCCGCGCTCGGCTGGGACGGGCTGCGGGTGCGGGCGGGCGTGTGGCCGGAGCACCTCGACGCCGTCCTCGCCGAGGGCCTGCGCACGGGCGACGTGCTCGCCGGGAACCCGCTGCTCACGCAGGGCCCGCTCAAGGTGATCTCCGACGGCTCCCTCAACACGCGCACCGCCTACTGCTTCGAGCCGTACGCGGGGACGCACGAGCACGGCCTCCTCAACGTCCCCACCGACGAGCTAGTGCCGCTCATGGAACGAGCCGCCGCGGCGGGCCTCGACTGCGCGATCCATGCCATCGGCGACCGCGCGAACGCGCTCGCCCTGGATGCGTTCGAGGCGAGCCGCGCGCACGGCTCGGTGGAGCACGCCCAGCTCCTGCGGCGGCAGGACGTGTCCCGGTTCGCCGCGGCCGGGATCACGGCGAGCGTCCAGCCGGAGCATGCGATGGACGACCGCGACGTCGCCGACGAACTCTGGCCGGGCCGCACGGACCGGGCGTTCCCTCTTGCCGAGCTCGTGGCCGCCGGGGTCACGCTCGCCTTCGGGTCGGACGCGCCGGTCGCGCCGCTCGACCCCTGGTTCGCGATCGCGTCGGCCGTCACCCGCAGTCGCGACGGCCGCGAGCCGTGGCACGCGGAGCAGGCCCTGACGCTCGAGCAGGCGCTCGCCGCCTCGACGGGCGGACGGGGGGTCGCGCCGCAGGTCGGAGCGCCCGCAGACCTCGCCGTGCTGGACGCGGACCTCGCCACCCTGGGGGTCGGGAGCGACGCCCTGCGAGGGGTGGAAGTGGCCGCCACGCTCGTCGCGGGCCGCTGGGCGCACCGCCATCTGTAAGAATTCACCACGACCTGGGGTCGACGCGGAGAAGTTGCACCGATAGCCTCGATGGCCAGGGCAATTGTCATACATGTCGGTCATCCACGTCGGAAGCGGTCGGTTTCATGCGCATCGCCATCATCGGCGCCGGCTTCGCCGGACTCTGCACCGCGAAGGTGCTGCGCGAGCATGGCTTCGACGTGGTGGTGCACGAGAAGGCGCCCGACGTCGGCGGGGTGTGGAGCGCGACCCGTCGCTACCCGGGCCTCACCACCCAGAACGACAAGGGCACCTACGCGTTCTCCGACCACCCGATGCCGCGGGACTACCCCGAGTGGCCCTCCGGCGAGCAGGTCCAGGCCTACCTCGAGAGCTACGTCGACCGCTTCGCGCTGGGCGACGTGCTGCGCCTGGGCTCCGAGGTCGTCGTCGCCGAGCCGGTGCGGGGTCTGCCGCCGCTCCCCACGGGCCTCCCCGTGGACGACGACGCGGTGGTCGTCCTGGGCTGGGACGTCACGACCCACGACGTCGCCACGGGCGAGATCGCGACGGAGCGCGTCGACCACCTCGTGGTCGCCAACGGCATCTTCTGCGAGCCCTACGTCCCCGACTTCCCGGGGCGGGAGGAGTTCGAGGCCGCGGGCGGCCGCCTGCTCGACACCACCGAGCTGCACACGCTGCCCGAGGCGGAGGGCCGCCGGGTGGTCGTCGTCGGCTACGGCAAGTCGGCGTGCGACGTCGCCGTGCCGGTGTCCGACGTCGCGTCGTCGACCACCGTCGTCGCCCGGAACCTGCTGTGGAAGATGCCGGCGCGGCTCGGCGGCCGCCTGAACTACAAGTACCTCCTGCTCACGCGGCTGGGCGAGGGGCTGTTCCGGTACGTCGACCCGGTCGGCATCGAGCGGCTGATCCACGGCCCGCTGGTCGGGACGCGCGACGCCGTGCTCGACCAGGTGCAGGCGATGGTGACCGACCAGCTGCGTCTGGAGGAGCTGGGGCTGGTGCCGCCCGGCCGGTTCGAGAACATCGCACGGGCCAACGTGTCGCTCGTGACCGAGGGGTTCTTCGAGCGCGTGGCCTCGGGGCGGATCGGTGTCGTACGCGACCGGGCCGTCGCGCGTCTGCTCGACAAGGACGGGCCGTGCGTCGAGCTCGACGACGGGTCCGTGCTCCCGGCCGACGTCGTGGTCTGCGGGACCGGGTTCCGCCAGACGGTGCCCTTCCTCCCGGCCGACGTGCAGGAGCTGGTCACCGACCGGCGCGGCAACTTCCGGCTGTACCGGCAGATCCACCCCGTGCGGGTCAGCGGGCTGTCGTTCGCCGGGTACAACTCGTCGCTGTTCAGCCCGCTGTCCGCCGAGGTGGGGGCCGCGTGGATCGCCGGGACTCTCACCGGTCTGCTCCGCCTGCCGCCCGACATCCTCATGGACAACGCCATCGATCGGCGGCTCGTGTGGATGGAGGAGCGCACCGACGGGCGGCACGCGCGCGGCACCAACATCATCCCGTTCTCCATGCACAACATCGACGAGCTGCTGCGCGACCTGCACGCGCCCGTCGGCTGGGCGAGCCGTCTGCGCGAGTGGGCGCTCCCCGTGCGGCCCGGTGCCTACCGGCGCGTGCTGCGGCGACTGCGCAAGCGCAGCGAGAAGCTGCGCCGCTCGGAGGCGCGGCGGGCGCCCGCGGGCCGGGAGCTCGCGCCGAGGCCCTGAGCTCCGCCGGGTGGTGCAGCCCGTAGCGAAAATGCTGGTCACGGGCGGGTGGGGCCAGGAGGATGAGCGGATGACCCCCGAAGAGACCGTCGCCCTGGCCGCGGCCGCCCTGGGCCGGCGCCTGACCGACCCCGTGGACCTCGGCGGGTCCCGGCGCTCGCGGGTGCTGCGCTGCGCCGTCGGCGAGGTGCAGCCGGGGGCCACCGGGGCCGCGCTGCCCGACGGCACGACGACGGTGGTGGTCAAGCAGTTCCTCGACGCGGCACCGGAGTTCAGCCGCGAGTCCGTCGGTCTCGACGTGCTGGACCGCACGCCGGAGCTGTACGCGCGCGACCCGGCGAACCACCTGCTCGTCATGTCCGACCTGGGTGACCTGCCCACGCTCGCCGACCTGCTCCTCGGGGACGACCGCGAACGCGCGTGGCAGGGCGCGCACGCCTGGGCCCGTGCGCTCGGCGAGCTCGTCGGGCGCTCGCGGTCCGCGGTCGGCGACGCCCGCGAACGCCTCGCCGCCGACCTCGCAGCGGAGGAGCTCTGGGACCTGCAGACCGTCATCGGCCTCGGTCTCGACAAGCTCGCGGAGGCCGCCGGCGACCGGCTGGACCGGCCCGCGGTGGAGGCGGAGCTGGCGTCGATCGGAGGGCTCACCGACCCGGGCGAGGCGGCCGTCGTGTGGCCCGGCGACACCTGTCCCGACAACGCAGTTGTCGGGACCGACGGCTGGCTCTTCCTCGACCTGGAGGGCACGGGCGTGGAGCACGCCTCCGCCGTCGCTGCCTACACGGTGCTGCCGTTCGCGTCCTGCTGGTGCGTGTTCGACCCGCCCGCCGGGCTCACCGACGACCTGCTCGCCGCGTTCACCGAGGGTCTCGCCGTCCACGCGCCGCAGCTCGCCGGGGACCCCGCGTGGCCCTTGCAGGTGCGGCAGGCGTGCGCGGTCTACTCGGTGCTCGCGGGGTTCTGGTTCCTCGACAGCGCTCGGGAGGGCAGGGCCGACGTCGGCCCGGCGGGTCGTTCGCCGTCGTACCGCCAGATCCTCGGGTACCGGTGGCGCTGGGGCGCGCTCAACCTCCGCGACGACTTCCCGGCGCTCGCCGCCGCGCTGGGCGGCGCGGCGGCCTGGGCGTCCGAGACGTGGGGGCCCGACGCGGAGATCGCGGGCTATCCGGCGTTCGCGCCGGCGTAGCGGCTCAGCGGCAGAGGCAGAACGGGTGGCCGGCCGGGTCCGCGAACACCCGGAAGGTCTCGCTGCCGCCGGGCAGCCTGGTCGCCCCCAGCTCGAGCGCGGCGGCCTCCGCGGCGTCGAGGTCCCGCACCAGCAGGTCGAGGTGGAGCTGCTGCGGCCGCTCCGGGTCTGGCCAGTCAGGCGGCGTGTAGTTCTCGACCTGCTGGAACAGGACCGGCTTGTCGCCGCCGAGCATCGCGATGCCGTCGGAGTCGTACACGACGGGCTCGCCGAGCAGGGACGCCCAGAACTGCGCGAGCGCGGACGCGTCGGGGCAGTCGAGCGTGATGCCCATGATCGTGGTGCCGGGGTTGCCCTCGGCGTAGCACAGGTCGAACGGGTGTCCCGCAGGATCGGCGAGCGTGTTCCACTCGTCGTTCTCGCGCAGGAGCGTCGCGCCGAGCTCGACGGCGTGGACCGTGGCCGCCGCGAGGTCCGGGACCTGCAGGTCCAGGTGGAGCTGCTGCGGGTGCTCCTGGCCCGGCCACTGCGGTGGCACGAGGTCCGGCGCGGCCTGCAGGGCGACCGACCACCCGTCGGGCGTGCCCAGCGTGAGCCAGTCGTCGCCCTCGTCCTGCTCGGTCCTGGCGCCGGTCAGACCGGTCCAGAAGGCTGCGGCGGCCCGGATGTCCGGGACGTCGAGGACGACGGCGTCGAGCTTGCCGACGCCGGGCGCCGTCTTCGTGGTGCTCATGGGGATCCCCTCTCTGCGATCACGGTCACCCCCAAGCCTGCCCCGGACCACCGACATTCACCCGGGATGGCAGCATGTCCCCGTGCGCGTCGAACCCGTGTCCGAGAAGGTTCTCGTCGACCGGGTCGTCGCCCTCGTCCTGGACCGGGCCGCGCAGAGCCCGGGTTCGGCGGTCCGCCTGGCGGTGGACGGCCACCCTGCGACGCGGCCCGAGGCGCTCGCGGACGCGCTGGTCACGCCGTTGCAGGCGGCGGGCCGGCCGGTGGGGCGGCTGCACGCCCGGGACTTCCTGCGGCCGCGGTCGCTGCGGCTCGAGCACGGGCACGAGGACCCGGACGCGCTGCTGGACGCGTGGATCGACGTGGCAGGCATGAACCGGGAGGCGCTGTCCGCCGTCGGGCCGGACGGGACCGGGTCCTACCTGCCGAGCCTGCGGGACCCGTCCACGGACCGCGCGACGCGCGCCGCCCCGGTGCGAGCGATGCCGGGCCTGGTCCTCGTGCTCGACGGGTCGCTCCTGCTGGGCCGGTGGCTTGACCTCGACCACACGGTGCACCTCGCCCTGCGTCCTGCGACGGAGGTCCGCCGCACCCCGCCGGGGGAGCGTTGGACGCTGCCCGCCTACGAGCGCTACCGCGACGAGGTCGCGCCCGAGGACACGGCGGACCTCGTGGTCCGCGTGGACGACCCGCGCCATCCGGCGATCGTCCACCGCTGACGGCGGCCACGGCCGGCGCCCTCTCCGTGCGGCGCCCTACTTCGCGAGCCGCAGCTCCAGCGCGGCGATCGCCGCGGCCTCGCTCTGCGACGACGACTGCCCGCCGGCCGGCCCCGCCCCGGCGGTGACCGGTGCCGTCGCCTCGATCTCCGCGACGAGCCCCCGCACGCGGCCGGCGATGTCGTCCACGATCTGTTCCACCTCGGCGACGGAGCGCCCCGCCGGGTCGTCGAGCGGCCAGTCGAGGTAGCGGCGACCGGGCAGGACGGGGCACGCGTCGCCGCAGCCCATGGTCACGATGAACCCGGACGCGCGGACGAGCTCGTCCGTGAGGGGGCGGGGGAACTCCACGAGCCCGTCGAGCCCGCGCCGGGCGAGCACGGCGCGCACGACCGGGTCGGCGGTGGCGGCGGGTCGGGTCCCCGCCGTCCGCACCCGGATCCGGTCACCGACGAGCCGCCGGGTGAGCGCGGCCGCGATCTGCGACCGCCCCTGGTTGTGGACGCACACGAAGAGCACGTCGAGAGATCGGTGCGGCGCGAGGGGCGCCTTCAGCGCGGCGAGCCGGTCGGTCGCGAGCCACGCCGTGATGGCGGGCAGGTGCCCGACGCCGCCGGTCTGCGCGTCGAGCATGGTGTAGCTCTCGCGGACGAGCCGGTCGACGGTCCCCGGCCCCGCGCTGTCCGCAAACGACTCGGACAGGATCTCCGTGACCCGGCGCAAGAGGGCGGGGTGATCGTGCTCGTCGAGGGCCGGGTCGTCGGGGAAGCGCGGCTGTGCCAGCGCTGACCCGCCGAACCGGACGATGCCGCGCGGCGTGACCCGGTAGCGCGGCTCGGGCACCTCCGGCGCCACGGACGGCCCGGCCACCTCGTCGCCCGGGGCGACGCTGCCGACCAGGGCGACCAGTCCGACGTCGGACATCGCCTGCAGGTGGGAGCGTGCCACGGCGACGTCTTCGCCGGGCGCCGTGAGGTCGTCGGCGGTCGGTCGCCCGGAGGGTGCCGTGAGCACGGCGGCGAACAGGCGGAGCCGGTCCGGGTCCGCCATCGTGCGGGTCTGTGCACGACGTAGCTCGTCGGGGTTCACGATGCTCCTCGCCGATGCGGCCGGTGCGAGGGTCGCGCCGGCGTCGGCTTCAGTCGCACCATGGTGGCGGAGCGGGAGCGCTGCCGCTACCCGGCTGTCACATACCGAGACCGGGAGACTGCCCGGGCCGCCTGGGCTGCTGGGTCAGGCGGCCCGGGCGGCGTCAGGCGCGACGGGCGGCGGTCGGGTACAGCACTCCTGCGAGCAGCACGCCGAGGGCGCCGCCGACGAGCTGCGCCAGCACGAACGGCGCCACCGACTCCGGTGAGATCCCCGCGAACGTGTCCGTGAAGACGCGTCCGACGGTGACGGCAGGGTTGGCGAACGACGTGGACGACGTGAACCAGTAGGCCGCGCCGACATAGGCGCCGACAGCCGGCGCGGCCAGGTTCTCCCGGCCGGTGCGGATCAGCGTGAGGATCAGCAGCACCAGCCCGGCGGTCGCGACGACCTCCCCGAGGAGGTGACCCCCGCTCGCCCGGTCCGTGCCCGAGATCTGTGAGGGAACGCCGAACATCGCGTTCGCGAGCAGGCTCCCGCCGATCGCGCCCACCACCTGTGCCGCGACGTAGAAGCCCGCCTCGGCGAGGTGGGGTCCGGTGCCGGACGACCGGCCGAGCAGCCAGCCGGCGAGCGTGACCACCGGGTTGAGGTGTGCCCCGCTCACGGGACCGAGCACGAGGATCAGCACGGCGAGCCCGAGGCCGGTCGCGAAGCTGTTCTCCAGCAGCTGGAGCCCGGTGTCGCCGGGGGAGAGCTCCTGTGCCGCGATCCCGGAGCCGACGACGACCGCGACGAGGAGGCCCGTGCCGAGCAGCTCCGCGACTGCGCGCCGCCAGAGCCGCACGGGTGCCGCGGTCGCCGGGGCGGCGGGGCCGGTCGTCGAGGCCGTTGCCGCGTCCACCTCCGCGGCCGCGGCCGCCGTCACGCGACGGCCACGACGTCGAGCTCGGCGAGGAGGCCGCGGATCCGCTTCTCGATCTCGTCGCGGATGGGGCGCACCGCCTCGATGCCCTGACCAGCCGGGTCCTGGAGCACCCAGTCCTCGTAGCGCTTGCCGGGGTAGTACGGGCACGCGTCACCGCAGCCCATCGTGATGACGGCGTCGGACGCCTGGACGGCCTCGTTCGTGAGGATCTTGGGCTGCTCGGCGCGGATGTCGATGCCCTTCTCGAGCATCGCCTCCACCGCGACGGGGTTGATCATCTGGGCCGGCATCGAGCCTGCCGAGCGCACCTCGACGGCGCCGCCGGACAGCTCGCGCAGGAAGCCTGCGGCCATCTGGGAGCGGCCGGCGTTGTGCACGCAGACGAACAGTACGGACGGCTTGGTCTCGGTCATCGGGGTTCCTCTGGTGCGGGGTCCGGTGCGGGTGGTCGTGGTTCAGACGGGCAGCAGGTCGGCGAGCAGGGCGCGCACCCGCGCGTCGAGCTCGTCACGGATCGCGGCGACGCCGGAGGGTGAGGCGAGGGCGGGGTCGCCCACCGCCCAGTCCTCGTAGCGCTTGCCGGGCAGCACGGGGCACGCGTCGCCGCAGCCCATCGTGATGACGATGTCGGCGGCGCGGACCGCGTCGTCGGTCAGGGGCTTGGGATAGGGCACGTCGTCCGCCGAGTCCGGGTCGCCCAGCTCGGCGAGGAGGCCGCGGATGGTCGCGTGCACGTCGGCGGCGGGCGTCGATCCTGCCGACCGGACCACCACGCGGTCCCCGGCGTAGTGGTGCATCAACGCCGCCGCGAGCTGCGACCGCCCGGCGTTCGCGACGCAGACGAACAGCACCTGCGGAACGTGCTCGTCCGTCTCGCGCGCCTTCACGACGTCGACGAGCCGCTGGCGCGCGAAGTGCTCGGTGAGGGGCACGAGGTGCGTCGCGAGGCCGCCGCGCCGGGCGAGCGCCGCGTACGACTCCCGCACGACCTGCAGGCACTCCTCGAGCGTCGTGCCCGGGATGCGCTCGGCGAGGGACGTGGCCAGGCTGTCGAGCTCGTGGTCGACGTTCTTCAGGCCCGGTAGGTGGTGCTCGTCGGGTCGCAGGTCGATCGTGGCGGGCGCGAAGCGGTCGAGGAGGGTGGTGACGGCACCGCGGTAGGCGGGCTCGATCCGGTACCAGACCCAGGTGCCGCGCCGCTCCGCGGTGAGCAGCCCGACGTCCCGGAGGACCTTGAGGTGGTGGGACACCGTGGGCTGGGAGACCTCGGTCAGCGTGGCGAGGTCGCCGACGGTGGCCTCGCCACCGGAGCTGGTGGCGATCGCGGAGAGCATCCGCAGGCGCAGCGGGTCGGCCAGCGCCTTGAGGGTGCCGGCCACGGCGGTCGCGGCGTCGAGGCCGATCGCGTGGGACTCGGCGTTCGACGCGGCGAGGGAATCGCTCTGCATCGACATGTTTCTATGTTGACATCCATCGATGCAAGCGCGCAAGCGGATGCCCTGCCCGCCACGGGGCGGGCAGGGCATCCGGGTGGTCGTCAGGGCCTTCTTGGCTTCCGCCGACCTTGGTTCGCCTGGACCCTCGCGGGAGGCGCGCCTCAGGGCCTTCTTGGCTTCCGCCGACCTTGGTTCGCCTGGACCCTCGCGGGAGGCGCGCCTCAGGGCCTTCTTGGCTTCCGCCGACCTTGGTTCGCCTGGACCCTCGCGGGAGGCGCGCCTCAGGTGCAGGTGACCGCCGGCGCGGTCGACGGCGCCGGACCGTTCGCGACGAACCCGTACGTCGTCGACGCCCCTGCGCCGAGCGTGCCGTTCCAGGCCGCGTTACCGACCGTGTGCTGGGTCCCGGACGTGGTCAACGTCCCGCTCCACAGGTTGGAGATGCTCGTGCCGGCCGGCAGCGTGAACGAGGTCGACCACGCGGTGCGCGCACTCGACGACGTCACGATCACCTCGGCCTGGAACCCGCCCTGCCAGGCGTTCACGACGCGGAGCGTCGCGCTGCAGGAGCCGGTCGTCGGCGTCGGCGTAGGGGTCGGGGTGGGCGTGGGCGTGGGGGTCGGCGTCGGCGTGGGGGTCGGCGTCGGACCGCCACCCCCGAACACCGCCGCCCGGACGGAGGTCTGCGAGAACCCGTCCGTGCCGGTGATGACGCGCGTCCCCCACGAGGTCCGCTGCGCCGGGTCGAACGACGTCACCATGTCGAGGTACTCCACGCCGCCGCCGTTGCCGCTCCACGACCAGGAGAACCAGCCGATCCCCTGGGCGCGGGTGTAGGACATGATCGTGTCCTCGTCGGGGTTCCCGTCCGAGTGGTTGTGCCCGAACTCACCCACGATGATCGGCAACCCGGCGCTCGTGAACGCGTCGAGGTAGGCGCGGACCTCGGCGGCCGTGTCGTACACGCCGTACATGTGCACGGAGAAGATCGTGTTGCGGTCCGGGTCGGCGGCGAAGACCTGCGCCGCGTTGTCCCGCATGACTCCCTGCCAGTCCTGGCCCCAGGCGGGCGCGTCCACGACGATCGTGTGGTCGAAGCCCGCGGCGCGCAGACGTTGGATCGCCGAGGTGGTGTCGGCCGCCCAGCGGGCGTTGGTGGCCGCGTCGTTGCCGTAGGGCTCGTTGCCGATGTTGATCATGACGTGGTCCTCGGTGCCCTCCAGCGTGGGCAGCAGCGAGATCCAGTAGTCGGTGGCCGTGGCGAGCGTGGAGGCGCCGGCCTGCTCGCCGTACCCCGTGGTGTCGTGGTCCTCGAGCATGCAGACGAGCTGGTTGTCCCAGCACAGGTCGACGACGTTGGCGACGTCGGCCGGCCCGTTCTCGGTCCAGCGGGTGCCGTCGCTGAGCACGACGCGGACGGCGTTGGCCCCGGCGGCGGAGATGTCGGCGAAGGCGCGGGTCTGTGAGGCGTACCAGGTGTGGGCGTGGCTGGTGCCACGCAGCAGCAGGGGAGTCCCGTCCGCCTCGACGATCTTCCCGTTGCTCACGTGGATGCCGGTGGCCGCAGCCTCGGCGGGGCTGGTCGCGCCGGGCGACGCCACGAGGAGCGCCGCGACGGCGGCGGTCGCGGCAACGCCGCCCAGCGCCGCGGCGACGTCCTTCCGTGCGGGTCTGGCGAGGGTGGGTCTCATGAAACGTCCTCGTTCCCGGGTCCGCGCGGCGCCAGGCCCGTTGCCCGACGACGTCCCGCGCACCTCCGGCCGCACGCTCGCGCGCGCAGAAGGGCGGCGCAAGAGGCTTAAACGCTTAAGCCCCCTACGAGACCTGCGCCGACCGCTCGCGGCGAGCCTCGCCGTCGGGCGACGGAGCCGCCCTCTTGGGCGGGCGGACCGTCGGGACGTCGCCCACGATCGGGATCGGGTGACGGTGGAACGGGAAGCCGTAGCGGGTCACGAGGCCGGCGAGCGTCGTGATCCGGTTGCGCGGCCCGACCAGCGACATGATGTGCACGAACAGCCAGGCCAGCCACGCGGTGCCGGCCGTCAGGCGGATCTGGCCGCGGCCGCCCGGGCCGTTGACCTCGGCGATGGCAGCGCGGCGACCGATCACCGCCATCGTGCCCTTGTCGACGTAGCGCAGCGGGGCGGTCGGTCGGCCCTCAATCAGGGCGCGGATGTTGCGCGCCACCTGCTTGCCGGCCTGGATCGCCGGCTGTGCGAGCTGCTGCAGGTCCGACGGGGAGATCGCGATGTCGCCCGCCGCGAAGACACCGGGCATGCCCTCGACCTGGAGGTCGTCGCCCACGACGATCCGGCCGCCCTCGCCGAGCGGCAGGTCCCAGCCGGACACCTCCTCGTGCGGGTGCACGCCTGCCGACCACACGGTGAGGTCCGCATGGATCCGGGTGCCGTCGGTGAGGACGACGCCGTCCTCCTCCACGGCGGCCACGCCTGCGCCGAGGTGCAGCGACACCCCGCGGCGCTTGAGCTCGGCCGCCGCGTACTCGCGCAGCTTCGGCGCGAAGGCCTTGAGGATCTCCTGCCCGCGCTGGACGATCTTCACCTCGAACGCGTCGCCGTGGATCTCGGGGTAGGCGGGCGCGAGGCCCGTCGTGCGGAGCTCGGCCAGGGCGCCCGCGACCTCGACGCCCGTGGCGCCGCCGCCCACCACCACGACCCGCAGGCCGTCGTCGGTGCGGCGCGACTTGGTCGCCTTCTCCAGGCGGATGAACAGGTTGTCGCGGATCTTGAGCGCCTGCGACCGCGAGTACATCGGGAACGCGTACTCCTTGGCGCCGGGCGTGCCGAAGAAGTTCGTGGTCACGCCCGCCGCGACCACCAGGTAGTCGTAGGAGATCCACTGGTCGTTGAGGAGCCGGATCTTCTTGGCGACGTGGTCGGCGCTCACCAGGTGCTCGTGCACCACGTTGACGTTCTTCTGCCACAGGCGCAGCCCGCGCAGGAAGTACGTGACGTCGCCCGGGTTGAGGCCTCCGGTCGCCACCTGGTAGAGCAGCGGCTGGAACGTGTTGTAGACGCGGCGGTCGATGAGGGTCACCCGCACCGGCGCCTTCGCGAGGGCCTTCACGACGGCCATGCCCGCGAACCCGCCGCCCACCACGACCACGTGGGGCAGGGCGCCGTCCTCCCGGGGCAGGGAGTCGAGCTCGATGCAGAACTCGTCGTCGTTGGTCACATCGCGAGGTCCGGTGGTGGCGGTCGGCTCAGTCACGGCTGCGAGGCCTCCTGGTGCGCTTCGGATGGAGCTGTTCCGGTCTGCGCGGCGGGCCCGTCCGGTACGCGGGCGTCGACCGCGACCAGGTCCAACGATAACGGGAACCGGGCTCCACTTGCTGACCTGATGTCAGTGGTCCGCCTCACCCTGGCAGGATGGAGTCATGGGAGAGCTTGTTGCGGTCTGCCGGGTTCATCAGCTGCACGCCGACGCCGGGACGGTCGGGATCACCGCGATCGACAAGCGGCCGGTCGACGGCCGCGTCAAGGTCCTGCCGCTCGGCCTGTACGCGGACGTGCAGGCCGACCGTGCGAACCACGGCGGCACCGACCAGGCGGTCTACGCCTACGCACAGGAGGACGCGGACTTCTGGGCCGCCGAGCTCGGACATGAGGTCACGCCGGGCCTGTTCGGGGAGAACCTCCGCACGAGCGGCGTGGACGTCGACGGCGCGGTGATCGGCGAGCGGTGGTCGGTCGGCACGGCAGTGCTCGAGGTGACCCAGCCGCGCGTCCCCTGCCAGACATTCGCCCGGCGCCTCGGCGAGAAGCAGTGGGTGCTCCGATTCACGCGCGCGAACCGCACGGGCGCCTACCTGCGTGTGGTCCGCAGCGGCGAGATCGGTGCAGGCGACGCGGTCGAGGTACTGGTGCGCCCCGAGCACGGCGTCACGGTGCGCGACTGGTTCGCGGCGCGCTTCGGTCTGGCGCGCGGCAGCGCCGACCCGGGCCCGGACGATCGCGGCCTCGCCGACGTGGACGCCCTGGAGGTCCTGGCGAAGCGGCTCCTGTCGGCGCACGCGACGGGCGACATCACCCTGAGCAGCGACATGCTGCGGCGCGCCGAGCAGGCCGCGGGCCGCTCGGTCGTCGACTGAGCCGGAGGTGCAGTGCAGGGTGAGGGCCGAGGAACGAGGCACTCGCCCGGAGCGGAACCGCAGGCTCCGGCGATCGACAACGTCGACTGAGCCGGAGGTGCAGTGCAGGGTGAGGGCCGAGGAACGAGGCACTCGCCCGGAGCGGAACCGCAGGCTCCGGCGATCGACAACGTCGACTGAGCCCGAGGTGCAGTGCAGGGTGAGGGCCGAGGAACGAGGCACTCGCCCGCAGCGGAACCGCAGGCTCGGGCGATCGACAATGTCGACTGATCAGATCCGGCGCGGCTCGTTCGGCGGGAACTCGCCGTTGTCGGACCCGTCGTCGCCGCGGTGCACCAGCTCCTGGAGCCGGCGCTGCACCCGCTCGACGTCGGGAACGTCGTGCAGCACCATGCCCGGCTGGTCTGTGCCGTCCGAGACGACGAGCGTGCCGCAGCCGAAGAAGCGGTCGCTGAGCTGCTTCTCGAAGGTGACGTTGTTGATGCGGTAGAGCGGGATGTCCCGCCCCGACTGCGTGAGCACGCCGGTGCGCAGCGCGACCCGCTGGTTGGTGATCACGTACGTGGTGGTGAGCCAGCGCAGGTACGGCGGCAGCACGGCGGCGAGCAGGAGCACCACCACGACGGCGGTCACGAACCAGAGCAGCATCGCGGGCAGCCCGAGGGGCACGTTCCACACCGCCACCACGACGGCGACCAGCAGCACCAGCAGGAACACCGGGCGTAGCACCGCCTTGGGGTGGGTGCGCAGCGACATCACGACGGTCTCGCCGTCGGCGAGGTGCTCTTCCCGCATGGCCATGCGTGCATGCTGCCATGCCGCCGCAGGAATTTCGGGGACGGGTCGGGCAGTGTCTTCAGGGTTCTTACAGCTTCCGCCACCTCGGTCTGCCTGGACCCTCGCGGGAGGCGCGCGTCAGGGTTCTTACAGCTTCCGCCACCTTGGTCTGCCTGGACCCTCGCGGGAGGCGCGCGTCAGGGTTCGTACGGCTTCCGCCGCCCCGGTCTGCCTGGACCCTCGCGGGAGGCGCGCGTCAGGCGGGGCGGGCGTGGTCCGGCGGGAGGTTCCAGCCCTCCACGGTCCGCAGGTGGTGCCCGTACCCGAGCAGGGAGATCGCGGCGGTGCCGAGCTCGAACCGCGAGCCGAGCCGGGGGTCGACGTCGAGCCAGGCCGTGACGAGCACGCGCAGCAGGTGCCCGTGCGACACGACGAGCACATTCCCGCCCTGCCGCAGCGTGTCCTCGGCCCGCTGCACGACGCGCGCCGCGCGAGCCGCGACCTCGTCGAGCGTCTCGCCCTGGCGTCCGCCGCCGTGCTCGGGGGTGGGCGGCAGGATCCGCACCCCGTCCTCGAAGATGAGGAACTCGCGCCCGAGGGTCTCGCTGACCTCACGCGCGGTGCGCCCGTCGACAGGCCCGTAGTCCCACTCCGCGAGGTCCTCGTCCACGACGGCGCCCGGATGCCCGGCAAGCTCGGCGGTCCGCCGCGCCCGGCCGAGGGGGCTGGTGAGCACGGCGGCGAAGTCGTATCCGGCGAGCGTCGCACCGGCCGCGCGGGCCTGCACCTCGCCCGCTGCGGTCAGGGGGATGTCGGTGCGCCCGGTGTGCTGCCCGGACGCGCTCCACTCGGTCTCGCCGTGGCGGAGCAGGACGAGCTGGGGATCCGCGGTGGGGGTCAACGGCATGGTCCGAGCATGGCGGAGTCGCCTGGCCGGCGCCACGGGCCGGGTACAGGACGTCCCGAGGATGTCGTGGCGCCAGGCGACCATCCGGCCGCTCGTTCCTCGCGGCCTCCCGCCAGGCCCATCAAGCCTGGCGCCACAACATCCTCGGCACGTCCTCATTCGGCGCCGCCCGGCGTCCGTTGGTAGAGCGTCAGCCCACCTTGTACGCCCGGACCACCGTCTGCTTGATGGTGCTACCGGCGGCGTCCCGGGCCTCGACCTTGAGCGAGACGTGCGACGTGCCCTTCGGTGCCGCGACCTTCGCGGTGTAGGTGCCGTCACCCGTGGCGGACACCGCGGCGGCGTGCCACGTGGCGCCGTCGTCGGCGGACCACCAGAGGCGGGCCCCCTCGACCGCCGCACCGGCCGCGCCGTCGGACGCAGGGTCCGTCTGGTGCGAGACGCGGAGCGTGACCTCGGCGTTCCGGGGCGCCGTGCTGTCGAGTGTCAGGTCCTCGATCTCGTAGGCGACGTCCAGGAGCGGGAGGTAGGAGAATTCTTCCTCGGCGACGGGCGCGGCGGTGAACTCCCACTCCGTGCTCACGCCGGTGGACAACGCCCACCAGGGGGTCTCGCGCTCCCCGGCGACGGCGAGGCGGTAGTGGGCACCGCCGTCGGGCACGGCGAGCTCGACGTAGCCCTCGGCGCTCTCCCCGACGTGCTCGCCGTCCTGCCAGACGTCGAGGCGGGTTTCGGGCTCGAAGCCGAGCCACCCGTTGCCCCCGCCGTCGGACCACGCGCTCATGCCCGCGAAGAGGGTGCTGCCGGCTTGGACGACCACGCCGCCCGTGCCCAGCCGGGTGCTGAGCACCGCGCCGCCGAACCTCTCGGCGAGCCTCTCCCGGGGAAGGGGGACGACCGTCTCGCCGACGAGGAAGCCCTGCAGGTCAACGTCGTCCATGACCGCGACGTCGTGACCCCACAGGACGCCGCCGGTGCTGAGGTACTCGGTCCGCTCGGTCCCCGGCTCGACCGGGTAGCCCAGCGCGATGGCGAAGAAGTGGCCGGGCGCCCAGCCCGGCCGCACGGTGTCCAGCTGGGCCTCCGGCCCCGGGGCCGAGTACCGGACCGTCGCCACCGCGGTGTTGGACGCGTCGGCGCGGAACCTCGTGCGCTGCATGGCGGTCTCCTGGTGGAAGAGCAGGTCGTAGGTGTAGGAGGGGACTTCGCCCGCACCGACGGGCTCGGCGAGGGTGAACTGGTTGACGAAGGAGAAGGTGCCCGTCGTCACAGGTTCGGTGGGCGTGACGAAGACGGGCAGCTCGCCTTCGAGCATGATCGTGCTGCCGACGCTGTTGCCGAGCGTGTCGCCTCGCTGGTCGGTGAGGCTGACGGCCAGCTGGTCCGTCCGTCGCGGCGTGGTCACCGAGACGGGCAGCGCCTGGCGCGCGTCGAGCTCCACGGTGGTGTCGTCCGTGACCGTGAGCTCGGGCTCGAGCGCCGCGGTCGCCTCTGTGAGGCCGAGCTCCTCCCCCTCCGTCAGGAGGTAGCCCGCGACGGAGTATGTCCCGGCAGGGACGCGGACCGTGGTCTCGCTGCCCTCGAGGAAGAGGAACTCGCCGTACGCGCCGGCGTCGTCAGCGTTCATCACGGTGGCCAAGGACACGCCCGTGTGCGGCTGCCCGTCGCGACCCGTCGCCCGCAGGGTCAGGTCGAACAGTTCCGGCTCCTTGTACCAGCCGACGGCGGTGCGCACCGTTGAGCCGTCCGCGCCCGTCGCGACGAGTGCGCCGCTGTACCGGCCGAGAGCGCCCGGACCCTGGTCGACCGTGACGTCGACCGTGGCGGTGCCGCCGGCCGGGATCGTCACGGAGTCCGCGGACAGCGTGACGGCGCCCTCGAGCGGCGCGCCCTCCTGGTCGGTGACGTCGATCGAGAGCGCGAGCGTGACGTCGTCGGCCGTCGGGTTGGTGTACGTGACTGTGCCCGCGGAGACGCTCTCGTGCGGGAACGTGAACGCGCCGAGCGACAGCGAGGCGGGGTTCGTGGTGACCTGATGAGCGAGCGCGGACGGGAGGAGGATCCGCCCGGCGCCCTCGTCCCAGACCGTGCCGCCGGTGGGCTGCGCAGATCCCATGAGGACGGCCTTCAGCTCCGGGCCGGTCAGCTCGGGGCGAGCCTGCCTGAGCACGGCGGCCGCGCCCGCGACGTGCGGCGTCGCCATCGAGGTGCCGCTCGCGGCGACGTAGGAGTCGTCCACGACGTCGCCGAGCGTGGTGCCCGCGGCCCGGGCCGCGACGATGCCGTCACCGGGGGCGGTGACGTCCGGCTTGATCGCGTGGTCCCCGGCGCGCGGGCCCCGGCTCGAGAAGTCCGTGACCTGGTCCGCGTCGTCCACCGCGCCGACGGTCAGCGCTGACGACGCGGATCCGGGCGTTCCGATGGTGCCGTGCTCGGAGGCGTTGCCGGCCGCGATGACGAAGAGCGTGCCGTACTCGGCGCTGAGGGCGTCGACCGCGCGGGCTGCAGGGTCGGTGCCGTCCGTGTACTCCGAGGCGCCGAGCGACATGCTCACGATGTCCGCACCCGACGACGCGGCCCACTCCATCCCCTCGATGACCCACGACATCTCGCCGGACCCGCCGTCGTCCAGGACCTTGCCGACCAAGAGGCCGGCGTCCGGGGCGACACCCTGGTTCACCCCGTCCGACGCGTCGCCGGAGCCCGCGAGGATCGAGGCGACGTGCGAGCCGTGCCCCTGGCCGTCCACGACACTGCCCTTGCCCGTGAAGTCGCGCTCGCCCACGACGACGTCGTCCAGGTCGGGGTGCGTGGCATCGATGCCGGTGTCGAGCACGGCCACCGTGACGCCCTCGCCCGTGTACCCGGCCGCCCACGCCTCGGGCGCGCCGATCTGCGGCATGGAGTCGGCGTCGAGCGAGCGGACGGGGGCGTCGAGCCACACGCGGTCGATCGCGGGCGCCGTGCCCGCGGCCGCCGGCGCCTCCAGCGCCGCCAGCAGCTTCGTCGCCCGGCCCTTCGGCAGGCCGTCCGCGACCGCGCCGACCGACTCCAGTGTCCGGTCCGGCGAGAGGCCCGCCGCGGCCCAGTCGGCCTTGCCGCCGGAGCCCCCGGCCCGGGCGCCGTCGGCGACGCTGCCGGACGGCGTCCCGGCCGACTGGACGATGACGGGCAGGGTGGACCGCGAGGCGTCGTCGTACCCGGCCGCGACGAGCCCGGTCACGTCGAACAGCGCCCGGTCGAGCCGCGTGGGGACGAGGTCTGCCACGTCGAGGGGCACCACGTACAGGTGGTCGCCGTCGGTGTACTGCTGGAACGCGATTCCCTCGCGGCCCGGCCCCCGGAGAACCGCGACCGCCGTCCGCCCGTCCGCCTGCTCGGTGACCGTGACCCGGTCGCCGGTCAGCAACGTGACGGTCGCGGTCGTCGCCGTCGTCCTGGTCGCCGTGTGGCCGGGCGCGGGCTCCTGGCCCGTGTCCGGCGCCGCGACGGCGCTCCACGTCCCTCCGCCCAGCACGATCGCTGTGGCGATCGCTGCTGCAGCACCTGCTCTGGTGCGCATCGGTTCATCCCTTCGTCGGGGTGCGAGCGGCATGTGCCGCCAATCGCCTCCACGAGCACCGGGCGTGAAACGTTCCATCACGTTTGTGATTCGCCCGTCCAGAACGTGGCGAGTGCCGGGAATCCTGGCGTTGCGCCCGTGGTTGGCTTCCCCGTGAGCGAAACCCTGAAGGTCGACATCTGGTCCGACGTCGCGTGCCCCTGGTGCTACATCGGCAAGCGCCGCTTCGAGTCCGCGCTGGAGCAGATCGCGGAACGCGACGGCTCGGCGCCGAAGGTCGAGATCGAATACCACTCGTTCGAGCTCTCGCCGGACACGCCGGTCGACTTCGAGGGCACCGTCACCGACTTCCTCGCCGGCCACAAGCGCATCCCGCTCGCGCAGGCACGGCAGATGCAGGACCACGTGGCGGCGCTCGCTGCCGCGGAGGGCGTGGAGTTCCGTACCGACGACGTCCGCCACACCAAGACCCTCAAGGCGCACGAGCTGCTGCACCACGCCAAGGCGCACGGCAAGCAGTACGAGATGAAGGAGCGGCTGCTCAAGGCGTACTTCACGGACGGCCGCCACGTCGGTCACGCCGAGGAGCTCGCCGACCTCGCCGCCGAGGTGGGTCTCGACCGGGACGAGGTGCTCGCGGCGCTGGAGGACGGCCGGTACGCCGACGACGTCGCCGCGGACATCGCGCAGGCGCGTGCCTACGGGATCAACGGCGTGCCGTTCTTCGTCCTGGACGAGAAGTACGGGATCTCGGGGGCGCAGGACCCGGCTCTCTTCGTGCAGGCGCTGGACCAGGCGCTCGCGGAGCGTGCCGCGGTCTGAGCGAGGGTGGCCTGCCGGGCGAAATGCCCGAGTGGGACACATCTCACATCTTGATCCGTGGACTTTGCGACGGGGTATCACGGAAACTTGCAGACCATCCACAGCGTTGTGGCTTCTACGAGCATCGCAGCCGAGACCGTTACCCCCGGAGGAGGGCACCATGACGGACGTCCATGAGAGCCAGTACCGCTCGATCGCCAACCCCCGCCGGACCCAGCTGGTGAGCATGAGCGCCGCGGAGGCCGCCGCGCCTCACGCGGACGTGCCGCACCTGAAGCTGGTCGGCGAGGACGGCCCGGCGTGCGTCGACGGGGTGTGCGCGATCCCCGACTGAGCCGTAGGTGCAGCGCAGGGTGAGGGCCGAGGAACGAGGTCTCTCGCCCGGAGAACCGCAGGCTCAGGCGACAGACAGTACCGACCGACGCCCCGGCGACATGGAGTGCGAAGGCGGGTGCCCGGCGTCGGGCACCCGCCTTCTGCTTGCCCCGGTCACGCGTGCACGGGTGTCATACCTCCCGATTCACCCAAGGCCGTCTACCCTCGGAAGGGGCATCCGTAACTCTAGGGGGAGTGTGACGTGATGAGATCTTTTCGAACTGTTGGTGTAGCGGGGGTGGTCGCGCTCGCGGCGGCGGGTCTCGCCGCCTGCGGCGGCGGGGCTGAGAACGGCGCGGAGGGCGACGGCACCCTCACCGTCTGGACGCTCGAGGACAACCCGGACCGCGTCGCGATCCTCGAGGACATCGCGGCCGACTTCGGCGCCGACGCCGGCGTCGAGACCGAGGTCGTCCCGGTCGACGCGGCCCAGTTCAACGCGCTGCTCGTCTCGTCGGCGGCGTCGGGCGACCTGCCGGACGTGATGGCCGCGCTCGGCCTCGACGGCGTCGGCGCGATGGCGGCGAACGAGCTGCTGGACACCGAGGCGCCCCGGGAGATCGTCGACGGGCTGGGCGCGGAGACCTTCAACCCCGCCGCGCTCGATCTGGCGACGGTGGACGACACGCTCCTGGCCGTCCCCAGCGACTCCTACCCGACGGTCCTGTTCTACCGCACGGACCTCTTCGAGGCGGCGGGCCTGGACGCACCGACGGACTACGACAGCATCATGGCGGCGGCCGAGTCCCTGCAGGGCACGGACGTCACGCCGTTCGCCGGCTTCACGACGGAACAGGGTGACTTCCAGGGCCTCGCGCTCGCGAACGGCTGCGAGCTCGTCCAGGAGGACGGCACGGTCACGCTCGACTCCCCTGAGTGCGTCGAGTCGTTCGGCTACTACGACGAGCTCATCACGGAGCACTCGTTCGCCGGCGAGCAGGACTGGGACGCGGTGCGCGCCGCGTACCTCTCGGGCCAGACGGCGATGGCGATGTACTCCTCCTACCTGCTCGACGAGCTCGCCGGGCAGCACGAGAACTTCGTGCCCAGCTGCACCGAGTGCGCCGCGGACCCTGCCTATCTCGCGAAGAACACGGGCGTGGTCGCGGACATCGGCGGGGCCGACGGCGAGGTCCGGGGCCAGTTCCGCATGCAGAGCGACTGGGCGATCACGGTCACGGCAGACCCCGAGGCCGCCGACTTCGTCACGTACGCGATGAGCGACCGCTACCTCGACGTGCTGTCGATGGCGCCCGAGGGCAAGGTCCCGGACCGCCTCGGCACCGCCGAGAACCCGACGGAGTACATCGACGGGTGGTCGCAGCTCCCGATCGGCACGGTCAAGCAGCAGACCCTCGCCGACTTCTACCCGCCCGAGGTCCTCGACGCGCTCACGGACCCGCAGGGCGACGTCCTGTGGTGGGCGGTCCGGCAGGGCCACGCCGAGCTCCTCGGCGCGATGCTCGGCGAGCTGCCGGTGGAGAACGCGATGAACGACATGCTCACCGACGCGGTCACGCCCGAGGAGGCGGCACAGCAGGCCGCGGACCAGGTCCGCGAGATCCAGGAGTCGCTGGGGTGAGGCTCCAGGCGGCTGTCCGACGTCGGCCGCCCACCCGGGTGCGCACCCCGCCTCGCGGGCCGCTCGCCCGGGCGGACGCCCGCGCCGGTGTCGGGCTGGTGCTGCCGAGCGTCGTGGTCGTGCTGGTGCTCGTCGTGGCGCCGATCCTGTGGTCGCTGGTCCTGGCGTTCAAGGACCTGCGGCTCGTCGAGATCGCGCGGGCGCCGCTGTTCGGCGACTTCACGCTCGACTCGATCGTCGAGGTGGTCACCTCGCCGCGCCTGTGGGAGTCGCTCGGCGCGACGTTCGCGTACTCGGTGATCGGAACGGCGGGGGCGGTCGCCGTCGGTCTCGTGGCGGCGCTGGCGCTGCGCCGTCCCTTCCGGGGGCGCGGCCTGGTGCGGGCGCTGCTGCTCCTGCCCTACGTCGCACCGATCGTGGCGACGACCTTCGCCTGGCGCACCCTGCTCAACCCGCAGTACGGGCTCGTCAACGCGTGGGGCCAGGCGTTGCTCGGCTGGGAGCGGCCGGTGTCGTTCCTGACCCAGCGGTCCGCCCCGGTGGGGATCTTCGGGCTTGAGCTCACCGTGCCGGTCGCCCTGACGACAGTGATCGCGTTCGAGATGTGGCGCACCTTCCCGTTCGCGTTCCTGTTCCTCACCGCGCGGCTCGAGGCGATGCCGGCGGACATCGAGGAGGCGGCCCGCGTGGACGGCGCCACGCCGACGCAGTCCTTCCGGTACATCGTGTGGCCGCAGCTCCTGCCGATCGTCGCGGTGCTGACCGTGCTGCGGTTCATCTGGACGTTCAACAACTTCGACGACGTGTACCTGCTGACCGAGGGCCGGGCGGGCACGCAGGTCGTGAGCGTCGGCGTCTACACGGCGCTCGTCGGGCGCGGCGACATCGGCGCGGCGTCTGCGCAGGCCTTGCTGCTGGCGCTGATCCTCGCGGTGCTGATCACCGTCTATCTGAGGCTCGTCGGACGGCGCGGAGGAGAGTCATGAGCGAGACCACGTCTCATCTGGCGAGACCGCAGCGGGTGAATCGAGAATTCACCCGCTGGTCTCGCAACGACCTCGAGCTGCGCGCCCTCGGGGTGCTCCGGCGGGTCGTGATCGGGGCCCTGCTCCTCGTCGCCGTGTTCCCGTTCCTGTACGTCGGGGTGCTCTCGACGCGCGACATCGCCTCGCTCCAGAGGGACCCGGCGCGCTTCTGGCCCAACCTCGACGAGGTGCGGCTCGACGCCTACGTCGACGTCCTGCTCCCCTACGAGAGGGGCGGACAGGACTTCGCGAACCTCATGCTGAACAGTGCCCTGATCGCGGTCTCGACGGTCGCGGTGACGCTCCTCGTGGCGGTGCCGGCGTCGTACGCGGTGAGCCGGCTGGAGTTCCTCGGACGGCGCCAGATCAGTGCCCTTTTCCTTGCCGTGTACCTGTTTCCGGGAATCCTTCTCGCCGTCCCGCTCTTCGTGGCATTCACCCGGATGGGCCTCCGCGGGAATATTGCGGTGCTCGTTGTGGTTTACGTCTCACAGACAGTTGCGGTCGCGATCTTCATGCTGCGGAACTATTTTCGAACCGTGCCGGTCGCGCTGGAGGAGGCGGCAGCCCTTGATGGCCTGGGCCGGCTCGGCATCATCAGACGCATCACCCTGCCACTGTCCTTGCCGGCGATCGTCTCGAACGCGCTGTTCGTGTTCATGATCGCGTGGAACGAGTTCCTGTTCGCCCTCCTGTTCCTCGTGGAGGACCGGGACGTGTGGACCGTGTCGCTCGGCCTGGCGCAGCTGACCAACGCGCTGGAGACGCCACCGGCGACTCTCATGGCAGGGTCGATTGTGCTGACGGTGCCGGTGGTGGCAATCTTCTTCGCCTCGGAGAGGTTTCTCGCCGGCGGCCTCACCTCCGGTGCGGAGAAGGGCTGACCCACCACGCACCGACAACGAAAATGTCTACCAGGGGACCCCACGAATGAATACCGAATCGTTTCGACACTTCACCGACGGACGCGTGCCCGACGCAGGCATCGCACGTCTGTTCAGCGTCGAGAACCGATTCCAGGCGCGCCTCGACGTGGAGGCCGCACTCGCACAGGCTGAGGCCGAGGTCGGGTTGATCCCCGTCCCGGCCGGCGAGGCGATCGCCGCCGCCGCCCAGCTCGACAAGCTCGACCTCGCCCGGGTGGCAGCCGCGACCGCCGCGGCCAGCCACCCGCTCGTGCCGCTCATCGAGGAGTTCGCCCGGGTTGTGGGCCGAGAGCACGGTGGCTGGGTCCACTGGGGCGCCACGACGCAGAACATCACGCAGACGGCGGACATGCTGGTGCTTCGTGACGCGCACCGGGAGATCAAGCGGCTCCTCGCGCAGGTGCTGCGGGCGATGTCCAAGCAGGCCGACTCCGCGGCCGCGATCCCGATGGCCGGCCGCACGCACAGCCAGCACGCCGTGCCGATCACGTTCGGCTTCAAGGTGGCCGTCTGGATCGACGAGACGACGGCGCACGTCGACCGGCTCGAGCGCCTCGAGGACCGGCTGTTCCGCGTCCTGATGGGCGGCGCGGTCGGCACGTTCGCGTCGTTCGGCCCGGCGGGCCGCGACGTGGAGCGCGGCGTCGCCGAGCGCCTTGGCCTGAAGGAGATGCCGGTCCCGTCTCGCGCGATCAACGACGGCATCGTCGAGCTCGTGCTCGTCCTCGGGCTCCTGGCCGGCACCGCCGGCAAGATCGGCAAGGACATCTACTCGCTCATGCAGCCGGAGTTCGGTGAGGCGTTCGAGCCCATCCCGTACGGCACGGTCGGCAGCTCGACCATGCCGCACAAGCGCAACCCGCAGCTCGCCCTCGACGTCATCTCCTCCAGCGCCCAGCTCCGGGCGCTCGCCGGTCCGGCCCTCGAGTCGATGCTGCACGACCACGAGGCCAACGGCGCGATGACGGCCCTCCTGGAGGACGTCGTCGCGCAGGCTTCGGTCATGGCCGGCGACATCCTCACGCGGCTCGTCGTGATCCTCGACGGCCTCGAGCTGGACGAGCAGCGCATGCGCGCGAACCTCGCCCTGTCCGAGGGCCTCATCGGGTCAGAGTCGCTGATGATGGAGCTCGGCGAGCGCATCGGCCGGCAGAAGGCGCACGAGATCGTGTTCGACGTGGCGCAGGAGTCGGCCCGTCGCGACGCTCCGTTCCTCGACCTGCTCGTCGCGGACGAGGTCGTCGCCGCCCACTTCAGCGAGGCAGAGATCCGCCGCCTCCTCGACCCGACCCACTACCTCGGGGAGAGCATCGCCATCGCGACGGCCATGGCGCAGCATGCCCGCGCCGTCGCGGACCGCCTGCAGATCCCCGCGGTGGCTCCGGCCCGCCGCCCCGCCCCGGTGCCCGACGCCGCACGCGTCGCCGTGGCCGCCGACGTCCCCGTCCCGGTGGAACCGGCCGGCGCCGACCTGGTCGCCGCGACCGAGGTGGCGGACGAGAAGGTGCTGCTCTCGGCGTAGCTCAGTCGTGTTGTCGTTCGCCTGAGCCTGCGGTTCCGCTGCGGGCGGGTGCCTCGTTCCTCGGCCCCCACCCTGCGCTGCACCTCCGGCTCAGTCGACATTGTCGATCGCCTGAGCCTGCGGTTCCGCTGCGGGCGGGTGCCTCGTTCCTCGGCCCCCACCCTGCGCTGCACCTCCGGCTCAGTCGAAGAGCGTCGCCGACTCCCATGCCGCGACACCCGCCCCCGCCGCCCGGGCCGAGCCCGAGCGAGCGGGGGTTTCGCGTTCCGGCCGCACGGCGCCGGGCGCCTTGGGTTCGAGGTCCCCGACCAGGACGTCGTCGACGTCGCCGCGGCCCGCGGCCCACTCCCGGGCGGCGAAGCCCGCCAGCTGGTCGGCGCGCTCGTTGAACGGGTTGCCGACGTGCCCCCTGACCCAGTGGAACCGGACCGGTCCCTCGCGCCCGGCGATCGCGCGGTCGATGGACTGGACGAGCTCGAGGTTCTTGACCGGCTCGCCCGAGGCGGTGCGCCAGCCCTTGCGCTTCCATCCCGCGACCCACTCCGACGCGCAACGGATGGCGTACTGGGAGTCGGACTCGATCAACAGCGGGTCGGCGCCCGGGTGCGCCTCGATGGCGCGCAGCAGCGCCGTGAGCTCGGCGATCTGGTTGGTGCCAGAGAAGGCCCCGCCCGAGTCGAACCGACCGCCGTCGTGGTTGATCCACGCCCAGCCGATCGCGCCGCCCGGGTTGCGCAGGCACGATCCGTCGGTGCTGACAATGATCACGGCGTCCATTGTGCATCCCGTGACAGCCTGTTCGGACACACGAAACCCGCGGAGCGGCGCCAGTTGGGATCATGACGGCATGGCAGCGACCCCACTCACCCCCGCGCAGCGCGCCGCCGGTCAGCACCCGGCCCGGCGCCGCACGCCCCGGGACGTGCGTCGTTGGCGCCGGTACCTGGCCGACGAGCGGGCCGAGGCAGCGACCTACCGCGACCTCGCGAGCCGTCGCACGGGAGAGGAGCGGGAGATCCTGCTGGCGCTCGCGGAGGCGGAGAAGAGGCACGAGCGGCACTGGCTCGACCTCCTGGGCGACGACGCCGGCCGGCCGCTCCGAGGCGACCCGCGGACCCTGGCCCTCGGCTGGCTGGCCCGCCGGTTCGGAGGCGTGTTCGTTCTTGCGCTCGCGCAGCGCGCCGAGGCGCGCTCGGCCTACGGGACCGACGCCGACGCCACCGCGACGATGGCGGCGGACGAGCAGATCCACGAGGAGGTCGTGCGCGGGCTCGCGACGCGGGGTCGCAACCGTCTCTCGGGCACGTTCCGCGCCGCGGTCTTCGGGGCGAACGACGGCCTCGTGTCCAACCTCGCGCTGGTGCTCGGCATCGGCGCGTCGGGGGCGTCGAGCACCGTCGTCCTGCTCACGGGGCTCGCGGGCCTGCTGTCGGGGGCGCTGTCGATGGGGGCCGGCGAGTACGTGTCGGTCCGGTCGCAGCGGGAGCTCGTCGAGGCGTCGACACCGTCGGCGGACGCCGACGCAGCCCTCCCGCACCTGGACGTCGACGCCAACGAGCTCGCGCTCGTGTACCGGGCGCGCGGCCTGTCCGCGCCGGAGGCGCAGGCGCACGCGGACGAGGTGCTCGGGAGGTTCGCGGCGCACGGAGCCGCGGAGTCGCCGGAGGGCACCCTGGAGGACCGCGCAGGCACGGCCTACGAGCCCGACGACCACGAGACGCTCGGCACGGCGTGGGGCGCGGCATGGTCGAGCTTCTGCTTCTTCGCCTCGGGTGCCCTGGTGCCCGTGCTCCCCTACCTGCTCGGGCTCGAAGGGGGCGCGGCGGTCGCCGTCGCCGCAGTCCTGGTCGGCGTCGCGCTGTGCGTCACGGGGGCCATCGTGGGCCTCCTGTCGGGCGCGTCGCCATTGACGCGGGCCGTGCGCCAGCTCGCCATCGGCTTCGGCGCGGCGGCCGTCACGTACGCCCTCGGACTGGCTTTCGGCGCAACCGTCTGAGGTCGGTTCCGGCGTCATTCGCTGCCTGACGACGATGCCGCCCTCGGACTTTGTCCCTTTCGCGGTGTTCCGAATGGTGGCCTTGTGTTCACAGAGTGGAACGAATCCGGGACAGTGCGACGTGTCGCGGGTGAAATCCCGTGCGCCACCCGCAGGTCAGCACGTTTTCGCGGCGCGGACTGCTTTTCACCTGTTGCGTGTCGTAGCGGCGCGGCGCAGATTGGGTCCTGTCCTACGTGACGTTTCAGAAGGAGCAAGGCAATGACGAGCGACGCGGACCGTGCGCAGGGGGCTTCTCGCCTCCGACGCTGGGTCCTGCGCGCTCTCGGCGCCTCGGCCCTGACGGCCTGCGGTCTCGCGGGCGGCGTCGGGCTCGCGTCCTCTGCCTCCGCGCTCGGCGGCGTCGACGACCTGTTGGGCGACACGGCGGGCGCGGTGACCCAGGTGGTCGACGCCGTGGTGGAGCCGGCCGTGGAGCCGGTTGAGCCGGCCGCCGCGCCGGTTGAGCCGGTCGTGGAGCAGGCGACCACGTTCGCGGCGGTAACCAAGAAGCCACTCGCGGACGCCGCGAAGCCCGTGGCGGACGCCGCGAAGCCCGTGGCTGAAGCCGTAGAGCCCGTGACGGAGGCCGTCAAGCCTCTGGCCGACGTGGCGGAGGCCGTCAAGCCTCTGACCGACGTGACGGAGGCCGTCAAGCCCTTGGCCGACGTGGCGATGCCGGTGACCGAGGCCGTGAAGCCCGTCGCAGAAGCCGCAAGCCCTGTGACTGACGTCGTCGGCGGGGTGGCGGCGCCGGTCGTCGACGCCGTGGAGCCTGTGACCCGCCCGGTGCTGGACACCGCCGGTGTCGTCCTCCCCGGGCTCGACCCGATCCTTCGCCCCGTCGGGAACGCCCTGGCCCCTGTCGTCGAGCCGTTGGTCCCGATCCTGGCCGATGTCGAGCTCGACGTGCCGGCTCTGCCGGACCTGCCCGGGCTCACGGGTGACGACGGCATCCTGACGGGCGGCGGCGTGTTCGGCGGCTTCTTCGTCGGCCTGCTGGGTCCGACAACCACGTCGGTGCACATGGCGGCCTTCGTGCTCGCCGCGGAGGGCTCTGTCTTCCGGTTCCTGGCCACCGCGGTCGTCCGGGCTCTTGTCGCGACCGTCGACAGAGTCACGCCCACCGGTGGTGGCGTCCAGACGCTCGCCCTGGGCGGCGGCGGCGCCGAGCTTGCCTCTGGAACGAGCGGAGCGGGCTCCGGTGCCGGTGGCTCGCCATTGCGCTCCGCCGAGAGCGAGATTGCCGTGCTCGCGTTCCTCGCGCTGGTAGTCCTTCGCTCCTGGATGCTCGCCTCCGCGGACACGCGGACGGCGCACCCTCGCACCTTCCACGAGGTCCCCGTCGCTCCTGCCTGACGGGATCGGGTCGCGCCCCTGAGGCGCGTCACGCAGCCGACCGCATCCGCCGTCGGCAACCCGTAGCAAGGCAGGAGAGTCCCATGTACCCATTGGTCCGACGCGCGCTCCAGACAGCGCTCGTCACAGGCGGCCTGGTGGCCGCCGGGGCCTCAGTGGCCCACGCGGCAGAGGCAGAAGTCACGGCCACGGTCGAGACCGTGGTCGATGAAGGAGGCGTCGTGGACGACCTCGTGGAGGACAGCTCGACGGTCGGCACCGTCGTCGGCGAGGGTGGCCTCGTGGACGACGTCGTCGGCCCGGACACGCCGACGGCCGGTGTCACCGACGGGCTCGTCGGGGCCCTCGAGGATGACGTCGCCGCCGTCATCGACGACCTTGGTGGCGAGGCACCCGTCGACGACACGCTCGAGAACGTCGCCGGTGAGAACGGGCTGGTCGACGACGTGCTGGAGGACGGCACACCCGTCTCCGACACGGTCGACGCGGTCGTGGCCGAGGACGGCCTGGTGGACGACGTGGTCGGGTCCGACGAGCCGACCGACGGCGTGACGGACGGCGTCGGCGACGCCCTGACGGACGACGTCGAGACCGCGGTCGACGACCTGCTGAACAGCGACACGCCGGTGGCCGACACCGTCGAGAACGTCGCCGGTGAGAACGGGCTGGTCGACGACGTCGTCGAGGACGACCCCGCCCTGGACGCGTCGCCGGTCGACGACGCGGTGGACGGCGTGCTGCCCGACGGCGGCCTGGTGGACGACGTGGTCGGGCCGGACGCGCCGACGGACGGCGTCACCGACGGCGTTGCCGACGCACTGGTGCAGGACGTGGCCGGTGACTCCGGCGTCACCGAGGATCTCGCCGCGGGCGACGTGACGGCCGTGGTCGAGGACGTCGTCGCCGAGCAGGGTGTGCTGGACGACGCCCTCGAGGACGGGACGCCGACGGCCGATCTCGTCGACGGGGTGGCCGGCGAGGACGGCACCGTCGACGACGTCGTCGGTGGGGACGAGCCCACCGAGGGCGTGACGGACGGCGTCGTGGACGCCGTCGTGGAGGACGTCGAGCAGATGCTCGGCGACGCGTCAGCGTTCCCTTCCCGGACTCTCGTGGGCGGGATCGTCGGTGCGGACGGCCTGCTGGACGACCTCTTCGAGGACTCGGCGCCGGGGACGGACCCCGGAACCGACCCCGGAACCGACCCGGGTACCAGCCCGGGCACTGACCCCGGGTCCGACCCGGGCACCGGCACGGCCGGCGGTAACCCGTCGTTCGTGACCAACCCCGTCAGCAGTGGCGGCCCCGTCCTCGGCCTCGCGGCCGGACGGACGGGCGTGACCGTGGCGGGCCTGCCCGCCGTGATGGCCATGACCGGCGCCGTGGGGGCGGCACCGGTCATGGCGATCGCGGTACTGCTGCTGGGCCTCGGCCTGGCGGCATTCCGGCTGCGTCGTCGGTGGTGCCGCGTGTGAGCGCGGTACGACCCGACGCCGCCTGACGTAGGGCGCGGCGCGGTCCCGGGAAACCGCTGGGGGGTGGCCCGAGACCTGCACCGCAACCTGCGCCAGAAGGAGCTCCGGGCGCCGAGGCACCTCTGGGGGGTGCCTCGGCACGGGGGCGGAACGTTCGCCTCCGCCGGATTCCTCTTCCGGTAGCACGGTTTCAGGACTCCGCTGGGGGGTGGCCTGAGACCGTGCACCGGGAGGGCGCCTCTCCCCGGGTACGCCCGGGGAGAGGCGCACATCACAACGGTTGCTCACCGGCCGACGTCGGGCACCGACGTAGAGTCGGGGCACCATGCCTCGCCTGCTCGCCGACACCACGCCGCTGCGGGTGTCGCCCGAGTACCGCCGGCTGTGGTGGGGCCTCGGGGTCTCGAACCTGGGGGCGCAGCTCACCGTCGTCGCCGTGGGGCTGCAGGTGTACGCGCTGACCGGTTCGACGCTGGCCGTCGGCGTGCTGGGGCTGTGCTCGCTCGTCCCGCTGGTCGCCCTGGGGCTGTACGGCGGAGCGCTGGTCGACGCGTACGACCGGCGTCGGGTCTCCCTCGCGGCCTCGGCCGTGCTGTGGGCGGTGACCGCCGCCATCGCGGCTCAGGCGTGGCTCGGGATCGGGTCCGTGAACCTGCTCTACGGGCTGGTCGCCGTGCAGAGCGCTGCCTTCGCGATCAACAACCCGGCGCGCTCGGCGATCATCCCCCGCCTGCTGCCGGCCACGCTCATGCCCGCCGCGATGGCGCTGCAGACCCTCGCGATGAATGTCGCGCTCACGGGCGGGCCGCTGCTCGGCGCGGTGCTCGTGGCGCGCTGGGGGTACGGCGTCGCCTACACGATCGACCTCGTGCTCTTCGGCGCCGCCCTGTGGGCGGTCTGGCGGCTGCCCGCCATGCCGCCGGAGCCCGCCGAGGGCGCCGAGGCCGGTGGCGCGGCCGGTGGCGCCGCCGTGACGACACGGAGGGTGGTCGGGCTGCGGTCCGTCCTGGACGGCCTGCGCTACCTCGCGACCCAGCCCAACGTGCGCACCACGTTCCTCGTCGACCTGTGCGCCATGGTCCTCGCGTTCCCGCGGGTGCTGTGGCCCGCCGCCGGCGTCATCTACCTCGGCGGCGGCGAGACCACCACGGGAGTGCTGGCCGCGGCGTTCGCCGTCGGCGGCATCCTCGCCTCGCTGCTCTCCGGGGGGCTGTCCGGGGTGCGGCACCAGGGCCGCGTCATCGTGTGGGCGATCACCGCGTGGGGACTGTCTATCGCCGCGTTCGGGCTCGTGCTGGTCGCGGTAGGGCGCACCGAGCCGAGCCAGATGCTCGTCGGCGGCGTCATCGCCGCCGGCGTGGCGCTCGCGTTCGCGGGCGGGACCGACGCGATCTCGTCCGTGTTCCGGCAGAGCATGCTGCAGACCGCCACGCCCGACCACATGCGCGGCCGCCTGCAAGGTGTCTTCATCGTGGTCGTCGCGGGCGGGCCGCGCCTCGGTGAGCTGGTGCTCGGCTCCGAGGCGGCGTGGTTCGGCGAGGGGTGGGCGGCCGTCGTCGGCGGGCTCACGTGCGTGGTGGTGCTCTGGCTGATCGTGCGGACGACGCCGAGGTTCTGGGCGTACGACGCACGCCACCCGGAGCCGTGACCCCTACCTGAGCCGGGCGACGATCTCGTCCACGATCTCGTCGGGACGCGGTTCGACGTCGACCGCGAAACCGTCCTCGTCCGCGCCGAGCGGCTCGAGCGTCGCGAGCTGGCTCGTGAGCATGTCCGGCCGCATGAAGTGGCCCGATCGCCGTCCGATCCGCGCGGTGAGCAGCTCCGGCGTGCCGGTCAGGTGCACGAACCGGACGCGCCCCTCGGCGCCACGCAGGATGTCGCGATAGGCCCGGCGCAGCGCCGAGCACGGCACCACCGTCAGCACGCCCTCGCGCGCCCGGGCCGTGAGCCAGTCGCGGATCGACTCGAGCCAGGGCCATCGGTCCTCGTCGGTGAGCGGGATCCCGGCGCTCATCTTCGTCACGTTCGCGTGCGGGTGGAACGCGTCACCCTCGGCGAACGTGACGCCGAGGCGCTCGGCGAGGAGCCTCGCCACGCTCGTCTTGCCCGAGCCTGCGACGCCCATGACGATGATGTGCTGAACGCTCTCCGGGGATGCGGGGTCCACCCGCACAGCATCTCCCACCACGTCAGGCGCGACGGCGCAGTGTCCGGCCGGCAGCGAACGTCACCAGGGCGGCGACCCAGCCCGCGACCATGGCGACGAGGAAGCCCGCGTGGGCTCCGGCGTCGTCCACCCTGGCCCCGGCCAGGGACGCGCCGATCGACACACCGATGCCGATGGCCGTGCCGATCCAGGCGAGGCCCTCGGTGAGCTGGTGCGGCTCCATCAGCTCCTGGACGAGGGCGTTGCCCGTGATGATCGTCGGCGCGATGGCCATGCCGGCCACGAACATGACGGCGGCGAGGGCCCACAGGGAGTTCGCGAGGAAGAAGAGCGAGACGCCCGCGGCGAGGGCCGCCATGCCGATCGTGAAGCGGCGCGTCGCGGGGGAGACCCAGTGCCGTGCGCCGTATGCGAGGCCCGCGAGGAGCGAGCCCGCCGCGAACACGGCGAGCACGACGCCCGCCATCGCCTTGGCGCCCTCCTCCTCCGCGAACGCGACCGTGGCGACCTCGGTGGCCCCGAAGATCGTGCCGGTCGAGACGAACGCGACGAGGAGCACGGGCATCCCGGACGTCAGAAGGGCGGAGCGGTGCGGGCCGGCGTCGGCGGGAGCCGGGCGCACGGGCGGCTCGGTGCCGCGCAGGGAGCAGAACCACAGGCCGCCCCCGACCGTCGCGACGGCCGCCACGACGAGGCCGGACGGCGCCGCGACGGCGGTCGCGAGCGTCGTCGCGAGGATCGGCCCGGCGATGTAGACCAGCTCGTCCACAGCCGACTCCAGCGAGTACGCGGTGTGCAGGCGGCGCGGATCCCGGAGCGTGTGGGACCAGCGAGCACGAACCATCGAGCCGTACGAGCCCTGGCTCGCCCCCGCGACCGCGGCGAACAGCCACAGCACGGGCTCCGGGGCGTGCAGCACGCCCGCCACCACGAGGCCGGCGAGGCCTAGAGCCGTGACGCCCAGCGAGGGCAGCAGGATCACCCGCTGGCCCCGCCGGTCGACCCAGCGCGCGAGCTGCGGTGACACGAGCGCCTGGGCGAGCCCCAGGACCGCGGCGACCCGCCCCGCCATGCCGTACGAGCCGTACAGGGTCTGCACCATGAGCACGGTGCCGATCCCGATCATCGACATCGGCATGCGGGCGATCGCGGCGGCGGTCGAGAACGCGGCCGCGCCCGGGCTGCTCAGGACGTCGAGGTACGGGTTCTTGCGCGCCTGCGCGATGTCCTGGGCCACGCGTTCGAGTGTCGCACCGGACGGCCCGAGAGGCCGACCCGATAACCGGTGAGGCCGGTCACCGGGCGTTCATCGTGCGGCTAGCCTGGGCCGATGACCGACCGGGCCGACTTCGACATCACCGACCGCCCCCAGGCCTCGCGGTACGAGGCGACCACCACGGACGGGGACGTGATCGGGGTGCTCGAGTACAGGCGCGAGGACGGCGTCGTCGTGATGCCGTCCACCCGCGTCCAGCCGGCGTTCCGCGGTCACGGGATCGCGGCCGCGCTCGTCCGGCGGGCGCTGGACGACGCGCGTGTGGCGGGGGCCTTGGTGGTGCCGGTCTGCTGGTACGTCGCCGAGTACGTCGAGCGGCACCCGGAGTATGCCAACCTCGTCGATGAGTGACCCGGGGTGGCGTCCGGCGTCATGCGCGTGAACTATGGGCGGCATGACTGACGAGATCCCGATCACGGTCGTCGAGAACCCCGACCTGGAGCGGTTCGAGGCGCGGCTCGCCGACGGCTCCGTGGTCGGCAGCGCCTACTACGAGCGCGAGCCCGGGGTGGTGATCTTCACGCACACCGAGGTGGACCCGTCGATGGAGGGCAAGGGCGTCGCCTCGCAGCTCGCCGTCGGCGCGCTCAGCGAGGTCCGGGAGGCGGGCGACAAGATCGTGCCGCTCTGCCCCTTCATCCGCGCGTACGTGAACCGGCACCCGGAGTGGCAGGACCTGGTCCTGCATCCGAGCAGCGCACGCGACGTCAGGTCGTGACCGGCAGGCCCACGCGGGACCAGGCGACGATTCCGCCTTCGAGGTTCGCCGCCTCGAAGCCGACGGCGTCGTTGAGGAACTGCGTCGCGCGCGCCGAGCGCGCGCCCGAGTGGCACATCACGAGGATCTGCGTGTCGGGGTCGAGCTCGCCGTAGCGGACGGGCAGGTCGCCCAGGGGGATGTGGACGGCTCCGGGCGCGTGGCCCCCGTCCCACTCGTCCTGCTCCCGCACGTCCAGCAACGTGGTGCCGGCGGGGACCGGGGCGGCCGGGTCGAGCTCGGCCGGGTCGACCGTCGGGACGTCGGGCAGCATGGGCGGGAACATGCGTCCAGGGTACGACGGCGACGGCGTCGCCCCGGGTGCACCGTCGCTCCCGGGCGCACGTCGCCGTCGGCCCGAGGTTCCTGGCACTATCGACCTATGCACCCTCGTGCCGGGACTCTCGCCCTCGAAGAAGACCTCATCGACGTCGACAAGGTGGTCGGCGCCTACTACGACCACTCGCCAGATCCCGAGGACCCAGCGCAGAAGGTCGTCTTCGGGACGTCGGGACACCGCGGCTCGTCGCTCGACCGTGCGTTCAACGAGGCGCACATCGTCGCGATCACGGCGGCGATCGTCGAGTACCGGCGCGCCCAGGGGACCGACGGGCCGCTGTTCATCGGGCGCGACACCCACGCCCTGTCCCTGCCGGCCTGGCAGACGGCGCTCGAGGTCCTCGCCGCGGCGGACGTCACCGTGATGGTGGACGCCCGCGACTCGTACACCCCGACCCCGGCCGTCTCCCAGTCGATCCTGCTGCACAACGAGGCCACCTCGGAGGACGGCGTGCGGCTGACGGGGCCCGGCCTGGCGGACGGCATCGTCGTCACCCCGTCGCACAACCCGCCGCGCGACGGCGGCTTCAAGTACAACCCGCCGCACGGCGGTCCGGCGGACTCGGACGCGACCGGCTGGATCGCCGACCGCGCCAACGAGATCCTGCGCACGGGCATCGGCGCCGTGCGGCGCGTGAAGCTCGAGGACGCGCTCGCCGCCGAGACGACACACCGGCACGACTTCCTCACCACGTACGTGGACGACCTGCCCAACGTCATCGACCTCGAGGCGATCCGGGCCGCCGGCGTGCGTATCGGGGCCGACCCGCTCGGCGGGGCCGCGGTGGAGTACTGGGGCGCGATCGGCGAGCGGTACGGGCTGGACCTGACCGTGGTGAACCCGCAGGTCGACCCCCGGTGGGCGTTCATGACGCTCGACTGGGACGGCAAGATCCGCATGGACTGCTCGTCGCCGTACGCGATGGCGTCGCTGGTGGAGCGCATGGCGGGGGGCGACGCGCCGTTCGACATCGCGACGGGGAACGACGCCGACTCCGACCGGCACGGCATCGTCACCCCCGACGCCGGCCTGATGAACCCGAACCACTACCTCGCCGTCGCGATCCAGTACCTGTTCGGCGGCGCCCGGCCCGCGTGGCCCCAGGGCGCGGCGATCGGCAAGACGCTCGTCTCCTCCGCCCTGATCGACCGGGTCGCGGCCGGCCTGGGCCGCCGCCTGCTCGAGGTGCCCGTCGGGTTCAAGTGGTTCGTCCCCGGCCTGCTCTCGGGCGAGGTCGGGTTCGGCGGCGAGGAGTCCGCCGGGGCGTCGTTCCTGCGGCGCGACGGCCGCGTCTGGTCCACCGACAAGGACGGCCTGCTGCTCGCCCTGCTCGCGTCGGAGATCGTCGCGACGACGGGGCGGTCGCCGTCGGAGCACCACGCCGACCTGGTGACCAAGTACGGGGAGAGCTGGTACGCCCGCGTCGACGCGGCGGCCTCGCGCGAGGAGAAGGCGAAGCTGGGTGCGCTCTCGGCAGACGCCGTGAAGTCGACCTCGCTGGCGGGTCAGGACATCACCGAGGCGCTCGTGGCTGCGCCGGGGAACGGCGCGAAGATCGGTGGCCTCAAGGTGACGACGGTGGACGCGTGGTTCGCGGCCCGTCCGTCCGGGACCGAGGACGTCTACAAGATCTACGCCGAGTCGTTCGTCTCCGCCACGCACCTGGAGCGCGTGCAGGCTGCGGCGAAGGAGCTGGTGGGCGAGGCGCTGGCCTGACGGCGGTCGCGCTGGCGCCCCTCGGGCGTCAGCGCGCCGACTCCAGCACGCTCTCGGGGACCGCGAGGGCCGCTGCCGGGTCCATGAGCGCGATCGTCACGCTGATCGCCACGGCCGCGAACCCGAGCACGGTGAGCAGCAGCACCTCGCGCACCGTGTAGCGGTGCGCCGATGCCCGGGCTGACAGGGAAGCGAGGCTCTTGTGATTCGTCACGGGGGACCTCCGGGGGCTCGGGTGCGGTGCGTCGGGGCGGTGCGGTCGTGCTGTCTCTCGTCCGGTGGTGCGAGATGCGTCCGGCTCGTGCCGGAGGCCGGTTGGCCGGCGCCGCCTGAGGACGAGGAGCGTGGTGCTCTGTGCCATCGTGCGGCGCCGTAACGAAACTCTTGCACACGTTCGTCCACTTGTGAAGTGGGTTTGCGCTGAGGTTGAAGTGTTGAAACTAATTTACCTGGAAGGCTCGGGCAACCCGAAGCCGGGAGCGCGCGTGTTCCGCGCGTGACAGTGATCGCCAACCGGCCCGCCGAACCGCCGCCCGGGCCCGCGGAGGCCGACCAGGACGAGTACCTGCCGGTCCACGACCCCAGCCTTCGGGGACGCGACGCGGAGTTCGTCGCGTTCATGCAGGTCGCCGAGCCGGTCCTCGCCCGGATGGCGTGGCTCCTTACGGGTGACGTGCACCGCGCGCAGGAGCTCGTGCAGCAGGCGCTGGTCCGCACGTACGTGGCGTGGCCGCGCGCCCGCGAGGGAGAGCCGCTCGCCTACGCCCGACGTGTCCTCTCGAACGCGCGGATCGACACGTGGCGCCGACGTCGGCGTGAGGTCCTCGTCGCCCCCGACGACGTCCCGGACCGCGCGCCCGGCACTCCCGACGCCCATGCCGTCGCGCACGCCGACCGTGACCGGCTCGTCCGGGCGCTCGCTCTGCTGGCCCCGCAGCGCCGCCGCGTGGTGGTGCTCCGCTACCTGATGGACCTTCCCGAGCAGCAGGTCGCCGCAGACCTCGGCATCTCCGCCGGCGCCGTGAAGTCCGCGGCGTCCCGCGGCCTCGCCCAGCTCCGCGACCTGCTGACCGAGACATCTGAGGAGAACCGATGAACGACGACGAGACGGTCGAGCGTATGCGGGCGCTCGCCTCAGACGTGCCCCCGGTCCGCATCGACCGTACGGCGGTCCTGACGAAGGGCCGACGCCGGAGGGCGGCGCGGGCACTTGGCGTCGCCTCGGGCGTGGGCGTGCTCGGGGCGGTGGCCGCGGTGGCCGCGGCGGCCGCGCCACAGTTCCTGGGCCCGCCCCCCACTCCCGCCGGGACGACGAGCCCGACGGCGACCGCCATGGCGACGGCGCCGGCGACGGCGGAGCCCAGCCCGAGCGCGGCCCCGCCGTCGGACCCCGCACAGGCAAGGGCCGTCATCGACGAGGCGGCCGGGACGATCGTCCTGCCCTGGGACGAGTACAGCCTGGGCGCCGAGGAGGAAGCGATCCGTGAGTCGGCCGGTCAGCTCTTCATGGTCAACTGCCTCACCGAGGCCGGGTTCGGCGACAGCGTGTGGTTCCACGAGCTGCAGCCGACACGGATGGTGCACGGCACGGTGTACGGGATCTGGCGTGTCGAGGACGCCGAGCGTGACGGCTACCTCTCGCTCGACGCGGAACCGGCGGACGTCCACATCGAGCCGTCCGGCAGTGGGTCCCTGACCTGGTACCAGGCTTGCGACGACAAGATGATGGCGACGGGCATGGCCGGGGCCGTCCCGTACGTCCCAGAGATGTTGGCCGTCGTCGCGGAAGCGATGGAGGGTG
The DNA here is from genome assembly GCF_021568775.1 of Antribacter soli. GTDB lineage: Bacteria > Actinomycetota > Actinomycetes > Actinomycetales > Cellulomonadaceae > Antribacter > Antribacter soli. The sequence goes on along the minus strand of NZ_JAKGSG010000020.1, from coordinate 39,113 downwards.
GGACTCCCGACGACGGCTCCTGGCCCGGTGAGCCGGTACGAGCGATTCTCACGGACGAGGGTCGGGCGATTGTCGACGAGTGGAAGCAGTGCATCGCGGCCCAGGGCGTCACGCCGCGGGAGCCTGAAGACAACGGCCTCGTCCCGGCGGGCGCCATGATCGGGACGGGACCCGGGGACGCCCGCGACGGGCAGATCGCCATGGCGCGCGTCGACGTGCAGTGCAAGCTGCAGCACGACACCGTGCGGCGCCTCGCAGACCTCGACGCCCGCCTCCAGGCCCAGTTCATCGCCGACCACCGGGATGCCGTCGACGTGCAGAAGCAGGCCAACGACGAGTCGCTCCGCAAGGCCGTCGAGTACCTCGAGCAGCACGGGTGGGACGTCCCAGGTCGATGACCGGTCCGGCGTCGGGTCGCGCGTGAATCGATTAGCCCGCTACCCGGCGCCGCCTGGGGTACCTAGCGTGTCGTGCGCACTGCAGTCCCCCTGTGCAGATGGAGCTTCCCGATGGTCCGACGACGTACCTCCTGGGCGGCCCTCGCCGCCGCCCTCTCGCTGCTCACCGCCGGCGCCGTCGCCGTCGGGGCCGCGACCAGCGCCGCCGCCGCCGAGGGCTGCTCGGTGAGCTATCGCGTGACGAACCAGTGGAGCGGTGGCTTCCAGGGTGACGTCACGGTGACGAACCTCGGCTCGCCCGTGTCCTCGTGGCAGCTCCGCTGGACCGCGGCCACAGGGCAGACCGTGAGCCAGGCGTGGAACGCGACCGTGACGCAATCGGGCACTGCTCTGACCGCGACGAACGTTGCGTGGAACGGGTCGCTCGGCACGGGCGCGAGCGCGTCGTTCGGGTTCGTCTCGTCCTGGAACGGGTCAAACCCGGTGCCGTCCGCGTTCACGCTGAACGGCGTGGCGTGCACGGGCTCGGTGGGCGGGACGCCCACGCCGACGCCGACGCCGACGCCCAGCCCGACGGTCTCGCCGACGCCGCCCCCGACGTCGTCCGCGTTCTATGTCGACCCGCAGACCCAGGCGTACGCGGCGTGGACCGCCGCGAGCGGCAGCGACAAGGCGCTGCTGGAGAAGATCGCGCAGACACCGCAGTCGTACTGGGTGGGGAACTGGGACGACGCGACCCACGCCCGCCAGGAGGTCGAGGACTACACGTCGCGGGCCGTCGCCGCGGGCAAGACGCCGATCCTGACCGTCTACGCGATCCCCGGCCGCGACTGCGGCTCGCACTCCGGCGGCGGAGTCGAGGAGAGCGAGTACGCAGCGTGGATCGACACGATCGCGGCGGGCATCCACGGCAGCCCGTACATCATCCTCGAGCCTGACGCCCTCGCCATGCTCGGCGACTGTGCGGGCCAGGGCGACCGCGTCGGCTTCCTGCAGTACGCGGCGCGCGAGCTGACCGAGGCAGGGGGCCGCGTCTACATCGACGCCGGACACTCCGCCTGGCTGAGCCCGTCCGAGGCGGCCCGCCGCCTCAACCTCGTCGGCTTCCAGTACGCCGCCGGGTTCGCGCTCAACACCTCGAACTACCAGACGACGTCCGCGACCCAGTCCTACGGCGAGCAGGTCTCGGCACTCGTGGGCGGGCGCGGGTATGTGATCGACACGTCCCGCAACGGCAACGGCTCCAACGGCGAGTGGTGCAACCCGCGCGGTCGCGCACTCGGTGAGCGGCCCGCCGTCGTGGACGACTCCACGCACCTCGACGCGCTGCTCTGGGTCAAGCTGCCCGGCGAGTCGGACGGTGCGTGCAACGGCGGGCCGGCGGCCGGGGCGTGGTGGCAGGAGATCGCGCTGGAACTGGCGCGCAACGCGCGCTGGTGATGCGCTGAGCCGGATGGGTCGCCTCTTCTTGAAGGCGACCCGTCCGGTTTCTTCTTTGCGCAAGAACGTGCCGAAGTGGAACGCCTGCGGTTCTACGCCTGAGACGGGATGGAATCCGACAAGCCGGAAATAGTGAATGGCTGTTCAAGAGACTTTGACTGATTCGTCAAACTTGGCCCTAATGTTCGGGCGGGTGAAATCAAGGCCAGACTCTTCCAACGGAGATCGCTCGCTTCTTAGCGTGTTGACCTCTGGTGGGCCATGTGGCCGCCAGTCCACTACGTCAAGAGGACACACGCCATGTGGTATCTCCCTGAATTGTTCGACCTCGATCCGTTGTACGCCGTGTACACCGTCGCCCTCGTGATCGCCGGCCTGGTCATGATCGCCGGCGGCTCACTCAACTCCGGAAAAGGCCCATGGGCCCGACTGGGCACCGTTGCCCTCGGACTCCTGTTCCTGGGCTATGGCTGCTATTTGTACTTCTTCCTGCCGGCGACGTTCTACATCGTCTGGTACATCTTCGTCCTGCCCTTGCTCATCAGTGTCAATGTCGTGAGGGCGCTGGTGCAGAAGTACGAGCGCGACGAGGAGCCGCCCGTGTGGCAGACGTCGCAGCTCGCAGACCCGAAGGCCTGACCCGGGTAACCCGACGCCGGTGGCGCACCTCCCACGCGAGGTGCGCCACCGGCGTCGGTGTGTCTGAATCCTGTTCAGCCCACCTGGCGGAGCCTCGCGTCGACGTCGCGACCGTGACCGCCTCCGTGGGGATCAGGGCCTGGCCGCGGTCCTCAGGCCAGGTAGTCCGTGACGAGCCGCTCCGCCAGGCCCGTGTAGGTGGCGGGGGTCAGCTCGCTCAGGCGCTCGGCGACGTCGGCCGGCAGGCCCAGGTCCGCCACGAACTCGCGCATGCGCTCCGCGTCAACGCGACGGCCACGCGTCAGGTCCTTGAGGCGCTCGTAGGGGTTCTCCATGCCGGGAACGCCCGCCACCGAGGCGGCGCGCATCGCCGACTGGACGGGCTCGCCGAGCACCTCCCAGTTCTGGTCGAGGTCCTCGCGCAGCAGCGTCTCGTTCACGGCCAGCGCCCGCAGGCCTCGGGCGACGTTGTCGATGGCGAGCAGGCCGTGACCGAACGCCGGGCCGATGTTGCGCTGCGTCGTGGAGTCGGTGAGGTCGCGCTGCATGCGGCTCGTCACGAGGGTGGCGGACAGGGTGTCCAGGAGCGCGCACGAGATCTCGAGGTTGGCCTCGGCGTTCTCGAACCGGATCGGGTTGATCTTGTGCGGCATCGTCGACGAGCCGGTGGCGCCCGCGACGGGGATCTGCGTGAAGAACCCGAGCGAGATGTACGTCCACACGTCGGTCGCGAGGTTGTGGAGGATCCGGTTGAACCGGGCCATGTCGGCGTAGACCTCGGCCTGCCAGTCGTGCGACTCGATCTGCGTGGTCAGCGGGTTCCACGTCAGGCCGAGGCCCCCGACGAACGCCTCGGACACGGCGGGCCAGTCCGCCGTCGGGACCGCGACGACGTGTGCGCCGTACGTGCCGGTGGCGCCGTTGAGCTTGCCGAGGTACTCGGCGCTCTCGATGCGGCGCAGCTGGCGGCGCAGGCGGTGCGCGAGGACGGCGAGCTCCTTGCCGAGCGTGGACGGCGTGGCCGGCTGGCCGTGGGTGCGGCTGAGGAGCGGCACGGCGGCGTGCTCGCGCGCCATGTCCGCGAGCTGGTCGGCCAGCGCGGCGGCGGCCGGGAGCCAGACGTCGCGCACGGCACCCTGCACCATCAGCGCGTACGACAGGTTGTTGATGTCCTCGCTGGTGCAGGCGAAGTGCACCAGCTCGCTCGCGGCCGGGAGGCTCGTGCCGGGGATCTGCTCGGGGGCCACGGCGATCCGGCGCTTGATGAAGTACTCGACCGCCTTGACGTCGTGCACGGTCTCCCGCTCGATCGCGGCGAGCTCCGCGATCTCCTCGGCGCCGAACGACGCCGGGATGCTGCGCAGGTACGCCTGCTCCTCCGTCGTGAGCGACGGGGCGCCCTGCACGACCGGCGCCACGACGCCCGGGGCGCCGTTGCAGAGGGTGATCAGCCACTCGACCTCGACGTGGATCCGCGCGCGGTTCAGCGCGGCCTCGCTCAGGTGGTCCACCAGGGGTGCCACCGCAGCCCGGTACCTGCCGTCCAGCGGACCCAGCGCGATCGGCGGGGTCACCTCGGCGAGGTTGATACGTGCAGGCGTGATGGCGGGGGCGGTCGTCTCGGGCACGTGCTCCATTCTCCCACGGCGGATTCGTTGCGTTCCGGAGTGGACCGCGCCGACGGCGGCGGGCGGCGACGAGCCCGTCCACAGCGGCCCTTCGCGGTCCCTGTGCACAAGCACACCCCGCTGCCCGACGGCGGAGCTCGCCTCTCCCTTAGCGTCGCCGGTGGTGAGGGCACAGGGCGACCACAGGGGGAGAGATGGAGGCAGGCACGGCGCTCGCGGCGGCGCGCGAGCGGTTCCTTGCGGGGACCGATGCGGCGCGGGTGGCCGCCGCCGTCGAGTGGGACTCGGCTGCGGCAGCACTGTTCCGCGACGCGCTCGTGGAGTCGTCCGTGCAGGTGGCGTGGGAGGACCACCTGCTCGACGAGGCGCTGTGCCTGGCGCGGGCCTTCGAGGCCGCCCTCGGCGCGGCCCCGTCGCCCGGGCTGGGTGGAGGCACGGCGTGAGTCGGCCTGAGGGGCCGCTCGCGCCGGCCGACACGATCGTGGTGACCGGCGGCCTTGCGTCGACGGCGGTGGAGGCGGACGCCGTGCGGTCGGCCGCCGCCCGGCTCGCGGCCGCCGCGGACGACCTCCGCGAGGCGGTGACGTGGTGCAGCCGGGCGGGCTGCGCCGTCGGGCAGCCGCTCGGCGCCGCGTGGGCCGCGCCCGGCCTCGCCGTCCAGCAGGCTGCCGCCGTGGAGGCCGTCGAGCGGGCAGCCCGGCGCCTGCAGGTCCGGGCGGACCTGTACGACCTGCTCGGGTGGCGCCTGTTGCGGGCCGCCGGCCTGTACGAGGAGGCGGAGTCGGTGGCCGAGCGGGCCGTCGGGGCGCTCGTGACGACGGAGGGTTTCGTGCTCGGGCGGGTGTTCGCCGGGTCGCCCGCCATGCTCCTCGGCGGCGCCGCGGCGGCAGCCGGGACGGGGGTGCTCGCGTGGCTGTCGAACCGGGCGACCGGTGGGCTCTCGACGGCCCTGTTCCACGCCGTCGCGCCCGAGGCGGTGCGGCGGCTGGCGCCGTGGACGGACGAGGGGGTCGCCGGGCTGGGGGCCGGGATCGCCTGGGCGCGTCCGGCGCAGGCCGGCGGCGAGGTCGGCGTCCCGGGCGGGGCGCGCGTGGTCGCGGCCGCTGTGCGTCACCTGCCGTCCGGGGCAGGCGGTGACCCTGTCGTCGTGACCCAGGTGCAGGAGGCCGGGTTCGCGGGTGGAGCAGCTCCGGCCTGGTCCACGCAGGGCGGGACGGTCGCCGAGACGCTGCGGCGTGTGGCGGACCTGTACCCGTGGGACGGGGGCGCCCCGTACGCGACGGTCGCGGTGCAACGGGTCGTCGGCGCCGACGGCGGCGTGTCCTGGACGGTCCTCGTGCCAGGCACCGAGTCCGTCCTTCCCGCCGGCCACCCGTGGGACGCGGTCACCGACCTGGAGCTCATGGGGCGCGAGGCCGACGGCGCATCGGCGGCGGTGGTCGGCGCGCTGGAGCAGGCGGGGGTCGGTGCCGACGAGCCGGTGACGCTCGTGGGCCACAGCCTCGGCGGGATCGCCGCCATGGCGCTCGCGTCCTCGCCCGGCTTTACCGAGCGCTACCGGCTCGGCGGCGTGGTGACGGCGGGGTCGCCGGTCGCGACGTTCGGCGCCCCGCCGGGTGTGCCCGTGCTTCACCTGGAGACGGCTGAGGAGGTCGTGTCCGCGGCCGACGGGCACAGCAGCGGGGAGAACCCGCGCACGGGCGACCGGGTGACGGTCTCGCGGTCGCTTGCCGCGTCGGCGGACCCGCTGGACCGCGCGGCGTCGGGCAGCGTGCCCGCCGCTCACGGCGTCGACACGCACGTGCGCACGCTTGAGCTCGCCGTCGCGTCCGGCGATCCGCGGGTGCTGGACGTGACGGACCGGGTCGGGCCCCTGCTCCAGGGGGAGCAGGTGACCACGACCTACTGGTCCGCGCGGCGGGTCACTCCGTGACGCGGTCCGGGAGCACGGCGTTGAGGATCATCTGCACGACCGAGATCACGAGGGCGCCCAGCACGAACCACCAGAACCCGCCGTTGACCTCCAGCCCCCAGTTGGGCTGGTCGGAGAACCAGTGCTGGTTGGCGATCACCGTGGTCAGCCAGAGCATGAATGCGTTCACCACCAGGGTGAACAGGCCGAGCGTGAGGATGAAGAGGGGGAGGGACAAGAGCTGGACGATCGGCTTGACGATGAGGTTGACCAGGCCGTAGACCACGGCGACCGCGAGAGTCGCGAGGATCGTGCCCAGCATGGTGCCGTTGCTGACCACGTTCAGGTGGTCGGCGAGGAGCCAGGCGGAGAGCCCGATCGCGGCGGCCGTCACGGCGATACGCACGAGGATCTTCATGACCGCATCGTGGCATGCTGAGGGCCGTGGAAACACCCGCAACTCCCGTCGTGCCGCTCCGTGCGGCCGTGTCCGCCCTGCCCGCTTACGTCCCCGGCGCGCGGGTCGCGCCCGGCGGGCGGGCGTGGAAGCTCTCGTCCAACGAGAACCCGTACCCGCCGCTGCCGTCCGTGATCGCGGCCATCGCGGCGGCCGCGGAGGAGACCAACCGGTATCCGGACATGTATGCGTCCGAGCTGGTGAAGGCTCTCGCCGGAGAGGTGGGCGTGCCGCCGGAGCAGGTCGTGGTGGGCAACGGGTCCGTCGCGGTGCTCGCCCACGTGCTGCAGGCGGTCGTGGAGCACGGCGACGAGGTCGTCTTCCCCTGGCGCTCGTTCGAGGCGTACCCGATCGCCGTCGCCGTGTCCGGCGGGACCGCCGTCACCGTGCCGCTCGAGCACGGCACCGGACGTCTCGACCTGCCGGCGATGGCTGCCGCCGTCACGCCCCGCACCCGCGTGGTGCTGGTGTGCACGCCGAACAACCCGACGGGCCCGGTCGTCCAGGCCGACGAGCTCGACACGTTCCTCGCGGCCGTTCCCGGCGACGTGCTCGTGGTGGTCGACGAGGCGTACCTCGAGTTCGTGCGCGACCCCAAGGCGCCGTCGGGCGTGGACCTCCTCGCCGCGCACCCGAACGTCGTGCTCCTGCGCACGCTCTCCAAGGCGTACGGGCTGGCCGGCCTGCGCGTCGGTTACGCCGTCGCGGAGCCGCGGCTCGCCGCCGGCATCCGGGCCGTCTCCACGCCGTTCGGGGTGTCGCACGTGGCGCAGCGCGCCGCCCTCGCGTCGCTGGAGCCCGGGGCCAAGGCCGAGCTGCTCGAGAGGGTGGACGCGCTGGTCGAGGAGCGGTCCCGGGTCACGGCCGCCCTGCGCGGCCAGGGCTGGGAGCTGCCGGAGAGCCAGGCGAACTTCGTGTGGTTCGGCCTCGGGCAGGCGACGATGGAGTGCGCCGCGCAGGCGACGGCCGCCGGCGTGCTGGTGCGCCCGTTCGCGGGTGACGGCCTGCGCGTCAGCATCGGCGAGCCCGCGGCCAACGACGCGTTCCTCGCGGTGGCGGCCAGCTGGCGCTGAGTGGCGCAAGAGGTCGGATGTATCCCTGCCATCGGCTGCGTTGCGCGCCGAGGTTTTCAGTACACACCGCCAAACTCCACCTTGTCCGGTCGGCTCAACTTCCTATAGATTCGATGAATTCCCGGGAGGGGGTTCAGCGCATGACCGACATCGTCGTCGACGCACACCATCACCTGTGGGTGCGGGCACGCACTCCGCAGGGGTGGATCGACCCCGCGACCATGGGCGTCATCGATGCGGACTTCGAGCCGGCCGACCTGCCCGCCGCGGCTCACGGCGTCGGCGCGACCGTCGTGGTCCAGTCCGTGAGCCTCTGGTCGGAGACCGTCGAGCTGCTCGCCATTGCCGACTCGCCCGAGGGTCGCGCTGCAGGCATCACCGGCGTCGTCGGCTGGGCCGACCTCCTGGCTCCCGACCTCGCCGAGCGACTCGCCGCCCTGCGTGCCGACCCCGGCGGAAGCTCCCTCGTCGGCATCCGGACGATGGTGCAGGCCGAGCCCGACCCTGGGTACCTCGACCGCCCGGACGTCCGCTCGGGCGTCGCCGCCGTCGGAGCGGCCGGGCTCCCGTTCGACCTGGTCGTCCGGGACCACCAGCTCGCCGCGGCCGCACGGCTCGCCGCAGGCCTCCCCGAGGTCCGGTTCGTCCTCGACCACCTCGGCAAGCCCCGGCTCGCCGCCGTCGACGACCCCGGTGCGCTGAGCGCCTGGCGCCACGACCTGGCCGCGCTGGCCGAGCTGCCGAACGTGACGGCGAAGGTCTCCGGCCTGGTCACGGAAGCCCGCTGGGACGGCTGGACGCCCGGGGACCTGCGGCCCGCCGTCGACCACGCGCTCGACGTCTTCGGGCCCGACCGCCTCATGTTCGGCTCGGACTGGCCGGTCTGCCTCCTCGCGGCGAGCTACGGCCGCTGGCTCGACGTGGCCCGCGGGCTGCTGGCCGACCTGACCGACGCGGAACGCGACGCAGTCCTCGCGGGCACCGCCTGCCGCGTGTACGGCATCTCGCGCCCGGCGCCCACGAGCCCGGCGCCCACGAGCCCGGCCCCCACGCGCAAGGCTCCGACGAAAGAGACGCCGACGAACGAGGAGAGCCACCCGTGAGCACCACAGACACGTTCGATCTCGACGGTCTGCGCGCCGTCGTCACCGGCGGCGCGGCGGGCATCGGCGCCGCCGTCGTCACGGCGTTCCTGGCCCGCGGGGCCTGGGTGACGTCGATCGACCGTTCGGTCGACGGCGTCCCCGGTGGCGCCCACGCCGAGGTCGCCGACCTCACCGACGACGCCGCGGTGCGCGCCGCGGTCGAGTCCGCCGCCCGCGTGATGGGCGGGATCGACGTCGTCGTCAACAACGCCGGCATCGGCGCCCTGGGCACGATCGCCGACAACGACGACGCCGAGTGGTTCCGCGTGCTCGACGTCAACGTCCTCGGGATCGCGCGCGTCACCCGCGCGGCGCTCCCGTACCTGCGGGAGTCGGACCGGGCGGCGGTCGTCAACATGAGCTCGATCGCCGCGTGGACCGGCCTGCCCGCACGTGCGCTGTACTCCGCGTCCAAGGGCGCGGTGCAGGCGCTCACGCTCGCCATGGCCGCCGACCACGTCGCGGAAGGCATCCGCGTCAACTGCGTGTGCCCGGGCACGGTCGACACGCCGTGGGTCGGCCGCCTGCTCGACGCCGCCGACGACCCCGTGGCCGAGCGGGCCGCGCTCGAGGCACGCCAGCCCACGGGCCGGCTCGTGAGCCCCGAGGCCGTCGCGCACGCCGTGTGCTACCTCGCCAGCCCCCTGGCCGCGTCCACGACGGGCGAGTCGCTCGCCGTGGACGGCGGCATGCACGGGCTGCGCACGCGCCCGCGCGCCGTGTCGTGACGGGCGGCGCGGGGCACGCTCGCGGCGTCGAGCTCACGGGCCTCGGCTTCGGGGGCGCGCAGGGCGGCAACCTGTACGCGGCCGTGTCCGACGACGTCGTGCGCGCCGCCGTGGACGCCGCGTGGGACGCCGGACTGCGGTACTTCGACACGGCCCCGCACTACGGTCTGGGCCTCTCGGAGCGACGGCTCGGCGCGGCGCTCGCCGCTCGGCCGCGGGACCAGTACGTGCTGTCGACGAAGGTGGGGCGGCTCCTGGTGCCGTCCCCCGGGGCCGCCCACCTCCGCGACGCCGAGGGTTTCGACGTGCCGGCCGACGCGCGACGCGTGCGGGACTACTCCCGCGACGGCGTGCTCCGATCGCTCGACGCGAGCCTGGCGCGGACGGGCCTGGACCGGATCGACGTCGTCTACGTCCACGACCCCGACGACTTCGGCGACCAGGCGGTCGCCGAGGCGATCCCCGCCCTCGTCGAGCTGCGCGAGCAGGGGGTCGTGCGCGCGGTGGGCGCCGGGATGAACCAGTCCGCGATGCTTGCCCGCTTCGTGCGGGAGACCGACATCGACGTCGTGATGTGCGCGGGCCGCTTCACGCTGCTCGAGCAGCCCGCGCTCGACGACCTGCTCCCCGCGGCGCTGGAGCGGGGCGTTGCGGTCGTCGTCGCGGGGGTCTACAACTCGGGGCTCCTGGCGCACGCCGCCCCGCCCGACGACGTGACCTACGACTACGCGCCTGCGCCCGCCGCGCTCCTCGACCGGACGCGCCGGATCGCCGCCGTCTGCACCGAACACGGCGTCACCCTGCCCGAGGCCGCGCTGGCGTATGTGCGTACCCACCCGGCGGTGGCGAGCACCGTCGTGGGCATGCAGACCGCCGAGCAGGTGCGCCAGACGGTCGACCGCGCAGCGGCCGACGTGCCCGACGACCTGTGGCCCGCGCTCGTGCGGGCCGGCCTGCTCGACGACCGGGCGGCGCCCGGCGCCTGGACCGCCTGACACCAGCACCCTGACACCAGCACCACGAAACGAGAAGACATGCACCTGCTCCGTCTCGGCCCCGCCGGCCAGGAGATCCCTGCCGTCGTCGAGGGCGACGTCGTCCACGACCTGCGGCCGCTCACCGACGACGTCGACGGCGCCTTCCTGGCCTCCGACGGGATCGCCCGTGCGCGCGCGGCGCTCGCCGCGGGCGAGCTGCCCGTCCTGGCGGGTGCCGCCTCCCTGCGCCGCGGCGCGCCGATCGCCCGACCGACCGCCGTCATCTGCATCGGGCAGAACTACGCCGCGCACGCCGCCGAGTCCGGCGCCGAGCCGCCGCGCCTGCCGATCGTCTTCCTCAAGCACCCCAACACGATGGTCGGCCCCGACGACACGGTCCCGCTGCCGCCCGGCGCCGAGAAGGTCGACTGGGAGGTCGAGCTCGCGGTGGTCATCGGCCGGCGGGCGAGCTACCTGCCCTCCGTCGAGGCGGCCCGCGACCACGTCGCCGGGTACACGGTGGTCGACGACGTGAGCGAGCGCGCCTGGCAGATCGAGGACTCGCTCGGTCAGTGGTCGAAGGGCAAGTGCGGCCCCGGCTTCCTCCCGACCGGCCCGGCCCTCGTCCCCGCCGACGAGGTCGACTCGCGCGACCTACGCCTCCGCTCCTGGGTCGACGGCGAGCCGCGCCAGGACTCGACGACGAAGGACATGATCTTCGGCGTCGACCACCTCGTGTGGCACCTCTCGCAGTACATGGCCCTCGAGCCGGGCGACCTGATCTGCACGGGCACCCCGGAGGGGGTCGCCCTCTCCGGACGGTTCCCGTACCTGTCCGACGGCGACGTGGTCGAGCTGGAGATCGAGGGCATCGGGCGCCAGCGGCACACCTTCGCCCGGACGCCGGCGGCCCCGGCGCCGGAGGCCTGAGAGCCGTGCTCCGGTACACGCTCCTGCACCCCGGCCTCGCCGCTGCGCTCGCCGCCGCGGGGCACGGCTCCCGGGTGCTCCTCGCCGACGCCAACTACCCGCACTCGACCGGCGTGCGCGCGGGCGCCGAACGCGTCCATCTCAACCTGCGGCCCGACCTGGTCACGGTCGACCAGGTGCTGGAGGTGCTCGTCGAGGCCGTCCCGGTCGAGTCCGCGTCCGTCATGGTCCCGGGCGGGGTCGCGGGCGACGTCGCCCCGGCGGGCGAGCCGGTCCCGGCACACGCCGGTTACCGGACCGTCCTCGGCCCGCACGTGGGCTGGCACGAGCTCGACCGGTTCGCCTTCTACGAGGCAGCGCGGTCCGACGACGTCGCCCTCCTCGTCGCGACCGGCGACCAGCGGGTCTACGCCAACCTGCTGCTCACGATCGGCGTCCGGCAGGGCTGACGGGCGCCCGGCGCCGGGGTCAGCGCAGCGACTCCTCGACGTCGAGCAGGTGCGCCGCCATGCGCACGCGCGCGCCCTCGGCGTCGCCCGCGGCGAGGGCGCGCCAGATCGCCTCGTGGTCCTGAGCGGTGCGCGGCTCGGCACGCTCGTCGTCGCGACCGCGCTGGAGTCGCTCGCGCACCGTGCGGCTCGCGAGGGTCTCGATGAGAGCTTCGAGCACGGGGTTGCCCGCCTGCCCGGCGATGATGCGGTGGAACGCGACGTCCGCCTGGATGAACTGCGCGTGGTCGACGGGGGAGCGGCCGAGAATCTCGGCCACCCGGTCCAGCAGCGCACGCGCCTCGGCGAGGGCTCCGGGGGTGATCCGGCGCGCCGCGAGGCCGGCCGCCTCCGTCTCGAGGACCCGCCGCACCGCGTGGAACGGCTGCGCCTCGGCCTCGCCGTGCAGGTCGACGACGAGCCGCAGCGGCGAGAGCAGGCGGGACGGGTCGAGGCTCGTCACATAGGTGCCGTCGCCCTGGCGCGTGTCGAGGATCCCGAGGATCGACAGGGCCCGCACGCCCTCGCGCAGCGATCCGCGGGAGACGCCGAGCCGCTCGGCGAGGTCCTTCTCGACGGGCAGCTTGTCACCGGGACCGAGCTCGCCGTCGAAGATCATGCGCTTGATGCCGTCGACGACATCATCCGTGCGGGACATGGCTCGAAGTATTACGCAGCGGACCAGGCCGCGCCGTCAGGGAACCGGAACCGGGCCACGGACTCCTCGCGCATCCTCGTGGAGTACCCGGGCAGCGAGGGCAGGACGTAGCCGGCGCCGTCCCCCGTGTCGGCGACGACGCAAGGGTCCGTGAAGTGCTCGTGCAGGTGGTCCACGTACTCGGTGACCCGGCCGGTGAGGTCGCCGGCGACCGCCACGTAGTCGAGCACCGACACGTGCTGCACCATCTCGCACAGCCCGACGCCACCGGCGTGCGGGCACACGGGCACCCCGAACTTCGCCGCGAGCAGCAGCACGGACACGATCTCGTTGATGCTCGCGAGCCGGCCGGTGTCGAGCTGGCAGTAGTCGATCGCCCCGGCCTGGAAGAACTGCTTGAACATCACGCGGTTGTGGCAGTGCTCGCCGGTCGCGACGCCGACCGGTGCCACCGCAGACCGCACGGCGGCGTGGCCGAGGACGTCGTCGGGCGACGTCGGCTCCTCGATCCACAGCGGGTCGAAGCGGGCGAGCTCGCCGACCCACTCGATGGCCTGCGGTACGTCCCAGACCTGGTTCGCGTCGATCATGAGCTTCCGGTCCGGCCCGATCACGTCTCGCGCGATCGCGAGCCGGCGGACGTCGTCGGACAGGCTGGCCCCGACCTTGAGCTTGATGTGGCCGTAGCCGGCGTCGACCGCCTCCTGGCAGAGCCGGCGCAGCTTCGCGTCGTCGTACCCGAGCCAGCCGGCCGACGTGGTGTAGACGGGGTATCCGGTGCGTTCGAGCCGCGCGACGCGTTCGGCCTTCGTGGGCTCCTGCGCCCGGAGGATCGCGAGCGCGTCGTCACGCGTGAGGACGTCCGAGAGGTAGCGCAGGTCGGCGACGTCGACGAGCTGCTCTGGCGTCATGTCGGTGAGCAGCCGCCACAGCGGCTTGTCCGCGCGGCGTGCGGCGAGGTCCCACGTGGCGTTGAGGACCGCCGCGAGCGACAGGTGGACGACGCCCTTCTCCGGCCCGAGCCAGCGCATCTGGGAGTCGGAGGTCAGGTCGCGGTACGTCCGTCCCATGTCGGCCGCGAGCTCTTCGACGTCGCGCCCGACAAGCGTCTCCGCCTGGTGCCGCGCGGCGAGCGCGACCACGTCCGTGCCGCGTCCGATGGTGAACGTCAGGCCGTGGCCCGCGAGAGGCGTGCCGTCCGCTGCCGTGCCGTCGGTGCGGAGCACGACGTACGCCGCCGAGTAGTCGCCGTCCTTGTTCATCGCGTCGGAGCCGTCCGCCGTGCGGGACGTCGGGAACCGGACATCCTCGACCTCGACGCTTGTGATCGTTGGCATGGGGACCTCGCACCAGAAGGGCAAACATCAGATGATTGAGCCAATGTAAGCGGCAGTAGTCTCACAAGCAAGACCCGGGAGGCCGCGCAGCGCCCAGAAGATCCGAGGAATCGGCCCCTCCGGTACTGCGAAGCACCTGCTCCGCCGGCCCCGGATTGAGGTTTCCTCCAAACCGCCGACCAAGACATTGGCCGACACGTCGACTGCGTAACCTACGGGGCCGTAGCCTACGCTTGCGTAGGCTACGAAGGCGTAGGTTGCGGCCCGGCCGGTAACGGATGGACGGTGCTGGTAAGAGCAGTTCCGGTCCGGTCCAAGAGGTCGGCACCGCGGCGAACGGAGAGTGTGTGAAGCACGAAACCGACGGGGGCGACGTGCCCCTCCTGCAACTCCTGACTCCCGACGGCACGCGCGTCACCACGCGCGGCACGAAGCAGTACCGCGACCTCGCGGCGGACCTCACCCCGGACCGTCTGCGAGCTATGTACCACGACATGGTGCTCACGCGGCGGTTCGACGAGGAGGCCACGGCCCTCCAGCGCCAGGGCGAGCTCGCGCTGTACGCGCCGGCCCGCGGCCAGGAGGCGGCGCAGGTGGGCAGTGCCCACGCGCTGCGCCCGCAGGACTACGTCTTCCCGTCCTACCGCGAGCACGGCGTGCTGCAGGTGCGCGGCGTGGACCCTGTGGACCGGCTCCGCTTCTACCGCGGCTCCGACCACGGCGGCTGGGACCCGAACGAGCACAACGTGCAGATGTACACGGTCGTGATCGGCGCGCAGGCCCTGCACGCGGTGGGCTACGCGATGGGCATGCAGCGCGACGGCGTGGTGGGCACGGGGGACGACGCCGTGGACGCCGCGGTCGTCACCTACTTCGGCGACGGCGCCACCTCGCAGGGCGACGTCAGCGAGGCCCTCGTGTTCGCCTCGGTCAACAACTCGCCCGTGGTGTTCTTCTGTCAGAACAACCAGTGGGCCATCTCCGTGCCCACGAGCAAGCAGACGAAGGTGCCGCTCTACCGGCGCGGCGAGGGCTTCGGCGTCCCGGGCGTGCGCGTGGACGGCAACGACGTGCTGGCCGTGTACGCGGCCACCACCGAGGCGCTCCAGCGCGCCCGCCGCGGCGACGGCCCCACCTTCATCGAGGCCTACACCTACCGCATGGGCGCGCACACCACGTCGGACGACCCCACGCGGTACCGCACCTCCGAGCAGGAGGAGCTCTGGGCGGGCCGCGACCCGATCGCCCGCCTGGAGGCCCTGCTCCGTGCCGAGGGCGCCCTCGACGAGGCGTTCCTCACGGACCTCGCGGCCGACGCCGAGGTGCTCGCCGAGCGGGTCCGCACCGAGACCCGCAAGCTGCACCCCGGTTCCGCGACCACGATCTTCGACGACGTCTATGCCACCCCGCACAGCATCGTCGCCGAGGACCGGGCCTGGTTCGAGTCCTTCGAGGCGGGCGAGCCGCCCGCAGGCCCGGTCAGCGCACACACCCCCGCGCACCCCCAGGGAGGGACCCGATGACCACCACCGCCGAGCGCCGGGAGACCACCATGCCTTCCGGCACGCGCACGCTGACGCTCGCGAAGGCGATCAACGAGGGCTTGCGCCGCGCCCTCGCGAACGACCCGAAGGTCCTGCTCATGGGCGAGGACATCGGTCCGCTGGGCGGCGTCTTCCGCGTGACCGACGGCCTCCAGGAGGAGTTCGGCGAGGACCGTGTCGTCGACACACCGCTCGCCGAGTCGGGAATCCTCGGGACCGCCATCGGTCTGGCGCTGCGCGGCTACCGGCCCGTCTGCGAGATCCAGTTCGACGGCTTCGTGTTCCCCGCCTTCAACCAGATCACCACCCAGCTCGCCAAGCTGCGCTACCGCTCGCGCGGCGCGGTGGGCGCGCCTGTCGTGGTGCGCATCCCCTACGGCGGCGGCATCGGCGCGGTGGAGCACCACAGCGAGAGCCCGGAGGCGCTGTTCGCGCACACGCCCGGCCTGCGCATCGTCACGCCGGCCACGCCGCAGGACGCGTACACGATGATCCAGGAGGCCATCACCTCCCCGGACCCCGTGATCTTCTTCGAGCCCAAGGGCCGGTACTGGTCCAAGGGTGAGGTGGACCTCGACGCGCCCGTGGGCTCGGCGACGCTCAACGCCGCCAAGGTGGTCCGAGCCGGCACCGACGTCACCCTGGTCGCCTACGGGCCCACCGTGGCCACGGCCCTGAAGAGCGCGGAGGCGCTCGAGGTCGAGGGCCGCTCCGCCGAGGTGGTCGACCTGCGGGCCATCTCGCCGATCGACACCGCGACCATCGTGGACAGCGTCCGCAAGACCGGTCGCTGCGTCGTCATCCACGAGGCGCCCATGTACTTCGGCGCCGGTGCGGAGATCGCGGCGCGCGTCACCGAGGAGTGCTTCTACTCGCTCGAGGCCCCCGTGCTGCGCGTGGGCGGGTTCCACATCCCGTACCCGGTGGCCAAGCTCGAGCACGACTACCTGCCGAGCGTGGACCGCGTGCTCGACGCCGTCGACCGCGCCTTCGCGCACTGAGAGGCTGTTGATGTCGAACCAGCGCTTCCTCCTGCCCGACGTCGGGGAGGGGCTCACCGAGGCTGAGATCGTCGAGTGGCGCGTCGGCGTCGGCGACCCGGTCGCGGTCAACCAGACGATCGTCGAGATCGAGACGGCGAAGTCCCTCGTCGAGCTGCCCTCGCCGTGGGCGGGCATCGTCTCGGCGGTCCTCGTGGGGCAGGGCGCCACGGTGGACGTGGGCACCCCGATCATCGAGATCGCCACGGGCGCTCCGGCGTCCGACGGCGGACCCGCGGCCGCCCCGGTCGCGGCCGCGCCGGTCGAGACCGGCCCCGCCGCGCCTGCGCCGGCAGCGGAGACGTCCGGTTCCGTGCTCGTCGGGTACGGCACCGCGGAGGCCGGGTCGACAGGCCGGCGGCGGCGGTTCACCGCCGCTCCCGCCGGGCCGACGGCGACCGCTGCTCCGGTCGCGGCTGCTCCGGCTCCCGTGGCCGCCCCGCCCGCCACTGCCCTGGCGAGCGTGCCCGCCGCTCCGGCGTCCACGGCGCATCGTGTGCTCGCCAAGCCACCCGTGCGCAAGCTCGCGAAGGATCTCGGGGTCGACCTGGCCGGCGTCCCCGCGAGCGGTCCCGGCGGGATCGTGACGCGCGAGGACGTGCTCGCCGCCTCCGCGGCGACCGAGCCCCAGCAGCTCGCGACGTACCCGGACGAGCCGTGGCTGGCGTCCGGTGCGGTGAGCCAGGGCGGCCGGCAGACGCGCGTCCCCGTGAAGTCGGTGCGCAAGCGGACCGCCGAGGCGATGGTCGCGAGCGCGTTCACCGCTCCGCACGTCACCGAGTTCGTGACGGTCGACGTGACCCGCACGATGAAGCTCGTCGAGAACCTCAAGGCGGACCGCGACTTCGCGGACGTGCGCGTCACCCCGCTGCTCGTCGCCGCGAAGGCGGTGCTGCTGGCGGTCCGGCGTCACCCCCAGATCAATGCGAGCTGGGACGACGCCGCGCAGGAGATCGTCTACAAGCACTACGTGAACCTGGGGATCGCGGCCGCGACGCCGCGCGGGCTCGTGGTGCCGAACATCAAGGACGCGAACACGCTCGACATGCTCGGGCTGGCCCGCGCCATCGCCGACCTGACCGCCACCGCGCGGGCAGGCCGCACGACTCCGGGAGACATGTCCGACGGCACGTTCACGATCACCAACGTGGGCGTCTTCGGCATCGACACCGGTACGCCGATCCTGAACCCAGGAGAGGCGGGCATCCTGGCCTTCGGCGCGATCCGCCGGCAGCCATGGGTGCACAAGGACAAGATCAAGCCGCGCTGGGTCACGCAGCTGGCGCTGAGCTTCGATCACCGGCTCGTCGACGGCGAGCTGGGCGCGCGATTCCTGTCGGACGTCGCGCGTGTCCTGGAGGACCCGGCCCGCGGCCTGGTCTGGGGCTGACGCCCGGGGGCGGCCTCACCAGTTCTTGGTCGGGCCGCCCCCGCCGTCGTCTCCCTCGTCGCCGGAGCCCCAGGTGTCGCGGTCTTCCTGCTGCTCCTGGTCGGCCGTCTCGGCGGCCTGCTGGTTGGACTCCTCGAGCTGCTGCTGACGCTCGGCCTCCGCCTGGTCCGGCGCTGTCGGCTCGGGGCTGGGGGCCGGCTCCTCGTGGTCGGGCTGCGACTGCTCCGCCGCGTCCGCCTTCCCGGCGACGCGCTGCTCCGCCTCCTCGGCACTCTGCTCCTCGGACGAGGACCGGTCGGCCTGCCCGCAGTCCGGCCAGGCTTGGACGTTCTCGGCATGCCGGTACGACCCCTCCGCGTACTCGTACCAGGTCTGCACCTCGTCCCGGAGCTCGTCGGGGTCGAGCTCGTCCCCGGAGTCGCCGTACGGGTCGATGGCCTCCTCGTCGTACGGCTCGCCGGCCTCGCGCGCGGCCAGCGCCTCCTCGAGCGCAGCGAGCTCGGCGGCGTGCTCGGCGGCGCGGGCGCTCTCGTCGTCGCCCATGAGCTCGTAGGCGAGGGCCAGGTTCGTCTGGATCAGGCACCGCACCTCGGGCGTCTCGCCCTCGGCCAGGCGGTACGCCTCGTGCAGCGTGTCGACCGCGTCGTAGGGGGACGAGGAGCCGCCCGCGGCGACGTCCGCGGCCCGCGCGGTCCCCGCGTCGAAGTGGGCCTTCCACGGCTGGACGACGTTGACGTTCTCCAGCCCTTCGTACTTCTCGGCGGCGGCCTCGAACCGGCCGGCGTCGTAGTCCTCGCGCGCCCCGGCGGTGATCGGGGCGAGCGTCGTCAGCCGAACGCCGAACACCAGCGCGGTCACGGCCAGCGGCACCGCCACGACCAGCAGCAGCGTCCGCGTCTGCCTCCTCTTCGTCATGGCCTCGCCCTCCTCCCTGACCCGCGCTCGCGCGCCTCGACGACCACGAACGCCCACGCCTCCCACGCGAGCAGCGCCGCGAGGACGAGCGCGAGGGGCCACACGACCGGCCGGTAGGTGGTGACGGTGCGGCGCCCGTCGGCGGCGACCTGATCGGGGTCGAGGTCCGCGACCAGGTGGGTCAGGTCGGACGGTTCGGCGCGGTACTCGTACGGCACCCCGAGCTGCTCCGCGAGCCCCCGCAGGACGCCCTCGTCGATGCGCGACAGCCCGGGCTCGCCCGTCTCCGGGTCCTCCAGGTACGCGGCCTCCTCGGGCGGCACGTCCGGGTCGTACTCCTTCATCTGCCCACCCTCGGGCGTGCCGTACCCGAGCACAGCCCCGCCGTCGACCAGCGGCTCGAGTGCCGCGAACGAGCGGGGCGTGCCGGATGCGGTCTGCTCGCCGTCGGACAGGAAGAAGACGAGCCGCAGGCTGGCCGGGTGCTGCTCGGCCGAGCCCTCGAGGGCGGCCGTCAGCTCCGCGAGCGGCCGGTCGGTGAGGGAGCCCTGCGAGTACAGCGAGATCTCGCGGCGGAACGTCTGCGCCCACGCGCCGATCGCGCGTGCGTCCGCGGTGAGCGGGAGCTGGCGGGCGGCCTGCGAGTCGAACGTGATGACCGAGTAGCGCGCGCCCGGGACCGCCTCGGTGAGCGCCTGGACGTCGTGCCGGACGCCGTCGAGCCGCTCCTGGTCGCGCCCGGCCCCGTAGTCCTCTGCGGCCATCGAGCCCGTGCGGTCCACCACGAAGAACACGTCCACCACGGTCACGGAGCGGTCCGTCGTCGTCTCGGGGACGGACGGACCCAGGCCGGCGGCCAGCAGGACGGCGCACAGCGCCAGCCGCCGGACCCAGCCCCAGCGGCCGGCGGCATCGCCGGCCCGGGCAGCGAGCACGCCGCTCAGGGCGACCAGCGCCGCGACCGCGACGAGCACGTACCAGGGGGCGAGGGGCTGGAAGGTCATGAGCGCACCCGCCAGGCCGCGAGGACGAGGACCGCCACGCCGAGCGCCGCGACGAGGAACCAGCCCGCGGGCCGGTCCGTGACGATCACCTCGGGCGACGCGTCGAGCGCGACGGCCTGCTGCGCCACGACGTCGTCCACCATGCCGTTCACCAGCGCCGGGTCGTCCGTACGGAAGTACAGGCCGTCGCCGGCCTGGACGACGTCGCGATACTCCTGCTCCTCGACGCCGCCCCAGTACTCCCGCCCGCCGCCGAAGATCCCGTACAGCGTGATGCCGCGGTCCGCGACGAGCGTCGCCGCCTCGGGCAGCGTGTAGATCGGCTCGCCCGAGACGTAGTTGTCGGTCGCGAGCACGATCGAGCGCGACCGCTCCGACTCCGCCTCGTCGAAGAGCAGCGCGCACGACGCCAGGCCGTCGCCGATGAGGCTCGCCGCGTCCTCGTTGGCCCACGTCCCGGCCGTGAACTGCAGGTAGTCGAGGACCTCGTCGCGGTCGTCCGGGTCCTCGGGGTCGATCTCGTCGAAGTCCTCCAGGGCGTGGGCCCCGCGCTGCAGCTCCGCCTGCACCAGCGTGTAGTCGTCCGTCAGCGGGAAGACCGTGCGGGAGGTGGAGTTGAACACCGACAGCGCGATGCGCTCGCCCTGGAAGCTGTCGACCATCCGCTGGAAGATCCCCAGGATGGCGCCGTCGTAGTCCGTCATCGAGCCCGACACGTCCAGGCACAGCACGATGTCCCGCGTCCCCAGGCGCTCGGTGACGACCTCGACGTCGGCCGGGCGGGCGGCGAGGGCGCCCGCCGCCAGGGTCGCCGCGAGCAGGCCCACGGCCAGGGCCGCGCGCCACACGCGGTACTTCAGGAGCCACTTCCGGAACGCAGGGACGCGGGCCAGGTAGGCGGAGTTGGCCACCCAGGTGGTCCTGTCTGCCCGACGGCGGCGCGCGAACCAGGCCGCCGCCGCCCCCGCGGCGACGACCGCCAGGCCGGCGAGCACCCACAGCCACGGCCACACCGTCGTCGTCACCACTCGCGCACCGCCTCCCGTGCCTGGTGCACCGAGGTGCGCGCACGAAGGCCGAAGGCGTCCCGGTTGTGGGGATCGGCGAACTCGGGCGCGTAGCAGCGGGTGATGAGATCCGTGAGGCGGCGGGCGTCCTGCAGCTCCGCGATCTGGGTCAGCGTCAGGGTCTCGACGGGCCTGCCCAGGCGGGTCGCCGCGAACCGGCGCATCTCGCGCGCGAGCTCCTGGTGCAGGGCCCTGCTGTCGAGCTCGTCGCGCTCGTAGCGTCGCTCGATCTCGTCCAGGCGGGCCGTGTACTCCTTGCGCAGGGCGTCCCAGGGATCGGTGCGGCCCCGGCGCCCGGACGGGGCTGGAGCGTGGCGCTCCGCCTCCATCTCCTGCTTCGACCGGCGGGTGAACCACAGCGGGAGCACGACGAGGGCGACGGCCACCAGGAGCAGGGCCACGCCCAGCACCGTCCACCACCCCGAGTACCCCACCGGGGGCAGCAGCTCATCGCCGGGCACGCTTCTGCCTCCCCAGCAGCTCGACGAACCGGTGCACGACGTCGTCGGTGCCGTCCAGGACGGCGCCCTCGACCTGTTGCCGGCGGAGCACCTCGGCGACCTCCGCGCGGCGTCGCTCCACCTCGCGCCGCGCCTCGCGCGCGATCTGGGTGCGCCCCGCCAGGAACGGGGGGAGGACGAGGTCACCGTCGACGTCCGCGATCCGTCCCGAACCGGGCGCCGCGAACGGCGAGACGTCCGCCACGGCGAGGACCATCAGCTCGTGCCGCACGCGCAGCCGGCGCAGCAGCGGCTCGTGCTCGGGGGCGGGCCGCGCCTCGTCCGTCACGATCACCATGAGGGAGCGGCGGGTGAAGGCGTGCAGCGCCCGGTCCAGCGGGCGGGCGAGGTCGCTCCCGGGCAGGTCGCGCGGGTCGTCGGTCCACATCCGGTCGACAGTGCGCAGGAGAGTCTCCAGGTCGCTCGTCGAGGCCCGTGGCGGGAGCTGGACCAGGCGCTCGGCGTCGCCTGCGACGAGCGCCACCCGGTCGCCGCGGTCTCGGGCAAGGTACGCCACCAGGGCCGCGCAGAACGCCGCGACCTCGCGCTTCGGCTCGCCGCTGGGGGCGGTCGCCGACATCGTCCGGCCCGTGTCCACCACCAGGACGAGGTTGAGGTTGGACTCGCTGACGAACCGTCGCACCACCGGGATCCCCGCCCGGGCCGACGACTTCCAGTCGATGTCGCCCACGTCCTCACCGGGGGCGTACAGGTGCAGGTCGTCGAAGTCCTGACCGTGGCCCTTGTAGATCGACCGGTGCCGGCCCTCGAGCAGGCCGGTTGCGCGCCGCGCGACCGGGAGGTCGAGCCGGGCGCGGACCTGGGCGAGACGGGAGACGTCGTGCATGCGCTCAGGGGTCGGCGGGCGGGGTCAGGGCGCCGGGACGGCGTCGAAGACGGCGTCCACGAGCTGCTCGGGCGGCACGTTGTCCGCGAGGGCGTCGAAGGTGCGCACCAGCCGGTGCCGCAGCACCGCGTACCGCATGGCGCGGATGTCCTCCGGGATCACGAACCCCCGGCCCGACTGCACGGCCAGCGCCTGGCCCAGGCGCATCAGCGCGATGCCGCCGCGCGGCGAGGCGCCCACGCGCACGTGCCGACCCAGGTCGCGGACCGGGCGCGGTCCCGACATGCGGGTCGTGTTGATGATGTCCACCACGTACCGCTTCACGGAGTCGTCCACGTACACCTTGTCGACGAGCTCGCGCAGGAAGTGCACGTCGCCGAGGCTGATCGGCTCCGTCACCACGGGGCGTTCCATCTGGCCGCTCGCGACGCGGCGCAGGATCTCCAGCTCCTGGTCCGGCGTGGGGTACGTGATCACCTCCTTCATCAGGAAGCGGTCCATCTGGGCCTCGGGCAGCACGTAGGTGCCCTCCTCCTCGATGGGGTTCTGCGTGGCGAGGACCATGAACGGGTCCGGCAGGCGGTAGTTCACGCCGCCGATGGAGGTCTGCTTCTCCTGCATCGCCTCGAGCATCGCGCTCTGCGTCTTCGCCGAGGAGCGGTTGATCTCGTCCAGGAGGACGAGGTTCGCGTGCACCGGCCCGAGCTGGGTGCTGAACTCGCCCGACGCGTAGTTGAAGATCTGCGTGCCGACGATGTCGTTCGGCATGAGGTCCGGGGTGCACTGGATGCGCCGGAACTCGCCGCCCACCGCCGCGGCGAGCGTCTGCGCAGCGGTGGTCTTCGCCAGGCCGGGGACGCTCTCCAGCAGGACATGGCCGCCCGCGAGGAGGCAGCTCGTCAGGGCCGTCCGGAGTGCCTCCTGCCCGACGACCTTCTCGTCGAAGACCTGGGTGATGCGCTTGAGCAGCGCAGTCGCCCGGTCCAGGTCGGACGCGCTGATCTCGTTGTGCTCAGGCACCGGGCAACCCCCTGTGATCTGCGTCGCTGTCGGGGGACAAGTATGCCGGTGCGCGGGCCCGCTTCGCGCGCAGCCGCGCGCGTCGGCAGTGCCTGGACCGGCTGGTGCCCTGGAGTCCGCTCACTCTGGGTCGACAACGTACGCACAGGGTGAGCGGGCCCGAAAGGTGGACCGGCGAGCCGGAACAGGCCCGGCAGGTCGGTGGCCCGAAGCCGCGGTCATGTAGTAACGGTTGATGCTGTTCCATATCCGCAAGGACCTTTTCACCGTGAAAGATTGCGGTTCCCGTGGCGCTATCGGGCAGTGATCGACCCTCAGGTGTCGTTCTCGTTGCACGCCTGGGTGGACGAGTCGATGCAGATGCCCACTCAAGAACGCGTCGGGATGTATGTGCTCGCGGCAGCAATCGCCGACCCCGAAGAGTGCGAGCCGGTGCGGGACAGCCTCCGCGAGCTACTGAAGAAGAAGGGTGCTCGCTTCCACTGGCGCGACGAGTCCGCGCAGCGTCACCTCAAGATCGCCTCCGCGATCGGTGCCTACGACAAGGTCCATCTCGTGGTCGTCGGTGTCCCGATCGACCCCAGGCGTCAGGAGCGGGCGCGTCGTTTGTGCATGGAGCGGCTGCTGCACGAGCTGGAGAAGCTCGGTGTGACGAGAGTCTGGCTGGAGTCTCGGACAGAGTCCCTCAATCGCAGCGACATCCGCCTCGTCGACGCAGTGCGCAACAAGGGTCGCATCTCCCCAAGTACCCACGTCGACTTCGCCAACCCAACCGTCGAGCCCATGCTGTGGGTTCCTGATGCCGTTGCCGGGATCACCGCGCACGCTCGCGGCGGGCGAGCTCTCGACGTGCGGCTGGCGCTCGGGGACGGGGTCGAGGAGGTCAACATCGAACTGCTCTAGAAAACGCGAATGCCGGGATCCTGATCTCCATCAGGGTTCCCGGCTTCACTTCCTCTCCCCCAGCGGGGGCGGCAGCCACAATGCTACGCCGCGCTGGCCGAGGCTTCACCTCGTGGCACCTGCACGTCAGTCCTTGCGCTTCGCCATCTTCGCGAGCATGGCGTTGTACGCCTCCAGCTCGGCGTCGCCGTCGCGGTCGGCGGCTCGGTCCTGACGCTTGGCGTCGCGGGCGTCGGAGCGGGTCCAGGAGACCGCCACCCCGATCGCGAGGATGAGCATCGGCAGCTCCCCGATGCCCCACGCGACGGCGCCGCCGCGCTGCTGGTCCTCGATGGCGGAGGGCCCCCAGGGCCGGCCGAGCAGTCCGAACCACTCCGGCACCAGGAGCGCCGTGCCGGACGTGAGCGCGACGCCGAAGAACGCGTGGAAGGTCATCGTGGCGAACAGCAGCACGATCCGCAGGGGGTAGGACGGGCGTGACGGCCCGGGGTCGATGCCGACGAGCGCGTTCGCGAACAGGTACCCGACGAGCGTGAAGTGCATGATCATCCACACGTGCCAGGGGTAGGAGCGCAGGGACAGCTCGAACAGCGGCGTGTAGTAGAACGCGATCATGCCGCCCGCGAAGAGCACTGCCGCGACGATCGGGTGGGCGATCAGCCGGCCCCAGAGTGAGTGCACCAGCGCGAGGATCCACTCGCGCGGCCCGCGGGAGCCGTCGCGCCGGGCCGGGACGGCGCGCAGCAGGAGCGTGACCGGCGCGGCCAGCACGAGGAGCAGCGGCACGACCATGGCGAGCACCATGTGCTGCACCATGTGCGCGCTGAACAGGATGTGCCCGTAGACGGCCGCGCCGCCGTTCGTCGCCCAGAACAGCACGACGATCCCCAGGCACCACGACACGGTCCGGGACACGGGCCAGCGATCGCCGCGCCGGGCGAGGCGTACGGCCCACGTCACGTAGACGACGACCGCGGCGGCGCACCCGAACGCGAGGAGCAGGTCCCACTGGAACTCGGTGAACCAGCGGGCGACCGTCGGCTCGGCCGGCAGCGGGTGGCCGGTGACCTGCTGGGCGGCGCTCGCGTCGACGACGGGCACCTCGGGGATGGGCGCGGCGGTGGAGCCGAGCGCCACCGCGACCCCGGAAACTGCGCCCATGACGAGCAGCTCGACGGCGGCGAGCCGCCAGAACAGCCGTGGCACGCCGGCCGACGGCGGACGCGCGTCCACCTGCACCACGGCACCGGGGCGCGGGACGGCGTCGGGCAGCCGGCGCAGGACGGC
This sequence comes from Antribacter soli, assembly GCF_021568775.1. Taxonomy (GTDB): domain Bacteria; phylum Actinomycetota; class Actinomycetes; order Actinomycetales; family Cellulomonadaceae; genus Antribacter; species Antribacter soli. Next base: position 13,786 of record NZ_JAKGSG010000020.1, on the reverse strand, counting down.
GCGGCGGTGCACCCAGCCGAGCGCCCCGAGCACGACCAGGAGGGTGGCCTTGACGATCAGGAGCACGCCGTAGTCGGTGGTGAGGGCGTCGACCGAGCCCAGCCGGATCCAGGCGCTGACGAGGCCTGACAACGCGACGGCCGCGTAGCACCAGCCCGCGATCGCGGAGTAGCGGCGGATCGTGGTGGGCGCGGCGGCGTCTCGCAGGCCGAGGAGCGCGATCGCCGCGAGGCCGCCCACCCACAGGGCGGCGCCGCCGAGGTGCAGAAACATCGCGGAGATCGCCAGGTCGTGGCTGGAGGCCCCCGCGGCGTGGCCGGTGCCCGACTGCAGCGCGACGGCGACGAGCGCGATCCCCGCCGTCCACAGGGCGCCCACGGGACCGCGCACGGCGAGCGCGACGGCGGACGTGACCGCCGCGACCACGACCACGCCCAGGTACGCGCGGCCGACCTCGCCGTCCGTGACGAACGACCAGAACGTGCGGCCGAACACCGGGTCGCCGACCGGCACGAACGTGGACCACGAGGTGTGCAGGACGAGGTGAACGGTCGCCGCGACCGCCCAGACGCCCGACGTGACGCCCGCGATGCCGAGCCCCCGCTCCACCGCCCGGCCGGAGGGCAGCACGCACGCGGTGAGCACGAGGGCGCCCAGCGTGACGGCAGCCATGAGCTCCGTCACCACCGTCGCCATGGGCATGCCCCAGCGCACCCCGGCGCCCGGGTCGGTGAAGTAGGTGAAGGGGCGGAAGGCGCCCGAGAACGACCCGGCGGCGACGGCGGCGAGAAGCGCGACGGCGACCGTCGCGGGCGCGGCCCCGACGAGCCACCAGGGCCGGGCGGGCACGCCGGCGGGCGCCGCGTCGGGGCCGTCGCCCCTCGGTGCCGCCGGTCGCACGTCTGCTGTGGTCACCGATCCAGCCTAGGTGAGCGGCGGGCCTGCCCGGCAGGGGTCGGGCGTGGCGTTCGTCGCTTCCGGGATCCGGGCGGCGGTTGTCGCGCGGGTGAACGCAGGGACGCCGCCGGGTGACGAACCCGAACACCGCATGAACTCTGCGGGAAGGTGTTCGCGCGGTCGTCACGAGGGCTTGAGCCCCGACCTCGCGTCGTGCAGGGTCACGGCGTGAGCTCCAGGAAGCGCCCGCTGGTCGTCGTGCCCGGGCTGCCGCCGCGCGTCGACCTCGCCGTCGTCGGCGCGGGCATCGTCGGTCTGGCGCATGCCCTCGAGGCGGCGGCGCGCGGCCAGTCCGTGCTGGTGCTGGAGCGGGACGACCGCGCGGTGGGAGCGTCGGTCCGGAGCCTGGGCCACGCCGCCTTCACCACGCAGGACGGCCTTGCCCTCGCCTACGCCCTCGCGGCGCGGGAGCGCTGGCTGCGGCTCGGCCGGGAGGCCGGCTTCGAGGTCCGGGAGGCGGGGACCGTCGTCGTCGCGCGGGCCGAGGACGAGCTCGCAGTGCTCGACGACTTCGTGGCCCGCCGCGACGGCGACGCCCGGCTCCTTGACCGGGCGGGCGTCCTGGCCCTGGTTCCGGTCCGTCGTCAGGGCGTCGTGGGCGGCGCCTTCCTGCCGCTCGACGTCCGCGTGGACCAACGGGCGGCGATGGCGGCGATCGCGCGCCACGCCGCCACCCTTCCCGGGGTCACCGTCGAGACGGCCACCACGGTGCTCGGCTTCGAGGCGGGCAGCGGCGCCACCCTGGTCCGCACCACGCGGGGCGACGTGGCGGCGCGGAAGGTCGTGGTCGCTGTGGGGCACGACGTCGACCGGTTCTTCCCCGACACCGCCCGCGCGGCCGGCGTGCGGCGCACCCGGCTGCAGATGCTGTGCGTCACGCTGCGCGGCGGGGGACCCGACGCCCCCGCGATCGACCCCACCGTGCTGACCGGGACGGCGCTGCTGCACCACGCCGGCTTCGCGCCGAGCCCCGCCCTGGCGCGCGTCCGCGAGCGGCTCGCGAGCACCCGGCCGGAGCTGCTGGAGGCCGGCCTGAGCCTCACGCTGACGCAGCGCCCGGACGGCACGGTCACGCTCGGCGGCACGCAGGCCCACGCCACGACCCACGACCCCTTCCGGGACGAGGCGCTCGACGACCTGCTGCTCCGGGAGGCCACGGCGGTCCTCGGCGGCACGCTGCGCGTGGTCGAGCGGTGGACCGGAGTGCACGCGACGGCGTCGGACCCGTTCCTCGTCGCGGAGCCGATGCCGGGGGTCCGGGCGGTGGCGGTCACGTCGGGCGCCGGGCTGACGACGGCGCTGGGTCTGGCGCCGCGGGTTCTGGACGAGCTCCTCGCGAGGTAGGCCTGGGGAAAACCCGGCCGGGTCGTCAGCGGCCCATGATAGGACGGACCCGTGAACGCATCCTCCGAGCCGACCGGCACCCCGTTCCACGACCTCGACCGCTACGTCGCGATCCCTCGCCTGACCGGCCTGGTGCTCAGCACCGACGGCACGCGCCTCGCCGCGACCGTCCAGACCCTCGACCCCGAGCGGACGGGGTACACCACCGCGCTGTGGGAGGTCGACCCGGCGGGCGAGCAGCCCGCTCGGCGGCTCACCCGGTCGGCGAAGGGCGAGTCGTCCGCCGCCTTCACGCAGGGCGGAGACCTGCTGTTCACGTCCGCCCGGCCCGACCCGGACGCGGGCAGGAACGGTGACGACCCGAAGTCCGCGCTCTGGCTGCTCCCGGCCGGCGGCGGCGAGGCGCGGGTCGTCGCGACCGCGCCCGGCGGGATCTCGGGCCCGCTCGCCGCGCGCGACGCGGACGTGGTGAGCGTCGCGTCGAGCCTCCTGCCGACCGCGAAGGACCTCGAGCAGGACGAGGAGCTGCGCAAGAAGCGCAAGGACCACAAGGTCGCCGCGATCCTGCACTCCTCCTACCCGGTGCGGTACTGGGACCACGACCTCGGCCCGGACCAGGACCGCCGGTTCGCCGCCGACCTCGCCGGTCTGGCGGACGAGCCCGCTGCGCCGGTGCCCCCGGCGGAGGGCGAGAAGGAGTCGGCCGAGGAGCCGACGTCGGCCAGGCTGGACCTGCGCGACCTCACGGGCGCCGGGCGCGAGCTGCTCAACCACACCGCCAACCTGTCGCCGGACGGGTCGACGCTCGTGACCACCTGGGCCCTGATCGAAGGCACGGCGGTGCGCGAGACGCTCGTCGCCGTCGACACCGCGACGGGCGCGCGCCGCACCCTGGTGGACGACCCCGACGCGCACATCTCCTCGCCCGTCGTCTCGCCGGACGGGTCCTGGGTCGTCTATGTGACCGAGACCATCACCACGCCGACGACGGCGCAGGTGACGCGCCTCGGGCTCGTCGCCCTCGCGGGTGACGCGGAGCCCGTCGTCCTGGCGGACGACTGGGACCGGTGGCCGACGTCGGCGGCGTGGCTGCCCGACGGGTCGGGCCTGGTCGTCACGGCCGACGACGACGGCCGCGGGCCGGTGTTCCTCCTGACCTTCACGTCGGGCCTGCCCGGCGGCGAGGTGGCCGTCGAGAAGGTCACGTCGGACGCCGCGGTGTTCACGGACGTGAGCGTCGCGCCGGACGGGTCGGCGCTGTATGCGCTGCGGGCGTCGTACGCGGCCCCGGCCGAGCCGGTCCGGGTGGACCTCGCCGCCTTCCTCGCATCCGGCGAGGCAGGCGAGCGTGAGGCCGTGGCGGCGACGGCCCTGCGCTCTCCGGTGCCCGCCGCCGAGCTGCCTGGCGTGCTGCGCGAGGTGGAGACGCAGGCCTCGGACGGGTCGCGGGTCCGGGCCTGGCTCGCGCTGCCCTCGACCGCCTCGGCGGACGAGCCGGCGCCGCTGCTGCTGTGGATCCACGGCGGCCCGCTCGGCTCGTGGAACTCGTGGAGCTGGCGCTGGAACCCGTGGCTGATGGTCGCCGAGGGCTACGCCGTGCTGCTGCCCGACCCGGCCCTGTCGACCGGGTACGGGCAGGCGTTCGTGCAGCGTGGCTGGGGCGCCTGGGGTGCCGCGCCGTACACCGACCTCCTGGCGATCACCGACGCGGCCGAGGCGCTGCCGGAGATCGACGAGACCCGGACTGCGGCGATGGGCGGGTCGTTCGGCGGGTACATGGCCAACTGGGTGGCCGGGCACACGGACCGGTTCAGGGCGATCGTCACCCATGCGTCGCTGTGGGCGCTCGACCAGTTCGGCCCGACGACGGACGCGTCGTACTACTGGGCGCTCGAGATGACTCCCGAGATGGCGCACGAGAACACCCCGCACCGGTTCGTGGACCAGATCCGGACGCCGATGCTCGTGGTGCACGGCGACAAGGACTACCGGGTGCCCGTGGGCGAGGGCTTGCGGCTCTGGTACGAGCTGCTCTCCGCGTCCGGCCTGCCGGCCGGGCCGGACGGGGAGACGGTGCACCGCTTCCTGTACTTCCCGGACGAGAACCACTGGGTGCTCACGCCGCAGCACGCGAAGGTCTGGTACCAGGTGGTGCTCGCATTCCTCTCCGAGCACGTGCTCGGCAAGGAACGCGAGCTGCCGCCGATGCTCGGCTGAGCGTCGGCCTACCCCGCGGTGACCTGCCCGGTGGCCACGCGCCAGAGCTCGACGAGCTTGGCATCCGCCCGGCGGCGGGTGAAGTCGCTGGGGCCGGTGTACGTCGTCGACCGGTGCTCCAGGAACGCCGTGCGGTCGTGCTCGATCGCCCACATGAGGGCGGCTTGCACGTCCGCGCGGCTGATCCGCGTGCTCCGTGTCTCGTCCATCGTCGCGATCACAGGTCCTGCTCGCCGTTCTTCCACGGGGTCCTACCGGTCGGCAGGTCCCACTTCCGCTGGGACCGGACAGCCGGCCCGCAGGTACAGGAGGGGACGGCGGGTGATCTGTGACAACGCACCGTGCCTCAAGTTGCGCATCTCCCGAGATGGGATAAACGAGCGGAACGTATCGCGTCCCGCTCGCTCGGGATATCCCTCTATGGGATGACTTTCCCCCGCGAAACGGCGTGTCGCCGCGGGCGCGCCTCTCGTGTCGTGTCAGTGCGGTCGGCGAGGATCGACGCATGGAACGCTACGAGGCCCAGAAGTTGAAGGAGCAGCTCGCCGGCTTCGCGCGGGAGCTGGCGGAGCGGCACGGCGTCGTGGTGCCCCAGGCCCAGGCCCAGGCTCCCCAGACCGGGCCCGCCGTCTCCGCGGCCGAGGTGGTGCGCGCTCCGACGCTCGCCATCGGGCTCGCCCCGCAGCCGGGCGGGGGATACGGGATCGCCGTCCGCTACCGGCTGGGCGTGCCGCGGGCGCGCAGCATCGTGCGGCGCGTCGAGGCGGAGGCAGGCCCGGCGGTCGACGTCCGGCGGACCGGGCGCATCCGGCCGATCGCCGACCTCGGGCCGCGACCGCCGGCCCCGGCGGCGCAGTCGGCAGGGGAGACGGGCCGCGTGCGCCCGCTACGGCCGGGGGTGTCCATCGGGCACGTCGACGTCACGGCGGGCACGCTCGGGGCGTTCGTCACGCGACGCGGCCTGACGGGACCGGCGCTCTACGCGCTGTCGAACTACCACGTGCTCGCGGGGTCGCCGGAGGCCCGGCCGGGCGACGTCGTCCTCCAGCCCGGCCCGGCGGACGGCGGCGACTACCCGGAAGATCGCGTCGGCGCCCTGTCCGAGGTGGTGCGGCTCGACCCTGACGAGGCGTCGTGGACGGACGCCGCTCTCGCCCGGCTGGACGACGTCGCCGTCGAGTACGAGTACCCGGTGGGCCGCGTCACGAAGACGGCGCGGGCGATGGGCGGCGAGCTGGTGGAGAAGGTGGGCCGCACCACCGCCCTGACGCGCGGACGGGTCACCGCGATCGAGCTGGACGACGTCATCGTGGGGTACGAGGACCTCGGCGCCCTGAGCTTCGACGACCAGATCGAGATCGAGGGCCTCGGCGGCGAGCCCTTCTCCCGCGGGGGTGACTCCGGGGCGCTCGTCTACCGGGAGGACGGCGTCGCGCTCGGGCTGCTCTTCGCCGGTTCCGAGACCGGCGGCAGGGCGGGCAAGGGCCTCACGTATGCGAACCCGATCGACGCGGTGCTCGAGGTCCTGGGCATCGAGCTGGCCGGGGAGACCGCCTCGGCGCGCCGCTGACGGGCGTGTCGGCGCGCCCGGCACGCCGCTCCAGGCGTGTCGCGGGCCCGCCCCGGACCCGATGCGGGGCCTGACCTGCGTAGGTATGCCGGGATCCGCCCGAACGTGCGCTGTGCGCCCCTGAACTCCGGTGGGGTCTGGACACGAGGAGCACAATGGATGTCCAGGAGGTGATCGCATGGCAACACTCGATGAGGCGCGGGCAGCCAAGGAACAGCTGCGGAAGGCCGTCTCGGGTCTCGGTGGGGTGGTCGGCGTCGGGGTGGCACCCGAGTTCACGACCCCGCTCGGCCACGGCCGCGTCCTCGAGTACCCGGCACGCAGCATGGTGATCGCCGAGGTGTCCGAACCCGGTCGCTCACGCGGGCGCCACACCTCACGGGTGGAGGTGCTCGCCGACGAGGTCTCGGTGGACCAGGTCGCGGGAGACGCCGACGGCTGGGTCCTGCAGGTCAACGTGACCGACCCGAGCGTGGTCGCCGAGGTCCCGGAAGAGATCGACGACGTGGCGGTCCGCGTCCGCGTCGTCGGGAAGGTCCGCGCAGGCTGACGCCCGAGGCACGACCGCCGACCAGGACCCTGGTTGCGGTTTAGGCCGCCTTTCCGCAACCAGGGTCCTGGTCGGCGGACTCCGCCGGCGCCCGGGGGACAATAGCCGGGTGACCAGCCGCATCACCTCTTCCCGCCTGCCCCGTGTCCGCGCCTCCGAGCTCGTCGGACGTGGCTGGCTCAACACCGGCGGCCGCCCCGTCGCCCTCGCCGACCTGCGCGGCAAGGTGGTCGTGCTGGACTTCTGGACCTTCTGCTGCATCAACTGCCTGCACGTCCTCGACGAGCTGCGCGAGATCGAGGAGCAGCACCGCGACGTCCTGGTCATCGTCGGCGTGCACTCGCCCAAGTTCGAGCACGAGGCGGACCCGGTGGCGCTCGCCGCCGCCGTCGAGCGGTACGAGGTGCACCACCCCGTCCTCGACGACCCTGAGCTCGTCACCTGGTCCGCGTACACCGCTCGCGCCTGGCCGACGCTCGTGGTCATCGACCCCGAGGGCTACGTCGTCGCGCAGATGGCCGGCGAGGGGCACGGGTCGGCTCTCGCCGCGCTCGTCGCTGAGCTGATCGCGGAGCACGACGCCAAAGGCACCCTGCACCGGGGCGACGGCCCGTACGTGGCGCCCGCGTCGACGTCGGGCACCCTGCGCTTCCCCGCCAAGGCCATCGCGCTGCCCTCCGGCAACCTGCTCGTCGCCGACGCCGGTCATCACTCCCTCGCCGAGCTCGCCCCCGACGGGGAGACGCTGGTGCGCCGCATCGGGTCGGGAGAGCGCGGGCTCGTGGACGGGCCGGCGGACGAGGCGCGGTTCTCGGAGCCGAACGGGTTGTGCCTCGTGCCCGCCGACGCGGCGGAGCGCCTCGGGTACGACGTCGTCGTCGCCGACACGGTCAACCACGCGCTGCGCGGCGTCCGGCTGTCCGACGGCGTCGTCGTCACCCTCGCGGGGACGGGTCAGCAGTTCATGGTGGGCGGCCAGGAGAACGTGCTGCGCTCGGGCCACATCGACGACAACCCCGTGGTACCCGGCGCTCGGCTCGTCCCGGAAGTCAGCGGTCCTGCCATGCCGTTCGACACCGCGGACGACTATCCCGCGCGCATCGTGCGGCTCTCCTCGCCGTGGGACATCGAATGGTCGCCCGAGCTCGGAGCTTTCGTCGTGGCCATGGCCGGCAACCACACGCTGTGGGCGTTCGATCCCGTCGTCCGCGACCGGCACGGTAGCGTCCGCCTCCTTGCCGGGACCATGAACGAGGGCCTGGAGGACGGCCCGGGGACGACTGCTTGGTTCGCGCAGCCCTCGGGCCTCGCCCGCGCGGCGGACGGCACGATCTGGCTCGCCGACTCGGAGACTTCCGCGCTCCGCCGCATCGATGTGCCGGGAGGCGCGGACCTCTCCCAGGAGCTGGGTTCCGGCGAGCCGGGCACCGTGTTCGTACACACGGCGTCGTCGGCGGCCACAGTCACCATCCGCACGGCCGTCGGCCAAGGCTTGTTCGACTTCGGGCACCGTGACGGGGCCGCCGACGAGGCGCTGTTCCAGCATCCGCTGGGCGTGGCGGTGCTGCCCGACGGGTCGGTCGTCGTGGCCGACACGTACAACGGGGCGCTGCGCCGGTACGACCCGGAGCGGGGCGAGGTGACCACGCTGGCGAAGGGTCTGGCCGAGCCGTCCGACGTGCTCGTCGAGATCGACGGCGACCAGGTGCACCTGCTGGTCGTGGAGTCCGCCGCGCACCGCATCACGCGGGTCGCGCTCCCCGCGACGCTCGCGGGCGACGTGCTCGACGGCGAGGCTCGCCGCACCAAGCGTCCCGTCACCGACATCCCCGCGGGCGCCCTGCGGCTCGACGTGCCGTTCGTGCCCGCGCCGGGCCAGAAGCTCGACGACCGCTGGGGCCCGTCGACACAGCTCCAGGTCAGCGCGACCCCGCCGGAGCTGCTCCTCGTCGGCGCGGGCGGCGGCCCGGACCTGTTCCGGGACCTGGTGATCAACCCGGAGGTCGGCGAGGGGGTGCTGCACGTGACGGCGAAGGCGGCGTCGTGCGACGTCGTCCCGCTGGGGCCGGACGGCGAACCCGACCCCGACGTGTTCCCCGCCTGCCACCTGGCCCAGCAGGACTGGGGCGTCCCCGTCCGCGTGGTCCCGGCGGCCGCGGAGGAGACGCTGACGCTGCCGCTGCGCGGCTGACTCAGCGCAGCCGGAACAGCGGGTCGCCCGCAGCCACGTCGGCGCCGGGCCGCGCGATCGGCTCGAGCTCGCCCGGTCCGAGATCCAGGGCGACGACGGGGACGAGGGGCGAGCGACCGCCGTCGGACACCTCGGCCGGGGACCAGGTCACGAGGACCTGCCCCGCGGCGACGGCGTCGCCCTCGGCGACGTGGAGCCTGAACCCTGCCCCGCGGAGCTGCACCGTGTCGATGCCGAGGTGCACGAGGACCCCGCGCCCGCCGGCGACGGCGGCCGTCCCCGGAGCGGCGGGCGGGCCACCCGCGGCGAGCACGAAGGCGTGCGCGTGCAGCTTGACCACCACCCCGGCGCAGGGAGCGACCACGTCGCGTCCCCGCTCGGGGTCGGGCGAGACGGCGAGGCCCGGCCCCACGAGGCTCTCGGCGAACACCGGGTCGGGGACGTCGCGCATCGCGACGACACGCCCCGCGACCGGGGAGAGGACGGTGAGCGCCTCGGCCATGGGCTCATCGTCGCAGGGATCTTCTGGCTTCCGCCAACCCTGATCTGCCTGGACCCTCGCGGGAGGCACGCGTCAGGGATCTTCTGGCTTCCGCCAACCCTGATCTGCCCGGACCCTCGCCGCGCCCGCGCCAACGTGTTACGTTCCAACGCGCGCACTCGACGACGAGCCCACGGGAGCCGCCGCATGTCCACCCAGACCGAGACCGGTGTCCCCGCGAGCCCGGGACGGGTCGTCGGGAATGTCGTCAGGATGCCGCCGCCCGTCCCCGAGCCGCCCACCACGCGGCTCGAGTCCGGGACGGTGGACGCGGCGGCCGCCGCCGTCGAGCGGGCCGCCGCGCAGGTCCGGGACGCCCTGACCGAGCGCGCGGCCGCAGCGACAGGTACCGCGGCCGACATCCTCGCCGTGACGGCCGCGATGGCCGCCGACCCGACGCTCGCCGCGGACGCGGCCCGCCGCGTCCGCGAGGACCGCCTGACGCCGGAGCGCGCGGTGTGGGACGCCGCGGGCGCGGTCGCTGCGAGCCTGGAGGCGCTCGGCGGGCCGATGGCGGAGCGGGCGCGCGACGTGCGCGACGTGCGCGACCGGATCGTCGCCGCCCTGACGGGGGCCACGCCGCCCGGCGTGCCGGACCCGGGCCACCCGTTCGTGCTGGTGGCGACCGACCTTGCCCCCGCGGACACGGCCACCCTGGACCCGGACACGATCCTCGCGGTGGTCACGGCCAGGGGTGGCCCCACGTCGCACACGGCGATCATCGCGCGGGCACTCGGCATCCCGGCGGTGGTGGCGCTGCCGGGTGCGGCGAACCTCGCCGCGGGCGAGACCGTCCTGGTGGACGGCGACGCGGGCACGGTGACGCGGTCGCCTTCGGAGGCGGAGGTGGAGGGCACCCGGCGTCGCAAGGCTCCCGAGCGCGCCTTCAGCGGGCTCGGGGTCACCCGGGACGGCATCGAGGTCGAGCTGCTCGCGAACGTCGCCGACCCGGCCGGAGCCGTGGCGGCCGCCGACGCCGGCGCGCGCGGCGTGGGGCTGTTCCGTACCGAGTTCTGTTTCCTGGGCCGGGGCCAGGAACCGACCGTCGACGAGCAGGTCCGGCAGTACCGGGCGGTGCTCGCCAGGTTCCCGGGGCGCCGCGTCGTCGTCCGGACCCTCGACGCGGGCGCCGACAAGCCGCTGCGCTTCGTGACCCCGGACCACGAGGACAACCCGGCGCTCGGCGTGCGGGGGTTGCGCACCGCTGTCGCGCACCCGGACGTCCTGGACCGCCAGCTCGCCGCGATCGCGACGGCGGCCACGGCGGAGTCGGCCGAGGTGTGGGTGATGGCGCCGATGGTCTCGACGGTGGACGAGACGCGGTCCTTCGTCGAGGCGTGCGCCGCCCACGGGCTGCCGAAGGCGGGCGTCATGATCGAGACGCCCGCTGCCGCGATCCAGTCCCGCTGGATCCTCGCGGAGGCCTCCTTCGCGAGCCTCGGCACGAACGACCTCACCCAGTACACGATGGCCGCCGACCGCGACCTGGCGGGGGTGGCGGCCCTGTCGACCCCGTGGCAGCCGGCGGTGCTGGAGCTCGTCCGGGTGGCGTGCGCCGGCGGTGCTGTGCACGGCCGTCCGGTGGGCGTGTGCGGCGAGGCTGCCGCCGACCCCTGGCTCGCGCCGGTGCTCGTCGGTCTCGGGGTCACGTCGCTGTCCATGACCCCGCGGGCCCTTGCCGAGGTCGCAGGGGTCCTGGCGACCGTCACGTTCGACGAGTGCGCCGAGCTGGCACGACTGGCCCTGGACCAGCCCACTGCCCACGAGGCCCGCGAGTCCGTGCGCGCACGGATCGTCAATCTCTAGGCCACGAACCTGTCACTTCAGCCCTTTAAGGTGGCTTCATGACCGAGACGAGCCGGACCGGCCAGCCAGACGTGCACGTCACCCTCTCGACTGCCTCCGTCTACCCGCGCCGGGCGCCGTTCGCGTTCGAGTCCGCAGCCGAGCTGGGCTACGACGGCGTCGAGGTCATGGTCTGGTCCGACGAGGCCACGCAGAGCGCGCTCACACTGGCCCGTCTGTCGGCCGAGACGGGGATGCCGGTGCGGTCGATCCACGCGCCCACGCTGCTCGTCAGCCAGCGCGTGTGGGGCCGGTCGCCGGCTCCCAAGCTGCGCCGGGCGGCCGACATGGCGCTCGAGCTCGGCGCCTCCACCGTCGTGGTCCACCCGCCGTTCCGCTGGCAGTACAAGTACGCGCGCCTGTTCCAGGAGCAGGTGCGGGAGCTGACCGAGGACACGGGCGTCACGATCGCCGTCGAGAACATGTACCCGTGGCGGGGTGCGCGGCGCGAGCTGCAGGCCTACCTGCCGGGCTGGGACCCCGCCGAGCACAACTACGACGCCGTCACCCTCGACCTGTCGCACGCGAGCGTGGCCCAGCAGGACGGCCTGGCGCTCGTCGAGACGTTCGGCGACCGGCTCCGCCACCTGCACCTCGCGGACGGCACGGGCAGCGCCCGCGACGAGCACCTGGTGCCCGGCCGGGGCCAGATGCAGGCCGAGAAGGTGCTGCAGGAGCTGGTGCGCCGGGGCTGGAGCGGCGACGTCTGCGTCGAGATCTCGACGCGGAGCGCCCGCACCGCCGACGAGCGGCAGGCGGACCTGGCCGCGGCCCTCGAGTTCGCCCGCACCTATCTCTCGCCCGCCCCGGGCGACCGAGGCACCCCGCCGGGCCACCTCCACCCGTCCACGACGCCCGGTAGCCTCCGGACCGGGTGAGATACGTCTCGAAAGGGTTCGATTCGCCCGTCCGCGCGGGTAGGCTTGCCCTCGGCCCGCAGAGGGCCGACTTCGCAAGGCAGGCCGCGGCGGACGCCGCAGGGACGAAGGGGGTGTGGCACGCAATGACTCGCAGCGAGCCCCCGAGTAGTCCCGGCCCATGCTGACGGCCACCTGACCTCACGCCACCCGAGGACCGACGCGACGACGACGCCGCGCCGGGTTGGCCGTACGCACCCTGCCGCGCCGTCGGCAGGCCAGGCCGTGCCCCAGTGCCCACCCGCACGCGCGACCCCGCGGAGCCCCTCATGGCTACCTTCCTGCCGTCCCGAAACTCCAAGCCGTTCCTCGGCCTGCGCCGCCGCCCCGGCGTGCCGGTCGTCCCCTTCGTGGCGCCCGACGACGCCCCGCTCGCACCGCACACCCGCCGCTCGTCAGTGGTCGCCGCCGCGATCTACCACGACGGGCGCCGCACCGGGTCGTTCACGCGTCTCGCCGAGGCCTTCCGCACGCTGCGGGAGCGGCCCGGAGGCATGGCGTGGATCGGGCTCGAGCGCCCGGACGAGACGGAGCTGATGACGCTCGCCCGCGAGTTCGACCTCCACCCCCTCGCCGTCGAGGACGCGATCCAGGCGCACCAGCGGCCCAAGATCGAGCGGTACGGCGACACGCTGTTCGTCGTGCTGCGCGCGGCCAAGTACCTGGACGCCGAGGAGCAGCTGGAGTTCGGCGAGCTGCACGTGTTCGTCGGGCCGGACTTCGTCGTGACCGTGCGGCACGGTGCCTCGCCGGACCTGGCGGGCGTGCGCGGCCGGCTCGAGCGGGAGCCCCAGATGCTCTCGCAGGGCCCGGAGGCGGTGCTGTACGCCATCCTCGACGCCGTCGTGGACGGGTACGCGCCCGTCGTGGCGGGCCTGGAGAACGACGTCGACGAGATCGAGTCCGAGGTCTTCGGCGGCGACCCCGAGGTGTCGCGGCGCATCTACGAGCTGTCGCGCGAGGTCGTGGACTTCCAGCGGGCCGTGCGGCCGCTCCAGGGCGTGTGCGCGTCGCTGGCGAAGGGTGCCGCGAAGTACGGCGTCGACGAGGAGCTGCAGGCGTACCTGCGTGACGTGGCCGACCACCTGACGGAGGCGGGCGAGCGCATCGAGTCCTACCGGGCGGCGCTGCGGGACATCCTCACGGTGAACGCGACCCTCGTCGCCCAGCGGCAGAACGAGGAGATGAAGCACCTCTCGGAGGTGAGCATCCAGCAGGGCGAGGAGGTCAAGAAGATCTCGGGCTGGGCGGCCATCCTGTTCGCGCCCACGCTCGTCGGGACCGTCTACGGCATGAACTTCGACACCATGCCCGAGCTGCACACGCAGTACGGGTATCCGGCCGCGCTGGTCGCGATGCTGGGCGTGAGCGTGGGCCTGTTCCGCATCTTCCGCTGGAAGCGCTGGATCTGACGGGTCGGGTGGGCCGGTACAGGCGTCCGGCTCAGGCGGCGTTGTCGGCCGCCTGAGCCTGCGGTTCCGCTACGGGCGAGTGCCTCGTTCCTCGGCCCTCACCCTGCGCTGCACCTCCGGCTCAGGCGGCGTTGTCGGCCGCCTGAGCCTGCGGTTCCGCTACGGGCGAGTGCCTCGTTCCTCGGCCCTCACCCTGCGCTGCACCTCCGGCTCAGGCGGCGTTGTCGGCCGCCTGAGCCTGC
>NZ_JAKGSG010000017.1 GCF_021568775.1 Antribacter soli | reverse complement strand
TGGCGCGTGTGGGGGGACCTGGGGCGCGGGCTGGGGGGTGCCGGGCCGGGCCCCGCCACCCCGGATCGGTTGCTCGTGGACCTGGCGGCCTCAGTCGGCGATGTCGCCGTAGACGATGCCGCGGCCGTTGGTGGTGAGGTAGACGCGGCCGTAGATCCACGGGTCGCCGGTGATGGCGGACCCCGACCAGGCCCACTGGTGGTCGTCGTCGTTGATGCGGACCCAGGTGATGCCGCCGTCGGTCGAGCGGTAGATGGCGGCCTTGCCGTTCATCTCCGCCGAGGTGTAGATCGCCGGGTAACCGGATAGCTTGGCGGCCTTGCCGAAGCCGACCGACTCCGCCGTGTCGAACTCGACGATGGGCTTCCAGGTGGCGCCGCCGTCCTTGGAGCGCCACATGCCGCCCGCGATGTCCTTCTCGGTGTCGCCGCGCCCAGCCAGCCAGACGTGGTTCTTGTGGCCGGGGACGGCCCGGAAGTCTTCGACGCCCGCGGTCGGCAGGCCGGTCGCCCCGGTGTCGGTGAACGTTGCGCCGCCGTCGGTGCTGCGGTAGAACGTGCCGCCGGAGAACGAGTAGAGGACCGACTGGTTGACGCGGTCGGACCGGACCTTCGCGCCCGCCGGGAGTCCCTGGACCAGGTTCCACGTCTCGCCCAGGTCGGTGCTGTACACCGGGGTGACCTCGGTGTTGTTCGGCGACCAGACGATCACCGATGCGTCGGCGGTGATCGCGACGGTGCCGCCGTGGCCGTCGCCGGGGACGCCCTCGACGCGCGACGCGTTCCGCCAGGTCCTGCCGCGGTCGGTGGAGACGCCGACGTGGCCCTTCTCGTTGCCGTGCACGTTGCCGGTGCCGACGATGATGTCCGGGTTGAACTGGGCAAAGTCGACGCTGGTGCCGGTGGACCAGCCGGTGTTGATCATCGTCTCGGCCCGGTCGAGGTTGGTGTGGACGAAGCCGCCGACGTCGCCGACGGCGGAGACGAGCGCGCCGCCCAGCGCCGCGAGGTCGAGAGAGGCGGTCTCCTCGACGCCTTGGGCGCGCACGCCGACCGTGAACTTCTCGATCGGCAGGGCGACGCGCTGACCGGCTTCGTCCTCGCCGACGAGCTCGCCCTGGGCGTCCCACTTCGTCAGCTCTTCCGTGCCCCAGATGGTGGCGCCGGTGCCCCACATGATGCGGTCGGAGTTGTGGGGGTCGATCGCGAAGGCGTCGATCATCCACCCGTGCTTGACCGCGTATGCCGGACCCTGGTCCTCGCCGTTCCAGGACAGCCACGGGGATCCCGAGTTGTCCATGACGAACCGGTCGGTGCGGTTCTGGCCTTCGGCGTAGTCCCAGCTGAGCGACCAGGTCTGTCCCGAGTCGGTGGAACGGTAGAGGATCTCGTCGGGCCACCAGTTGTTGCGCGTTGCCGCCATGAGCGTGCCGGGGTTCTGGCGGTCGACGGTGATGCCGCCGAAGCCTGGGATCACGCCTCGCGGGTTGTAGGACGGGGTGACGTCGGTCCATTCGCCGGTCTGGGTCGCCAGGCGCTGGATCCTGCCGCCGTCGCCCGAAGCGGGCGCGCCGTTGTAGGGACCGGGGTCGTGGCTGGTGACGACGTACAAGTATCCGTTGGTGTTGTCCACAGCCGACTGAGTTGGGATGGTGCGGTTGCCGTCGGCGGTACCGAGGGCTTCAGCCGCGCCGGGGACAGCCTGCCAGGTCGCGCCGCCGTCCTCGGAGACGTACAGCGGATCGTCCGGGTCGGCCACACCGACGTAGATCTTGCCGCCGATCTGGTCGAAGTCGATCCAGATCACGCCCTGGTTGTCGGCGAGGACCGGGTTCGACGCGTCGACGACGAAGTTGCCGGCGTTCGGGAACTCCTCGACACGCGCCCAGGTGCGGCCGTAGTTGAGCGAGCGCCACAGCCCGTTGCCGCTGGGGGTGCCGAGATACAGCTCGGCGTTGTTGGCCGGGTTGACGACGAGGCGCTCGCCCATGCCGCGGCCGGGCATGTTGCCGCCCTGCTTGAACGGGAGCTCGGCGATGCCCCAGGTGTCGCCCTTGTCGTCGGAGTAGAGCACCGCGCCGTTGTTCGGGTCCCAGTCGATGGTGTAGGTGCCCACCGCGGCGTAGACGCGGTTGGTCTCGACCGGGTCGGTGGCCATGGAGACGACCCCGGAATAGCCCCACTTGTCGCGGCCGACCCAGTCCAGGAGCGGCTTCCAGGTCCGGGAGCCCTCCTGCCAGCGGTAGCAGCCGCCGATGTCGGTGCGGGCGTAGATGAGGTTCGGCTCGGTCTCGTTGAAGACGATGCCGGGCACGAAGCCGCCGCCGTTGACGACGGCGTTCTTCCAGGTGTAGGTGCACGCACCGCGCGCGTGGGCCTTGGCCTGTGCCGGCGCGGGCGGGAGGGCGATCGCGACCGCGGCCGCGCCGATCGACGCGAGGAAAGTGCGTCGTTGCATGATGCTCTCCTTTGGGTCTGGTGACAAGGGACTGGTCTGGAGCAGGCGGCGTACGAGGGAGAGCCGCGCGTCCTTGAGCGGAGAAGCGCTCGAAGGGGCCCCGGTCGTCACCGAGGGTGCCCTTCGTCGCGCACTTGCGGTCGTAGCGCTGTCGATCGTTGAAGCGCTTCGACAATGGAAGCGGCGAAGTGTGCCATTGTCAAGGTATAGCGCCAGGCCGGATAGACATTGGGCCAGACGAAACGCTTCGATCACAAATGGTTCTTATGTTGTCGCGGGAGTGGACAGGCTCCATCCAGCCGCGCCGGCCAGCCGGTCCACCCTGCGGATCTGCACCGCCCGCCCGGGCGCGCGCTCCGCCCGCAACGGGTTGAGGCTCGGCCGCGGGCGGGAGCAGTCCGAGTGATCCCATCGGTTGACGTCCGGCGTCGGACAGCGACCGGGTACCAGGAGGCCCGGGCTCCGCCAGGAGCCCGGGCCCCGGTAGTCCCAACTCATCGTCCTTCGAGAGTCCGAGTACGGTCCGTGG
>NZ_JAKGSG010000016.1 GCF_021568775.1 Antribacter soli | reverse complement strand
GGTGTGCCGCGGGGGCCCCCCCCCCCCCGGGCCCCCGCGCGCCCCGCCCCCCCCCCCCCCCCCGGGCCTCGTTCGTCCCTCCTCTTCGTCCTTCGAGAGTCCTCGTACGGTCCGTGCTCGACGACGTCCCGTCACTCGCCGGAGTGGGGGCTCACCACCTCGCCGGCGCCCTGCCGTCGGCGGAACACGCTGTGCAGCACGAGCGCGTCGACGTACGCGCCGACCGAGAAGCCGATGGTCGCCACGAGCACGACGGCCTGCGGCGCCACGTACACGACGGCGACCGTGGCAAGCGGCCGCAGCACCAGCCAGCCCGTGCGCAACGGCTCGGCGAGCGGCAGCAGCATGGCGTTGCGGAGGGTGCGGCCCAGCGGGTCGTCGTACCGCGGGACCAGGGCGAGCCCGTAGAGCAGCGCCCCCGCCAGGTGCACCGCGAGGAGGACGGCGACGACGCCGACGGCGGTGCCGAGCACGCTGCCGGCCGACAGCCAGAAGACGGCGGCGAACGCCGCCCCCGCGACCGGCAGGCCGAGCACCGCGACGACGGCGGTGCCGCGCCACAGGTTGCGCCGCAGCGCCACGAGGTACCCGGAGAGCAGATACCCGCGCTCGTCGTCGGCGTACCGCAGGGTGACCTCGTACAGCGCGGCCGTCGCCGCACCGGCAGTCACTACGGGCAGGCAGGCCACCACGTACAGCACGTTGAGCGCGACGAACTGCAGGAGGACCGTGAGGCCCTGCACGCTCCGGCTCTCCGGGTCGATCCTCATGCGACGACGGTAAGGCCTGCGCGCAGCGGCAGGTCCACGGACGAGGCGCCCGCTGCGACGGTGTACGTGCCGGGGTGGACGCGCAGGTCGCCGTCGAGCATCCCGGCCCCCTCCGACGCCTCCCAGAGCGCGAGCCGGGCGATGTCGAAGGCGACGTCCACCGTCGCCTCCTCCCCCGGCTCGAGCCGCACCCGGCGGTAGCCGAGCAGGAGCCGGACCGGGGTCGCGGCCGGCGCCGGGAGCCCGAGCGAGTACACCTGCACGAGCTCCTCGGCGGGCCGGTCGCCGGTGTTGCGCACCGTCACCGACGCCGTCACCACGCCCGGCCCGGCCAGGTCCGACGGCGTCAGCGGCGGGTGGTGGCGGGTCGGCGCGGGCGCCGCCAGCTCGCCGGCCGAGAGCGTCAGCGCCTCGTAGGACACGGTCGAGTAGGTCAGGCCGTGCCCGAACGCGAAGGCGGGCGCCCCGGCCTCGGCGGCGGGCAGGTGGCGGTAGGTGACCTGCTGGCGGCGGGTGTCGTAGTCGAACAGGTCCCCGGCCTGCTCCTCGCGGGCGGGCCAGGTCTGGGACAGGCGGCCGGCGGGCTCGGCGGCGCCCGTGAGGACGTCCGCGAGGCCGTGGCCGAGCTCCTGGCCGCCGTGGCTGGTCCACACGACTGTCGGGGCGTCCGCCACGCCGCGGCCGAGCACGTACGGGTAGCTCGATACGACCGCCAGCACCGCCCGCGGGTTGGCCTCGACGGCGGCACGCCAGACCTCCACGGCGGCGTCGGGCAGCAGCAGGTCCGGACGGTCCTGCGTCTCGCGCCCGTTGAGGTGCGGGTCGTTGCCCACCGCCACGACGACGGCGTCGCACTGCGCGGCGGCCTCCGCCACCCGGGCCGCGCCGGACTCCAGCACCCGCGCCACGAACCGCTCGGCGTCGTCGAGCGTGTGGCCGTCCGCGCCCAGCAGCCCGGTGTCCCGCTGGACCCGCACCCACCGGCCGGAACCGAGGTGCAGCAACGACCACGTGCCGTCCGGGTGCACGTGCCGCCGGAAGCTCTCCTGCACCTCCCAGCCGCCCACCCGGGTCGCGTCGGCCCGGAGCGGCCAGGCGGCGCCGGTCAGCAGGCGCCCCGACGCCTCGGAGCGCACGGTGAGCACGCCCCGGCCCCAGTCGGTCACGGCCAGGCGGGTGGCCTTCCCGGCGTCGGGGGCGTCCGCGACGACGGTCGAGCCATCGGCGGACACCGCCACGTACCGGCCGGAGGCGGCCCGCAGCGCGACGATGTCCGCGCCGTCCGCCACGACCACGCGCGCGCCGAGCGCGCGGAACCCGTCCGCGGCCGTGACCGCGTAGGGCAGGGTGCCCGAGTACCAGTCGGTGAGCACGGACTCGGAGAGCGGGCCGACGACGGCGACCGACGCTGGCGTCCCGAGCGGCAGCACCCCGGCGTCGTTGCGCAGCACGACGACGGAACGCGTCGCCGCCTCGCGTGCGAGGACGCGGTGCTCGGGCAGGTCGAGCGCGTCGGCGCCGATCCCGGCGTAGGGGTCGTCGGCGTCGAGCTCGCCGGTGCGCAGGCGCAGCTCCAGCAGGCGCAGCACCGCACGGTCCACGTCCGCCATGTCGAGCTGGCCCCGTTCGAGGGCCTCCTCGAGGCGCTGGATCGTGAGCGCGGAGTCGTGGTCGTCGTCGGTGAACGAGTCGACACCGGCACGCACGAGGGCCGCGTTGCCGGAGGCCCGGTCGGGCGCCGCGCGCTGCAGCGTCACGACGAACATCGGGGCGGCGGCGTCCGAGACGAGCGCGACGGACTGGTCGGTCCACGACCGCAGCTCGGCGAAGAGCTCGGCCTGGAGGTGCGCCGGGGTCCCGTTGACCTGGTTGTACGAGGGCATGACGGCGGCGACCACGCCCGCCTCGACCGGCTCGCGGAAGGCGGGCAGCTCCTCCTCGTGCAGCACGACCGGCGTGACGTTCGAGCTCGTCGACGAGCGGTCCGTCTCGTTGTTGTACGCGAGGAAGTGCTTGAGCGTGGGCGCCGTCTTCCACACGCGCTCGTGGTCGCCGCGCAGGCCCCGGCAGTAGGCGGTGGCCAGGTGGGCGGTCACGTGCGGGTCCTCGGAGTAGCCCTCCTCGTTCCGGCCCCACGCCGGGTGGCGCAGGGTGTTCACCACGGGCGACCACACGTTGAGGCTCACCGACGGGTCCGCGGCTCGCTTGGCCCGCACCTCGGTAGCGGCGACGTCGCCGACGCGCCGCACGAGCTCGGGGTCCCAGGTGGCCGCGAGGCCGACGGGCTGCGGGAACACGGTCGCGAGGCCGAGCCACGCGACGCCGTGGAGCGCCTCGCACCCCGTGTGGAACGGCCCGAGGCCGAGGTGCTCCACCACCGGTGCGTGCTGGTGGAGCATCGCAACGCGCTCTGCGGGGGTCAGCCGCCCGAGCAGGTCGCGGGCCCGTTCGGGCACGGAGAGCGCTGTGTCGCGGAAGGCCGGCACGTCCATTGGGTCTCCTTCGTCGCCGCGGCGGTGCGGCGGTCGTGGGCTTTTCGAGCGAGGCGTCGAAGCGCTTCGACTCTACGGTAGCGAAGCACGGCGCCCCGGGCAACGCCCGATCCGAACCGATCAGCCGTCGACTTCTGCGCCCGCCCGCAGGACCCGGACGGGGCGCAGGCCGGTGTCCGTCACGAGCACGTCGGCGCGCAGGCCCGCCTCCAGTGAACCCACCTCGGCCGACAGCCCCAGCACGCGGGCCGGCACGAGCGAGGCCGCGCGCACGGCGTCGGCCAGGGGCACGCCCGCGTCCACGGCCGCGCGCACCACGTCGACCAGGTGCGCGGTGCCGCCTGCGATGGCCCCGCCCTCCGGGTGGCCGGGGTCGGTGACCCGCGCCACGCCGTCGCGCACGGTGACCGACATCGGCCCGAGGTCGTACGCGCCGTCGGCCATCCCGGCCGCCGCCATCGCGTCCGTCACGAGTACGACGTGGTCCGCGCCGAGCGTCTCGAACATCGTGCGGACCAGGGCCGGGTCGAGGTGCACGCCGTCGCCGATCAGCTCGACGGTGAGGTCTCCTTGCGCAGCAGCGGCGAGGCATGCGGGGATCGGGCCGGGCGCGCGGTGGTGGAGCGGTCGCATGCCGTTGAACAGGTGGGTGGCGGTCATGCCGAGCACCGGCCCGCCCGACTCTGCCGCGGCGCGGAGCTCTCCGGCGACCTGGTCGATCAGCGCCTCGGCGGCGGCCGTCGTCCCGTCCGTGTGCCCGATCGAGGGGATCGCGCCGGCCGCGACCAAGGCGGACGCGACGCCGTCAGGCCCCGAGACGCCCGGCACCTCCGGCGCCACCGTCATGGTCCGCAGGTGCCCGCGCGCCGCTGCGGCCAGGTCACGGACGAGCTCGACGTCCCCCGGGACCAGGTCCGCCGGGTTGTGCGCACCGCGGCGCTCGTGCGACAGGAACGGGCCTTCGGCGTGGATGCCGGCGATCTCGCCCGCGTCGGCGAGCCCGGCCAGCAGCGCGGCCCGCTCCAGCAGCACCTCGCGCGAGGCAGTCACGAGGGAGGCGAGCATCGTCGTCGTGCCGTGCCGGCGGTGCTCCAGCACCCCCGTCATGACCTCCTCGGGCGTGACGGCATCCGGGAAGGACGCCCCGCCGCCGCCGTGGTTGTGCACGTCGACCAGGCCGGGGAGCAGGACGGCGGGCGAGACCGGGACCGAGGCGACGAGGTCGCCGAAGCCGGCCGGGCCGGCGTCGGCCACCGTGCCCACGAAGGCGAGCCGGTCGCCCACGACGACCACGACGCCGTCGTCCAGGACGGCGGAAGGAAGGACCACGCGGCCCCGCAGGACGATGGGTGCAGCCATGGCGCCCATCCTGCCCCACGGCCAGGTCAGAACAGGCGGGAGTCCACGTCGTCGACGCCGCGCATGGCGTCGTAGTCGAGGACGAGGCAGCCGATGCCGCGGTCCGTCGCCAGGACGCGTGCCTGCGGCTTGATCTCCTGCGCGGCGAAGACGCCCCGCACCGGCGCGAGCAGGGGGTCGCGGTTGAGCAGGTCGAGGTAGCGGGTGAGCTGCTCGACGCCGTCGATGTCGCCCCGCCGCTTGATCTCGATCGCGACCGTCGCGCCGGACGCGTCCCGCGCGAGGATGTCCACCGGGCCGATCGCCGTCATGTACTCGCGGCGGACCAGGGTGTGCCCGTCTCCGAGCAGCCCGATCTGCGCAGCCAGCAGCTCCTGCAGGTGGGCCTCGACGCCGTCCTTGACGAGGCCGGGGTCGATGCCGAGGTCGTGCGCCGACTCGTGGTGGACGTCGTGGAGCTCGATCTCCAGCCGGTCGTCGGACTTGGTGTGCTGCACCGTCCAGACCTGCGTGACGCCGCGCTCGGCGGCCTCCGCGTCCGGCTCACGCATGCTGAGCGAGCACGGCGGGCTCATCCAGTTGAGCGGCTTGTACGAGCCGCCGTCGGAGTGCAGGAGCACGCTGCCGTCCGCCTTGACGACCAGCAGCCGCTTCGCCCGCGGCAGCATGGCGGTCAGTCGGCCTGTGTAGCGGGCAGAGCAGTCGGCGACGACGAGGCGCACAGATCTCCTTCAGGTGCCGGGGCGGGAGCGATTTCTGGGCTTCCGCCGGCCATGGTTCGCCTGGACCCTCGCGGGAGGCCCCACCCAGCGATGTCTGGGCTCAGAGGACGAGGTCCCGGCGCCCCGGGGGCGCCGCCTCGAGCCAGGACGCGAGGCCGGTGTAGTCACCGGCCGAGATGTTGAGCTCGAAATCCATGCCGTCGTAGCGGCACTGGACGAGGAACCGGGCTTCCTGGCCGGCGGGGTCCTCGGCAGCCAGCGGGAAGCGGCCCGTGACCTCCAGCCTGTCCCGGTACCACGTGCGGGCGGGGCGCGGGGAGAGCGACCAACATCGCCACCACTCGATCCGGCCCACCGCGTACTGCGCGATGCCGAGCGTCCAGGAACCCTGCGGGTTGCCGGACGCCCGGGCGCCGCACGGGAACGAGCCCAGGCGGTGGGAGAGGGTCCGCAGGCGCGACGCGCCCACGACGAGCACCAGCGTGACCGCGACGAGCACCGCGATCGCTACCCATACGACGCCCGGCACCCCGTCCCCCTCAGCGCAGGGCGGTGATCTCGTCGACCACGAGGGTGACGAGGTTGTCGTCCACGGAGACGAAGCCACCGGACACATCGGCCTCGACGGCCGTACCCGAGGACGTCCGGACGGTGACGGTGCCCGGGCGGAGCACCGCGAGCAGCGGCGAGTGGTTCGCCAGGATGCCGATCTGGCCGTCCACGGACGGGGCACTGACGGACACGGCGGCGCCCGACCAGACCTTGCGGTCCGTGGCCACGAGGTCCACGCTCAGCTCTGCCACGAGGGCTCCTCTCTGAAGTCTTGATGATACGGGCGTGGGGGGGGGGGGCGGGGGGGGGCGGGCCCCCCCCCGGGGGGCGGGGGGGCCCCCGCGCCCGCGGGGAG